>NZ_JBBCBS010000013.1:0-105898 GCF_037203945.1 Pseudarthrobacter sp. CCNWLW207 | reverse complement strand
AACCCCTAACCACCACCCAGCAGACAGGCCGGCAACCCGCCTCCCCCGGCGGCGCCGGCCTGTCTGCTTTTCACCTCTCCCCCGTTCGACGAAGGAAACTCCATGAAAAAGCTTTTGCTTGCCCTGCTCCCCACCATCATCAGCCGCATCATGCGCGCCCGCCGGGCCAAGCAGAACCCGGCCGCGAATCCCCGCAGCCGCAACCGGTTCTGATCCTAGAAACGTCCTTAGAGGGGCCCGCCCCGGGCCGAAGATTCAGTAGGAGTACCATGCACATCCCCGAACAGCGGGGGCCGATCAGCGCCGCCCTGCTCGCGATCCTCGCCGGCCAGCCCGTTGATACCCCCGCCGGCCTGGCCGACCTCCACGCACTTGTGACCTCACAACTGGCCGAGGCTCAAGACGCTATCGAGGACGACGACCTCCAGCTGGCCTTGTTCTGCCTGTACGAGCTGCATTACAGCGGGCTGGACGGCGTGGATGACAGTTGGGAATGGCACCCCGGCATGATCGCCGTCCGCCGGCTTCTGGAGAAGCCGTTCGAACAGGGACTGAGGACTGCAGCCAAAGCTGCGGTTCCCGACATTCCGCAGGTTCCCGGGGCGGTTCCGATCAGCGACGGCGTGGCCACGGTCCTGTTTAACCTCGCGGCGTCGGACACGGGGCCCAGCATGTCGAAGTATGTGGCGAAGAGGGCCACACTTTCCCAGCTCAAGGAATTCCTCATTCAGAAATCCATCTACCAACTCAAGGAAGCGGACCCGCACACGTGGGCCATTCCCCGCCTCGCCGGCCGTGCGAAGGCGGCCCTGGTGGAAATCCAGGCGGACGAATACGGCGGCGGCCGCGCGGACCGGATGCACAGCGCCCTCTTTGCCAGGACCATGCGTGCCCTCGGGCTCGATGACCGCTATGGCGCCTACGTCAACACGGTTCCGGCCCTTGCCCTGGCATCAGTGAACATGATGTCCCTCTTCGGGCTGAACCGCCGGCTGCGCGGTGCCATCGCCGGTCACCTGGCGATCTATGAGATGACGTCCTCCCGGCCCAACCAGCTCTACGGGAACGGTTTCCGCCGGCATAACTTCGATGCCGCAGCGACAGCGTACTTCGATGAGCACGTCGAAGCAGACGCCGTCCACGAGCAGATTGCCGGGCGGGATCTGGCCGGAGGCCTGGTGGAAGCGGACCCGGACCTGCTCCCCGACGTCTTGTTCGGCGCGACGGCGGCCCTCGCCCTGGACACCTTGCTCACCCACCACGTTGTGGACGCTTGGGAAAACGGCCGGTCATCGCTGCGCACCAAATTGCCCGCCGCGGCATGACTACAGAAGATCAGGAGCACATGAACCACGAACCAGCAGAAGGGTCGATCGTGGTCTGCCCGGACGGACCGCTGCTGGTCCGCGGGGACTTCGAGATCCTCACGCCAACAGGGGAACCCGTTCCCAGGCAGCGCCGGACGGTGGCGCTCTGCCGCTGCGGAGCCTCAGCGATCAAACCGTACTGCGACGGGACCCACAAGCTGATAAAGTTCCGGACCGAACCTGCCGACGCGGGACGCCCCGAAACGTAAAACTATTCATCACTAATTGCGATGAATATTGTGCGGAAAACATCGCTTTTTCTTAAATGCTATGCAGTTAGATACTGGGATCCACACCACATTTACCCGTCTGGTGTCAGCCCACTAAAATCCCGCAAAGCGAAGAAGCAGCGATGAAGAAACGTATCCCGCACCGGCAGTTCCCCAGCAAGAGTTCCCGGAAAGGCCGCGAGGCGCGGACCGGCGAACATTGCCCGCTGAACGGATGGTGGGCGCCGGCCGGCCAGGAGGCAGATGCGCAACTCCTCGCCGAGGGGAGCATCATGCCGCCGAGCGGCGGCGAGTTGGTGACGTGGACCTTGGTGGCGAGCCAGTTCGGGTCCCGCAAGCCCCAGTATGTCCTCTCTGCCGCGGGAGCCTCCATTGACAGCTTCTAGCCAAGTGTCAGCACAGGAGGGCTGTGAAGACGGCTGCCACTTCTGCGAAGGGCCGGAAACGGACTGAGCCGAGAGTCACCCGGGCGAGCGAACGACGGCGGGGGGTCGCCGCCGTCGTACCTTTCCGTCTGGTGCCAACCGGCTGACCTGATCGCGCAGGACCCTGGTTTCCGTTTCCCTATTACCTCAGGAGCGCCGGTTCGGAATTCACGGTGAGCAGCCGAAGGAGCGGGCCTATGTCGTGGCTGGATTCGAGTTCCATGACGTTCTCCACCACGCTGAGTGCCGCCGTCTCCGGCAGCCTGGTGGTGGCGAGGTCCATGAACTTACTTATGGTGTCGTCGTCGCTGAGCCTGTTGGTGGAGGCACCCTTAGCCCGGACGGCCTGGACAATGATGGTGCCGGACTCCGTCTGCACCTCGATCCGCGGTTCCGCCGAACCTCCCTGCTGCTGGGGGTCCACCACCAAGTGGATCCGTTCCATGAGTTCGAGGATCCGGGGGTCAGTCCTGCCCTGTTCAGCCACTTCAGCCAGGCCGACTCCCCCGTGCAGGAGGGCCGTGGCGAGGGCGAACTGCATGCTCAACTGAGCCGAAACCAAGGAGCTCACGTCGGCCTTGCCGCACATGTCGGCGATGAGCGCGCTGGTGTGGACGGTGATATTGCGGACCGACTCGGCAGAGACGCCGGGCTGCTCCCGCAGGTCCAGGATGACATCGATGGCGGCGTGGGTGCTGCGGCAGGTGGCGTAGGGCTTGATGGATGCCCGTTCAATCTGCCATTCCTCACCGAGTGTTTCGAACAGGCGGGATTGGTCTATGTCCTCTTGCCGGCCGTAGAGGCGCAGGAAGCTGCCCCACGGGGCGGCGAACAGGTCCCGCGGTCCGGTGAACCCGGACCTGGCGAGAAGTGCGCTGTTCAGGCCTGCTTCGGCAGCGCGGCCCACGTGCATGCGCTTAGACATTGCACCGTCACCGATGAATGACCAGGTGCCGCCAGTAAAGGACCCGGCCAGGCCAATGGCAGAAACCATCTGTTCGGTGTCCAGGCCAAGGATCACGCCGGACGCCACTGCGGCTCCGAACGTTCCGCACACGCCGGTGGAATGCCAGCCCGCATTGTTGACGGAGTCGTAGCCGCCCAGAGCGTCCTGGACGCGGCGGGCCACTTCATATCCACCGATAACGGCGTGGAGGAGACTGGCGCCGCCAACGTGCGGTCCGCCGTCGGCTGTTCCGCCGTCGGTTCCTCCGCGGGAACCGGCCGTGGGCAGCGACGCTGCCGCAAGCGCCGCGGGCAGCACAACAGCACCGGAATGGTCGCACCCGCCGGAGTCGTCCAGTTCGAAGGCGTGGCAGGCGATGCCGTTGACGAACGCCGCCCCCAGCGCGGGCAGTTCGGCGGGTGTCCCCCAAAGCGGTGCCCCTGAGCCGGGGGCGGGAGTTCCATAGACAGCTCCGAGCGCTGTCCGGCTGATGTCCACTTCCCGTGAGGAGGCTCCTGCAATTCCGGCACCAAGAGTGTCAAGGATGTGGATCTTGGCCCTGTGCCGGACATCGGCGGGGATGTCTCCTGGCCGCAGCGCCGTGAGGAAACCGGCGATCCGCTCTGAAGCTGTGGGGTCGTTGGTCATGTTGGCCTGCCTTCGCGGGTAAGTGCGTGGAATATCTCGGCGGGGTGGTCTGCAGGATTGGGTTTGGCGCTCTGCCGCCACCACTGGGCCACATCGCCGCCGGTGGCGTGCCATATGTCGTCGTGGGCGGATACATGGTCCATGAACTCGCGCAGCATTCCGATCCGCCCGGGTGTGGCGATGATTTCCGGGTGGAGGGTCAGGACGAAGCACAACCCTTCTGCACGATAGGCGTCGAATTCCAGGATCCAGTTCCGCAGCACTTCCCGGCTGGAAGCAATCCGTGGACTTCCCGCGGGGATGGGTGGGTCCAGGTTGAAGACGAAGTAGGGGTAGTCGTCCAGTTCGTGGTGGCGGGGCACTTCCACCAATGCGGCCGCAGATCCTGCGTGGAAGTGGGGCAGGTCGTCGCCGTGCCAAGACGAGGACCACGTGAATCGCTGGGTAAGCAGTTCGTCAGTCAGCCCGGGCGCGTAGGACCCGCGTCCTGCGCGGAATCCCTCCGGACGAAGCCCGAGGCGGGACTGGAAGGCGTCCTGGGCGCGACCGATACTGTCCACCTGTTCGGCGAGGGATTGGCTGCCCATGTCTTCGAGCTGCCAGCCCATGTTGCCGAACTCGTGCCCTGCCCCGGCGACTGCCTCGAGCTGCCGGGGGTAGCTCGCGAGGTTGGCGCCGGGAACGAACCAGCTCGCTTTGGTGCCTGTGCGGTCCAGTTCAGCCAGCAGGCGGTCTACTCCCCGCGTTCCCCCGTACTGTCCCACCGACAGGCTCTTGGCGCGGTCGACGGCGTCAGGCGCCGCAGCAAGTACGGACAGTTCCGCCTCAAACCCGACCGTGACTACGAAGGCGCACTTTTTACCCTCGGGCCACCGTCCCTGGGTTTCCTGAGTCATAGTCACGTCTGGGGCTCCTTGGTCTGCTGCCACCACGTGGCGATGTCGGCGCATGTGCTGAACCAGACGTCGTCGGCATCTTTCGCGTGCCGGATCCAGCGGTCCAGCAGTACTGCCCGGCCGGGTTTGCCCACCACTTTGGGGTGGAAGATGGTGGACAGGCACAGGCCTTCGGCGTGATAGCCGTCGAACTCCCTGGTCCAGTTGTCCAGCGTGAGGTCATAGCTGGCTATCCGATCACCGCCCGAGGGCCAGTCCGGGTTGGTGGTGTAGGCAAGCGAGGCGTAGTCATCCATGTCGGACCGGGCAGGGATCTCAACGAGCTTCCCGCCGGTGTGGAAGTACGGGCGGTCGTCTCCGCGCATGGAACTGGAGTAGAGGAAACCCATCTCCTCGAGCAAGGCCGGGGTCTCGGGGCGCCAGTCCCCCGATGGTGTCCGGAAGCCGACCGCCGTGGTGCCCAGGACATCCTGGAAGATGCGTTGGCTGGTTTCGATGACGTGCCGCTGCTCCACCAGGCTGAGGTCCCAATACTTTTCGTGCTTGTAGCCGTGGTGGGCCATTTCGTGGCCCTGCTCAACGATGCGCCGGCACTGCTCCGGCCACGTCTCCACCACCCAGGCAGGAGTGAAGAAAGTCGCTGCTATTTCGTGCGTTTTCAACAGCCCGAGGATCCTGTCCACGGCCCGCCACGGTCCGTAGGCGCCTTGGCTGAAGTACTCCGGCCGGTCCCAGATGGTGCCTTTGAGCATGGCATCGCCGGTGGGACCGTCAAGGTCGAAGGCCAGGGCGACGGCGCTGCGTTTGCCTTCCGGCCACACCGCCGCCCCAGCCTTCACTGCTGCGTCTCGGTTCACTTGACGCCGTTGACCTCGGGGGTCATGGCACCGTAGCCCAGGCCCCACTTGTCGAGGATCTTCTGGTACTCGCCATTGTCAACGATCTCGGTGAACGCGTCTTTCACGGCGTTGGCCAGTTGGGTGTCGCCCTTCTTCATGAGGACGCCGAACGGCTTGGCCGGCAGCGGGTCCAGGACGGACGCATATTTTCCGGGTTCCGTATTGGCGAAGTAGGCCAGGTTTTCGCCGCCCTGCGCTGCAAGGTCCACTCGGCCCTGCTCGATCTGGAGGCGGGCTGCAGCTCCGGAGTCCGTGGGGAGGATACCCAGCTCAGGAAGGCCCTTGTCCGTGCAGACGGTCTTGCTGAGGGTCTTGACCTGCTCAAAGTAATCGGTCTTGCCACTGACTGCCAGCTTCTTGCCGCAAATATCCGTTTGCTGAGTGAACTCTCCCGCACGGGCGCCGGAGGTGTAGAGGCGGCCCTGGGATTTGAAGTAGTCCACGAAGTCGGCGGTCTTCTGCCGTTCCAGGGTGTCGGAGATGCCGGACATCACCAGGTCCACGCGGCCTGTCTGGACGGAGTTGATCAGTTGGTCGAAAGGCGACTCGACCACTTCGATCTCGACACCGAGGACCTCGCCAAGCTTCTGCTGCAGTTCGATGTCGACGCCGGAGAGTTTCTTGTCGCTGTCCCGGAACTCCATGGGCGGGAAGTCGGGAGACAGGCCGATCCGGATCTTTCCGGCGTCTTTGATTGCCTGGGGCAGGCCGGTAGTGCCTGCGGCTGCCTCGGTAGCAGTCTCTGCGCCGCCCACGCATGCTGTGAGGCCAAAGGCCGCGACGGCGGTCAGAGCCGCGATGCGTGCGGCATTGGTGAAGTGCTTCATGATGGCTCCAGTTCGTTGGGGATGGTGAGTCTAGAAAATCTTGGGGATGGTGAACTTAGAAAACGCGGGAAAGGAAGGCTTTGGTCCGCTCGTGCTGGGGATTTCCAAGGACGTCGGCGGGCGGGCCGAGCTCTACGATTTCGCCACCGTGCATAAAGGCGACGCGGTCCGCCACTTCTTTGGCGAATCCGATCTCGTGGGTGACCACGATCATGGTGAGGCCAGACTTGGCGAGGTCCTTCATCACGTCCAGCACCTCACCCACCAGTTCGGGGTCCAGCGCCGACGTCGGCTCGTCAAAGAGGATCAGTTCCGGCTTCATCGCCAACGCCCTCGCGATGGCAACGCGCTGCTGCTGTCCGCCGGACAACTGACGGGGGTAGGACGACTCGCGTCCTTCCAAGCCCACCCGGGCAAGGAGTTCCGAAGCATGCCGCTTGGCCTCTGCGGGCTTGACCTTGTTGACGAGCACCGGCCCTTCGATGATGTTCTCCAGCACGGTCATGTGGGGGAAGAGGTTGAACCGCTGGAAAACCATGCCGATGGACCGCCGCTGCCTGGCCGCCTCTTTGTCTGAAAGTTCATAGAGGCGGTTACCGTCCTGGCGGTACCCCACCACTTTCTCGCCCACCCAGATGCGCCCGTTGGAGAGCGTCTCAAGGTGGTTGATGCAGCGGAGGAATGTGCTCTTTCCGGAACCGGAGGCTCCCAGGAGGCAGACCACCTCTCCGGCATTGACGTCAAGGTTGATGCCCTTCAGCACTTCATTCAGGCCGAAGCTCTTGTGGACGTTTTCGGCGCGAACCAGAACGTTCGTGGTCATGAGAGTGCCTTCCTGTTTGTGCCGAAGATGCTTTTCAGATGCTGGAAGGGAGTCAGCGGCAATTGCCGGCTGGAGGAACCCTTGGCGAAGAATCGTTCAAGGTAGTACTGGCCGATGCTGAGGATGGATACCGCACCCAAGTACCAGACGGCACAGACGATGAGCAGTTCCATGATCCGGTTGTTGACGTAGTAAATGTGCTGGGCTTCGGAGAGGATTTCGCTCACGCCGATGGCGGAGGCCAGCGAGGTGGTCTTCAGCATGCCGATCACTTCGTTGCCCACGGGCGGGATGATGACCCGCATCGCCTGCGGCAGCACGATGCGGCGCATAGCCTGCAGGCGTGTCATGCCCACGGCCTGGGCGGCTTCCGTCTGGCCCTCGTCAACGGAGAGGATGCCGCCGCGGACCACTTCGGAGGTGTAGGCGCCCTGGTTCAAACCGAGGCCGATGGACGCTGCGACAAAGGGTGTGAGCACATCAATCATGCGGCCCGAGTAAAGTCCCGGGATGCCGATCACTGGGAAGATCAGCGCAAGGTTGAACCACATAAGGAGCTGTAGGTAGACCGGGGTGCCGCGGAAGACCCAGATATACAGCCAGGCCACACCGGAGACCACAGGATTCTTGGACAGGCGCATCACGGCGGTGACCACGCCCAGGATCAGGCCAAGGGCCATGGCCACTGCGGTGAGGAGAAGAGCCACACCGATGCCTTGGATCAGCACGGGGACCGTCAGGTATTCCTGGACCGTGGGCCAGTCGATCTTGGCGCGGGAGAAGGAGACTCCCAACCAGACGAGGAGGAGCACCACCGCTGTGGCGCCAACCCACCGCCCCACGTGCCGCCGGGGGACAATTTTCAAGTCGACCGAAGCAGCGTCGGTGACGCTGGGCTCAGTTTGAGTGTTCATGGCTTTTTCCTGATCGTGGAGGGTATCTGCTGCGCCGCGTGCATCTGCGCTGATAGGGCCCATGGTTCAGCCCTCGTGGTCCGGCCTGACCCGCAGGCCGTTGTAGTCGGCAGCCCAGGTCTTCATCTGGTCCAGCCTTGCCCGCAGCCGCGTCAGTTGTTCGGCCACTCGCTTGGGTGACGTTCCACCAAACCCTGAATGGGCATCGAGTGCCGCTTCGAGAGTCAGGACGTTCCTGATGTCGGGGGTCAGGCGGCGATCGACCGAGGCCAGTTGCTCATCGCTGAGGTCGTCGTAGTCCAGTCCCCGGCTTTCGCAGAAGCGCACAAGGGAGCCGGAAACTTCGTGTGCCTCGCTGAAGGGGATCCCCTGCCTGGCGAGCCAGTCGGCAACTTCGGTGGCGAGCGTGTAGCCGGCTGTCGCCTGCCGGCGGACTTCCTGGACATTGACGGTGAAGGTCCGGACCAGGCCCGACAGTGCCGGAAGCGCAACTTCCAGGGTGTCAACGGCGTCGATGACGGCGTTCTTGTCCTCCGCGAGGTCCCGGTTGTAGGCCAGCGGCAGGGATTTGACGGTTGCCATAAGTCCCATGAGGTCTCCAAGGACGCGCCCTGCCTTGCCGCGGGCCAGCTCGGCGATGTCCGGGTTCTTCTTTTGCGGCATGATGGAGCTGCCCGTGCAGTAGGCGTCATCCATGGTGATCCAGCGGAACTGCTGGGAGGCCCAGGAGATGATCTCCTCGCACAAACGCGAAATGTCGATCAGCGTCAGGGAACAGACGAAGAGGAATTCAATGGCGGCGTCGCGGCTTCCCACGGCGTCGATCGAGTTTTCTGCACTGGTTTCGTAGCCTTGTTCCCTTGCTGCGATTTCGGGGGTGAGGGCAAAGGTTGAACCGGCCAGGGCCGCGGCTCCAAGGGGCGAAACAGCTGCCCTGCGGTCCCAGTCCTGGAAGCGCTCAAGGTCCCGGATCAGGGGCTGTGCGTGCGCCAGGATCTGATGGCCAAAGACCACCGGCTGTGCGGACTGAAGATGCGTAAAGCCGGGGACGGGCGTGTTCAGGTGCTGGTCGGCCTGCCCGGCCAGGGACTCCGCCAGTTCGATCAGCAGTTCGCTGACCCGCCGGACTTTGTCCCGCATGTAGAGCCTGAGGTCGTTGGCAGCCTGGTCGTTGCGTGAGCGTCCGGCGCGGATCTTGCCGCCCACCGGTCCCATGCGCTCGATGAGGAGGCGTTCAAGGAAGGTGTGGACGTCTTCGTCCGCTTCCTGGGGGCGAACGCGGTCACGCTCGATGTCCCTTGCCAGGTCATCAATCGTGTCCAGGAACTTCCCCAGCTCAGCATCACCGATGAGGCCGGAGCGGTTGAGCTCCCGGACATGGGCCCGTGAACCGTGCAGATCGTACGGTGCCATGCGGAAGTACCGGGGATCAGCCCGCGAAAAGCGGGCGAGTTCCGGGCTGGACGTGCCCTCGAAACGGCCGCCCCACAACTTTGTCTGTTCATTCATTCGTACAGCTCCTGCCTGGAAAAAGTCTGCGCCGATGAGTGATCCGTATCACTTCATGCAACGAAAGTATTTCTGAAGTAAACAGTAATTGTCAATGGTTTCAATGTTGTTTCGCTCAGATTACGTATAGCGCAGTCCAAGGTAGGACACCGGTCTCCCGCAATTCGTCTATGCTATGAGACACCGGTATCTCCAGCAATTGTTTTTCTTTAGGGCCGGACCGCCGGGCGCCGCCGGCGCCCTCACGATGCCAGGTACAGAGCGCAAGAAAGGGCCCGAAACCAAGGGTCTCGGGCCCTGAAGAGGGACGCTGGAGGGGCTACGCGATGGGCGTGACCACCGCCACTCCCGCGAGGTCGGAAACGGAAGCGCGCTGAGTGAACGTTGCCGGGAGCAGGTGGTCCTTGAACTCCGGGCCCGAACCGTCGATACGACCCAGCAGTACCTCCGCGGCCTTCATCCCCATCTCATAGGCAGGATTGGAAATGGCGTGGACTTCCGGGCAACTGACCGTCATCCAGTCCGCATCGTCAAGGCATACGAGCGAAATGTCCTCCGGAACGGTCAACCCCGCCGCGCGAATTGCCTGGAAGGCCGGGAGTGCCAGCTTGCTGTAGGAAGCGATGATGGCACTGGGCCTGTCCCGGCGGTTGAGCAAGGAGGCAACAATCACGTGGGTCTTTTGTGGTGACATGGCGTCGGAAATGAACTCATAGCGCACGCCCGCGGCCCTGGCCGACTCCCGCACGGCGCGGACCCTGTCCGCAATGGTTGAGATAGGGAGGGGGTGTCCCGCCTCCAGCTCCTCGGGAGTCTTGGTGGTGGCCGAAAGGAAGGCAATATTCCGGTGCCCCTTGCTGATCAGGTATTCCATGACGGTCTTGGCGTCCGCGTAGCAGTCAGTCCCAACCCAATCGGAGTCCACGTTGTCGGGACGCCGGTCGAAGAGCACCAAAGGCCGCCCCATGCCCACAACATCCAGCAGGTGCCCGGAATCGCTCCGGCTGGTTGACGCCACGATCAGACCGTCCACGCGCTTGTCCAGGAACACTTGGACTGCCGCGCGTTCTGCGTCGATATTCTCATCCGTGTTTGCGAGGATGACATCGAAGCCTGCCGCCTTCGCAGCATCGGTCATTCCCCGAACAGCCCGGGCGAAATGTGGATTTTCGATATCGCTCACCACAACCCCAATGGTGTGCGAACGGCCCGAACTGACACTCCTGGCCAGCGCATTGCTCCGGTAACCAAGGGCTTCGGCTGCCGCAGACACCATCGCTTGGAGTTCCGGGCTCACTGCCCCATATCCCCCCAGGGCACGTGCCGCAGTGGAACGCGAGACCCCCGCCACCCGGGCCACGTCCATCAGGGTAGCCGTGCCATTACGTTTCAATTCCATTGCTAAAATTTACAACAAAAATCGTGGTCTAGGCGGCCAATTCCAGATGCATTGATACCGGTTTCCCAAAAGAATGCATTGCAGGGGTTTTGGGTCCAGGCCCGGTTATGGTCTGGCTACGTGGACGTCGAGCTCTACCGGGACGGGCCGCCGGACCGCATCATCTACTGGGCAATGGTCCAGCCCCCACGCGATGACTTCCCGCACCGTTCCTTCGTCTTGGGTCGACACCGCTCGAACGGTGACCTTCATGCTGACCGGGCCGGCCGGCACGTCCTCCGCGATGCCTAGAATGCCCCGGTCATCGGATTCGCCGTCCACCTCGACCTGCAAGGAAGAGAAGACCACCCCCTGTTCGGCAGCGCGCATCGCGATCAGTGTGGCTGCACAGGAAGCGTACGCGGCACGGAAGAGCCACCCGGGCGAGGGCGCTGATGCAGTTCCTCCGACCCCCGCCACCATGTCTGTGACAAGGGATGCACCATCGGCGCCGGTTACGCGAACCCGAAGGCCGTCCTCCACCACGGCGGAGGCAACCGAGTCGCGATAACGCGCCTCGTCAGGGTGTGCGGCCAGGTACGCCTTGGCTGACGAGATCGCCTCGGCAATTCGTGAGTTGCTCATCCGTGTCTCCTTCGCCGCGGCTTCCGGTGTGGCGCTGACTCTGCGCGTAGCCGGCCGCATGGCGGGCGGCGCAGGATGCTCTCATGCTGAACCTTCAGGGGCACTCACGCAAGGGAACGACGGCGGGAGGTACCCGCCGTCGTTCGCTTCGGTTGGGTGCCTACTGGCGGAAGGGGACTTTCTCCCAGCTCAGGACGCTGCCGGCCTCGCCGCTGTTGCCGCCCACCGTGAACCTGACGTAGTTGGTGGCGTTGGCCGAGCCGTCCACGGTGATTCGCTGCAGGTCATCCGCGGCGGGCTGGCCGTAGATGTCCAGCCACGGCGAGCCATCCGCCAGCGGCTGGTTCTCGGCGAAGACGTGGCTGTCGCCGTTGATGAGGTAGACCGGCCGGTCGAAGCGATTGGTTTCGTCGATGATAGCCGCCACGATTTCGCGGAACCCGGAGACCGTTTCGGGGTTGGCAGAGGCCGCGGCGAGCTGCGAAGGATCGAACATGTCGGCCTGGGTCATAAGCACCACGGCTCGGTCGTTGCGGCGATCGGCGTCGGCGAAGGTGCTGTGTATCTGGTCCAGGACGGCATCCGTCCGGTGCTCAACTTCGGTCAACTGCTCCGGAGTCGGCGCGGTTTCGCCCAGGCCGCTCCACGGCAGCAGCGAGTTGTTGCTGCCCTGGATGTTCAGCACAGAGAAGGCCACGCGGTTCTGGACGAAGCGGACGTTTTCCGGCAGACCCAGGTTCTCCTGGGTCTGGACCGGCATCGTCTCCCCGAGGGTCTTGCCGGGCTCGTCGAAGAAGACCTCACGCAGCTTGCTCAGCCGTTCCAGCGGGTTGTAGGCGCCGTTGTTGGTGCGGTGGCAGTCCACCCACTCGTTGTCGCCCGGGGTGAAGACCAACGGGTGCTCAAAGGTATCGAACTGGGAGCGGATGCTGGCGAAGTACTCGTCGGAGCAGACCGAGGAGCCGTTCTTGATATCGCCCACATGGGTGACGAACTTCAGCGCGCTGTCGGCGTTGATGTCCTGGATGCGGGACGGGAACTTGGCGATTTCGGCGTCGCCGTAAGGGATATCGCCGATGACGCCAAAGGTGAACGCTTCGTTGTCGGAGGTGTGGTTGGACGCGTTGGCGGGCAGCGGCGCAAGGAGGCCGAGCGCCAGGGCGGCTGCCGCCGTCGTCGTTTTCAGGGTCTTTGAAGGCATGGAGCTATTCCTACTCTCTGTTGCGGGGCAGTTAGGCCGTGCGGGCGGTGAGGAACTGTTCCAGCGCCTCAAGGTCGTCGGTGTTGATGTGGTCCACGCCGGCGTCGAAGAGTTCGTTCCAGACAGCGTCTCGGGCGGCGCCGGGCTGGTCCGGGGTGGCCCAGAAACGGACGCGGTAGCCCTGAATGTGTTCCTCTGCCACGTATGCCTGGAGCTTGGCGCGTTCGGCCTCGGGCATGGGGCCAACGCCCTGCCAGCTGAAAAGCTTGGTCCAGTTGTCACTGACCAGCGGCATGAGTTCGGCAGGCTTTCCGGAGGTGAGGTCGGCGGAGCGTCCGTCGTAAAAGCCGAACCGCTTGTCCTGTGCCTCCATGGTGGCCAGGGGACGGTTTCCGCTGATGACGGCAGTGACGGGCCCGGGTTTGGTGGTTCCGTTGCTGTAGCGGCTCATGATGCTTCGGTGCTCGGCCAGTTCCTGCTCGATTGCGGCGTAGGTGGCCTCCCCTTCGCTCTTGATGTCGATCAGGAGCTGGAAGCTGCCGTCCCAGTGGGGGTAAACGCTGTGGCCCTGGTTCCGAACCAGCTCGTCCAGCGGATCGAGGTAGAGGCTCTCGAGCGTTACTCCGGGCGTGGCATCCTCGAGGTCGTGGGCGACGAGCAGTTCGCCGTCGACGAGCCAGACGTCTGCCTCAACGCTGGTGAAGCCGTGCTCGAGGGCATCGAACAGCGGACGGTCGTGCTCATAGTCGTTGTGGGCGTGGGCGGCGGGCAGCGGCTGTCCGAGGACCACGGACGACGGCGCGTGGGCCGCGTTCGCGGCCGGCGGGGCTGCGATTCCGGTCAGGGAGGTGAGTGCCACGAGGGCGGTGACGGCGCTTTTCAGGAACACGGGGTTCTCCTTGGTACAGCTGAGTCGATTCATCGCCCAGGCGATGGGGGCGCTGGGCAGTGGTGCGTGAAAAGACTTCCTGCTGCGGGAGAACGGGCGTGGCCACAACGGTTTCGGGACGGTGAACGGGAGGCGTCGGTTACGGAGCTGCCGGGATCACCAATTACGGAACGGTTTTATTGCTGTTCGGCTTGGGGCTAGCTCTTCTGCCGATTCTGTACCCGGCCCAGAACGCCAGGATGAGCAGGCCGGTGGCTGCTACCGCCAAGCCGATCTGTGTCCCTTGGCTAACGATTGCCACACCGCTCCCCATGAAGAGCTGGTCACTCAGCGGCGCGTAAGCGAACCAGCCGAAGCTGACATTCGCGTTGCTCCAGGCGACGAGGCAACCCACCACCAACGCGACGAGGCCCGCCACGGGCAGGACGGCCGCCGAGACCCGGGCTGACTTTTCCTTGCGTTCCCCTGATGTGCTGTGTTCCCCCATGGAGGCGAGTCTAACCCGGCCGAGGGCGACTGTTACGAGGGGGATGTTGCCGGTGTGTAAGATCCGGAATCATGAGCGTAACGCCGAGCACCACTGGAACTGTCCGGGCTGTCTTCCTTGATGTTGACGGCACTTATGCGGACTATGGCGTGGTTCCCGAGGGGCACGTGCGCGCAGTCCGGACGGCACGGAAGGCCGGTCATCGGGTCTTTTTATGCACAGGGCGTCCAGTGTCAATGTTGCCCAAGAGCATTCTCGCCGCCGGTTTCGACGGCCTGGTGGCCAGCGCCGGTGCCTACGCCGAAGTAGGCGGGACTGTGCTCCTGGACAGGCTGTTTCCGGCTGATCTTGCGGCCCGCACTGTCCGGGCGCTCGACGCGCACGACGCCGTGTATGTCCTGGAGGCGCAGGAGGCCCTGTACGCACCACCGGACGCGATGCAACGCTTGCAGGTGATCCTGGACGCCCATTTCGAGCAGTCACCCGAGGGCCCGGTGGGTTCGTCCGACATCATGCGGGCCGTGCGGCCCACCTCGGACCTGGCCGCCGTACCGTTCGCCAAGGTCTCCGTGTTTGACTCCCCCGTTGCCATGGAGCATCTGGTCGGCGAAATCGGCGGGGCCATCGCGGTGGTCGGCAATTCGGTGGCCGACGACGGCCGGCACGCGGGGGAACTGTACCAGCGCGGGATCAGCAAGGCCGACGGCGTCGCAGCCGTTATCGCCCATCTGGGCATTGCCCGGGAAGACACGGTTGCGATCGGCGACGGCGCCAACGACCTGGAGATGATCGCCTACGCAGGGGTCGGCGTCGCCATCGAAGGATCACTCCCGGAGCTGGTGGCACTCGCCGATCGCACCGCCGCGCCTCCCCGGGAGGAAGGGCTCGTTGCCGCTTTCGCCGAGCTCGGCCTCATCTGATCAGGCCCGGCGCAGCGGCATCACAAGTTGGCGGCTTCTTGCTCCGCAATGCGGATCATCCGGAGCTCGTCCTCCACCGCGCGGGTCGGCCAGTAGTCCCACGACAGCTCATTCGCCCGCGTCAGGTCCGCTTCCGGAAAGAGCTTGACGAGCAGCCCGGAAGCCTGAAGCAGGGCGATCAGTGCCGTGGTCCTGGCATCGGGCGCTTCGGAGCCAGGTTTGGCAGCAGGGGCACCGTCCCCGGGCTTCGTGGACTCGGTCGCCGCAGCCTCAGCCGGGTCGGCGTCGGCGGTCCTTGCGTCGGCGGTCCTTGCGTCGGAGGTCCCGGCGTCGGCCGTGCCCGCAACGGCCGTGCCCGCAACGGCCGTTCCGGCGTCGGTTGAAGTGTCCGGCACCTCAAGGTTGGACGGCGGGCCGCTGAGGGCGGCGCGGATCTTTTCCAGGAGCGCCGCTTCCGGAGCATGGTCCTTCTCCGGGTACCGCACAGCCCGGAACAGGCCCAGGTGCCGTTCGCCCACATGTTCCACGATGCCCCGTGACGCCATCCCTTCATAGATACGCTGGACTTCGGCGCGGCCCTCGAGCATGGAGACCCACCGTTTGGGGGTGTGGGGCCGGGATTTGCCACGGATGAGTTCCAGTTCGTGCTGGAGATCCGTTTCCGCGGAGGCGCCCGTAGCTTTGACGTGCTTGCCCTGCAGTTCGATCGCGTCGATCAGGTCCAGTTCGGCCAGGATTGCGCCGGCCAAGGTGGTCCTGAGTGCGAACACCGGAATATCTGGTTTGCCGGTGACGTCGTTCGTTGCCAGAAGGAGGAAGGCCTGGGGGAGGTTCAGCTCCGACGCCTTCGATGTTTCAGCGTTCATAGCATCATGGTGGCCCTCTTGGGCGCCCACCACAACGGGGATTTACAAGCACCGGCGACGCCAAGGATCAGCAGGCATAAGCTGATTACACAACATCTCTTCCATCACCGGGGAGGTCACCATGGACGCGGAAACCGCCGACGTGACCGGTCATGATGTCACCACCATCACCTGCGTGTGCGGCAACACCGTCAGCAAGGACGGGCTGATCCAGGCCAACTCAGAAGGCGTCCCCGTCCACAACGTCGACGACACCCCGGTCCCCGCCGGGTTGGCGGAATGGCCATCCGATGAGGACCTCTACACCCTGTGCCCCTCCTGCGGCCGCGTGTACCGTGACTCGGTGATCGAGGAAACGGGGACAGCGCCCGTCGCGTTCCGCGTCGATGTCACCGCCGGCCCCATTGCCGAGGCCATCCGGGTGCACTGGGACCTCAGCAGTTGAGGAACGAAGCTCTCCGGAACTATCCAGCCAAAGGCTTTCCGGTCGCCTTTGGCGATCTTTGTGCTGCTCGGGCCAGGCAGCGCTGCTCGTCCTGGCGCCTGCCGAGCTCGGCAAAACTAGCTGCCGCCTCCCAAAACAGGGCGATGGCTTGATCATCGTGACCCTCTGCGCGGCGTAGGACGGCTCGTGCTTCCCAGAGGGCGGCGTGCCATGGTCCGCCAGGCCACATGCCTGCGAGCTGCTCCGCGTTGGCGAGCCGGCGGCGGGCTGCGTCCAGCTTCCCGGCCAGTGCGTAATGCGTCGCTGCGGCCACTTGATAACCCATCGAGCACGGTGGACAGACGCTCCTCCCGGCCAGTGCCGCGTCGGCTCGCTCAATGATGCGGACCGCTTGCGCCGGAGATCTGGCAGCCTCAGCGAGCACCCCGTACAGGCGTACGACGAGATGCGGCTCGAGCCACGTGGACGCCGCGGCACCCAGAGCGCGACTGGCTGCCCGGGCGGCCTCCTCGGGCCGATCCTGCGCGAGGTCAACCTCAGCCAGTCGTTGCAGTGTCACGATCTCGCCGGCCGGTGCCCCGGCCCGCCGGTGCAACTCGAGTGCGGACTGGAGAAGACTGCGCGCCTCGCTGAGCTCACCGGAGAAGAGTGCCGCCTCCCCCAGCAACAGGTCTGCGATGGCCAGGCCGCGCACCGAGCCTGCTCGTTCGGCGATCGTGCGCAGGCGCGCTATTCGCCGCGCAATTCTCCCGTGCCCGTCCGGCCCGCTCAGGCAGAACTCGGCAAGGCACAACTGTGCGTCAAGAATGTAGCCGGAGCGCGCAGAGTCGTGCTGGGTGAACTCCACGAACTCGGCCTCGAACACTTCGGGCCAACGGTCCTGCATGTTCGCCGCGATCGCCAACACTGCGCTGGCCTCGCCGATCTCTCGGCCCAAGTCCGCTTCCATGGCCAGCTCGCGTGCACGCCGTGCGTATGATGTGGCTTCGACGAGGTCGCCACTATTGAGGGCGATGAGTGCTCGCGCCAACGTGACCCGCGTGCGATTCTCCGCGCGTCGGCTGTCCTGGGCGATGGCCTCCTCGTAGACCGCGACGGTCGCCGCCCCTGGGCCGACGCCCAAGTCGGCGCGCAACCGACGACACAGTCGCTCGAACTGGCGGATCGCGCCCTGGCGATCGCCCGCGCCGAGCGCACGAACCATGATCGCGCGGTGGGCTTCCTCGTCCGTTGGGTCGGCCTTGACCACGTCGTCCCATCGAGCCGCGGCCTTGAGCAAGCGCAGGTACAGCGTGCGCAGCCGATCGCGGGGGTCCTCGGCCCACACGGCAAATCGATCATCGGGAAGCAGGTCGCCTCGATACAGGGCGAGCGCTTCATCCACCCCTGCCGATGAGGCAAGGGCGGCGCGCCCGTCCTCTTCGAACCGCTCCGCGTCAATGGAAACATCCACGCCTGGCAGCAGCACCAGCAGGTCGCCGTGCGCCTGAACGGCGTCTGGCGAGCCGAGGGCGGCGCGCGCGAAATGCATAGCTTTGCGAAGATTCGAAGCGGCAGCCTGCGCGCTGAGGTCGGGCCAGAGCAGATCGGCGACGACGTCCCTATGCAGTCGGTGCCCTTCTGCGAGGGCGAGGACCTTAACGAGCCCGGCCGCCTTGGTCCGCTTCCACGCGTCGTCCTGAACCGGCCGGCCGTCAATCACGACACCGAACGCGCCCAGCATGAGGACGGCGCACTTCTCCACGCCCTCATGGTAGCTGGGGGGAACGGTCGGGGAACAGGGTCGCCTTACCGTCAGAAGTGACGCGAGCCAATTGGTTCCGTCATCACATCACAACGACCAGGAGGACATGATGGGACTGCAACTCGGTGAGATCGCACCCGATTTCTCCGCCAAGACGACTGTCGGCGATATCCGCTTCCATGACTGGCTCGGAGACTCATGGGGAGTGCTGTTCTCCCACCCGAAGGACTTCACCCCGGTCTGCACGACCGAGCTCGGCTACATGGCCAAGATCAAGCCCGAGTTCGACCGACGCGGAGTCAAGATCATCGGCCTGTCTGTGGACTCGACAGCTGATCACGAGCGGTGGGCCGCCGATATCGAAGAGACGCAGGGGGCACGCCCCAATTACCCCGTGATCGGCGACGACGACTACACCGTGGCGAAGCTTTACGGCATGCTCCCGGCGGCCACGTCCGGGGACGCAAAGAGCCGCACGCCCGCGGACAACCAGACCGTCCGCAACGTGTTCGTCATTGGGCCGGACAAAAAGATCAAGCTGATCCTCGTGTACCCCATGACAACCGGACGCAACTTCGATGAAGTGCTTCGTGTTGTCGACTCGCTTCAGCTCACTGCGAAGCACCGGGTGGCGACGCCGGTCAACTGGAAGCAAGGCGAGGAAGTCATCATCGCCGGCTCCGTGCCGAACAGCGAGGCCCTCGGGATATTTGGCGATTGGAAGGAGCCCAAGCCGTACATTCGGATCGTCCCGCAACCTGTGTGATCGCAAAAGAGACTGGAGCCTGACATGACCGAAACCGCCCACTGCAGGCCGCATTGGCCCGCGCGGGCGGTCCGGCTGACGCTGTCGGCGGCCGGACCGCGCTCGGCGGTCAGGCAATAAAGCAGATGGATTACACAGTCGCTACCCGATCGAAATCAGCGCCGCTCATGTGTTCGCACAGCGCCACGCAGGCATCAAAGTGGGTCATGAACTCCGGGTTCTGCTTCCATGCGTCCCGGGACGCCTCGTCGGTCCACTCCGCGAACGAAACATAATGCCCGGCAACACGTCGGTCACGAATGAGGTTCGCCACGAGGATCGACGGGTAGTTCGCCCGGGACCACTGAAGGAACTCCGTCCATCGGTCTATGAACTCCTGATCGCTGCCCTGCTTCACCTGCCAGGTTCCTGAGGCATAGTGGTCTGCCATTGCTCTCACCTCCTTTCCGATTTCTCGCTTAAAGGTAGGTCGCGGCCGTTCCCCGCGCGTTCCTCGGTTCGCGTTGGCAGCACTTCTTACGAGCAAGGTTGTAGGCGGACGAGGCCGAGTACGGAAACGGTAAATTGGAGAGCGTGATTTCGATTGACCGGGATGACCCCGCACGCGACGATGTCCATCAGCTCCTGAGCGAACACCTGGCTGACATGTTCGCCACCTCGCCGGCCGAAAGCGTCCACGCGCTGGACCACTCGGCGCTGTCCGCACCGTCAATCACGTTTTGGACGGCCCGGGAGGCAGGCGGCCTGCTGGGGTGCGGCGCGCTCAAGCTCTTGGATTCCCCGCCCGGGTCCCCCACACACGGCGAGATCAAGTCCATGCGCACCACGGCAAACGCACGGGGGCGGGGCGTGGCCACGCTCATGCTCCGGCACATCCTCGACGACGCCCGTGCCCGCAATCTTGAGCGCCTCTACCTTGAGACCGGAACCGAGGACTACTTTGCTCCGGCGCGACGCCTGTACGCCCGCAACGGTTTCACCGAGTGCGCTCCTTTCGCCGATTACGTCCTGGATCCAAACAGCGTCTTTATGGAACTCCGCCTCTAAGGGAGAACCCCGGCATGAGCACCGGGACCCGCCGTCGAACTCGCGGGAAAGGTGCGAGATCGCGGGAACGATCCCACGATCTCGCACCTTTCCCGCGAACTGGGCGAATTCAGGACGTCCACGCAGTGGGCAGTGCTGCCCGCGCGTCACGCCGGCTGGCCTGGCACTCAGCCACCCGTCCCGCGGCGTCGCCGTGAACGGCAGACGTAATTGCCTCGACAACAGCGATCTGGCCGGTGGTGTCAGGGACGCCGGGAAACTGCACCTGCAGGGCCTCAACTGCAGCAACCGGCGACTCGCGTGTGGCACGCATACGAAGAATCGCGACGGCGGAAATGAGGCACCAGGCAACGTTCGTGACTACTGAAGGCCACGCTTCGTGGACCGCGCCATTGACGATGAAGGCACATGCACCGATGAGGTTGGCCATCTGGAAGCGTTTGCCGGCCTTCAACCAACCCATGGAAACAGACAGGTATGCCGACAGGATCAGAACTGCCCCCGACCAACCTGCGATTTCCCACAGCAGTTCCATGATGTCCTTTCAGAGGTGATGCCCGGGAAGAGGGTGTTGCCTGGATTTTTCCGCGGGCCCGTCCGGTTTTAACAGCAATTATGAGTTTGAAATGCCTTTAGAGCAATTGCATTTCACTGAAGGTGTGGTTTAGAACTACTTAACATGGATATCGATCCGCGCAGGCTGCGCGTTCTTCTTGCTGTTGCCCGTACGGGCGGGGTGCTCGCCGCGGCGGACGAGTTGGGAATCACGGCCTCGGCCGTCTCACAGCAGCTCAACAAATTGGAGGACGAGACGGGGCACGCCATGGTGGTGCGCACGCCCAAAGGTTCAGTTTTGACACCGGCCGGCCTGGCAGTCGCGGAAGCCGGCGAGGAGATTGAACGCGCACTCAGCGTCGCCCGCGCCCGTATCGAAGGCGGGGCCCAGATCGCAGGGGTCGTGCGCGTGGGCGGATTCACCAGCTTCGTTCGGACGGTGGTGATCCCACGCCTGCCCGAGTGGCGCTCCCAGTACCCGCAATTGCAGATCAGGATCGTCGAGGACGACTTCCCTGCCCTGATGCGGCTGCTCCGCCAGCGCCAGCTCGACGCCGTCGTGGTGGAGCTCGATTCCACGACGGCCGAACAGCGTTCGCTTTCCGCCGGAATGACCGAGGAGCCCCTGCTGGACGAGCCATGGAAGCTAGTGGTTCCCGCCGGCGCCCTGCTCAGCACCGAGAACATCGACCTTGCCCGGCTGCCACTTCCGTGGCTCGGCGTGGAACCCACAGCCGCCAACTCTGCAGTGCTCGGTCGGCTCCGCCAGTCAACGGGCGCCCAGATGGAAACCGTGCATCAATACCAGGAAACGCTCACCGCACTCGCGCTCGTCGCTGCGGGCGAGGGTATTGCGATCGTGCCCACCTTGGCGTTGAGTGGCGTCGCCCACGACGGGGTCGACGTCCTGGACGTCCCCGGGCTCGGAACGCGACGGATCGTCCTGCGCCGGTTCGACCGGCGACGGTCACCGAGTACGCCGGTGGACACCGTCGCACGCCTTCTACGGGAATCGGCTGGGGCGTTCGACACCCGTTCGCCGTCCTGAGCGGACGAGTCTAATCGTCCAGGCGCACGCCGCGCAGCAGCAGGAGCGTCCCGCCCACCACCACTGCTGACGCCAGGAAGACGCCTCCTGCGCCAAGTCCGGCCGCCACGACGCCGATGGCGCTGGGCAGCACCACCTGGCCTACCCTGTTGCCGGCAAGCCGAAGGGCCAGCGCCCGGCCGCGCTGCCCCGCCGGAGCCTGGGCTGAAAGCCAGGACATGGTGAGGGGCTGGCCGATGCCGAGGCCCAACCCCAGCACAGCCATGATCACAAACAGCAGCCATACCGGCATGGGAATTGCGGCCGCGGAAAGCGCGAGAGTGGACAACGCCAGGCTGAACACCAACAACCGCATGCGCCCCAGCTTCCGTGCCATCTGGCCCAGCAGGAGCCGGGAAACCATGGAGAACACGGCCCGGGTGGTCAGCATCAGGCCCACCGTTGCCGCTGAGAGCCCGCGTTCGGATCCGAGCGCCGGGAGGTAGACCATGGTCAGGTCCACCACGGCCAGGACGGTGGCGCTGGTGGCCAGAGCGCGTGCGACGCCGGGTGTCCTCAGCAGCGCAACAACACTGCCTTTGCCTCCGCCACCATCGCCCACCACTGCCTTCCTTTTGCCCCCGCTGACGTTGGCCGAAACGCCGAATGTGGTCACGAAAAGCACCAGGCTCATGCAGGCGGAGAGGAAAAAGATCGCCTGCGTATCGGGCCGCACCGAGGCGCCTCCCACCAGGGAAATCGCCAACGGCCCCAAGGCTTGTCCCAGCGATGCCGCGAACGTCAGGTAGCCGAACGCGGAATCCATCCTGGATGAGGCAGCGTTGTTGGCCACCACGGCCTGCTGCCCCACTACGCAGGCAAGTTGGCCGGCACCGAGGAACGCGGTTCCGATGACCAGCGTCACGATGGACGATCCCCACAGCAGCAGGAAGGCAGAGCAGGCAAGAACGACGGCGGATCCGATCGCCATCAGCCTCCGCTCGCCCAGGCGGTCCACCAGTCCGCCCGTGGGGACGGCGAGCAACAGGGGAAAGACCGCGTAGCTGGCGGCGAGGAGACCCAGCGCGAATCCAGGAACCTCCAGCTCGAGCGCCCGGTAGGTGGCGGCCGGACGGACCAGGAAGGTGACCGCCTGGATCAGGGCGGAATGCGTGAGGAGTGCTGTGGCCGAGCGGCGTCCGAGTTCGCCGATCATGTGATGACGAGGCTGCTGCCTGTGAGGGCACGCACGGCCGCGTCCCTGGCTCCCATAACGTGGTCGAAGGCTAGCTTGGCGGCTTTGTCGGGTTTGCCGGCGGCCACCGCGTCGACCAGGATCCGATGCTGTGCCAGCGCCTGGTCCCGCCGTTCCTGCGTACTGTTGGTGAAATGGCGGTATCGCTCCATCTGGCTGGAGATCTGGTCATGAAACCGCCGGGCCCACGAGTTCCCCGCAATATCGGCGATCTTTGAATGCAGCGACATGCCCAGCTTCATGGCTTCATCGGCAAACTGCACCATGGCCGCACTGCGCTCAAGAATGCTGTGGAGGGCTTCGATGTCCGCCGTCGTGGCCTTCACGCACGCCTGCCGCGCCATGAGCGATTCCATGGCCGCGCGCACCTCTTACAGCTCGGAAATTGCCGCCTCATCCAGGGCCGGCACCAGAACACCACCGGTTGGTTGCTGTTCCAGCAGGTTCTCCGAAATGAGCCGGCGGATGGCCTCCCGGAGCGGCGTACGGCTCACTTGCAGCGCCTCGGCCATTGCTGGTTCGTAGATGCGCGCCCCGGGCTTCAGCTCAAGGCTCAGGATCTGCCGCTTCAGCTCCGCGTAGACAACGTGTGCCCCGGTGTTCCGGGACGGTGAATGTGCCATGTGGTGACCTCCGCATTAAGCATACTTGTATACATCTATACAAGTACATTTCAGTCCCTTGGACTGGGCGCAGGGACTGGCTGCGGACGTTTTTCCAGCTGTGGCGAGGGCCCAACGCAGCCCCCGCTGCCGAACTCGCGGGAAAGGGCCCGGGATCGCTGGAGCGATCCAGCGATCCCGCGCGCTTCCCACGAATTGGGCGAACCCTCCGGTTTTAGACCTGCCCGGTCGGGCCGCTGTCCTTGACTTCACCGCGCCAGGCGCCGGTTTCGGTGCCGCGCGATTCAATGAAGTCCTTGAACTTACGCATGTCCGACTTGACCTGCATCTCGTCGATCTTCAGTGCCGCGCCTGCCTTTTCAGTGACGGTTTCCGGCGCCCATTCGAAATGGACTTTGACCTTCGTGTGATTGGCGTCCAGCGGCGTGAACCTGATGATGCCAGCATGGGACTTGCCGTCGGTGCTGCGCCAGGCGATCCGGTCGTCAGGCTCCTGGTCAACTATTTCGGTGTCGAATTCGCGCTGGACACCACCTACTTTGGTAACCCAGTGATTGGTGGTGGCGGTCAGTTGGGTTACGGACTCCACACCGGACATGAACTGCGGAAAGGATTCGAACTGGGTCCACTGGTTGTACGCGGTCCGCACCGGTACGGCGACGTCAACGGTCTCTTCTACGTGTTCCATCTGCTTCCTCCTGTCATGACGGACGGCCGCAACAACAGACCGGCAGCACTGGCAATCCTGCCAGTCAGGCAGCCGCCACATCTGCACGATAAATCCGGCGGCTCAGTGTGTCCAGACCTCCGGATTTGGCGGGACGACGGCACCACCGGATGACATTGACCGGCACAGTCGTAGGCTACTGGTAGGCCGGACGCCCAATGACAGGCCCCGGGTCCCGAAGGGAACGACGAGTGGACAGTAGTGCTGGTTACTGGTTCTTGAGTGCCGCCGAGTGGGGCAATGCAGCCACCGAAGTGCACACAGGCAGTGGGGAATCGCAGTCGTGGTCGGAGGGGAACCTCGTGCGGCCCCTGATTCACGGTGCCACCTATTTCGCCCGGCTGCACGAGGAACTGTCCGCCCTTGAGGCGGGAGACCGGGTGTGGTTCACCGACTGGCGTGGCGACGGCGACGAACGGCTGACGCCCGACGGGCCGGCGATCGGCGAGGTGCTGGCGCGGCTGGCCCGGGCCGGAGTTGAAGTGCGCGGGCTTGTCTGGAGGTCCCACGGAGAGCGCGTGTCTGCCCCATGAGCAACTTGTCCAACGAGCACCTCAGCCGCCAGATCAACGACGCCGGCGGCGAGGTGCTGCTGGATCAACGGGTGCGCCTCTTCGGCTGCCATCACCAGAAACTGTTCGTCATCCGCAATCGTCAGGACCCTTCGCGGGACGTCGCATTCGTTGGCGGGATCGACCTTTCCCACAGCCGCCGGGACGACGCCGACCACATGGGAGACCCGCAGGCTGTGGACATGGATCCCCGGTACGGGAAACAGCCGCCCTGGCACGATGCCGCCCTGGAACTGCGCGGCCCGGTGGTGGCGGATGTTCTGAAGCTGTTCGCGGAACGGTGGGATGACCCCCATCCTCTGGACCGTCGCACTCCATACCGGATGCTGCTGCAACGCCTGGCCGATATGCCCCGGCACCCCGAACCCCTGCCGGAGACTGCGCCGCCCCCGCCGCCGGCTGGCCCCCACGCCGTGCAACTGCTGCGCACCTACGGCGTGAAGCATCCGCCGTTCCCGTTCGCACCCCATGGTGAGCGGAGCGTTGCCCGGGCCTACACCAAGGCTTTCGGCCTGGCCCGTTCGTTGATCTACATCGAGGACCAGTACCTGTGGTCGGCTGAGGTGGCAGAGGGAATCGCGGCGGCCCTCGAACAGAACCCCGGTTTGAACGTGATCGCCGTGGTACCCCGCTACCCGGATTCCGACGGTGCGCTGGGAGGGCCACCCAAGCGGCTTGGGCAACTGCGCGCCATCGATAGGATGCGCCGCGCTGCTCCCGACAGATTCGGCGTGTTCAACCTGGAGAACAGGGCCGGAACTCCGATCTATGTCCATGCCAAGATCTGCATCATCGACGACGCCTGGTTCACCTGCGGGTCGGACAACTTCAACCGGCGGTCCTGGACCACGGACAGCGAGCTGACCTGCGCGGTCATCGACACCTCTGATGGCCAGGAGGAAGCACCCGAGGCACGCAATGGTTCCGGGGCTTCCCGTCCTTTGGCCCAAGGGCTCCGGCTCCAGCTCTGGGCCGAACACTTGGGCCTGGACCAGAGTGATCCCCGGCTGCTCGATCCGGCGGACGGCCTAGGCCTGTGGAATGCCGCCGCCGATGCCCTGGACCATTGGCACAAGACCGGCGCCCACCCACCCCGCCCCAGGGGACATGTGCGGCACCACACCACAGAACCGGTGACGCCCCTCCAGCGTCTCTGGGCGGACCCTGCGTACCGCCTGGTGGTGGACCCGGACGGCCGCCCCCGGAAGATGCGCGGCACTACCCAGTTCTAACCGAGGACTATTTTGCTCCTGCACGGCGACGGCCCCAGTGAATTGGGGTCCGTACAAGTTCACAATCGCTGAGGGGTCCGCGAGCTAGGCTGGCTTCCCCGGGTCGGCGCTCCGGCGGAGCTGCCGTAGCAGCGCAGCCCCGGTTGTCAGCTCCACGACGTAGACCAGCAGGGGCGGCAGGTCACCGGTAGCCACCAGGACGCCGGCGAAGACTCCGGCCCCGCCCACATTGAGCCAGCCCGGCCAGCGCGGGTCCTGTGGCAGGGCGCCGGAATTGGTGTGAGCACGCGCCCGTGCCAAAAGCCCGCCACCCAGGGCAGCCATGCCGGCAAGGCTCAGCCCCATGTATCCCTGAAAGGGCCAGAAGGGCATATTCCCCAACGCGAAGGCCTCCGGATCCCTGGATCGCGCCTTCAGGTGACCCAGGAACAGACCAGCTCCCGCGACCCACGCAAGTGCGGCGCCTTGGGCAAGCCGCTGCCCCGCCAAGGGTTCCTGACTGCCCCGCCCGCTTCCCGTATCCCAGTGACGGGCGAGCATCACCACGCCAACGGGCAACGCAGCTGTGCCTGCGGCCAAGAGCATTTGCTGGGGACTCCACTGCCCAGGGTCCGCCAGCAGAATGGCCAGTTTGCGCTGCGGGTCTCTTTCGACATACACACGCGAGACTGGCATGAAGGCCCCGGCCAGGAACGTTGCCGACCCCGCCACCATGACGGCCGCCGCCGTCGCATCTCCGCGAATTCGCCGAGCCATGGGATTACGGTAAACCTCGACGTCGGCAGGCACAAGGTCGCGAATTGGCTCATTGGAAAACCTCCGGCTGGGCGATGTTGTCCGGTGCGTGGTTACGGTGTGGCCGCCCGCCGAAAGGGAATGACGCCTGCTGATGCAGGCGTCATTCCTGGTTTCAGTGGAGAAGTAGCGTCACACAATGCGACGGCATCCCGCTCCTGACCAGCAACGCCCTACGCTTGACACGTGACTTTGACTACGATCCGCACCGCCGCCGCGAGCTCCCTCGCCGCCGCAGGTCTCCTGTTTACCCTCGCCGCCTGTTCAACGCCGGCCGCCACCCAGCCAACCACCTCTGCACCGGCCTCCACGGCAGCGGCCTCCTCCGCCGCCGCCGGACCCTGCTCCGGAGTGAAGGTCATCGTCGACTCGGGATCCCTGAAGCAGGCAGCCGCTGACAAGTCCGTGTGCGTGCCCGTGGACGCGAAGACCCCCGCCTCCAAGGTGCTCGAGGAGGCAGACGTGAAGACTGTAGGCACCACGCAGTACCCCAACGAACTGGTGTGCCGCGTGAACGGCGTGCCCGCCGCAGACTTCGAAATCGTCCACAAGGGCGGCACGTACAAGGAAGAATGCAGCGGCATGCCGGCTGCCTTTGCCTACTGGTCCCTCTGGGTGAAGCCCGCCACCGGTGACTGGGCCTACGCCCAGGAAGGCCTCGCCACCCTTCAGGTCAGCCCCGGAGAGAGCCTCGAACTGCTGTACACCGTCGACGGCGAACCGGCCGCCCCGAAGGCATGACTTTTCGACCCGCGCCGCTACGTGCAGCGGCGGCTCTCGCCGTCGTCTTCATCGCGGCGCGGGTCATCTACCGCATCCTTTTCAACGGGGCGGGCATCGGTGAGCCGGTTCTGCTCGACCTGCCGCCGGTGCGGCTGCCAGCCCCGTACGCCCATGTGGTCCTCCTCGGCCCGCTAACGGGACCTGGGCTGTGGCAGGCAGTTCTGTCCGCCCTGCCGATCGCCGGGATCATCCTCGGTTTCGGCATCCTCAACGCCTGGGTGGACATAGCCCGCGGCTTCGTCCGCCTGGCCCGCGGCGGCCCCCTGCAGGGCCTGGCCCGGACCCTGGTGGTGGCCTGGGCGGCGCTCCCGGCGCTGGCCGACGCCGTCGCGTCCGTACGCCTGGCCTTCCGATTGCGGGGTGAACGTTTCGGAGCCCGGGCCCTGGTACCCGTGCTCGAGCGCACCCTTGAGCACGCAGGCCGGGTGGCAGCGGCCCTGGAGCTGCGCGGCTTCGGGAGTAGGGCAGCACACCAACCCGGGCACGACGACGGCGGCCCGCTTCTGGTGCGCGACGCCCAGTTCCGCATTGGTGATGCTCAGGTGCGCGTTGCCGGGTTTGCGCCGTCGAGCGGGTCAATTTCGGTTATTACCGGGCCGACGGGTTCCGGCAAATCCACCATCCTGCGGGGGATCGCAGGCCTTCTCTCACACGTTGACGGCGGGGAAATCTCCGGCACCGTGCGCGTCGCGGGTACGGACCGCGCCACCACGCCGCCGCGCGATACCGCACGGCTCATCGGCGTCGTCCTGCAGAATCCCCGCGCCGCTTTCGCCTCCACCCGGGTCCGGGACGAAATCTCCCTGGCCCTTGAGCTGCGCGGCATGGCATCGGGTACCGCCACGGAACGGGTGCTGGAAGTCGCGGAGCGAATCGGGGTGTCGGCACTGCTGGACCGGGATGTCAGCACCCTCTCGGCGGGTGAGGCAACTCTGGTAGCCATCGCCGCCGCGGTGGTGCAGCATCCGGCGCTGCTCCTGGTTGATGAGCCCCTGGCCGACCTCGACACCACAGCACGCCGGCGCGTCATCACAGTACTCAACGCCCTCGCCCGCGACGACGGTGTCTGTGTCATCGTGGCAGAGCACCGGGCGCAGCAGCTCGTACCGGTTGCCGACTCCTGGTGGACCATCGACGACGGCGCCCTGGCGCCGGGCGTTGCGCCAGCGCCGCCGTCGGCCCCTGCCGCCCGTCCAACGCCAGTACAGCCAGCGGAGCACGCGCCGGTGCTGACGGCGGCAAACGTCGCGGTGCACCGCAAGGGCAAGCCGCTTGTCCTCGACGCGTCCTTGACCCTGCACCGCGGTGAAGTGGTGGCCCTCGTGGGCCCGAACGGTGCCGGGAAATCATCCCTCCTGGTGGCTCTCGCCCTGGGTGAAGGAACAGTTGGCGGAACAACGGTCGACGGCGGGACGGTCGACGGCGGCCGGGTCGCCCTCGTCCCGGATGCCTCGGACGACCTCTTCACCAGGGACACGGTGGCGGGAGAGCTCCGCGCGGCCGAGCGGCGCCAGATGCGCGCTGCGCGGCAGGCTCGGCGTCACCCGGGCCGAAGCAACCCAAGCCGGAGCAGTGACCAGCTTTCCCCAATGCCCGCGGCGTCACGCCTGGCCCGCTTGCGCGGTGACGTCCGGATTCCCATTGGGGATGAGCATCCCCGGGACCTCTCAGCAGGAGAGCGGAGGATCCTTGCGATTGCGCTGCAGACCATGGACAGCCCCCAGGTGCTCCTGATCGACGAGCCCACGCGCGGACTCGATCCTGCGGCGCGCACCGCAGTGGCGGCAGCGCTGCGGGCGGCAGCGGACTCAGGTGCGGCGGTCCTGATCGCCACGCACGACGTCGACTTTGCCCAGGGCCTCGGTGCCCGGATCCTGCCGATGAGTGACGGCGTCGTGCCCTCTTCCGTACCGGCCAACGAGCCCGAACCGCTCCTCCAGCTCTCCCGGCAGGCGGGTGCCGGGCCGAGGCCACGGGTCAGCGAACCAACAGATACCCAGGGCGCGGCAAGGCAGCGCCGCATCCGGATGCCCCGGGGCGTCGAGCTCGCCGTCCTCGCAGCCGCAAACCTTCTGGCCCTCGCAGCGTTCTGCTGGCCGCTGCTCGCCGCAGCCTTCCCGGAGGACGCTGCCGCTGCCCTCCCCTACGCGGCGCTGGCGATTGCGCCGCTCGCCGCCGTCGCCGTCGTGGTTTCTCTGGACGGGTCGGTCCGCTCCGCACACACGGTGGCGTTGCTCGGCGTCCTGGCAGCCGTCGGTTCCGCGGTGCGCGTGGCGAGCACCGGCGTCGGGGGCGTGGAGGCAGTCTTTATCCTGCTGCTCCTGGCCGGCCGGGCGTACGGTGCCCGTTTCGGCATGCTCCTCGGCGCCGCCACGATCGCCCTCTCAAGTGCCTTGTGGGGTGGCATCGGGCCGTGGACACCGTTCCAGATCTTCGCCTGCGCGTGGGTGGGTGCTGGGGCCGGACTGCTCCCCCGGCGGGTACGGGGCAAAGCCGAACTGTGGATGCTGGGCGGCTACGGCATCGTGGCGTCATACGTGTTCGGCCTGTTGACCAACCTGTGGTTTTGGCCGTTCGCGGTGGGAGCCGGCACCGGCATCTCGTACCTGCCGGGCGCGCCGTTGGGCACCAACCTCAGCAGCTTCCTGCTGTACTCGCTGGTGACGTCGACGGCGGGTTGGGACACCCTGCGCGGCATCACCACGGTGGTGGGAATCGCTGTGGTGGGGCGGGCCATCCTCGCCGCGCTCCGGCGGGTGAAGCCGGTCTCCAGCCTTGACAGGCAAGCCGGGCAGGCTCACGACGCCCAGGCCAGGGACCAGCACCAACTCACACCTTGAAGTACTTCGCCTCCGGGTGGTGGAACACGAACGCGTCGGTGGATTGTTCAGGGTGCAGCATCAGTTCGTCGCTGAGGATCACGCCCATTCGCTCGGGCTTCAGGAGTTCCGTCACCTTGCGGCGGTCCTCCATGTCCGGGCACGCGGGGTAGCCGAGCGAGAACCGGGCACCGCGGTAGTCGAGCTTGAAATATCCTGCCGTGTCCTTCGGCTCCTCGGCCGCGAAGCCCAGCTCCTTACGGATGCGTGCGTGCCAGAACTCCGCCAGCGCCTCGGTGAGCTGCATGACCAGGCCATTGAGTTCGTAGTAGTCGCGGTACTGGTTGGCGGCGAACATCTTGGACGTGAATTCTTCGATCTTCGAACCGGCGGTGACCAGTTGCACCGGCAGGACGTCCACCTGCCCCGATTCGCGGGAGCGCACGAAGTCGGCCAGGCATAGGTGCCGGTCGCGGCGCTGGCGCGGGAAGTTGAAGCGCAGCCGGTCGGTGCCGATCGGACCGCCTGAACCGCCGTCGGGGGCGAGCAGACCCGCGGTCCCGAGGACGCCGTCGCGATCCTCCCCGTGGTGCAGCACCACCACCTGCTCCCCCTCGGAGACCACCGGGAAGTAGCCGTAGGCGACGGACGCGTCGAGCATTCCCTCGCCGAGGATGCGGTCCAGCCAGTAGCGCAGGCGAGGGCGGCCCTCACGTTCCACCAGTTCTTCGTAGGAGGCGCCGTCCTCGCCGCGGCCGGGCTTGAGCCCCCACTGACCCATGAACGTGGCGCGCTCGTCGAGGAAGGCCGAGTAGTCGTGGAGGGCGACGCCGCGCACGATGCGGGTGCCCCAGAAGGGCGGCGCGGGCACGGCGTTGTCGGCGGCGACGTCGGAACGGCCGGGCATGGCCTCCGGCTCGGTGACCGTGAACTTCGCGCCTCCCTTGTGGATCCGTTTCTTCAGCGGCGGCAGGCCGACGTCGTCCGGTGACTCGCCGCGGGCCACACGGACCAGCGGTTCCATGAGGGCAAGGCCTTCGAAGGCGTCCTTGGCGTACCTGACCACGCCGTCAAACTGCTCTGCCAGGTCCTGCTCCACGTAGGCGCGGGTGAGGGCTGCGCCGCCGAGGATGATGGGCCACTTCTTCGCGAGGCCCCGGGACTGCAGTTCGGCCAGGTTCTCCTTCATCACCACGGTGGATTTCACGAGCAGCCCGGACATGCCAATGACGTCGGCGTTGTGCTCCTCGGCCGCGGCCATGATCTCGGCGATGCCCTGCTTGATGCCGATGTTGATGACTTTGTAGCCGTTGTTGGTGAGGATGATGTCCACCAGGTTCTTGCCGATGTCGTGGACGTCGCCGCGCACGGTGGCGATCACCATGGTGCCCTTGCCCGAGGAGTCGGACTTCTCCATGTGCGGCTCGAGCAGGGCCACGGCGTTCTTCATCACCTCGGCGGACTGCAACACGAACGGTAGCTGCATCTCGCCGGCGCCGAAGCGCTCGCCCACCACCTTCATGCCCTCGAGCAGGTTGTCGTTGATGATGCCGAGCGGCGTCATGCCTTCGCTGCGGGCCAGGTCGAGGTCCTCTTCGAGGCCCTTGCCTTCGCCGTCGATGATGCGCCGTTCCAGGCGCTCGCCGGTAGGCAGCGCCGCGAGTTCCGCGGCGCGCTGGTCCTTCAGCGCTGCGGTGTCGACGCCGGCGAACAGGTCCAGCATGCTGGCCAGGGGGTCGTACGTGAGGTTGCCGTCGGCATCGTATTCGCGGCGGTCATAGACGAGGTCCAAGGCGACCTTGCGCTGGTCTTCCGGCAGTGAGGCGAGCGGCACGATCTTGGCGGCGTCGATGATCCCGCTGGTCAGGCCGGCCTGGACGGCCTCGTGCAGGAACACGGAGTTCAGCACCATGCGCGCTGCCGGGTTCAGCCCGAAGGAGACGTTGGAGACGCCGAGCGTGGTGTTGATTCCGGGGTACTTCGTGGTGATCTGGCGGATGGCCTCGATGGTTTCGATGCCGTCCCGGCGGGTTTCTTCCTGGCCGGTGGCGACGGGGAAGGTCAGCGCGTCCACGATGATGTCCTCGACGCGCATTCCCCAGTCGCCCACCAGGGCGTCGACGAGGCGGGAGGCGATGGCCACCTTGCCTTCGGTGGTGCGCGCCTGGCCCTGTTCGTCGATGGTCAGGGCGATCACGGCGGTGCCGTGTTCCTTCACGAGAGGCATGATGCGTGCGAAGCGGCTGTCCGGGCCGTCGCCGTCCTCGTAGTTGACGGAGTTGACCACCGGGCGTCCGCCGATGTGCTCGAGCCCGGCCTGCAGCACGGGAGGTTCGGTGGAGTCGATGACGAGCGGGAGGGTGGAGGCCGACGCGAAACGCGAGACGACCTCCTTGATGTCCGCCACGCCGTCGCGCCCTACATAGTCGATGCAGACGTCCAGCAGGTGCGCGCCGACGCGGACCTGCTCGCGGGCGATGTCCACGCAGTCGTCCCAGCGCTCTTCCAGCATGGCCTGGCGGAAGGCCCTGGAACCGTTCGCGTTGGTGCGCTCGCCGATGGCGAGGTACGCGGACTCCTGGTCGAAGTTCACGTGGTGGTAGAGGGAGGCGATGCCTGCTTCACGCTCGGTGGGAACGCGGGAGCCGTCGGCGCCCCGTCCGCCGCTGGTGACAGCGGCGGCGGTGCGGAAGGGGGCAAGACGTTCGACGACGGCGGCCATGTGTTCCGGCGTCGTACCGCAGCAGCCGCCCACCAGGCCGAGGCCGAATTCGCGCACGAACTGCTCGTGCGCGGTGGCGAGTTCGGTGGGTGAGAGCGGGTAGTGCGCGCCGTTGGGGCCGAGGACGGGCAGGCCGGCGTTGGGCATGCAGGCGATGGCCACGGAGGACTGCTTGGACAGGTGGCGCAGGTGCTCGCTCATCTCGTCCGGGCCGGTGGCGCAGTTCAGGCCGATAGCGTCGACGCCGAGCGGTTCGAGGGCCGTGAGGGCAGCGCCGATCTCGGAGCCCATGAGCATGGTGCCGGTGGTCTCGACCGTCACCTCGACGAAGATGGGGAGCCGGATGCCGCGGGACACGATGGCCTGCTTGCAGCCGTTGACCGCGGCTTTGGTCTGCAGGAGGTCCTGGCTGGTTTCGATGAGGAAGGCGTCCGCTCCCCCGTCGATGAGGCCCTCAGCCTGCAGGGCGAAGGTCTGCTTGAGGTAGTCGTAGGTGGTGTGGCCGAGGCTGGGGAGTTTGGTGCCCGGCCCCATGGAGCCCAGGACCCAGCGCATCCGTCCGTCCGTTTTTTCTGCCGCTTCGGCTCGGTCGCGGGCGATTTCCGCGCCCTTGCGGGCGAGCTCTTCGATGCGGTCGTCGATGCCGTAGTCGGAGAGGTTGGACCAGTTGGCGCCGAAGGTGTTGGTTTCGACGGCGTCGATGCCGGTGGCGAAGTACGCGTCATGGATGTCTGCGAGGACGTCCGGCCGCGTGGCGTTGAGGATCTCGTTGCAGCCTTCGAGCCCCAGGAAGTCTTCCTCGAGCGAGAGTTCCCGGCCCTGCAGCATGGTGCCCATGGCGCCGTCGGCAATGACGACCCGCTGGTTCACGGCGTCCAGCAGCTCCTGGGCGCGGGCAGGGCGGGGCACGGACTCAATATCAAGAGCAAAACGAGGCATCTAAACAGGTTACGTGCGACACGCCGAAATATTGCTTCGTATTTCTGTGTGCTACGGCGGGGGTGTGTGGCCTGGGGCTTCATGAACATCCGCCGCCTGAGCCGCTAACGGGAGCCTATTCAGCTCACGTAAACCCGTCCCCGCCGGTTCCCTGACAGTCTATGAGGTGCCGAGGTATCCAGCGGCTCGCCTATTCACGGCAGAAGAAGAGCGAACGCTGAAGGACCTCCCGTGCACACGCCCGCTGGTTTGTGTTGGGTGCTGAGGGGGCCGGGCGAGTTTCCCTGATCAGTTCGCTGGTGCCCGCGAAACAGTTCAAGTATGCGAAGTCAGATAGGGTCGCTTCAGCATCCCGTTGACATTTTCTGTGGGAGCAAGAGAGGCGTGAAGGCGAATAAGTGGACGATATGTAGGGCCATCCAATTTACCGCCAACATCGACCCAGCTCCAGCCAGGAGGAGAAGTATCGGCGCAGCAAGCCCGGATTTTCATCTGACCGTCCCACCGTCGGAAGTTCAGTCGTCCCGTCTGCCAAGATGAACACATTACTTTTCTAAGTACGTCCGGGGTTAACCAAGGGCAGAGCGAGTGGAGAAGACTACCGTTTTGGACGAACCGACAATACCGAGGGAACTCGCTGAGCTGGCCCTTCGGACACCGAAACACCGTTCTGAGTCTTTCGCCACCTACTGCGGAAGGCAGCCGGTAACGACTTCTATCTGTATCAATGAGGAGAAATTCAACGGTCTCATTGTCCACTCTCGTGACCGTTACGGGATGCATGCCAAAGCGTGTGGCCGAAGCTCAGGGAGGCCCCTCCTACGTGCCAGCGATTTGCGGAGCTGGGAATGTCAGGCGGGCCGGCTGGCGTGAAGCAGTGGAACTACTTCAAGTTGGGGGATGCTAGGAGCCCCGTCCTAAAAGAGATAGCCAAGCAGAAGCTTTCGACTACGGAGCTGATCAAGTTGGACGAACTCATGGACAGGGTCGCGTCGGGCGACACCCTCAAGAAGGACGTCAAGCCTCTCGGCGATGGTGTGATGGAATTCGTGCTGCATCTCGATCGCAGGTCGTATCGGATGGCGTACGCCGAGGTCGACGGCGGACTCGTTCTGCTCGCTCTTACATTCTTCCGCAAGACCAAGCAGCGCCAGACCGAGTCGGTGGACTTGGCCAAGGAACGTTTGAAGACTTATAACCATCACAACGGGAACTAATTGACAAGAATATCGGTTATACCCGATAGTTAGGTGTCCTCGAAGGGAGACAGCTATGGGCAACCTTTTGGAAGCACTCGGCGTTAATGTTGATGACCCAAAGGTCATCGAGGCGCGGAAGGACGCGCACACACTTACCGAGACAATCCTTCAGTTGGTTCGACGGCGCAAGCACCTGAAGTTGAAGCAAAAAGAGTTAGCAAAAATCATGGGAACGTCACAGTCGACGGTATCTGAGTTCGAAAAGCTCGGTGGGAACCCGACACTTTTTACACTTCAGAGATACGCACGTGCAGTGGACGCGGAGCTCGTCGTGCAGGTTAAGGCCAGGAATGGCCGCTACCACCAAACCCAGGGGTGGACCGATTTTAAGGTCCACACGGGGGGAAATGTGCGTCTGGGAAACGCGCCAATTCCAGAACCGTGGACCAGCGAGCAGCTGGAGCGGGGCAGGGTGAACAGTGCCTGACCTTGCGACCTCCGCACATCCCTCGAAGGTGTACACGGACCTCCAGTCGATGATTGACGACTCCGAACTAGGTGGCATGACCTGCTACGAGCTGCGAGGAGTCCGACGCGACGCAGGTCTCGATGATGATGCACCCGTGACCAGCGACGCTCGTGATGATGCCGATCATGACGGAAGCATCGACATCGATGCTGAAGTCTACTTCCGAATACAGACGTCCATGGATGCAGTCGAGGTACGCCAACGCCTGAATGTTGTTTCGGATGATGCTCGTTTTACCGTTGACGAAGGAGTGACCTTCGAGTTCCCAGGACCAATCGAGGTTGATCAATCCATAAGGCAAGACTTCATTTCCAAAGTGGGCCTAATGGTGCTTCATCCATTTATGAGGGAGTCACTGCGGTCGTTATCCGCGAAGCTCGGTGTGGAGCCGGTCTTGCTTCCGATTAGGCGAGGATTCGACTTGGAACCAATGGATCCCTCAGAGGCCTCACTCAAACTGCCCAATGGCAATTCGGAAGATTAGGTCACATACGGCGGCCCTGAGAGCATCGAAACGCGAGTGAGTTCTGAACGAGAATGAGTTGTTCCGCCATGATGACGCGGTGGTTCACGGCCTTCAGCAGCGACTGCGAGCAGTTTCTGCTTTAGCCTCCGTCGCAGGAGCAGGGCTGCGCCTGATTCAGCCGAGAGTAAGCCCACTTGATCAGTTCGCTGGCAGTCCGCGACGTGCTTAGGTCTCTAGTGGCGCTCCTATTCGGCGGCGCAAGCAAGGCGGACAAGGCGGGACTTCCCGCGCTCGTGCGCCTTGGTTTGTGTCGGGTGCTGATATATGCGTAGAGCACGAGCCTGAATCTTATTGCGGCGCTGACACCTTTCGTTGCAGTGCTTCTTCCTTGCCTAGAGAAGCAGCGAACTCCTCAAAGTTGAGAATCGCTCGGCGCAAGGCGCGAAGGTCCTGCGTTGGGACTTCAACCCAGTCGCCTTCCTCGTCGTCATCGCTGAAAATGGGTAGCATTCCCTTAGGTGCGCTTTGCGTGTTAATCAGATCGACATAGGCGCCATAATCGATGACGTAAACGTCGTATCGTTCGCCTGGTTCGTCTTGAGCCGAGTAACCCCGTCGAACCAAGTGCAGCACCCGCGCATCGAATAGTGCGCTTAACGGGCTTGCACCTTGATCCTTTTGATTGACGAGAAACCCTCGCGCCTTCTTGTCACGGATAACCTTGTCGATGACCCAGTTGAGAAGTTTCTGGGCCTCTGGCTCGCCCCTGAGAGCACCTTCTTTGTCATCTTGAAACCACTGCCTCGCCGCTCGACGTATGTCAGAGGTTGATATGCGACGGTCTGCCGCTCTCCAAGCTGCCTTCGCTACGATATTAATCGCGTCCCGGGGCACGCCTTCGGCTGCTCGAACCAGCTCATCGAAGGCCCTTGTGTCTGTAAAACCAAGTCTTACCAACTCACCTTCCTTCGTTAGCCCCGGGACTTGCCGGTGGTCTTCTGCCCCCGCAGTCAAATGCTTGAACAGGAGCCCTCGAAAGAAGTTCCTGGCCTGAGTCTCTTCTTGTTCAAACACCATAAAGTCATCAAGGCTGAGGTTCGCGGACATGTCCGCGCCCAACTCGATGCCTAGATACTTCCCATTTGCCAACTTCTGGCGGAAGTTTGTCTGCTGTTGAATGGCAGCAATCTTGACGGTCATTGCCTGTACTGGAAGCACGCAACGAACGATGAAGGCTCCTAGATAGGGCTGCACCTCCCAGGGAACGCTTGTCCACTCATCAAGGATCAACCACACTCGTCTCGCAGAGAGTGATTCCGCCAAAAGTCGGAGCGCACGTGCCACGTCCGAAAAGTTAAGCGACACACGTTCGTTGCCTTTGCGGATTACAACGGCACGTTCTTTCTCTGAGGAAGTGTCTTCTCCGCTTGCAGTTAGGGTAACGTTTCGCTTAGCTAGATCTAGACCGATAGCCCCAGAGTCTTTCCGTGCTCTCCCTGTCTCGATATCTGTCGTTTGCTCGATAGGTCCATCAACTCGGATTGAACCTATGGCTGTTAGAAGATCATCAAGGCGTGTGACAAAGAGTGGGTCTCCCACCAGTTCGTTGTCATCGAGAGCGACTCGAAGGATCTCGTCATGAACTTGATTCAGTAAATCAACGAGTATTCGGCCCGTCCGTTCCACGGCCCCTATTTGTTCCCCGTCGAAAATGCCTTCGGCGGAGCCAACTGTCCGGAGATCAACATAGATCCCGACGTCGCCCTCCCCAATTTTAGTGGCGGTCAAATATCTAAGAGCGTGTGTTTTGCCCGTACCACGCCTCCCATAGAGGACTTGATGATCCACACTATCCAGCGCATTCGCTATGCCGGAGTCTTCGAAAGTGTCGCGGAGTTCAGTTTCTCCTCTGGACTCAGCCCGTTTCGGGATCTTACTAAGTGCAGCATTGAGAGCGGAAGGTATGGCCATGCTGTGAGACTACCCCCATCACCAACACGAAAATGCTTCTTACCGCCAAGGCCTGCGAGGAGTGTCGACATTTCATACGGTCCTGCAATCCACGGAGTGAGCTGCTGCGGGGATTTCCGACAGGGGAATTAGCGGATTCTTCTACGCTGTCAAAGCGGCCTGCTGATAACCATAATGGACTTCGTTAGGCCGGCGGTAACCGAGAGCGAGTGACGGCGTCGGCTGTAATAATATCCCTCGATGTAGCGAATGACGTCGCTCCGGGCCTGTGATTTAGTCGCGTAAACGGTCCGACAGACACGCTCGTTTTTCAGGGCTGAGAAGAACGATCCGGCCTTGCTGTTGCCAGCACACACCGTGCGACCCACGGCGCTTTGGTCCGAGTGGGTTCGCTCGTTGGGACGATTCCAGCGAACGGCAGGATCTATCGTTGCTCGCAACTCCTGCCTTGGCAGCTGGAGAAGGAGCCTTTGGCGAACAAACGGCTAATCTGGCAAGCCATTGAGAATTTCTTTGGGCGGAAGACTTACAGCAGTCGAATGGCGGAGAAAGCAGTCTTGGATGAGGGCGGGCGCGTCCGCCCCAGTACCCGGGCAGGTGCACTGGACTCCCGGCACGACACGGGAACTGACCTTTATCTTCCTCCTCGCGATAAGCGGCGTCATGAATTAGGTGCTGTTATGGGGGCCCAGGTGAAGACTGGACGGTCATACTTCACCTGGGAGGAACGCGGCCCGGATGGCCAATTGCTTGGTTTTTGATTCTCCGACTGCACTCGCGAACACATCCTGCTGTTGTCCAAATAATGCTTCGCAATCGTCCTAGGTCTGGATTGCCAAGGGTATCTTTGTATCTGTGACGAAAAAGAACACTTCAGCTTCGGCGTCCGGCGCTGGTAATTCTGCTGGCACCAGCGGCCGAGCAACATCGGCCGGCATTCTATTCGATGCATCCGGCACGGTGCCCGCCTATTTGTCACGAACCGACCATCGTCAACAAGCAAGCGGCCACCGAAACAAATGGAAGATTCTTCCGCTCGAGGAATATGGAATTTTCATAACTTCCCATAAGGAAAAGTATGTATGCGACAAGAAGCACAACTGGGGAGTTGGCATCAAATTCGAAGAATTTGGAACCGACGGAGAACGAATCGCAAAGTTCCCTAACCCATCAAACCCATCAGATGAGCGGCATGGATACCCGGTTTCAGCCCGCGATTCGAAACGTGAGTTCGAGCACCGACCACCAGCTACCCTGACCTCGCGATGGCGCGATAAGGGCTACATATCAGAAATTGAGAAAGCTCGTATCGATAGAGGGAAGGTATAGTGCATCATCTTTCAGCCTTCATCGATGAGCCGAGTGCCCTAGACGCCTTCGCTTATAGAGGAAATCTTTACGTACTGACCTTTGATGGCCGCCTCCTTACCTACGATGTGCAGCATCTGGTAAGAGATCTAAGCGATGCACATGGCCAAACTGGGCTTGCCGTAGCTTACGCCTTGTTCTCGAGCAAAGGTATTGGTGCGGGACCCGAAATGAAGAGTGCTTCCGTAGCACTTGATCAGGTTCCCTCGTCAATGCTTAGGGTTAAATCCTCTCCATCCTCATCCTTCCAAATTCCCATCGAAGCCTCAGCGCTTTTAGATATGCGTATTTTCTATAATCAAATATTTCTCGCAGCTGATATCGGAACATACAGATTTCGCCTTGATAGTGCCGGAAAGCTATCTGAAGGTAACCTAAAGCCTGAGCGCATGCTGGCTGCACCCACCGAATCTCTAAGTACCGGAATGGGAGCTGTCGCGGCTTCCTTGGGCGACGAAGGCTTGGCGGTCTTCCTCGATGTCCATGCGCGGGAGCCATCGAGGGAGACAAGGATTGAAAGCCGTTCGCTTCGAAGCAGTATCGGATGGGGCCAGGCGATTAACCACCCTACTCATGACTCCTACGAGGTTTTAAAGAGCGAAACGATCAAGGATCCCTCGGGCAAGACAATGCTTGTTGCAGTCTCACGTGCTAACGACCAGCCTCACAATGGGCCAGAATCCCGGGGTTCCGGCACCTATGCCTTCTGGGAATTTGGTCGCATGCTTGTCGGCAATCACGTCGGCGTCGCGTCTTTTGGAAGACTTTCGTCCCATGGTCGCCGTCGCGCAGTTACAAACTCATTCGACGGGAAGTTGCCTCTTTCGTTAGGCGTAACGGGGAATAGATGCATCGTTACTGAAACTCGAGCCCATGTCACGGCGGCACGAGGTGACCGCAGCGTGGTCATCCACCATGGCGAAGCGGCTTCTGTTCGAACCTTCGGCGGATCACAACGCTACCAAAGGCTTATTGCTTCAACTGTGGAAGGCGGGCTACTTTTGAGCGCAGTCTTCCTGTCCCGGGAAGATTGGGTGTAGATCTAACGGATTGCCAACCTTAGTGGCGGAAGGCCAACGCTCGGCTATTGCCCATTTACCTTAAGCAGGATAGTGAGAACAAATGCATTCTTAAACCTCCGCCACAGGAGCCGCGAACTGCGCCTCGTACAACCGCGCGTAAGCCCCGCCCGCAGCCAATAGAGAAGCGTGAGTCCCCTGCTCCACGATCTGGCCGGCCTCCATTACCAGGATGAGGTCGGCCAGATCGTGGATGGTGGACAGGCGGTGCGCGATCACAAAGGAAGTCCGGTCGGACCGCAAAGCACGCGTCGCCTTCTGCACCAGCACCTCAGTCCGGGTATCCACCGACGACGTCGCCTCATCCAGGATCAGCACCGAGGGCCGGGCCAGGAACGCCCGCGCGATCGTCAGCAGCTGCTTCTCCCCCGTTGACACGTTGGAGCCCTCATCCTCAAGCACCGTGTCGTACCCGTCAGGCAGCGACCGCACGAACCGGTCCACATACGTCGCCCGCGCAGCCTCAAGGACCTCAGCCTCGCTAGCCGAAGGCCGCTCGTACGCGATGTTGTCCCGGATCGTCCCGTCGAACAGCCACGTATCCTGCAGCACCATCCCAAGCCGAGAGCGCAGCTCACGCCGCGGCACCGAGGTGACATCAACGCCGTCGAGCGTTATCCGCCCCGCATCCAGCTCATAGAACCGCATCATCAGTTCACCAGCGTGGTCTTACCGGCCCCGGTCGGCCCCACAATCGCCACCGTCTGCCCCGGCTCCGCCACCAAAGACAGCGAAGAAATCAAAGGCTTATCCGGCGAGTACGAGAAGGACACATCCGAGAACACCAGCCGCCCCCGCCCGGCACCGTCAACCGAAACACTGGAAGCAGCATCCTGCGAATGCTCCTCCTCGTCCAACAACGAGAACACCCGCTCCGCGGACGCCACGCCGGACTGCAGCAGGTTGGCCATGGACCCCAGCTGCGCCAGCGGCATGGTGAACTGACGCGAGTACAGGATGAACGCCTGCACATCACCCAGCCGCATCGCCCCGGACGCCACCTGCAGCCCGCCCACCACCGCAATCTCCACGTCCTTTACTGACTTGGGAGAGGAGCGAAGCCGGGTGCTGTTCTCACCCGGCTTCCCTCTTTCGGCCCAGTTACTGGGCTGCGACCCTAGGTTCGTCCTCAACGTCCTTGGGTGCCGTGAGATCCATTTCGAGCAGCGGCACTACTTTGGACTTGGTGATGTAGCGGTGACCCAGCCAAAGAACGATGAAGACAGGCAACCCGATGTAGGAGGAAAGCACCTCCACGGACCGTCCGGCAAGCACGGCCTCGTAATTCTGTCCCGCGATGACCAGTATGAGCAGGGCGAAGGCCAGCAGTGGGCCAATGGGGAACAGGGATGCTTTGTACGGCAGGTCGCTGACTTTGTTTCCCTGGGCCAGGAATCCGCGCCTGAAACGGTAGTGGGAGACTGCGATTCCCGCCCAGACAATGAAGCCGCAAAGGCCCGACATGTTCAGCAGCCAGGAGTAGGCAGCACCCTGCCCGACGATCGCGGAGAGGAACCCGAAGAGTCCCACGGCCGCCGTCGCGAGCAACGCCGCGATCGGTACACCACGCGCATTGGTTCGACCGAAGATCCTCGGGGCCATGCCGTCATGGGCCATGGCGTAAAGCATCCGGGTGGACGCATACAGTCCGGAGTTGCCCGCGGACAGGATTGCAGTCAGGATCACGGCGTTCATCAAGGCCGCCGCGAAGGCAATTCCGGCGCGATCGAAGACCAGGGTAAAGGGCGATGATGCGATGTCGGACTCACCGGAAGCCAGCAGGCTCGGATCCGTGAACGGGATGAGGCAGCCGATGATGAAGATGGCGCCAATGTAGAAAAGCATGATGCGCCAGAAGACAGTGCGGATAGCCTTCGGCACCTCGCGGCGCGGGTTCTTCGCTTCGCCGGCGGCGACTCCTACGAGCTCGGTACCCTGGAAGGAGAACCCGGCAACCATAAAGACCGAGATGATCGAGACCCAACCCCCGTGGAACACGTCTTCGCGGTTTTCCCAGTTGCTTAGTCCCGGAGAGTTATCCCCGAGGATGCCGAAAATCATCAGCACACCGGCGATCAGGAAGAGCACCACTGCGCTGACCTTGATCAGCGAGAGCCAGAACTCCGATTCTCCAAAGGACTTGGCCGAGAGGGCATTGAGCCCGGTCAGCACCAGCAGGAAGATCCCGGCCCACACCCATCCCGGGACCCCCGGGAACCAGAAGTCCATGATGATTCCGGCCGCGACCAGCTCTGCGGCCACGGTGATGGCCCAGTTGAACCAATAGTTCCAGCCGATCGCGAACCCAAAGGACGGGGAGACGAAACGGGTGGCAAAGGACTGGAATGAACCGGCAACCGGAATTTTGGCCGACATCTCGCCCAGTGACTGCATCAACAGGAATACCATCAGCCCGACCAGCGCGTAGCCGACCAAAGCACCGCCGGGACCCGCCTGGGAAATGGTGCTGCCCGAGGCCACAAACAGCCCGGTACCGATCGCTCCGCCGATGGCGATCATCTGCAGGTGGCGGTGGTTTAGCCCCCGCTTAAGTTCGTTGGTGGATTCGCCGGAAGCGTGAACTGCCGCTATCGCAAGGGAAGACCCCTCTGTTCCATCGGGCTTGGTTTCTGCGAGAGTTCCGTTCGGTGGTGTCATGCAGCACCTCCCTTGGATATGGTTGCGGGCCGGGCCGGGTTCCCGGTGCTAACAGCGGCTCGACCGGTGCAGGCGTCGGCGACTGCCGTGTCGAGCAGATAGGCCGTAAAAGCCCGATCACTTCTTTGTGTGTGGGAGCCAAGTCCCATGGTGCCTCCGAAAAGGTAGCTGCGGTGAATTTGGGCCTTCCGAAGCCTTCAGGCCGGAAGGACGGTGATCAAGCTAACACACGCAAAGGAAGCGACATTTGGCGTCGCGAATGTTGCACGTCCAACGGGTCAAGTCCTTATTCATACGCGGTGGCAATCCAATCTGAGCGCAAGAGTTGCTGATTTGATCTGCGCTGATGACTAAGCAGCTCTGATGATCTGCTATGAGCGCGTCGGTAGGCGACGACAGCCAATGCCACTGGTGGCACGAGTGGCAATCGGGATAATCATCAGATGACTGATTCGGTGGAGCTTCATTCTTCGATCCTTGGTGAGGTTCGGAGGATTTTTGCTGATTCGGAGCTCGCCCGGACCTTGAGGCCGGGTGATATCTCGGTGGTCGATGGCAAAATTGTGGTTCTCTACGACGGCTTTCCCCATGATTCGAGGGGGCCGTTCGGGGCACAATTTCAGCTGCCGAAGGCCGAGGGTGATGAAATCTGGGATTCCTATTCGGATGAATACGGTGGCGTCCATGATTGGGCAGCGTATGGAGTTGTATTTCGAATTCTGGAAATCTACGAAACGTCCTTTGAGAAGATCCGTCCTGAAGGGCTCGAAGGGACTTGGTGGATCGAAGAGGTCGCATAGCGCTGCCGCGGTCCACATACATCGCCGGCGCCGCCTCCAGTATCTCCGCCTCAGAAGCCGAAGGCCGCCCATAACAGATGTTGTCCCGGATCGTCCCGTCGAACAGCCACGTATCCTGCAGCACCATCCCCAGCCGAGAGCGCAGCTCACGCCGCGGCACCGAGGTGACTTCCACGCCGTCGAGCGTTATCCGCCCAGCATCCAGCTCATAGAACCGCATCATCAGATTCACCAACGTGGTCTTTCCCGCACCTGTCGGACCCCACAATCGCCACCGTCTGCCCCGGCTCCGCCACCAAAGAAAGCGAAGAAATCAAAGGCTTATCCGGCGAGTACGAGAAGGACACATCCGAGAACACCAACCGCCCCCGCCCCGCACCATCCACAGAAACACCGGAAGCAGGATCAGCAGACTCCTCATCCTCGTCCAGCAACGAGAACACCCGCCCCGCCGATGGGTTTTCCCTCGATCTCTTCCCGTGAGTCTTTAGAAGTCGTAAGGTCTTGAGGCACGACACAGTCGTAGCTCAGGGGGGCATCAATATGATGAGGAGCTTCACATGCGACGACCACATATTTTTGCCTCAGCCCTGGCATCTCTCGCGTTGATATCGGGGTGTCTCTCTATGGCCGCTCCGGCTTACGCCATTCAAATAGGCTCGGCCCAACAGATGGAAGATCGGCCGGTAAGCATTGAACCAAGTCGGGTCGTCCAGTTGTCTGGTCCACCTACAAACCAGATATCTGTTTCGGCAGAGTCCGGCTTTGTCTCTGAATCGTGCGTTTCGCAGGTCAAAGCGATTGCTGCCAAAACGGGAACCAGCGCAACACAGTCCGCGAAGGATGCCGCGGAGTTGTGTTCAGCAACGGTGACGATCACGGAAACCGCGCCTGTTAGGGCAACTGTCGCGGAAGTCAAGGCCGAGGCCGTCAGGCAAGGTCTCAGCGAGGCTGAGACCGCATCTCTCGTTACTGCGACAGCGACGGGCTCCATCTGGACCCGTTTGTGGACCCACACATACTGGGGCGGCTCGCTTGTCGAAAAACACACCGGGCGGACCTACTGGAACGGCACACACGCGTGGATTGCTTCAGCAACGGATCCTGGCTATCACGTATGCCATTCCGAGGGCGGGGTCGCCGTCGGGTGGTCCGTTACGGTATTGAGCTGTACCGCCCCTGCCGCCGGGGTAGTTGCCGACGCGTATTACCGTTTTGATGCCAGCATTGCCTACCAGGGCAGCCCCATCACTCTTCAGGTGGGACTCCACTACCAGACTGACAGGCTTGGCGGCGTCACTGCGTGGCAAGTCGGCGGATAACCTGAAAGAGTAAAACCATGAGCGCACGCGTCCAAGCGGGCACGGACCATGATGGCCGCCTGTATCAAAGAATCGACTGGATCTTCGCCTTGTTCGTGGTTCTTGAGTTCGTGGCGTTCCCACTCTTTCCGGGGTTGCCGCTTCTGGTTGCTGCTTCCTCCATGACGACGCGGATTCGCACGTCCAAGTGGAGGTCAGTGGTCTTGTGGACGCTCGGAAGCATCCTTACGTTGATCGTGGTGGCCCCGTTCGTGATCGGTTGGTTCCACCCAAGTTTTGTGGAGAACGGGCCAGCCGTCCGACTTGGAACATCCTGAGCGAACCAGAAGTGAATCGGTATGAAGCAGATCGAGGGGCTGATGCATTCAGCCCCTCGATCCCACTCTTGGGCCCTGTTGGTTGAGGGTGTGAGGGGCGGGCTAACAGCGCCGCCCACCATTGAGCTCGTGCCATGGCCCCTAACTTCGACCATCGTGGCGATCGCAGCCCGGCAAGGCGGAGTCCCTTATGAGGTTGAGCGGGGCGGGATAGTCCCCAACCACTGAGCTAGAACGGCAATGATCCTCGACTGCTTGTGGCCAGCGAAGGAGCCCCTAAACCTCCGCCACAGGCGCCGCGAATTGCGCTTCGTACAGCCGCGCGTAAGCCCCGCCCGCAGCCAGCAGCGAAGCGTGGGTCCCTTGCTCCACGATCTGCCCGGCCTCCATCACCAGGATGAGGTCGGCGTCGCGGATGGTGGACAGGCGGTGCGCGATCACAAAGGAAGTCCGGTCGCTCCTCAAAGCCCGCATAGCCTTCTGCACCAGCACCTCGGTCCGGGTATCCACCGAAGAAGTGGCCTCGTCCAGGATCAAAACAGAGGGCCGTGCCAGGAACGCCCGGGCAATCGTCAACAGTTGCTTCTCCCCCGCGGACACGTTGGAGCCCTCGTCCTCCAAAACAGTGTCGTATCCGTCAGGCAGTGACCGCACGAACCTGTCCACGTACGTCGCCCGCGCGGCCTCCAGGATCTCAGCCTCCGTAGCCCCAGGCCGCCCGTACGCGATGTTGTCCCGGATGGTCCCGCCGAACAGCCACGTATCCTGCAGCACCATCCCCAGCCGCGAGCGCAGCTCGCGCCGCGGCACTGAGGTGACGTCCACGCCGTCGAGCGTTATCCGCCCCGCATCCAGCTCGTAGAAACGCATCATCAGGTTCACCAAAGTGGTTTTCCCCGCACCGGTCGGCCCGACAATCGCCACCGTCTGCCCCGGCTCCGCCACCAAAGACAGCGAAGAAATCAAAGGCTTGTCCGGCGAGTACGAGAAGGACACATCCGAGAACACCAGCCGCCCCCGCCCCGCACCATCCACAGAAACCCCCGAAGAAGGATCAGCAGACTCCTCATCCTCATCCAGCAACGAGAACACCCGCTCGGCGCTCGCCACCCCGGACTGCAGCAGGTTGGCCATGGACCCCAGCTGCGCCAGCGGCATGGTGAACTGACGCGAGTACTGGATGAACGCCTGCACATCACCCAGCTGCATCGCCCCGGACGCCACCTGCAGGCCACCCACCACCGCGATCCCCACATACACCAGGTTCCCGATGAACGTCATGGCCGGCATGATCAGCCCGGAAATGAACTGCGCGCCGAAACTCGCCTCATACAGTTCCACATTCTTCTGCCGGAACCGCTCCTCAACCTCGCGCTGCCGGCCGAACACCTTCACCAGCGCATGCCCGGTGTACGTCTCCTCGATCTGCCCGTTCAGCTCGCCCGTGTTCTTCCACTGCGCCACAAACAACTTCTGCGAGCGCTTGGCGATCAGCGCCGTGACCCCCAGCGTCAGCGGCACGGTCACCAACGCGATCAGCGCCAGCGCTGGCGAGAGGATGAACATCATCACCAGCACCCCCACCACCGTCAGCACCGATGTGACCGCCTGGCTGATGGACTGCTGCAAGCTCTGGGAGATGTTGTCGACGTCGTTGGTCACCCGGCTCAGCAGCTCGCCGCGCTGGATCGAATCGAAATACCGCAGCGGCAGCCGGTGGATCTTCGCCTCGATCTCCTCGCGCAGCCCGAACACCGTCCGCTGCACCACGCCGTTCAGCACATACGCCTGCACCCACATAAACGCCGACGCCAGCACGTACAGCACCAGCGCCCACAGCAGCACGCTGGACAGCGCCGCGAAGTCGATCCCCTGCCCCGGCGTCAGCGACATGGGCGTGAGCATGTCCGCCCGCTGGTTCTCCCCCGCGGCCCGCAGCTGCGCGATCAGCTCCGCCTTGCTCACCCCGGCCGGCAACTCCCGCGACACCACCCCGGCGAAGATCAGGTTGGTGCCCTCGCCCAGCAGCCGCGGCCCGATCACCGAGAGCGCCACACTCGCGATCCCCGTCACCAGCACCAGCAGCAGCCACGCCCGCTCCGGCCGCAGCGTGCCCAGCAGCCGCTTGGCCGACGGCCCGAAGTTCATCGCCTTCTCCGCGGGCACGTTCATGCCCGCGAACGGACCGCCCTGGCCCGGTCCGCGGGCGGGACGCGGGATGCGTCCGACGCCGGCAGCCCCGGTTGGTGCGGCGGCTGCGGTTCCGCCGGTGGCGCCTGAGGGGGAAGCGCCCGACGGCGGCCGGTGCGGCGAGCTCATACCGTCTCCTCCGCTGCCAGCTGGGAGGAAACGATCTCTCGGTACGTCTCCGAGGTCTCCAGCAGCTCACTGTGCGTTCCGCGCCCCACGATCCTGCCGCCGTCGAGCACTAAAATCTGGTCCGCGTCCACGATGCTGGAGACCCGCTGGGCGATGATCACCAGCGTGGCGCCGGCGGTGCTGCGCTTGAGCGCCTGCCGCAGCCGGGCGTCGGTGCCGGTATCCAGGGACGAGAACGAGTCGTCAAAGATGTACAGCTCGGGACGCTTCACCAAGGCCCGGGCGATGGCCAGCCGCTGCCGCTGCCCGCCGGAGACGTTGGTGCCGCCCTGGGAGATGGGCGCGTCCAGCCCGCCCTCCATCTCCTCCACGAAGTCCCGGGCCTGCGCGATCTCCAGCGCGGTCCAGAGCTCGTCCTCGGTGGCGTCCGGCTTGCCGTACTGCAGGTTGCTGCGGACGGTGCCGGTGAACAGGTAGGGCCGCTGCGGCACCAGGCCGATATGCCCCCAGAGCAAATCCGGATGCAGCTCGCGGACGTCCACGCCGTCGATCCGCACCGCGCCGGTAGTGGCGTCGAACAGCCGCGGCATGAGGTTCACCAGGGTGGTCTTGCCCGCGCCGGTGCTGCCGATGATCGCCGTCGTCTGCCCTGCTTTGGCGGTGAAGCTGATCCCGGAGAGAACGGGCTGGTCGGCACCCGGGTAAGCGAATCCGGCGTCGAGCATTTCCAGCTCGCCGCGACGCACCGCACTGCTGAGGGGCTTCTTCGGCGGCCGGACGCTCGACTCCGTGCCCAACACCTCGCCGATCCGATCCGCGGAGACTGCGGCGCGCGGGATCATCACCGCCATGAACGTGGCCATCATGACGGACATCAGGATCTGCATCAGGTAGCTCAGGAACGCGATGAGGGTGCCCACCTGCATGGAGCCGTCCTCGATCCGGAACGAGCCGAACCAGATCACCGCCACGGACGAGACGTTCAGCACCAGCATGACCACGGGGAACGCGAGTGCCATCAAGCGGCCGGCCCGCAGCGCGGTGTCCGTGACGTCGTCGTTGGCCTGGGCGAAGCGCGCGGTCTCGATGTCCTCGCGGACGAACGCGCGCACCACCCGGATGCCGGTGAGCTGCTCGCGCAGGACCCGGTTCACGGTGTCGATCCGCTTCTGCATCTTCCGGAACAGCGGCACCATCCGGACAATGATCAGCCCCACGCCGATCATCAAGGCCGGCACCGCGACGGCGATCAGCCAGGACAGCTGCACGTCCTGACGCACCGCCATTATCACCCCGCCGATGGCGAGCATGGGCGCGGCCACCATCATGGTTGCACCCATCAGCACCAGCTGCTGCACCTGCTGGACGTCGTTCGTGGACCGGGTGATCAGGCTGGGCGCGCCGAATTTGGTGACTTCCTGCTCGGAGAACTCCCCCACGCGTTTGAAGATGGCGGCGCGCAGGTCCCTGCCTGTGCCCATGGCGGCCTTAGCGCCGAAATAAACGGCAATCACGGCGCAGATGATCTGCAGAAGCGTGATCCCCAGCATCAGGGCGCCCAGGCTGAGGATGACGCCGGTATCCCCCTTGGCCACGCCCTCGTCGATGATGTCCGCGTTCAGAGTGGGCAGGTACAGGGACGCAATGGACTGCGCCAGCTGGAAAACCACGACGGCGACCAGCAGCTGCCGGTGCGGCCGCAGGTATTCAACAAGCAGTTTCCAGAGCATGGCGGCTCCAAAGGTTCTGTCCTGGCGGAGTCAGATGAGAGGTGGTGCGAACGTCAGTTTACGTCTGGTTGCTGGGGATGATCCGTGCCTGTGGAGGAGAAGTTGGGCGGGTTCTCGGACAGCGTATTCGCCCCCCGCAGGACTGCGCTGCCCAGAACTTCCGGATGGTCAGCCGCGGCGGGGAGCTGAAAAGTCGGCGGTGTCGAGGCTGATCGTGAACGGTCCGTCATTGACCAGGGACACTTGCATCATGGCCCCGAACCGCCCGGTGGACACCTCCGCCCCGAGGCCGCGCAGGGAAGCGACCAGGTGTTCAATCAAGGGCTCGCCGGTGTCCGCCGGCGCCGCGTCCGACCAAGAGGGGCGCCTTCCCCGCCGTGTGTCGGCGTACAGCGTGAACTGGCTGACCACCAGCAGGGGCCCGTTCTGGTCGGCACACGACCTCTCACCTTCAAGGATCCGCAGGGTCCAGATCTTGGCGGCGAGGGCCGCCGCATCGTCCAAGGTGTCCGTGTGGGTGGCGCCGGCCAGGACAACGAGTCCCGGGCGGTCAATGGACCCCACCGTTTCGCCGTCGACGGTGACCTCGGCTCGGGTGACCCGCTGAAGGATGGCTCGCACGCATCAACCCTAACGGAGTCCGTCAGCGGGTTACGCGCGGGTCAGTCCTGCCGCCCCCGCAGCGGCAGGACAAGGCTAAGAGCGCCGCTATGAACGCGTCAAGCACCCAAACAAGAAATCCACTCCCCAATTTCTCAGGTGCCAGGATCCCCTGCTGAATGGGCTTTCCAAGGGCCTCTTTAGGCAGGGAGCCCTATCTCCTAGCCCCAGATTGTGCATGATGCACCGCGTTCCGGAAGGCCCCCTGTCTAACGTGATTTTCCACACACCAAGTTCCACCAGAACCATAAGGAGATACACATGCCGAACTACAGGGTGTCGATGGATATCGGCGGAACGTTCACGGACATCGTGGCGTATGACCAGAGCGCAGGGACCTACGAGGCGACGAAAGCATCCACCACGCCGGGCAACCTGAGCGCCGGCGTCATCGCCGGCCTCGAATCGATTGTTACCGACCTTTCCGATATCGAATTCCTGGTGCATGGCACCACCCAAGGCCTTAACGCTTTCCTTGAGCGTCGCGGCGTTCCAGTACTGTTGCTGGCCACTGCAGGCGTGGAGGACTCCTACCACATCGCCCGCGGCCCCCGCCTGGAGCTTTACAACGCCCAGTACCGCAAGCCGGCTCCCCTGATCGAGCGGAAGGACGTCATCGGCGTCGGCGGACGCCTCGACGGTCAGGGCCACGAGATCCGGCCGCTTGACGAAGTGGCCGTCCGCCAAGCAGCCCGCCGGGCACAGGATGAGGGATACGGCGCCGTTGCCGTTGCATTCCTCTTCAGCTACAAGAACCCTGCCCATGAACTTCGTGCCCGTGAAATCCTGCTTGAAGAACTGGGCGAGGATTTCACCGTTTCGCTTTCACATGAAGCAGCCAAGGAGTGGCGCGAATACGAGCGCACCTCCTCCGCGGTGGTTGAGGCCTACACGGGTCCCGTGGTCCGCAATTATCTCTTGGACCTGGAAGAGAAGCTCGCGGACCGCGGCGTGGAGGCCCCGCTGCACATCATGCAGTCCTCCGGCGGCGTGCTCACTGCAGAGTCCGCCCGCAAGCGTCCCCTTCAGACGCTGCTGTCCGGGCCGGTCGGCGGCGCAATGGGCGACGTCGAACTGGCTGGCGTGTCCGGCAACCGCAACCTCATCGGTGTTGACATGGGCGGGACCTCCTTTGACGTCTCCCTCGTTGTCGACGGAAAACCCGACGTGTCCACCGAAGCCCACCTTGAGGGCCTGCCGATGCTCATGAGCGTCGTCAACATCCATACTGTGGGAGCCGGCGGCGGCTCTGTTGCATGGCTCGAAGCCGGGGGTCTCCGGGTGGGACCCCGGTCCGCCGGTGCCACCCCCGGGCCGGCCTGCTACGGCCGCGGCGGCACCGAGCCCACCGTCACCGACGCCAACCTGGTGCTCGGCCGCGTGGACCCCGACTGGTTCGCAGGCGGACAGGTTGCCCTGGACCGGGAAGCGGCCATCACGGCCCTGAAGACAGTGGGAGACGAGCTCGGCCTGGATCCGATCGCCATGGCCGAAGGCATCTGCGACGTAGCCAACTCCCAGATGGCCCAGGCCATCAGGACCATCACCATCTCCCGGGGCATCGAACCTCGCGACTTTGCCCTCGTGGCGTTCGGCGGCGCAGGGCCCATGCACGCGGTCTTCCTCGCCAAGGAACTCGGGATCCCGGAAACCGTGGTTCCCCGTTTCCCCGGCGCGTTCTCGGCGTGGGGCATGCTGCAGACGAACATCCGCAAGGACTTCTCCGAACCGTACTTCTTCCTCGACGAAGACATCGACGTGGCTGACATGGCCGGTGTCCTGCGAAGGATGGAAGTGGAGGGCCTGACGTCCCTGGTTTCCGAAGGCGTCCCTGAGGAAAGCCGCCAAACAACCGCTTCCGTGGACGTGCGCTACCAGTCCCAGGAATTCTCACTGAACGTCCCCCTCACGTCCGCCGACGAACCCGAGTCAGAGGGCTTCGTCGCCGACCTGGCGGTCCGCTTCTCCGCGATGTACCACGAGCGCTACGGGCACTCCAACCTGGGCGCCCCCATCGAGATCGTCGCACTGCGGACCCAGGCGGTAGGCGACCTGGGCCGGCTGGAGGCACCGCTCTTCGCAACCGCGCAGAGCCCCGAGTTCAAGCACGAAATGCGCCGGGTGGTCTTTGACCACGTGGAACACGAGACCACCGTAGTGCGCCGCGACGACCTGGCCGCCGGGCACACCTTTGAAGGACCCGCCATCATCGTGGAGCAGACCGCCACCACCGTGGTGCCGCCCGGGTTCAACGTCACGGTCGACGAGTTCGGCTCCCTGGTCATCCGCACTGAAGACGCAGAAGGAAATTGAGGTACCACTAATGACAATCACTGCAGTCAAAACCCTGGATCCCGTAACCGTGGAAATCATCCGCAACGCGCTCACCAGCGCCGCGGACGATATGAACGCCACCCTGATCCGCTCCGCCTACTCACCCATCCTCTACGAGGGCGGTGACTGTGTGGTGGCGCTGCTGGACACCGAACACCGCGTACTTGGACAGTCCGCCGGGCTCCCACTGTTCCTCGGCAACCTGGAAACGTGCTCCATTGCTGTGGAGGAGCTGTACGGACGCGAGGTCTGGCAGGAAGGGGACGTGTGGATCCTTAACGACTCCTACCTCGGCGGAACGCACCTGAACGATGTCACCATCTTCGCGCCGATTTTTGACGACGGCTCGGTGGTTGGCTTCGCCGCCACCCGCGCGCACTGGATGGACATGGGGTCCAAGGATGTGGGCGGCTCGATGGATGCCACGGACATCTTCCAGGAAGGCTTCCGTATGGGGCCGGTCAAGCTCATGGAAGCCGGCATTGAAACCTCCGTGGTGGACCTGATCCGCACCAACGTCCGCTTCCCCTACCAGACCATCGGCGACATGCACGCGATGATCGCCGCACTCCGGATGGGAACCACCCGGATGAAGGAGCTGGTGGGCCGGTACGGCATGGAGCAGCTCGATGCCGCACGCGATGAGATCTTCCGCCAGACAGAGGAGATTGAGCGCGAGACCGTCCGCAACATCCCCGACGGCGTGTACGAAGCCGAAGGCGTCCTGGACAACGACGGCATCAACCTGGACACCCCCATCCCGATCAGGCTGAAGATCACCGTCGCCGGCGACACTGTCGACTTCGACGTCACCGGCTCCGCCGACCAGACCATGGGCCCGGTCAACTGCGGCGCAGCCCAAGCCGTCTCGGCCCTGCGCGTGGGGTACAAGCTCCTGGTCAGCCCGGACTCCAACTCCAACGGCGGATCCTTCCGCCCCATGACCACCCAGGTGCGTTCCGGCTCAGTGCTGGGCGCCGTGGCACCGGCACCATGCCAGTGGTACTTCTCGCATCTCGGGCTGCTGATCGATTTGGTCTCCAAGGCAATGGCACCCGCCATGCCTGAACGGGTGGCCAGCGCCAGCCATGGTGACTCAATGATCATTACTGCCGCCGGCTTCGATCCCCGCTTCGGCCGGAACTTCGTCAGCATGGAAGCCACCCTTGGCGGCTGGGGCGCCTGGCAGGGAACCGACGGCGAATCCGCCATGATCAACAACGTCAACGGGTCCCTCAAGGACCTGCCCATCGAAATGATGGAAACCCGTTACCCGCTGCGGATCAACGAGTACTCCATCCGCCCGAACTCCGGTGGCCCCGGGCAGTGGCGGGGCGGCAACGGAGTTGTCCGTGAATACGAGTTCCTCGCCGACTGCGTCGTGGGGCTGTGGTTCGAAAGGTCCAAGACGCCCGCCTGGGGCCTCTTCGGCGGTTCTGACGCCCAAGGCCCGGAAGTGGTGATCAATCCCGGCCGCCACGACGAGGTCCGGACGCTGAAGGCCAACGCACGGAAAATCAAGGCCGGCGACGTCGTCCGCCTTGCAGTCGGGGGCGGCGGCGGTTTCGGAGATGTCTCCAAGCGCTCCCGCGAAGACATTGAGTACGACATCGTCAACGGTTTCATCACCGAGGACTTCGCCAAGACCCACTACGGCTACTAAACGCCGCGACAGAAAGGATTAACTGTGAAAATCACCAAGCGTCCAGCCGCAGCGATGGCCCTCATGAGCCTCGCCCTGCTGACCTCAGCATGCACCCCGCCCGCCCAAAGCAGCACCACAGAAGCAGTGGCTGCCGGTGCAGACCAGAAACTCAACGTTGGATTCTTCGGTTTTGCCAAATCCAACGGCTTTGCCCAGGGCACGTACCTCGGCGTGGAGCAGGCGGCCAAAGCCAACAACGCCAGCGCCACCTTTGTGGACTCCAATTTCAGTGCCCAGACCCAGGTCCAGCAGATCCAGGACGCCGTCACTTCCAAGCAGTTCGAGGTGATCGTGGTCCAGGCCAATGACAACCAGGCCCTCATCGCACCTTTGACGCAGGCCGTGCAGGCGGGCATCACGGTGGTTGTCGAATTCTCGGTCATCGGGCCAAAGTTTGACACCATCGAGGCGCAGGTCCCTGGTGCCATCAGCATCGTGGACCTGCCCACCCGCAACGGCAAGGTGCTCGGCGAGATGGGCAAGCAAGCCTGCGCCACGGTGCCGGGCGACACGTGCAAGGTGGCCTACCTCGAAGGCTTCAAGGCCATGCCCCTGGATAACGCCCGGACCGATGCCGTGAAGACGGAACTGGCCACCGATCCGAAAATCAAGCTCGTGGCCAGCGTCGAAGGCGGGTACACCCAGGACACCGGCCGCCAGGCATTCCAGAACGTCTCACAGGCGAACCCTGATGTTGACGTGGTGATTGGCGCATCCCAGGCCATCACCGGTGCCGCCGCAGCCGCCGGGAACAGTGACATCAAGTTCATCGGCAACGGTGCATCCGTTTCCAATGTGGAAGCGGTCCGGTCCGGTAAATGGTTCTCCATCTACGTCAGCGACGTCGTAGCCAACGGCGCCAAGGCCACCGAACTGGGGCTCGCCAAGGCGCGGGGCAAGCAAGTGGAATCTGCCATCGACGAAGCCAGCCTGGCCCCCAACAACAGCAAGGGCACCAAAGAAGCACTCGATGCCCTGAACTACGTCTCAAAGTACTCGGACTAGTCCAGCCACCTCCCGGGGGCAACCCGGGGCCGGAGCCTGACCGCTTCGGCCCCGGGGATCCGGCCCTCAACTCCCTTCCATCTCCAGAGGTCAACATGGCGATACAACAGTTGGAAAAACGCGAGCATGCCAGCCGGAGGACCGCACCGGAAATCACCGTCTCCGGAATCGGCAAACGCTACGGTGCAACCACGGTGCTGAAAGACGTCACACTGTCGGTGACCCCCGGGGAAATCCACGGCATCATGGGGGAAAACGGCGCAGGAAAGAGCACCCTGCTCAAAATCCTGGGCGGTGCCATCATGGCGGACTCCGGCACCATGGAATTGGACGGAAACCCGGTCAGGATCACAACCCCACGGGACGCCATCTCCCATGGGATTTCCCTCATCTCCCAGGAATTGGCACTGATCCCCAACCTGTCGGTGCTGGAGAACGTCTTCCTGGGCCGCTGGGCCCACAGTGGAAGCCTCCTCCTCCCCAACAAGGACGGCGACCATTTCGCCCGGCTGTTGGAAGAGACCGGTTTTGACCTGGACCCCCGGGCAACCGTGGGGAATCTGCCTATCGGCCAACAGCAGCAGGTGGAAATCCTGAAAGCCCTTGCCCGCGGGGCGAAGGTGCTGTGCATGGACGAACCCACCGCGGTCCTCAACGAGGCCGAGAAGGAAAAACTCCTGCAGGTTATCAAAAGGCTGGCCTCCACCGGGACCACCGTCCTCATCGTCTCCCATTACCTGGAGGAAGTCCTGGACTTGGTGGACCGGGTGACCATTCTGCGCGACGGACAGCACATCGTCACCGAAGACGCTGCCGGCCATACGCCGGAGTCGCTCGTGCGGCTGATGGTTGGCCGGGACGTCGATTTCCTCCTCCCCGAAGTGCCGCAGGTTCACTCCCAAGCTGAGACTGTTCTTCGGGTTGCCGGATTGACCAGCACCAAGGTTAGCGACATATCTCTTGAGGTCCGTCGAGGAGAGATCCTGGGCATCGCCGGGCTCGTGGGCAGCGGCCGCAGCGAAACCCTGCTCGCCATTTTCGGTGCAGACCGGACCACCGGCGGCCACGTCGAGATCAACGGCCACCGCCTCCGCGCCTGCTCCATCAGGGACGCCATCAAAGCAGGTATCGCGCTCATTCCGGAGTCGCGGAAAGAACAAGGACTGGTCATGTCCCGGCCAGCCTCAGAGAATATTGCCCTCTCAACCCTGTCCGTCCGGTCATGGGCCGGCTTCGTCAGTGCACGGCGGGAAAGGGCGGCCGTCAAGGACGTCAGCAAGTCAGTTGACCTACGCGGCGCCCGCCCGGGACAGCCTATTGCCAACCTTTCCGGCGGGAACCAGCAGAAGGCGCTTTTCGCCAAATGGCTGTTGGATCCTCCGGCAGTGCTGTTGGTGGATGAACCCACCCGGGGAGTGGACATCGCAGCCAAGGCCCGGATCCACAGCATCATCGTTGAACTGGCTGCTAAGGGTACAGCAGTCATCGTGGTCAGCTCCGAGCTCGAGGAAGTGCTCGGCCTGTCCCACCGTATCCATGTCATGAGGCACGGGCGCATTGTTGCCGAGTTCGACCGAAACGCCTCCCGCGACGAAGTCATGACTTCCGCTTTCCTGAAATAGGTGAATCCACATGAGCACAACAGCAGTTGCCGTGCCTTCAACGGCAGAAAAAAAGTTCAATCTGAATCTCAAAGATTTCGGAATCGTTTTTGGCCTGGCCGCCATCATGCTGTTCCTGGCCCTGAACACCGGAACATTCCTCACGGGCCGAAACTTCATCAACCTGTTCGACCAGGCCGCCGTCGTGGGACTGCTCGCCGCGGCAGCCACGCTGTGCATCATCAGCGGGGTCTTTGACCTTTCCTCAACAGCCACGCTCGCAGTCTCAGCCATCTCGGGGGTGACTCTTACCCAGCACTTCGGTGTTGCGGCAGGGTTCTTCGGAGCCTTGCTGGTGGGCGCCCTGTTGGGGACCGTTACAGGGCTGATCGTGGTCAGCACGAAGGTCAACTCGTTCATCGGAACATTGGCTGTGAGCATCATTTACCGGGGCCTGGCCATCGTGATCACTGGCGGCGCAATTGTGGCACCGCTGCCTGACCAGCTTGCATCGTTCCAGACCTGGACCTGGCCAAGCATTTTCGGCCTCACCGCAGGCTCGGTACTGATGCTGGCAATGACCGCGGTCCTGGGAATTGTTCTGTGGCGCACCACCTTCGGCCGCAGGATCTACGCCGTGGGCGGCAACCGGGAAGCTGCCCGTCTCAGCGGCATCCGAACGGGCTCAATCCACGTTGCGGTCTTCGCTATCAGCGGCCTCTGCTCGGCAATGGCCGGGATGATTCTGGCCTCCCGCGCCGGATCGGCCCAGCCGGCCATGGCCATCGGCATCGAGCTCACCGCAATCGCCGCTGTGGTCATCGGCGGAACCAGCATCCTCGGCGGACAGGGTGCCATGTGGAGGGCCTTCGTGGGAGTCATGATCCTCACCGTCATCAGCAACGGCTTCAACCTGCTGCATTGGGATACCACTTACCAGCAGGTGGTGACAGGTGTCCTCATCCTGGTGGCCGTTGCAGCCGACGGGTTGTTCTTCCGCAAAGCCACCAGATGACTGTCCAGGGTGGACCCTAGAGATATGACATGGATGCACCGCGGGGCAGGGGCCCGGCAGAAAGTTGAACAGGAGGCCCGGCAATGCGGATAGGACTGATGCTCCAGGGCACCAGTTGCCGGGCGCTCGTTCTGGAGGGACGCTCCGTCATCTCCGTGGCCGAACAGCTGCAGGCCGGCAGCCTGGCTGAGGCGCTGGACCGGGTGCTGTCCGCGTTACGCCTGCAGTTCGGGACCCGGATCACAGACGTAACGGCCGACGTCGGACGCGTGCTCGCTGCGGGGCAGCCAGGGGACGTCGTCGCTATCCGCATCTCCCCCCGTCCTCCGGCTGATCGGTTCCACAACACCGTCCTGCCGGCGCTCATTGAGCCTGCGGTCATCAGGACCATGCACGTCCGCGGCGGCCACGACCTGCGGGGACGGCCCCTCGCGCCGCTGGACCTGAAAGCATTCCTGGTGGAATTGCCCTCCATCCTGTCTGGGCGCCTGCGGAACGTAGCCATCACCGCCGTCGGCTCCACCGCCTCCCCGGAGCACGAAACGCGTATCGCGGATGCCATCCTGTCGAACAACAGCGACATGCGGATCAGCATCTCCAGTGATTTCTACTCAAGCGTGTTCCGCGACCGTGACTACACAGCCATCCTTAATAGTGCCCTGATGCAATCGGGCGAAGACCTGGCGGCAATGCTGGAAGAGGCGGGACGCCGCCACTTCCCCGCTGCCACACTTTCCTATGCCAGGAACGACGGCGGCCGGGCACCCCTTTCGCGGCTGGCAGTAGCCCCCGTGCATGGACTCCACCCGGATCCTGCAATGGCAATCCTCGGCGCAGCAACGCTGGGCGGATTGCCTGACGGCGAAGTAGTTGTCTGCACCGATGCAGGCGTGAGCGTGGGCAACACCCGCCGCGGTCTTCCGGTTTCCCACAGCCTCATCCGGCAGGGGTATGAAGCGAGCCTCGCCACCAACGCCGCCATCGTGGAGCCGTACACTGCCAACCATCCGGTGCGGCCCGGCATCCCGTCAGTGGTCGCCGACGTCCGCACAAGCCAGGACACCCCGCCTGACTTCGGCCTGGCGCCAACACTTCCAGATGCCCCGGACCTGACCCTCATAGGCTGTGCCGCGGCACCGCTGACGGCGTGGATCGACAGGCTCGAGAGGGTCAGCGGACAGGCGGATCTGCAGCGGGTACAGCACCGCGTGGAAGAGGAAGCCCGGTCGGCCGCGGTCCAGTTGGGCGCGAGCCCCACAGACACCCGCATCATCGAATCAAATGTGTTCGCCATGCCCTATGGGAATCCCGGAATCGTCCGGATCCGGGTCCAGGCCGCGGGCGGGACTTCCGGCTCTGAGGAACTGGCGTCGACCGCACAAGCCATGGAGGCCACGGCATGAGCACGGTCCTCACGGCTGAAGACGTCGGGCACCTCCGGACCGGTGCACATTTCCTGGCCTGCGCCATCGATCCCACCGCCATCCATATCTACGCCGGCATGATCCAGGAGGCCATGAAGGACCAGTCCGTGGAGCTCGTCACCGTGGATGAACTCGCTCCAGATGACCTGGTAGTGGCAGTGGGCATGGTGACCCAAGGCCTGTTCATCGCTGACATGCCCCCGGTGGGTGACGAGTTCACGGGATGTATCGATGCGATCGAAACCAGACTCGGCCGCAAGGTGCGGGCCATCTATTCGCTCGCCGCCGCCAACATCAACGGAATCATTCCGCTCATGGTGGGGCTGCAGTCCTCGCTTCCCGTGATCGACTCCGACCCCATGGGGCGCGTCTTCCCCCTCATCAGCCAGACCACCTTGAATATCGGCGGGGTGGCCATTGGCCCCATCGCGCTCATGGGGGTAACCGGCGAGCGCGCACTGGTGGAGGCCAGTGATCCGCAACGTGCCGAGACACTGGTCCGCGCGCTCGTCACCGAGCTCGGCGGCTGGGCCGCCACTGTCATGTATCCATGCTCCGCGCGTGAGCTGAAGGAGCACGGAGTGCACGGCTCCATCAGCCGGATGATCCGGATAGGACAGATCCTCGACGCCGAAACCTCGGCGGAGAGCAAGTTCCTGTCGCTCGCCGACTTCCTGGGCGTGACGCGGATTTCACGGGCGCGGGTGAGCCACATCGAAGGCCTGTCCCGCCCTACCGACCTTGGACTCCCGGCCCAACCATCCAGTATGACCCTGGAGGATGAAACCACCGGGCAGATCATCCGGCTGGAGGTCCAGAATGAGATTTTGCTGGTGCTTGTGGACGGTGCCGTAGCGGCAGCCGTCCCTGACATGGTGACGCTCCTCAACCCCGAGCACGGCTCTGTGGCCAACCTGGACGACGTCCGGGTAGGCAACGTTGTGGATGTGCTAAAACTCAATGCTGCGCCGCAATGGTATTCGGAGGCGGGACTGGATCTGGCCGAACCGGCTGCGTTCGGCATTCCGCTCAAACATCCAAGGCGGCGCCATGAGTAGGTCGATCAAGGACACGCGGCTCGATGTGGCAGGACTGCTGGCACACGGGTCACTTCGCAGCACCACCCCGCTGTACCTCACCCCCACCAGCGCACTTATCGAAAGCGTTGTTCTTGTCTCCCAGCTTGAGGCGATCCAGCGCGTGCGGCCGAACACCGTTGTGGTCCTCTCGACAGAAATGGGCTCGGGTGGTTGGCTTGTGTCCGCCGCACTGCGGCATGCCTGGGAGCGGCGGGCCAGTGCCGTCGTCGTGGCTGGGAGCACCTATTCCAACGCTGTGATCGGCCTGGCTGAACGACTGGGCATCACGCTTTTGGCTGCGGAGGGAAATCCGGCCGAAGTCGCGTTGTCTCTGGCAGCTGAAATCGGTGCCGCCCTGTCCGTGGTGGACGCCGAGCTCGCCCGGTTCGCCCGTGCAGTGGCCAAGGACAGTACACTCGCTGACGTCCTCAAGACCATATCCGGTGAACTGGATGGCGTGGGCGTTTCGCTGGAATACGACGGAGTCGTCCTCGCCTCAGCCGGTGCTGCCCCGCGGGATTCGGCCGAGGTCATCACTGTTGACATTGGCGCGGCCAACGCCGCCGTCCCTTCAGCCCTCACCGCCCGTGTACCCGCTTCCGGCGTACACAACCTACGGCTCGTTCGTTCGATCCTTGAAGTAGCGGCTCCTTCGGTTAAGGCCGCATGGTTGGTGGGCAACTCCCGGGATGCGGTCCGCGCTGTTCCCACTGCGGCACTGGCCAGGCTAAACCAAGGCCCAGGTTCTTCCGGCACCGCCTTCGAGGAAGATCACCGGAATCTCCTCTCACAGCTGGGTTGGCGCAGGGACGAACGCTACGCGGCTATCTGGATCTGTCGCAGCGGTGTGCACGCGCCAGGTAACGACCTAACGGCTGTGCTGAGGCTGCTCTGGCGTAAGGTCGCTGCACGCAGTCCTCTGGCGGAGGTCGACGGCGGCTGGCTGGCACTTGTTCCGGCCGCACACCAGGCAGTTGTTTCACAGCTTGAACTCCGGCTCAAGGCACGGCTCCAGCCTGCCTTGGCCGAGCTGGGCCTGGTGGCCGGCCTGTCCCGCTGGGCGGAGGAGGCTCCGCCGCTTCCGTCCATCATTCAGGAGGCCCGGCTGTCTGCTGTGTCAGCCCGGTCCGCGGGCCCGGGCACGGTATTGGGTTTTGCCGGTCTGGGCGTAGCGGCGGCATTTACTTTTGTCGACAAGGACGCCGTGGCACTGGTGGCTGAGCTGACCCTTCCACGGCTGATGACCTCTCCTGACCGGGAGGCGATAGTGGCAGCCGTAGCAGCGTTCCTTGACCACCGCGGCTCGGTAAGCCTCGCAGCGGCGGCACTCGATGTGCACCGCAACACCCTCCAGGCCCGGCTTAGCCGTGCACGGGAACTCGGCGTCCCGTTGGACAATCCGTCCGAGTTGCTGTCCGTCCATTTGATCCTCACCGTGCTGGCGGCGGCAGCACAAGAGAAACCAACACTCCCAGCCCCGTCCGAAACCAGAAAGGACTCCCATGAGTTCCCAGTTTGAATCCTTCGACGACGTCTACGCCTCTGCGCGGGACACCGTCGGCGTCCGCCTCTTCACTGCCTCCGTGATCGCCGACGAAGGCAGCAGCATGGCTCGCATTTACACCACCCACCCCGAGGTCTACCCGATAGGCGGGAAGAAAACCCTCGCGGGGGACACCAATCCTGTGTGGCTGGAGCAGGTCCTCATCGGCCAGCAGCCATTCCTGGGCGCTGACAGGGAAGCGGTCAGGGCCTTCTTCTTCGACTCCGGAACCATTGAATCGCTGGGGTGTGGCGCGATTGTCAACGTTCCAGTGGTGAGCGGCGGCCGTACTATCGGCTCCATGAACTTCCTGGCGCCCGAAGGCAGCTATGACCAGTCCTCCGTGGACGCCGCCGTCGAGGTCGCGAGGCGATCGGTCCAGCTCCTCGAAGCCGCCTTGGCCGCCACCAGCTAGCCCACTGACGACATCAGGAAGGAAACACTCCACGTGATCCCCAACCTCCCGGGAAACCTGACCATCCGGAACGCCAGGATCTTCGACGGCGAATCGCCTACTCTCGTTGATGGCTCCATCGCTGTCCGCGACGGCCGGATTACATCCGTGCGCGGCACCACAGAGGACAGTGGCGCCTGGCCCGACTCCGAGCCAGTACTCGACGCGGGCGGCCGGGTGGTGATTCCCGGCCTCATTGACGCCCACTTCCACGCCTATGCGCTCAGCCTGACCTCCGCACTGAACGAAACCGGGCCTTTGAGCTACTCCGCGCTGGCCGGTGCCCGCAGACTTGAGGCGGCGCTGCGCCGGGGCTTCACTTCAGTGCGGGACGTGGCTGGGGGTGATGTGGGCCTTGCGGCTGCAATCGAGGAAGGACTGTGCCCCGGTCCCCGCTACTTTTTTACCGGTCCCGCGCTGAGCCAGACCGGCGGTCACGGTGACATCCGCGCCGCGAACGATGGAAGCTGCTTCCATGGCGGTCATATGTGCGAGGTCGTGGATGGCGTTGAGGACTTGCTGCGGGCGGTGCGCCACAGGTTCCGGACCGGTGCCACCGCCATCAAGCTCATGACTTCCGGAGGGGTGATTTCCCCGGTCGACCCGATCCGTGTCCCGCAGTACACCGCCGAGGAAATCCGCACGGTCACCGAAGAGGCCTCCCGGCGGGGCAGTTACGCCACCGCGCACGCCTACTCCCCCGAAGCCATCAGCCATTCGGTGCTCAACGGGGTTCGCTGCATCGAACACGGCAACCTGCTGGATGCTGAAACCGCCCGGCTCATGGCGGAGCACGACGTCTATCTCGTGCCCACGCTGGTGACGTACGATGCGATGGGCCGCCGCGGAGCCGAAATCGGACTTACCGAGGTGGGTGCCGCTAAGAACCAGGAAGTACTGGCCGCGGGCAAGAACGCCGTGACACTGGCACGGGGAGCCGGGGTGCGGATTGGCTTCGGCACCGATCTCATGGGTGAGCTTGAGGATGAACAGCTGGCCGGGCTGCGCCTTCAGGTCGAAGTGCTGGGCGTCTACGACGCACTCCGCTCTGCCACATCAACGAACGCGGCACTCCTCCGGCGGGAAGATCTGGGACGCATCGCGGAGGGGGCCTGCGCGGATTTGGTGATCCTGGACGGCGATCCCTTCGAGGAGCCCTCAGTGCTTTGGGACGGCAACCGGAAACGCATCGTCATCAAGGCCGGCCACGTTGTCTCCTCAGACGCCCTTCGAGCCGGTCATGCGGCGATGGACGAGGCCATCAGCGGCGCTCACGGCTGACGGCTTACCTCAGGCGGTAGGTGGCGCGTGCCCAAGGGCCCGCCACCTACCGGCTGTCCGGCCCCAGGCTGCAGAACCTGGTCGGCCAGAGCAACGCGGCTCTTGGTCCAGCGCTCACGCGCCATCAGGCGATCGGATTTCAGACCTATCGAATCGGGAGGGGGCTGCTGCCGCCGGGGCTTTCGCTGGTGCTCTCCAGCATTGCGACGAGCTTGCCCACCTGGATGACGGCGGCCCTGATCCGTTCGGGGTCGCTGATGGTGAGGAATTGCAGCATGAGGCCGTCCAGGGCAGCAAAGATGGCCAAGGCGGCACCGTTGTCCACGTTGAGGCCCCGTTGCCTGAGGGCATCTTCAACAGTGCTCATGTAGTTCGCGTAAAGGCGTTCCACCAAGGCGCGTACCTCGGGATTGCGCCGGGATTCGAGAAGCATCTCGAACTGGAACAGCTGCAGCTCCGGTTCCCGCGAGACCGTTGCGAGGAGTGAATCGGCGAAGTTCTCGTCAAAGTCCGCGATCTTTTCCAGGCCTGTCTCCTCGATGGACCGCTGGATGGCCCACTCCATGGTGGCGGCAAGAAGACCTTCGATGGAACCGAAGTGATGAGTGACAAGGGTGTGGTTCACTCCTGCCCGGGACGCAACGGCACGGTACGTAACACCCCGCAGACCCTTTTCCCCGACGACGTCGATCACCGCGGACAGCAAGGCATCGCGCCCGTCTCCATAGGGCAACCGGGTTGACGGCTGGTTCATGCACCGAGTCTAGCCCTCCTGGTCGACTCTGGAAAAAGCATTGACAGCCAGAACTAAACAAACGTATAGTTTTGGAATGTGGCTGATATCACGCAGTGTGTACAGCCAACTCGAGCAGATTTCCTTTCCCGTGGAGCGCACCGTCGCGTGCCAGCAGGGACCTTCCAACACTTCTGCGCAGGCCTTGCGCCTTGCACACTTCTGAAAGAGCCAACGGATGAATCAAGAACCAGTCGGAATCTCTACACGCCCGGTGCTAGAGGATCCAGCGCCGGCCTCCTCCCCACGGCTGAGGCCGAACAAGCTCGGCGTCATCGCCATTGCCTTCTTTGCCATTGCCGCAGCCGCTCCCATGGCTGCGGTGGTGGGAGCCAGTCAGGTACTGTTTTCGGCCAGCGGCCCGGGAACGCCCGTTATCTACGTGATTGCTGCGCTGCTGGTGGCTCTCTTCTCCGTCGGATACCTGCGGATGAGCCAGCACATCACCAACGCGGGCGGCTTTGTCGCCTATATGGCCAAGGGTTTGGGCAACAAGTGGGCCACCGGCGGGGCCGGGATCGCCATCCTGACATACCTGAGCCTTCAGATTGGACTCTGGTCCCAGTTCGGTGTCTTTGCGCAGTTGCTGGTCGAAGGCCTCACAGGTATCAGCCTGCCGGTCTACTTCTGGATCGCTGTATTGCTCGCTGTGGTGACGGGCCTGACGATGCGGGGCGTCGATGCGAGCCTGAAGGTGCTGGGGGTCCTCATCCTTGGCGAAGCGTTTGCGGTAGCGGCCCTCGTGGTGTCCCTGATTGCCCAGAAGGGGCTAGGCATCTTCACCTTTGAAGGGTTCACCCCATCCAGTGTCTTCGGTCCGGGCCTGGGCATTTCCCTGCTGTTTGCCTTCGCCTGCTTCACCAGCTTCGAAGCAACCGTCGTCTTCGCCGAGGAGGCAAAGAACCCACGGCGCACCATTCCCCGGGCCGCTTATTTTGTGATCGCCTTCATTGGCATCTTCTACACCATCTCCACCTGGGCCATCAGCGGAGCCATCGGCATCGACAACATCCAAACCGTCGCCGCCGGAAACCCAGCAGGAATGGTCTTCGATCTCGCCGAATCCAGCGCAGGCTATTGGCTGAACCTGACCATGCAGATCCTCGTTGTCACGAGTTTCCTGGCCATGCTCCTGGGCCTGGCCAACATGTTCTCCCGGTACCTGTTTTCCCTCGGCCGTGCCGGAGCCCTGCCGGCCAAGCTGTCCTCCGTCTCCAAGACCGGCGCCCCGCACTTCGCAGGACTCGTCAATGGCCTCGTTCTCCTGGCGATCATCAGCATCTTCCTGCTCGCAGGCGCCGACCCCATTACAACCGTCTTTGCCTGGTTCGTAGCCCTTGGCACGGCGGGCTTCATCACCATCCTGCTGGTGACATCAGCTGCAATCGTCGTCTTCTTCGCCAGAAACCGGATCCGGGACAACCTCTGGGTCACCGTCATTGCACCGTCCCTGTCTTTCCTGGCCTTCATCGTCATCGGCTATCTGACGCTGGACAACTACGACGCATTGCTCGGCGGCGCTGGCGGCGTGGCCCGCTGGCTCTTGCTCGGCATCCCCCTCTTCTTCGTGGCCGGGATGGCCCGCGGCGCACAAAAGCCGTCCATCAATTTCGCCGCGGTCATCGGCTGACCAAAACCTCCACCTGACCAGTACAAACCAGCAGCACAACAACAAGGAACAAGAACATGACTTCAGCTGACATCCAGGACTACATCCCCGAAGATCAGTGGCCCCCGGTCTCCACCATGCTTGAAGGTTTCGGCGACCAGACCTTGCCCGCTTCCCCCGCCCTGGCCGGCACCACATTGAGCCTCCTGGACCAGGACGGCTCCCAGGCTGAGTACGTTTTTGACGATGAATCTGCGCTGGCGTGGAGCCTGAAGCGCGGTGACGTCACCGCCAGGGGAACGGCGAATTACAAGGCGATCGAAGCCCGACCCGGCATCTTCATCATCGACTTCATCCGAGGCGAAGGTCCGGCCGCAGAAAACGTCACCATCATCGCGGACCGCAACACGGGGGCCACAACAACCGGCGTTTCCCGGTTTGTCACCGTGGACGGCAGGACGCGGAGCACCACCGATTTCAGCCAGGCCAACACCGAGGGGTCCTCAGTGCGCCACCAGCGCTCCACGGCCCTGGTCGGCAAGCGGATCTACTACCGCTACAGCGACGTCGAAACGTACGAACACATCTACCTGAACCCGGGCACCTTCACCTGGAATTGCATCCGTGGCGGCGAGGCAGGGCTGGCCGACACCGACCGTTGCATGACCTGGGAAGTAGCAGATGACCTCTTCATCTTCTTCTGGACCGAAAAGGTCATGTGCGTCGAAGCCGTGCTGCTGGTGGACCTGCGCGAGCAGCGCTCCATCGGCCGGATGTTCGGCTGGGACGATCCTGCAAGCGAACCCGTCATCCTGCCCTTCAACTCCCGGCTCAGCGTCCTGAACACTACTGAATACCCGCAGGACTTCCAGAAGCATTAGTCACCATTGCTCGAAGAGGAGTAAAGAATGAAAACGTACGAATCATTGCTTGACGAGGTCACCGCGTTCTCGGGTCAGACCCGCACCATCCTTGACCCTGCTACTGGTGCGATCGTGGGTGAGGCGCCCATTCATGACCTTGAGTACCTTGAGCAGGCAGTCGCTGACGCGCAGGCCGCCCAGCCGGCCTGGGCCGCAATGGGCCACGACGCCAGGTCCGCCGCGCTACTCAAGGCGGCCGACGCCGTCGAACGCTCCGCCGAGGAACTGGCCCGGATCCTTTCCCGTGAACAGGGCAAGCCGCTGAACGGGCCGAATGCCCGCTTCGAGGTGGGCGCCTGCGCGGCATGGTTGCGCGCCGCGGCAACCATCCGGTTGGAGCCAGAAATGATTGTCGATGACGGCGAAACCCGGGCGGAGCTGCATTACCGGCCCATCGGCGTTGTAGGCGCCATCGGCCCGTGGAACTGGCCCATGATGATCGCCATCTGGCAAATCGCCCCCGCCCTGCGGATGGGCAACGCCGTGGTGGTCAAGCCCTCCGGCAACACCCCGTTGTCCGTCCTGGCGCTGGCCAAGGTCCTGAATGAGGAGCTTCCCGAAGGCATCCTGTCAGTGGTTTCCTGCGGCCGTGAGGTGGGCGCCCGGCTCACCGACCACCCCGCAATCGGCAAGATTATGTTCACCGGCTCCACCGCTGCAGGCCGCGCCATCATCAAATCCTCCGCGGACACCGTCAAGCGGCTCACGCTGGAACTGGGCGGGAACGACGCCGGCATCGTCCTGCCCGACGTCGATCCCAAGGCCATCGCACAGGACCTCTTCTGGGGCGCCTTCATCAACACGGGCCAAACCTGCGCAGCCCTCAAGCGCCTCTACGTCCACGAGGACATCTACGACGCTGTCTGCACCGAACTGACCACCGTCGCCAAGGCCATGCCGATGGGCAACGGCCTGGACGAAAACAACGTCCTGGGTCCGTTGCAGAACAAAGCACAGTACGACGTCGTCGCGAGCCTCGTGCAGGCAGCGAAAGACTCCGGCGCCCGCGTCCTGCTGGGCGGAGACCCGGACACCACCCAGCCCGGCTACTTCTACCCCACCACCCTCGTGGCGGACATCGACAACAACAACCCCCTCGTCACCGACGAACAGTTCGGCCCCGCCCTGCCCATCATCCGCTACCGCACCATCGACGAAGCAGTGGAAAAGGCCAACGGACTCGACGTCGGCCTCGGCGCCTCCGTCTGGTCCTCCAACCTGGATGCGGCCCGTGAAGTCGCGGGCCGCATCCAGGCCGGTACCGTCTGGATCAACAAGCACGGCGCCGTGGACCCCCGCATCCCCTTCGGCGGCGCCAAACAGTCCGGCTATGGCCTGGAGTTCGGCGTCGAAGGCCTCAAAGCCCTCGGCGTACCGCAGGTCATCAACGGCTAAGGAGTTAACCTTCCGTAGCCACGAGGCCGCCGCGGCGGGGCGCTGAAAAATCGGCGGTGTCGAGGCTGATCGTGAACGGTCCGTCATTGACCAGGGACACTTGCATCATGGCCCCGAACAGCCCGGTGGAAACCTCCGCCCCAAGGCCGCGCAGGGAAGCGACCAGGTGTTCAATCAGGGGCTCGCCAGTGTTCGCAGGCGCCGAGGGCCCGTCGACCGTTCCAACCTTTCCTCGAGCCGAAAGTCGCCGCCGGTTATCCCTTGGGGGTGACCTGCAGGCGGTCGAAGGAGACCTGCCCGCCGTCCTTGTCCAGGACCACCACGTCGTCGCGCCCGTTCTGGACGTCTGCCGGCAGGATGAATTCGACGGCGTCTTCCGTGGTGGGGAAGATCCAGCCGATCCGGTAACTCTGCTTGTTGAGATAGACGTAGTACCACTGCCCGTACTCAAGGTTGTGCAGGACGACTTTCTGGCCGTTGCGGTACTTGTCGCCGGTCTTCAGGTCGAAGGGCGGCATCTTCGCATCCAGGTCTTGGACGGTCAGGGCCGGAACCGCGCCAGGTTGTGCGGGCTGGATGTTCAGCTCTGTCCCGCCGCCGCTTACGGTGGTGGAGACCTCCTTGGATCCGTTGGCGGCCGTGGCTTCGAAGGTTACCGGCCCAAGGCCGCCCGCAGCGATGTCAGCAGCGGTCAGCACGTGGTCGCGGGTGGCCGTTACGCTGTCGCCGGCATTCAGGCGTTCCTGGCTGATGCCGGCCGCAGGGGCGCTGACACCGGTGAGCGCGACGTTGCCGGCATTGCCCAGCGTGTAGGTGTAGGTGAGGATATCCCCTGCTGAGGCGTACCGGTCGCCGTCGGAGTCTTTCCATTCGGCGGCAATAGTGCCTTCGAGTTTTGCGTCGCGGACCTTCAGGTCCACTTCGCCGCCGTCCACCGCGTAGGTGCGGGTGGTCTGGCCGGCGGCGCTGACCTCCCAAGTGGTGCGGGGGACGAAGAACCCCTGGTCGGCTTCGTCGGCGGTGACGGTGTGGCGGGGAGTGGCGCAGGTGTAGCCCTGTCCGGCCGGCAAGCTGCTGTACCGGCAGTTACCGGGCCCGTCGGGGACGAAGGGGCTGAAGTTTCCGGCTGTGGGGACGATCCTTTCCGTCAGCGGACTGGTGTTGGTGACATCGAACTTATAGGGGAACGCCTCACCCGCCACGTACGGCTGGGAGGCCAGGTCCCGGCCACTGTCATTGCGGCCGCCCTTGATGTCTGCGGAGAGCAGCCCGTCCCGCAGCGCCACGGCCGCGCCGGTGAACGCCACCGTCTTGGTGAGACTGGGAGTCGTGCTGGCTGTCACGGAGAACACCGCTTCGGGGACGAAGTAGCCGCGGGTCATGTCCTCCGCGGTCACGGTGTGCTTGGCCGTGGTGCACGTGTAGCTGGCACCGGCAGCCAGGTTGTTGTAGCGGCAGTTGGGGGCCGACGGCGGCAGGAAGCCTGCGTCGAACGTGCCCGAAACGGGGACGGAGTTGGCGGTGACGTTGGCCGTGCTCTTGACGTTGAAGGTGTAGTTCAGCACGTCACCGGCCTTGTAGGGGGTGGCTGCCACGTCACGCGCCGGTGTGGATCCGGTGATGGTGAGGCCCACCTGGGGTGCCACCGGCACGGTGGCCGTGAAGGTGGACTGCGCCACCCGGCCGTCCGCCGTCGTGAAGGCAGCGTTAAGGCTTTGCGGGCCGCTGGCGTTGGCGGGAGCGGTGAGGGTCACGTTGACGGTAACCGATGCGCCCGGCGCGACGTCAGGCACCGGCACGGTGGTGGCGGACCAGCCGGTGGGAGTATAGACGGTTGCGGTGGCGCCGGTCAGCGTACCGGATTCCTGGTTTGTTACCGTCACAGGCACTTGCTGGGTTGCCGCCGGCGCCGTGGTTACGGCGGGGACTGACAGTGGGGCGCAAGCATAGTTGAGCCAGGCGTCGTCGAAGGTGGTGAACTGCATGTTGTCCGTGTAGTTGGCCTCGTACAGGACACCGAATGTGCCATCCTCCAGCCGGGTCACTGTGGAGTACGCGGAGAAGCCGGGGCGGATGGTGCGCACACCGGGCCAGGTAGCGCCGTCGTCGCAGGAAATGCGCGCCGAGACGTTTTCCCGGGCTGTCTTGGAATTCGAGTTGGTGAAGATGAGTTTCTTCGCGTCGGCTGATCCCTGGGCCGCGGACGGGTACATCCGGGCGATGGCGCCGTTGTTGGCCGGGTCCGGAAGTTCGGTGTCCTGGGCGACCGGACCGTAGGTGGCTCCGCCGTCGCTGGAGAATGCGACCTTCCGGTAGCCCTGGTTGGCGTTGTCCCGCGAGTTCAGCAGCACCCGCCCGTCCGAGAGTTCAACGGTTTTGTTTTCGTCCATGCGGTCGCCCACGTCAGCGCCCTTGTGCCACGTCGCACCATGGTCGTCGGAGTAGACGCTGTAGGCCTGGATCCTGTTAATGCCGTCCGCCTGGCGGATGTCCCCCGCGTACTGCTGGATCAGCCGGCCCTTATGCGGACCGTACTTGAGCTGAATGCCTTCGCCGGAGGATGCGAAGTTGGAGCGGACATCGCCGGGCACCGGACTGGTTTTGCTGGTGCCAGGCTTGGTGACGTCAGTAATCAGGCGCGGCGCGCTCCAGGTGAGGCCTCCGTCGGAGGACTCGATGACGGCAGAGGAAATCACGTTCCGGTCTGCGTCATCGCTTCCGAACTGGCTGCCGAAGAATCCCTGGTCCTTGGAGTAGACAAAGAACGCGAAGACCTTCCCGGCCTCGGCGTCATAAATGTAGGAAGGGTCGCTGTAGCCGTACTTCGGGCCGGTCGCATCACCTGCGTGCCCGGCAGCGATGACGTGCAAGGCTCCCCAGGTCCGGCCGCCGTCGGTGCTGCGCCTCTGGACGATGGAGTTGGGGTTGGGGGCATCGGCAGCGCTGCCGGGCCTGCCGTCCCAGGCGGCCAGGACCACGCCGTTGCCGAGGTAGGTCAGGGCGGGAATGCGGTAAAAGAAGTTGTTCGCTGTCCTGTCCGCTGCCAGGTTCAGTTCCTGGAAGGAGCCTGGCGGGGCGGTGGGATTGTTGGACGGGATGGGGGTCGCTTGGGCAGCCAGCCCGCTTCCGGCCAGCAGAGCCAGTGCCAGTGCACTGGCTCCCGCCGCCCGGCCGATCGATCGTTGTCTGCTGCGTTTTGTCATTCTTAGCAAATCATTGCCCTTTCTGGACGCCGCTGAGCGGCTCTACATGGAGGCGTCGGTGCAGGTAACACCAATCCTCATTGCTCCTACATACGACGTCCTACCAACCTAGAGTGTGACGCGTCACAAAGCTAGAGCTGGCTACACTAAAGATGTGACATCCTATGTTCCCCGCGTGATCGAGTCCGCGTTTCCATCCACAGAGCACGTCCTGGCCGTTCGGGGTCACGCCGGTTACCGGCAGTACCGCATTCCGGCCCTGGCCGTGACCGCGCAGGGTACCCTGTTGGCCGCATACGACGGGCGGCCCAACCTTGATGATCTGCCCAGCCCGATCGATTTGCTGGTCCGCCGGAGCACGGATAACGGGCAGAATTGGGGACCCCAGCAGGTAGTGCGTACCGGGTCCGGATTGCAGGGCTACGGGGATCCAAGTCTGCTGGTAGATGCCGAAACAGGTCGGATCTTCCTCTTCCACGCCGCTGGAACGCGCGCCGGCTTTTTTGAATCCACCACAGGACTGGACCCGGATGACGAGTTGATTCAGCACTGCGACCTCAGCGTTTCCGACGACGACGGTGTGACCTGGCAGCACCGGCGGATCACTGCCCAGTTGAAGGCCAGCAGTTCCGCCGCCAGGGAGGTTACCGGCATTTTCGCCGCGGCCGGGCAGGGCATCCAGGTCCACACCGGACCGTACCTGGGTCGTCTCGTACAGCAGTTTGTGGTGCTCCGCGGCGGCCGGATCATGGCTGCGTCGGCCTACAGTGACGACCACGGGGACAACTGGACCCTGGGAGAACTTCTTGATGCAGCTCCCGGGGGCGCCGCGCCTAATGAGAACAAGGTGGCCGCGCTGGCCGATGGCCGGCTGCTCCTGCATAGCCGCGCCACTCCGCGGCGGCTTGCCGCCTTCTCGAACGACGGCGGGCACAGCTGGAGCAGGCTGGTTCCCGTCGAGGACCTGCCAGATCCCAGCGATAACGGCTCGCTTGCCCGCTTCGACGGACAGCCGGCGCTCGCCATGGGATCTGCAGCAACGGACCAGTGGCTGCTGGCGACCCACAACCACGACACCGATCTGCGCCGGAACACCGTGTTGAGCTTCTCCCCCGACAATGGGGCGACGTGGCCGACTAAGCTGGTCCTGTGCGCGGACAGCTCCGCATATTCGACCGTGACGCGCCTGCCCGACGGCAACATCGGTGTGCTGTACGAGCGCGGGGGCTACCGGGAGATAGTTTTTGTCTCCGTCCCTCCGGGCCAGCTGACAGATCAGCTTGACGCACGGACACCCGCAGTAACAGACCGCGGCGTGCACCCGGCCGGGCCAGGCCTTTCCTTCCACATGGAGCTGCGGTCCATCACCCCGGGACTGCCCGAAGTGTGGCAGGACGCCGGGGAGTCCCATGTCCTGGCCACGGACGGGAGCAGCTGGGGCGCCGGGACCTGGAAAGAGATTGGCCAGGGCTATTCACCGGAACAGGTCCAGGTCCTCGGCACCCGCGAGGCGCAGGACCTGAACTACGGTCCGGTAGTACCGGGCTACAAAACCGGGGACATCATCGCCTTCACCGGACGGGCAAGGAACGATGCGCCCGAGGCTGCTTACGGGGTCCGGCTTGCCGGCCCGGGCGCCGACGCCTTCCCCGAAACAGACCTTTCCGCCGGTGATCAGACCCTCTACTTCACGCCCGCCTACACCGTCACTGAAGAGGACGCCGGGCGAACGACCTTCGACGTCGCCTACACGCTCAGTGCAGTGCAGGGCGGATCCCCTCACAAATCGTCCCGGATCTTCCGCTTCGACGTCGCCACCGGAGCGGTCAGCGTCGAGGATACGTCCTCACCGTAACCAGATGAGGGATGGCCCAAGGGGCGTGCACACACTGCTGCGACAGAGCCCTGGCAGCGGCGGGCGCCGGCGGTGCTTATTCGATCAGCTCGCACATCTGCTGCAGCCGGGCGACACGCTCCTCCGGAGACAGCCCGTGCAGGGGAAGCCCAATCTTGAAGCCAGTGAGGGAAACCGGGCCGGCCGCGCGGAGACAGCGCTGGATTTCGCTGACGTTCAGCAGCGAGCCCGGCGGGGCGCCGGCCACCTCCACGGCAGGAAGATGGGCATCGATCCAGGGGTAGCCAAACTCGGTTTCCGTCGGTGAGCAGCCGGAGAACATCAGCCCGGCCAGGGCGCCGGCTTCCCGCGCCTGTGACAGGTGCTCCACGGCGGTGTCAGGGTTCTGCGTTTCAATGACGGACCGGGCCCAGTTCACGACGATTCCGGCTTGGTCCCACCCCTGCTCCCGAAGGGAACAGATGACATCCACTTCCTCGCTGAGGGTCAGGAATCCCTTTTCCGGCTTGCTTCCCGGACGGGGAGCATCGCAATGCTCGATCAGCAGACGGGTAGCGCCCCAGTCCCAGTCGAGCAATTCCTTGAAGGACTCCTTGAGGGCCCTGGGGGAGGAGGACCGAGGAGGGGCGGAGTGCAGTTCAACCGCCTCCACGGGGTGCCCTTCCTTGGCGAGCCTAAGGACGTAGTCCCGCAGTCCTGACACAAACTCCAGCGCCTCCAACCGGCCCTGGGTGTTAGTGGAAGCCAGGCCAAAAGTCTTCTCCCGGTTCAGGCGCTGCACGGTCCCGGGGATGGCGGTCACCACCGCGGACCAGCTTTCCGGGGCCCCGGCGGGCCAGGGACGGCCGCCGGACTCGCCGTAAGGGAGCTCCAGGCCCCGGATGGACGGAAGACGGCCGAGCTCTTCGTAAAACTGCTGTTGCTGCGGCGCTTCCGGCACGGCCGGGTACGCACCCACGATCAGGGACAATGTCGAACTCCTTTGGCGAACACCGGCACTTGACCGCCGCATGTGATGGGACTTACAGTTGTACCACGAGCTCGGACGTCCTACATCCGATAAACACCCTGGAATGGTGAGGCACCCTATGAACATGACTCTTAAGAACCTGCCGCTGGTCAATGACGCCAGCCGCCGGAACTTCCTCAAGCTGACGGGAGCCATGGGCGCCGCTGCAGCTTTCACCGCATCCGTCGCGGCATGCGGCAGCCCAGCAGCGACCACCACAACCGGCAGCTCCGCGGGCGCCGGTGCAGTCAACAAGGACCTCACCATCGAGGCAGGCATCTCCTACGCCCTCTCCACCGGATTCGATCCCCTGAGCTCCTCGGGTGCCACGCCGATGGCCGCCAACCTGCACATCTTCGAAGGCCTCGTTGAGCTGCACCCGGCCACCCGCGAACCGTACAACGCCCTGGCGGCGGCCGACCCCAAGAAGGTCAATGACACCACCTACCAGGTGACCATCCGGGACGGCGCCAAGTTCCACGATGGCTCTCCGGTCACCACCGAGGATGTGGCCTTCTCCTTCACCCGCGTGCTGGACCCGGCCAACAAGTCCCTGTTCTCGCAGTTCATCCCGTTCATCCAGGACGTCAAACCCGTTGACGACAAGACCGTGGAGTTCACCCTCAAGTACGCCTTCCCCGGCTTCGGGCCGCGCATCTCCGTGGTGAAGATTGTCCCCAAGGCGCTGGCCACGGACCTGAAGGCCTTCGACGCCGCTCCCGTCGGCACCGGCCCCTACAAGCTCGTCTCCGCCGTCAAGGACGACAAGATCGTCTTCGAAGCCTTCGCCGACTACAACGGCCCCAAGCCGGCACTGGCGAAGGGCATGACCTGGCTCCTGCTCTCGGATGCGGCTGCCCGCGTCACCGCCGTGCAGTCCGGCCGTGTCCAGGCCATCGAGGACGTCCCCTACCTGGACATCGACGGCCTGAAGTCCAAGGTCAAGGTTGAATCAGTGCAGTCCTTCGGCCTGATGTTCCTGATGTTCAACTGCAACAAGGCCCCGTTCAACAACAAGCTGGTCCGCCAGGCCCTGCACTACGGCCTGGACAAGGACGCCATCATCAAGAAGGCCCTGTTCGGCAACGCCAAGGCCGCCAGCTCCTACTTCCAGGAGGGCCACCCGGACTACGTCAAGGCCAAGAACGTCTACGGCTACGACGCCAAAAAAGCCGAAGATCTGCTGAAGGAAGCCGGCGTCACGAGCCTCGAATTCGAGCTGCTCACCACGGACACCGCCTGGGTGAAGGATGTTGCTCCGCTGATCCTCGAATCCTGGAACAAGATCCCGGGCGTGAAGGCCTCCGTGAAGAGCATCCAGTCAGGGGCCCTGTACACCGACCGCGTCGGTGCCGGCGACTACTCAGTGGTCGCAGCCCCGGGCGATCCGTCCGTCTTCGGCAACGACGCTGACCTGCTGCTGAGCTGGTTCTACTCGGGTGCCACGTGGATGGAAAAGCGGGCCTACTGGACTGCCCCGGAGCGGGCCAAGCTGCAGGAGCTGATGAACAAGGGCTCCCAGGCCGCCGGCGCCGACGCCAAGAAGATCACCGGCGAGATTGTGGACCTCGTTTCCGACGAACTCCCGCTCTACCCGATCTTCCACCGCCAGCTGCCGTCCGCCTGGGACGACAAGAAGCTCAACGGCTTCAAGCCCCTTCCCACTACCGGCATGTCGTTCATCGACGTCGGACGCACCGCCTAGCAACCCCTGGTTGCCAGGCCCACCAACTCGACGCAGCAGGGGGCTGTGGCCGGCTGGCCATGGCCCCCTGGCCGAGAAGCACCACCCCGTGACGCGGTCCCCGCCGCGGCACACCCAACAAACCGGAGAACAAATTGGTCACGATATTGCGCCTGCTCGGCCGCAGGCTCGCTGCACTGCCATTGATGATCCTGGGCATCACCCTGCTGGTCTTCCTCGTCCTGCAGGCCGCTCCCGGCGACCAGGCCAGCTCAGCCCTGGGCGAAGGCGCCAGCGAAGAAGCGAAGCAGCAGTACCGCCAGGAAAACGGCCTGAACGATCCGCTGGTCGTGCAGTACTTCGCCTTCCTTGGCAAGCTGCTGCAGTTCGACCTCGGCGTCACCACCCCGCCGGCAAAGTCGGTGTCCTCCATGATCGGCTCAGCGTTTCCCCTCACGCTGCAGCTGACCTTCCTGGGCGTCATCATCGCAATCGTCCTGTCCCTCGCCTTCGGCATCCTCGGCGCACTCCACCGGGACAAATGGCAGGACCAGCTGGTCCGCGTCTTCTCAATCGCCGCGATCGCCACGCCGTCGTTCTGGCTGGGCATCCTGCTGATCCAGTGGTTCGCTCTCGGGGCCACCCCGATGTTCCCCTCGGGCGGCATCGCGACGCCGGAATCGGGCTTTGGCGGCTGGCTCAACTCGATGGCCCTTCCGGCCCTCGCCCTCGGCATCCCGGTCTCTGCCTCGCTGATCCGCGTGGTCCGCACCTCGATGGTGGAGGAACTGGACCGTGATTATGTCCGGACAGCCATTGGCAATGGTGTCCCCTACCGCGAAGTCGTCTCCAGGAATGTCCTGCGCAACGCCCTGGTCACACCGGTGACCGTGCTGGGACTGCGCGTGGGCTACCTGCTGGGCGGCGCCGTCGTGATTGAAATGATCTTCGCCCTGCCCGGCATGGGCCAGCTCATCCTCAACGGAATCACCAACCTGGACGTGAACCTGGTCCAGGGCGTGGTGCTCACCATCTCCGTCACCTTCGTTCTGGTGAACATCGTGGTGGACCTCCTGTACCTGCTCATCAACCCCCGAATCAGGACGGTATAGCTCATGCGCAGCAAGCTCGCTGAACGGCTGAGTGCCCCGGGCATCCGTTTCAAGGCCCTGCCTTGGGGCTCACGCATCGCCCTCCTCTTCCTCATCATGATTGTGCTCGCGGCCGTGTTCGCACCGGTCATCGCCCCGCACGATCCGCTGGAGACCTTCATCCCGGCCACCCCGCCGGGCGCCGAGCACTTCTTCGGCACCGACCGGCTGGGCCGGGACATCTTCTCCCGCCTGCTGTTCGGCGCCCAGTCCTCGCTCATGATCGGCCTCGGCGCCGTGACCCTGGCCATCCTGGTGGGTGCTCTGCTGGGCTCCTTCGCAGCGACGTCCAGCAAGGCCGTGAACGAACTGATCATGCGCCTCATGGACATCCTGATGGCGTTCCCGGGTATCGCCCTGGCCGCCGTGCTGCTGGCGGCGTTCGGCAACTCGGTTCCCACCATCATCATCGCGATCGCCATCATCTACACCCCGCAGCTGGCGCGCGTGGTCCGCGCCAACGTCCTGTCCCAGTACGGCGAGGACTACGTCCGTGCTGAGCGCGTGATCGGCGCCGGCCGCTTCTACATCCTGCTCAAGCACATTGTCCGCAACACCGCCGCTCCCGTCCTGGTCTTCGCCACGGTCATGGTGGCCGACGCCATCATCCTCGAGGCCTCGCTGTCCTTCCTTGGTGCCGGCGTGCAGGATCCCGCACCTTCGTGGGGCAACGTGATTTCCTACGGCCGCAACCTGGTCCTGTCCGGCGGCTGGTGGGCCACCACCTTCGCCGGTGCCACCATCCTGCTGACCGTGCTCTCGCTGAACATCCTCGCCGAAGGCCTCACTGACGCGATGGTGAACCCGAGACTGCGCAAGGCAGTGACAGTGAAGGACGACGACGGTTCGGCTGCGGCTGTTTCCGGCGCAGCGGTTGGTGCCGCCGTCGACACCGAGATCGCAACGTCCGTGACCCAGCCGTCGGTGGTGGAGGAACACGAGCTCGACGGCGTCCGCGCCGCCTACGGTGATGTCCTCACCGAGGAGCACTACAACGAGGCCGCCATCCTTTCCGATCCGAAGCTCGCCGCGGCGAACCCGCACCTGCTGCTGGACAGGGAACTGGAACTTCTCTCCTCCATCGAGGCCCGGCGCACAGACCGCCTCCCCCAGGTTCCGGCCGGCGCCCGCACCGTACTGGAAGTCAGGAACCTGTCCATTCGCTTCCCCGGCCGCTTCGGCGACACCGCGATCGTGGACAACGTCTCCTTCACGGTACGCGAAGGAGAAACCATGGGCCTGGTGGGCGAATCCGGCTGCGGCAAGTCCATCACCTCCCTCGCGGTCATGGGCCTGCTGCCCAGGACCGCGGAGGTCACCGGATCCATCACATTCGACGGCAAGGAACTGCTGGATCCTGCCACCAGGCACAGCAGCACCAAGGCGTATGAGGGCCTGCGCGGCGAACAGATCGCAATGGTCTACCAGGACGCCCTAAGCTCCCTGAACCCGTCCATGAAGATCAAGGACCAGATGGAGCAGCTGACCAAGCGCGGCGGCCGGAAAACCCCCACCGAGCTGCTGGAAATGGTCAAGCTCGATCCCGTCCGCACGCTCGCCAGCTACCCGCACGAGCTCTCCGGCGGCCAGCGCCAGCGCGTGCTGATCGCCATGGCCCTGTCCCGCTCACCGAAGATCGTGGTGGCCGATGAGCCCACCACCGCCTTGGACGTCACCGTCCAGAAACAGGTGGTGGACCTGCTCAACGAACTGCGTGAACAGCTCGGCTTCGCCATGGTCTTCGTCAGCCACGACCTCGCACTGGTGGCGTCCCTGGCCCACCGCATCACTGTGATGTACGCCGGCCAGGTGGTGGAGTCCGCCCAGGCTTCCGAGCTGCTGCAGAACCCCAGGCACGAATACACCCGTGGGCTGCTGGGTGCCGTCCTCTCCATTGAGGCCGACGCCGTCCGCCTGCACCAGATCCCCGGCACCGTCCCATCGCCACGCGACTTTGCGCCGGGTGACCGCTTCGCCCCGCGGTCCCTGCGGTCCGACGCCGACCCCAACCAGCAGCTGGTCCTCACCTCCGTCGGCGCCGCCGGCGGCGGGGACGCCGACCACTACTGGGCGAGCCACCTGAAGGAGGATGCAAAATGAGCATTTCCACCGGCAAGCCGGTCATCGAGCTCAAGGACGTGAAGGTCCACCACCACGCACGCGGCGGCGGGCTCTTCCGCCCGAATATCGTCAAAGCCGTTGACGGCGTCGACTTCAGCATCAGCCGCGGCGAAACCGTGGGCATCGTGGGCGAGTCCGGCTGCGGCAAGTCCACCCTCGCGTCAGTGCTGGTGGGGCTGCAGGCTCCCACGTCGGGCGAAGTGCTTTTCCACGGCAAGCCCGCCATCAAGCGGAATGCCGCCATGCGCAAGGAATTCGGCCGCTCAGTGTCCGTGGTCTTCCAGGACCCGGCCACCGCGCTGAACCCGCGCATGACGGTGCAGGACATCCTCACCGACCCCCTGCAGATCCACGGCATCGGCACGGCCGCCACCCGCGCGGCCAAGGTCAAGGAACTGCTGGCCCTCGTGGGCCTGCCTCAGTCGGCGGCCGAGGTGACGCCGTCGCAGGTTTCCGGCGGCCAGCGCCAGCGGGTGGCGATCGCCCGCGCCCTGGCACTGGATCCGGACATCATCGTGGCGGACGAGCCGACGTCGGCCCTGGACGTTTCAGTCCGGGCGCAGGTGCTGAACCTGCTCTCTGACCTGAAGACCCAGCTGAACCTCGGCATGGTGTTCATCTCCCACGACATCCAGACCGTCCGGTACGTATCGGACCGGATCTGCGTCATGTACTTCGGCAAAATCGTGGAACAGGGCACCGCTGCGCAGGTCTTCGACAGCCCCACCAACGACTACACAAAGAGGCTGCTGGGCGCCGCCCCGAGCCTCCTCCACATCTAGCTTTCCCCCTCATCAGTTACAACCAACGGAGAATTCACGTGCCTACCCAGTTCCAGGGCGTCATCCCGCCCGTCGTCACCCCCCGCCACGCGGACGGCAGCATCGACACCGCCTCGCTGCAGAACCTCACCAGGCACCTGCTCGACGGCGGCGTGTCCGGACTTTTTGTCCTGGGCTCCTCCGCTGAGGTCCCCTACATGACCAACACGGAGCGTGAACTGGTGGTCAGCACCATCGCGGAGGCCAACGCGTCTGCTGGTGCTAAAGCGGTGCCCCTGATAGTGGGTGCCAACGAGCAGACCACCAACCGCGTGATCGAGGAGGCACGCAAAGTTGTGGATCTTGGAGCTGACGCCATCGTCGTCACCTCCATGTACTACGCCATCGGCAACGCGGAGGAGACCGAAACGCACTTCCGCACTATCCACGCAGCCATCGACAAGCCGATTTTCGCGTACGACGTTCCCGTCCGGACGCACTTCAAGCTCCCCACCGACCTGCTGGTCCGGCTGGGCCGCGACGGCGTCATCGCCGGCGTCAAAGACTCCTCCGGCGACGATGTCTCCTTCCGCCAACTCCTGCTCGCTGCCCGGGAAATCGACAACTTCGACATCTTCACAGGTCACGAAGTAGTTGTTGACGGCGCCCTCCTCGGCGGTGCACAGGGCGTAGTGCCAGGCCTCGGCAACGTTGACCCGCGCGGCTACCGCAACCTCTTCCAAGCCGCGCAGGCCGGCGACTGGGCCAAGGCCGCCGCCGAACAGGACCGGCTCGCGGACCTGTTCGAAATCGTCTACACCCCCAACGGCCGCGTCTCCGGCGGGGCCGCCGGGCTAGGGGCGTTCAAGACCGCCCTGCAGATCATGGGCGTCATCGAGTCCAACACCATGAGTGCCCCCATGCCCGCGCTGAACGAAGAGGAAACCACCGCAATCAAGGTCATCCTCGAACGCAACGGCCTCCTCTAGGCGCGGGCGCTGAAGCTGATGCACGCCATTGGTGTTGACCTGGGCGGCACTAAAACTGCTGCCGGGGTCGTCTCAGACAAGGGTGAAGTGCTGTTCTCCGAAACCATTCCCACTCTCCACCGCGATGGCGGCGACGCAATTCTCGGCGCCACGGCCAGACTGATTGCTGGACTCACAAGACGCGCTGCTGCCGCCGGAATCCTCGTCGAGCATGTCGGCGTTGGTTCGGCAGGTGTCATTGACGCCCGGAATGGCGAAGTGGTTTCAGCAACTGACGCGATCCTCGGCTGGGCTGGAACAGCCATTACAGCTGGCCTGGCAGCGCGGCTGAACCTGCCGCCGGCGTCTATTCGGACAGTGAACGACGTCCACGCCCACGCGCTCGGCGAGGCCTGGACCGGTGCCGCCGACGGGACCGCCAGTTCACTCCTGGTGGCCTTCGGCACCGGCGTCGGCGGCAGCTTCGTCCTTGACGGCAAACCGGTTCTGGGGCACCGCTATGTGGGAGGACACGTTGGCCACTTTGCCTCGCCATACGCCTTCCACAACGGCCAGCCACTGCCCTGTGTCTGCGGCGGATCAGGCCATCTCGAAGCCGTCGCCTCAGGGCCGGCAATCCCGGAAGCTTACCGTCGGCTGGGCGGGGAGGCTCATTCACCGGACGCCCGCGGTGTCTTTGCCCTGGCCGCCAACGGGGACGCTGTCGCCATCAGGACCATCAACACAGCAGCGGCCGCGGCAGGGCAGGCCGTAGGGGGGCTCGCCAACATCCTGGACCCTGAAGTGGTCGTGGTCTCCGGAGGGCTCACGGATGCAGGAGACTCCTGGTGGCTGCCCATGGCACGGGCCGTCCGGACCGAACTCCTCCCAGCCCTGACCGGCCTTCCTTTGCTTCCCGCCTCACGTGGCAACGCAGCCGCCATCATCGGTGCCGCAAGGCTAGTACTGACTGATGCACTCACTCTCCAAAGGACCTGACCCATGATTCTCTCCCCCGATGGCCTTGAATCCTTGCGGGGCCGGCTCATCGTGTCCTGCCAGGCCTACCCGGGCGAGCCGATGCGCGATCCCCGCACCACCGCACAGGTCGCCGCTTCCGCAGTCATCGGCGGCGCGGCCGCGGTCCGGGTGCAGGGCCTGGCGGATATCCAGCACACGCGCGCGGCGGTGGAGGTCCCGGTCATCGGACTCTGGAAGGACGGGCACGACGGCGTTTTCATCACCCCCACCCTCCGGCACGCCCTCGCGGTAGCGAACGCCGGCGCCCACGTCGTGGCCATCGACGGCACCCGCCGCGCACGGCCGGATCTCCTCACGCTCGCCCAGACAGTGGCAGGCATCCACGCCGAATCCCACGCACTGGTCATGGCTGACTGCGGGTCGCTCGAGGACGCAGCTGCCGCCGTTGACGCCGGCGCAGATCTGGTCGGCACCACGCTTGCCGGCTATTCCGGCGAACGGCCCAAAACACAGGGCCCGGACCTTGAACTGTTGGAACAAATCGCCGCGGCGGCCTTCGGCGTGCCGCTCATCGCCGAAGGCCGGCTGCACACCCCCGAACAGGCAAGGCAGGCACTTGACGCCGGGGCCTTCGCAGTGGTGGTGGGAACAGCCATAACGCACCCAACCACCATCACCGGCTGGTTCACGGACGCCCTGAAATGACCTCCAAGACGCCGCCGGCCTTCCTGCTGTCCGGCACGATCGTCAGCGACGGAGCTGTTCTTGAGGACTCGGTGGTGGCCGTTTCCGGGGAGCGCATCGCCTACGCCGGCCCAAGGGCAAGCTTCGATACACGCTCTTTTCCCGGGCCGGAGGAAGTCGAGCTGCCGCCTGGAACCCTCCTCCTGCCCGGCCTCGTGGACCTGCACTGCCATGGCGCAGCAGGCGGTGACTTCTCCGGGGGCGATCTCCCAGCAGCCCGCTCCGCGGTGGACTTCCTCCACAGCAGCGGTACCACCACACTCCTGGCGAGTCTGGTAACCGCTCCCCGCAAGGACCTTTTGCGCGGGGCCGAAACCCTGCGTGTGCTCGCTGACGAGGGACTGATCGCCGGAATCCACGCCGAGGGCCCGTTCCTTTCCCATGCGCGCTGCGGGGCCCAGGATCCGCGGTTTCTCCTCGAACCGGACCTCCACCTGCTCCGGGACCTGGCCGACAGCTCCGGCGGACACCTGCGCACCATGACCTATGCTCCCGAGCTGCCAGGCGCCGCAGCACTGGTTCAGGAGCTGGTTGGTCTCGGTGTCACCCCATCCCTGGGACACACAGACGCGGATACATCCACGACGGCGGACTCCCTCAGCCAGGCAGCGGAACTTCTGGCCTCGTCCCGGTGCGGAACCTATGCGCGGCCCACGATCACCCACCTGTTCAACGGGATGCCCCCTTTGCACCACAGGCAGCCCGGGCCGGTTGCCGCATGCCTGCTCCTGGCAGCATCGGGCACTGTTGCGGTGGAGCTTGTTGCCGACGGTGTCCACCTCCACCCGGACACGGTCCGGATGGTCTACGCACTCGCTGGCAGCGAGAACGTTATTCTCGTGACCGACTCGATGGCTGCCACCGGACTGCCCGACGGCGACTACGACCTTGGTCCCGCACGGGTCTGCGTCGGCGGCGGCGAGGCCCGGCTCAAGAGCAATGGTTCACTCGCGGGCGGTACGGCAACCCTGCTGGACGTTGTGCGCCGGACAGCTGAATCAGGTGTGGACGCGGCGGCCGCCGTGCTGTCCGCCACTGCCGTTCCCGCCAGGATTCTTGGCCTTCAGGATGACGTTGGCAGCCTTACCGCCGGGCTTCTGGCCGACATTCTGGCCGTGGACAGTCACTTCCGGCCCGTCACGGTGTTCCGCCGCGGCCTTATGCTCCGCCGCCCGGCCGTAAGCATGGCGGCGACTGTTCCCTAGGTCAGGCGCAGGGGGCCGCTACCCGCACAGCAACCTGCCCCTCCCGGCCACTTAGCTGCATCGCGGCAGCTTCATCTGCCACCACCGTGACATGCGGGTGCAACTGCAGGACGGAACCGGGGCAACCCGGCGACACCGGACCATTGAGCGCTGCTGCCAGGACTTCGGCCTTGTCGGCCCCGTTGACCACCATCAGCAACTGCCGCGCCTCCAGGATGGTCCCGAGGCCCTGCGTGATGCATTTGGTCGGTACGTCGGCAACAGACCGGAAGTAGCGCGCGTTGGCCTGGCGGGTGCGCTCTGCCAGGACTTCCACCCGGGTGCGGGAATCAAGTTCCGAACCGGGCTCATTGAAGGCGATATGGCCATTGTGGCCGATTCCCAGGATCTGCACGTCCACGCCTCCCCCGGCACGGATGGCGGCGTCATAAAGGTCTGCTGCCCGGTGGGGATCGTCCGCGCCGCCGGCAGGAACTGAAACAAGGGCCGGATCCAGACCCAGACGTTCTGTCACTTCACGGCGGACCACCTCGGCATAGCTTTGCGGATGCCCGGCCGGAAGGCCCACGTACTCATCGAGGGCAAACGCGCGGACGCGGGACAAGTCCAGTCGGTGCTCGGCCAGCGCCTCGTAAACCGGGATCGGCGAGCTGCCCGTAGCGACACCAAGAACCGCATCCGGCTTGCTCCGGATGACAGCGGCAAGAATCCCGGCGGCGACAGCTCCGGTGCCCGCTGCATCGGGGACTACAAAAATTTCCATGGCAAAGGGAGCTCTTTCGTAAAGTGGGGTGCCTCACCGCATGCTCCGGTAGGCCATCAGGATGAACGGGACGGGGAGCTTTAAGTGACGATCCGGACAGCCCTAGGGGTTGTCGTTCCCGCGCTGCGAACTGCGCTCTGTTAGGTTGACGCGACGTCCTTCAACTTGCGGCGGATGCCGTCGAAGTGGCGCTGAAGGCGTTCGGAAGCCAGGGTCTTGTCCCTGTTGGCGACCGCGTCGTAAATGTCCCAGTGAATCTGGACCTGTTCCTCAAGGTTGACCGGTCCCGAGCCCAACGCCTCATGAATCTGGCGGTAGACCTGCCAAAAGACGTCCATGAGGTTGATGAGCAGGTCGTTATTCAGGGGCGCGTAGAGACGGCGGTGGAACTCCGCATCGTGCTGAACAAGGAGTTCGCCCTTGCCGGCTGCCTCCTGCATAGCCTCCATGGTGGCCCGGAGATCAGCCAGATGCTCGTCGGTCAAAAGGTCAATGGCCGACCCGATAAGGCCGGATTCAAGGGCCTGCCGCACATCGATAAGCTCCATCGCTTCCTCGCCTTTGTGGCGGAGCGAGAGCCTGCCCCGAAAGGTCAATCCGGAGACGAGTGCGCTGAAATTATTGGGAGCGACAAACATGCCGAACCCGTGCCGGATCTCAATGACCCCAAGGGCCTGCAGGACCTTCAAGGATTCCCGGACAGTGTTCCGCCCCATGCCAAGCTCCGCGGACAGCTCACTCTCAGTGGGAAGGGCATCACCAACATCCAGTCCCCGCTCCAGGATGAGCTCCATAATCCGTGCCTGAAGGGCCTGCGAGCGGATTTGCGCGCTGAACCTTGCCGGCGATACCGAGGCGGGTGCTACTGTCACGTCATCTCCTTCGGCCGCACTCGGGCGGCGGCCAGTCATCTAGACTAATGATACAGGAGATGGGACGTCCTCTGTCTTGTTTCGTCCACCTATTTCAAGAATCCTACAATTACACAGCTATTCGGCGGCGGCAGTTGAGCCGGAGGGCTGACGCAAAGACGGTCCACACGACACTCCTTACGCTACCCGAACTGGGCCGCGGCGGCGGATACTGCTGCCTGGACCGGGGCACTGGACAACCGGAAGCCTCTGACAAGGAGTGACCTCGGCAGCTCCGCGGTGGCCGGCTCCGAACTGGTCCCCCAGGCATAACGAGCCGCCCTGTTTTCCCACCTGTTGTGCCGGGACGGAAGCCAGGGAACACAAGCAGCGTCCACGCCGTTGCACACACGGGGACCAAGCCCCGATGATTCTCAAGGACTTATTGAATGAAGTGGATTCTTCTTGCCGGCGCGATTTTGAGTGAGGTGACGGCATCCCTTTCCCTGAAAGCGGCCCTGGAAAATCCTGCCTTCTTTGTGGTGGTTGTCGTCGGCTACACCGCATCCTTCGGCTTCCTCGCTGCAGTCCTCCGTAAAGGCCTGGGCCTCGGTGTCGCCTACGGCATCTGGGCCGCGCTGGGCGTAACCCTCACGGTGCTACTGGCGGCCCTCATCTTCGGCGAAGCGCTGACCCCGATGATGATGATCGGCGTAGCCATGGTTATCGGCGGAGTCCTTTGCGTTGAACTGGGGTCACACAAAGAGCCGGCGAAAGAACCGGATAAGGAAATGGTTAGCTCATGATGTGGCTGCTGCTGGCAGGGGCAATCCTCACTGAGGTGACCGCCACCCTGTTCCTGCGTGTCGCATCCACCGGTAAGCGACGCTGGTACATACCTGTCGGCGTCGGGTATTTCCTGGCGTTCACCCTGCTCACGTTGACCCTGGACCAGGGAATGAGCCTCGGCGTTGCCTACGGCATCTGGGCAGCTGCCGGCGTCGCACTGACCGCGCTGGGAAGCCGCGTCTTCTTCAAGGAGAGGATCACCCCCGTCATGATGCTGGGGCTCGGCCTCATCATCGGCGGCGTGCTGCTCATCGAGCTTGGCGCCGTCCACTAGGGTCGAAGGCCGCCGTGCTGCTGTGGTCCAGTTTGTCGGTCGCGTTGACGTAACGGGCGTCACGCCGTATCATTTATGAAACGATTCAAGGGAAAGGCCTTTCCTAGCCCGCGAACCAGTCACGGTCACGCTGACCATCCGGAACTGAGCAGCTCCGGTTCCTTGCCGATGACGACGAAGGAATACATCGAAATGAGCACCACCAGCGGGAAGACCCGCCCCATCCTCGAAGCCGACGGGGGACGCCGGGATCCGAAGAAGGCCGCAATGAGCGGCTGGATCGGAAGCGCGCTTGAGTACTACGATTTCGCGCTGTACTCACTGGCCGCAACGCTCGTCTTCCCTGCCATCTTCTTCCCGACAGAGAACCCGACAGTGGCGATCATCGCCTCGCTCGCGACCTATGCGGTGGGGTATGTCTCCCGTCCGGTGGGCGCTGTTGTCCTGGGCGCGTACGGGGACCGCCACGGCCGCAAACAGGTGCTTGTTTTTGCGATGCTGTTGATGGGCTTCGCCACCTTCGCGGTGGGACTCCTGCCCACGTACGGCCAGGTGGGCATCCTGGCGCCGGCCCTGCTCGTGATCCTCCGGCTGATCCAGGGGTTCGCGGTGGCAGGCGAGCTCGGCGGAGCCAGCGCGATGATCGTCGAACACTCCCCCGATGCCAGGCGCGGCTTCTTCGCGAGCTTCAGCCTCCAGGGCACGCAGGTCGGATCGATCCTTGCCACCGCCATCCTTCTTCCGCTCTCCGCCCTTCTCCCGGCCGACCAGTTCCAGGCCTGGGGCTGGCGGGTCCCGTTCCTGCTCAGTGCCTTCGTGATCCTGGCCGGCTACGTTATTCGCCGTCGTGTGCAAGAGCCGCCTGCTTATCTTGCCCACTCCGAGCAGGGCAAGGCCAAGCCCCGGTTCCCGCTCGTTGACCTCCTGCGCTCCTACCCGTGGGTCCTGGTCCGCTGTGTCCTGATGACCTTCACCAACGTGATCGGCATGGCGACGCTCATCTTTGGTGTGTCCTATGCGACCCAGAAGGGCTACGGCATTGGCTTCTCCAGCAGCGAATTCCTATGGGTGACCCTCGTAGCCAACATTGCGGCTGTTGCGACGATCCCGCTGTTCGGCGGCCTGTCCGACAAGATCGGCCGGCGCATGCTGATGGTGGCGGGCGGCATCGGCGGCGGTCTCCTGGCGGGCGGATACCTGTGGGCAATCGAGCAAAAGAGCCTCGCGCTGGTCTTCGTGTGCATCGTGGTTGTGCAGGGCATCTTCTTCCAGATGTGGAACGCAACCTTCGCCACGTTCTTCCAGGAGCAGTTCCCCATGCGGATTCGGGTGACCGGGTTTGCGGTGTCGCAGAACCTCGGCCTCATGATCGCCTCGTTCTTCCCGAGCATCTTCACGGCAGTGGCTCCACCCGGGACGGCGAACGTTCCCCTCGTCATCGGGCTGACCACGTTCGGCATCTGCGTCGTCGCAGCCCTCGCTACCCTCCTGTCCCCCGACACCAGGGGCAAGTCACTCGAGGACCTCGAAGCCCATCGGGCGGAACCGGAGTCACTGGCCAGCCAGGAGGCCCACGAGCCAGGGTCTGCCCGCGAAAGCGAAAGGGCAGGCGCGCCGAGGTAACTTCCCGGTGTCCTGACAACGAAAGATAGGGGCAGGACGGCCCGCTGGTGCACACCAGCCCGCCGTCCTGCCTTTTGCCTTGGCGGCCATAAGATTGCCCCCTCCCCCGGCCCACCCGTCTATGTTCAAATGGGAGGGTTAGACCGGCTGCCCGAGTCCGACCTCGGCCTCGGCCATATGGAAGGAAGCACATGACGGATCACCAGGACCAGCCCCCGGTCCCCACCCCGGAAAGCGCCCCAGGCCTGGACTCCAAGACCGACGGCGGGCTCCCGGTTGCCCCGGACAGCGCCACCTCGCACGGCAGCGAGAGTGAGAACCCGGCGATCGATTCGCCGCAGCCCAAGGCGCACCGGCCGCGGACCATCGCGGACTGGTGGCCAAACCAGTTGGACCTTTCTGTACTCCACACCCACCACCCCGCCGGCAACCCCCTCGGCCCCACATTCAGCTACCGGGAAGAATTCCAAAAGCTCGACGTCGACGCCCTCAAGCAGGACATCATCCAGGTCCTGACCACCTCCCAGGACTGGTGGCCGGCAGACTTCGGCCACTACGGCGGCCTGATGATCCGCATGAGCTGGCACGCCGCCGGCACCTACCGCGTCCACGACGGCCGCGGCGGGGCAGGGGACGGCAGCCAGCGGTTCGCGCCGCTCAACAGCTGGCCGGACAACGCCAACCTCGACAAAGCCCGGCGCCTGCTCTGGCCGGTGAAGCAGAAGTACGGCCAAAAGCTCTCCTGGGCTGACCTGCTGGTCCTCGCAGGCAACGTCGCCCTTGAGTCCATGGGTTTCAAGACCTTTGGCTTTGCCTTCGGCCGCCAGGACGTCTGGGAGCCGGAGGAGATTTTCTGGGGGCCGGAAGACGCCTGGCTAGGCGACGAACGCTACGTCGACGAGAGCCATATGGCGGAGGACGTCGGCGCCACGGAAATGGGCCTGATCTACGTCAACCCCGAGGGGCCGAAGGGCAACCCGGACCCGGCCGCAGCCGCAGCCTTCATCCGCGAGACCTTCAAACGGATGGCAATGAACGACGAGGAGACCGTGGCGCTGATCGCCGGCGGCCACACCTTCGGCAAGACACACGGCGCGGGCAAAGCCGATCCACACATTGGCCCCGAACCTGAAGGCGCCGACCTCGAGACCCAGGGCCTGGGCTGGCTCAGCAGCTACGGGACCGGCAAGGGACCGGACACCATCACCTCCGGCCTCGAAGTCACCTGGACGGACAAGCCCACCCAATGGAGCAACCGCTTCTTCGAGATCCTGTTCGGGCATGAGTGGGAGCTCACCAAGAGCCCCGCCGGTGCGAACCAGTGGGTGGCCAAAGACGCCGAGCAGATCATCCCGGACGCGCACGACCCGCAGAAGAAGCACCGGCCAACGATGCTCACCACCGACCTCTCGCTGCGCGTCGACCCTACCTACGAGAAGATCTCCCGCCGCTTCCTGGAGAACCCGGACGAGTTCGCACTCGCGTTCGCCAAGGCCTGGTACAAGTTGCTGCACCGCGACATGGGTCCCGTCAGCCCCAACCTGCTTGGGCCGTGGGTCCCGGAAGCGCAGCTCTGGCAGGACCCCCTTCCGGCAGTCGATCACGAGCTGATCGATGAGCAGGACATCGCGTCCCTCAAGGCCGCGCTCCTGGACTCCGGCCTGTCTGTCTCGCAGCTCGCGGGCACGGCATGGTCCGCTGCCGCAACCTTCCGCAAGACGGATAAGCGCGGCGGCGCTAACGGGGCACGGATCCGGCTGGAGCCCCAGCGCGGCTGGGAGGCCAACGAGCCCGAGAAACTGGCGACGGCGCTGCAGGCCATCGAGTCGGTGCAGCAGCAGTTCAACTCCGGCCAGAACGGGGGCAAGAAGGTTTCGCTCGCGGACCTGATCGTCCTCGGCGGCTGCGCTGCGGTGGAGAAGGCCGCGAAGGACGCCGGGTTTGCCGTCACCGTGCCGTTCCGGCCCGGGCGTACCGACGCCGCCCAGGACCAGACCGACGTCGAGTCTTTCCAGTACCTGCAGCCGCGGGCGGACGGGTTCCGCAACTATGTGCGCCCGGGCGTAAAGATCCAGCCGGAGACTCTCCTGCTGGACAAGGCGTACATGCTGGACCTCTCCGCGCCGGAGATGACAGCGCTCGTTGGGGGCATGCGGGCACTCGGCGTCAACGTCGGCGGGTCAACCCACGGCGTCCTCACGGACAGGCCCCAGGTTCTGACGAACGATTTCTTCATCAACCTGCTCTCACCGGGCACCCGGTGGAAGGCGTCTGAGGGTGAGGAGAACGTCTACGAGATCACCGACGTCGCCACTGGCGAGCTGAAGTGGACCGCCACCGCGGTGGACCTGGTCTTCGGCTCCAACTCCCAGCTCCGTGCCCTGGCCGAGGTCTACGCGAGCGACGACGCCAGGGAGAAGTTCGTCAACGACTTCGTGGCCGCCTGGGTGAAGGTTATGGAGCTGGACCGGTTCGACCTGAACTGACCGCCCTCAACGAACGGAGGCATCCGGGCCGGCCGCAGATGCGGCTGGCCCGGGTCAGCCCGCCCAGCAGTACTCAGGCCGCGCCGCCGTCGACCGTTTTCATCATCCGCAGCCACAATCAGGAGCCGGCCAGTCGATGGATGGCGGACGCGAGGGAACGCAGCTGGTGGTTGCGGTCGAGGTCCCCCGTGCGCGTAGCCAGGTACACGGTGTTCAGCGGAGCCCACTCAGGGGCGTGCAGGGCAACAAGGGTTCCGGAGGCGAAATCCTCCTCGACCAGGTACCGGGGCAACACCGACATTCCAGCGCCTGCAAGGATGGCGGCACGCACGCCACGAAGATCCGGGACGATCCAACTGGTCCGTAGATTGTCAGGACGTCGTTCGAACACGGTGCGCCAGTAGCGCCTGACAATAGGCAAGTTCTCGGAATAGGCCACCACAGGGATGGCTGCCAATTCGGCCTCGTCGGGAGCATCTGCCGAAAGGCTTGAACGCCAGGACGGTGCTGCGACCAGGACGAATTCTTCGTCATATAGCGGTGTTCCGGTGACCCCCTGGACCCGCGGCTGGACGGCGCTGACCACCATATCCAAGTCGCCGGCCCGAAGTTCATCGAGCAGGCCCTCAGCCAGCCCAAAGCGGATCCGCAGCCTGGCGCCGACTGCCTCGGTGAGTTTTTGGGCGTGGGGCAGGAGCATGGCAGTCAGGAACTCTGCGGGTCCGCCCAAGTGGACGGACTCGTTGGCTCCGGACAGCGCGGAGATGTACGCGAGGTCGTCCAAGGCATCGATGTGCTGGCCCACGTCCTTCGCCAGTCCTTCTGCCTTGGGCGTCGGGGTCACGCCGGAAGGGCTGCGCTCAAAGAGCCTAAACCCAAGATTCTGTTCGAGGGAATGCACGTGCGTTGAAGCGGTGGGCTGGGAGATGCCCAGCATCTTGGCCGCCTCGGTCAGCGATCCCACGCGGTAGACGGTGAGGAAGGTCCGGAGGTGCTCCAAGTTGTGAGTGGCCATCGGTGTAATCGTCGCACGGACAGGTCCAAGGAATTCGAATAGGGGCCAGAACTTTTTCGATACCACCGGGCGGGCGGGTAGGGGCATCATCGAACAGCACGCAGCAACCACTCCCGAAGGAACCACATGTCCCGCATTCTTATGGTCGTTTCAGCAGCCGATTCCCTTGAACTTGCCGATGGCACTCAGCACCCCACCGGCTTCTGGGCCGAGGAACTGGTGGTGGCCCACCGTTCCCTCAAGGCCTCCGGTGCTGACATCACCATTGCCACCCCGGGCGGAAAGAAGCCTACCGTCGATCCCGGTTCTTTGAACCCGGAGATCGTGGGAGGCGAGGGTATGGTTCATGAATTTGAGCGATACCTCCTGGACATCGCGGCAGAGCTTGAAACGCCGGCCGCTTTGACCTCGGTCAGCGTTGCCGACTTCGACGCGGTTGTCCTGCCCGGTGGCCACGGCCCCATGGCGGACCTCGCCACGGACCCGGATCTAGGCGCCTTGCTGATCGAGGCGAACGACGCCGGCACGATCATCGCACCCTTCTGCCATGGTCCGGCCGGACTTCTGAGCGCCACCTCGAAGGATGGCAGCTTTGCTTTTGCGGGCCGCCAGTTGACCGTGTTCACCGACGAAGAAGAGCTCACGGGAGGGACCGGTGAGTACACGCCATGGCTTGTTGCTACGACGCTCGCCGAGCGTGGCGCAATCGTGAAGTCCGGCCCGGCCTGGAGCAGCTACGTTGTCCGCGACGGCAACCTCATCAGCGGCCAGAACCCGCAGTCGAGCGAGGCCGTTGCCGCCCAGGTGATCGCCGCACTCGCCGAGTAGGCGGCAAGCAAACAGGGAGACCAAGCCCTACCCTAAATGGGTGTCATCATGACCTGAGCGGCCGGGGAGTCAGCCCACCAACGGCTCCCCGGCTGCATGCCAGCCCTTCAGGCGAGCGAGCGTCCATCACTCAGTCCTATGCCCGGCAGGGTGCCGTGCACGAAGGCCTGGATGGCCAAAGCGACCCTGAAAGCGGGCGTGCCGGAACTCCGGCGCGCGGCGGGCAGGCTCTCCGAGCTGCTTGAGGGCTCGGTCTACTAACGAGGCAGCGTTTTGTCCGCCAGCGTAGTTGTTTAGGCCCCTCCTGGACTCAGGAGGACCTTGGTCTGTGTCCTGATGTCCTGCAGAAGGTCATCGACGGTGCGGTCGATGTTGGCGGCGACTGCCATGCTGACAAACATAATGGCGGAGACGATGTGCGCCCGCGCCGTCGCCTGGGTTTCGGTGACGCTCTCATCGCGCAGCAGGATCGCGGCGATAGCTTCCTCAGTTTCCGCCGACAGGGCCAGAGCTTGCCGGTGGTGGGGTTCCTCGGGGTCGCCGAAAATCATTTCCCGCAGGTAGGTCCGTCCGTTATCGATCTGGGTGCGGTTACATTCCACGACGGGCCGCACAATGGCCATCACGGCATCAAGCACGTCTGGGGTCTTCTCCGCCGCCGCCCGGCCGCGCTGGAGTGCGTCGCGATAACTGGAGTTCTGCACAAGAAGGAGCAGCTCGCCCTTGGTCTTGGCGTAAAGGAACAACGTGCCGGTGCCGATGTCCGCTTTGTCTGCGATCTGCTGCGTGGTGACCTCGTCGACGCCATGCACAGAGAAGAGTTCGCTGGCGGCAGCGGTGATGCGGTCAAGCTTCTCCTGCTTGTTGCGTTCGCGCCGGCCAATGGACTTGGATGCGAGCGACATGGACCACCTTCCGGGAACTTTCTGACCAGGCTCAGACGAATGCAGCCGCTAAGGCTGCTGCTCAACTACAGCTCTCATCTTCGCATGGCATCTGAAGACGGCTTCGTCGCAACGAAAGATCAGCGGGCGAGGAACTCTGCCGCTACCGGGGCGAACTTGTCGTGGAACTGGAAGATACCTCCATGGCCTGAACCGGGGTAGATGATCAATTCGGAGCCGTTGATGCGTCGGTGCAGGTCCTCGGAGAGGACCGATGGCACCATCCGGTCATTGTCCCCGTTGGCGATCAGGGTGGGATGGGTGATCTTCGAAAGGTCTGCCGGCGCCCCCCGCCCCCACTTCTTGATGGCCTCCAGCTGAGTCTGGAATGCCCTGACTTTGATCGGGAGATCGCGGTCGGCGGTGCGCTCCTCCAGTCGCGCCAGGAATTCCTTCGCGGCCCGCTTGCCCGCTGCGTCGCGGTTGAAGAACAGGAACTCCTTGGGGTCGGACCGGGTAAGGGCGGCGCGGATGATGTCGTAGTAGGTGGTCCCGACTACCTTGTCCATGTCCTTGCCGCCTTTAGGACCGGTGCCGGTGAGGACAAGCTTGCGCACGAGGTCCGGATGCTTGAGCACCAGGGCCTGGGCAATCATGCCGCCGAGTGAGAAGGAGAAGATGTCGATTTTCCCAAATCCGAGCGCCTCGATGAAGTTGTAGGCATCATCCGCCATCGCCTCGATACTGTCGGGCACCTGGCCCGAGGAGGCGCCCACACCCTGGTTATCGAAGGTGACCACATGGTGGTTCTTCGCAATGGCGTCCACGATGCGTGGATCCCAGTTATCCAGGGTTGCCGCGAGGTGGACGAAGAAGACGACGGGGATGCCGCCCTTGGGCCCAAGCTCCCGGTAGGCGTAATTGACGCCGCCGGCTCTGATGATGCGGGACGGCGCTTTGGCGTAGGACGTGATGACGGGTTCGTTCAAGGTGTCGTGCCTGATCATGATGCTTCTCCTATGTTGTGTTGTTGCTCATCTGGCGAAGCAGAGGATGGTTCCGCTGCCCGGTTTTCTGCTCAGGGGATGCTGATGACGGCCTTGCCGCGAATGCCGCCCTTTTCCAGGCCGTGGACAGCCTGGACGGTCTGGTCGAAGGGGAAAACCCGTCCAACAATGGGGCGCAGCGCTCCAGTGTCGATGAGGGCTGTGATCTGGCGCAACTGGTCGCCGCTGGCGCGCATGAACAGGAATTCGTAGCTGACGCCCAGATTCCGGGCTTGGCGTCGGATGCCTGCACTCAGGCCCCTGACGGCCAGGCGCATAACTGGATTCAGGCCGGCTTCGCGGGCAAAAGCCGGGTCTGGAGGTCCAACAATCCCGATGGCTTTGCCGCCGGGCTTGAGCACGCGCAGGGACTTTTCGAGGTTTTTGCCGCCGAGACTGTCCAGCACCAAGTCGTAGCCGCTCAGGAGCTGTTCGAAGTCTTGGCTGCGGTAGTCAACGACGGTGTCGGCGCCGAGCTCGCGCACGAAATCGATATTCGAGGCACTTGCTGTGGTTGCCACGGTTGCGCCGAGGTGCTTGGCGAGTTGGATGGCAATCGATCCGACGCCCCCGGCGCCGGCGTGGATGAGGACCTTCTGGCCGGGCCTCACGTTGCCTCGCTCGACGAGCGCCTGCCACGCGGTCAGTGCGACCAGTGGAAGCGAGCCCGCCTCCTCCATGCTGACCGATGCCGGCTTAAGAGCCAGATCGGCCTCCGCAACGGCGATTCGCTCCGCGAACGTGCCGATGCGGTCCTGGGCCGGACGTCCGTAAACCTCGTCGCCAACCTTGAAAGAGCGAACTTTCGAACCGACACGGATGACGGTTCCGGCAACATCGTTTCCGGCGATCAAAGGAAGCCGGTACGGCAGGATCAGCTTGAACTCGCCCGCCCGGATCTTCTCATCAAGGACATTGAGACCCGCGGCCTGCACCTTCAACAGCACGTCCCGCTCCCCCACGGTGGGCTCCGGGACATCCGCTTCCTGCAGTGGGCCTTTGTACTTTTCGACGACGAACGCTCTCATGCTTCCTGCTCCTTGCTGGCTTAGATAACTGAATACACTCAATTATGAGTACACTCAGCTTTCCTGTCAAGAGCCATCATTTATAGGCCGCCGGAGAAAGTTTGCTAAAACGCTTGATCATGTGAGCCAGCACACTTATGCTGATGGTGATTAAACGCTTTAGCAGATTGGACATCAGAGCCGATGAATCGCTCAGTTTTTTTCAAACCCGCCGACGGCTGGGTGGGAGACCTCATCCCCTTCGAGAAGGACGGGGAGTTCTGGCTCTTCTACCTGCACGAGGTCCGCGCAGACCCGAAGCCGGGAACCTCCTGGAACCTGGTCACCACCAAAGACCTCACCCAGTTTGAGGACCAGGGCGTCTCACTCCCGCACGGAAGCGAAACGGACCCGGACTTCAACGCCTACACGGGCAGTGTCGTCGTCGACGCGGACGGCATCCACCGTTTGTTCTACACGGGTCAGAATCCGCGCAACCTTGGGCCGGACGGCGCGCCTCTTCAGCTCGTGATGCAAGCCACGAGCACCGATGGCATGCAGACGTGGGTGAAGCACCCGGAACTGACTTTCGGTGCCCCGGACGGCTACGAGTCCGGCGACTGGCGGGACCCCTTCGTCTTCCGGGACGAGGCCGCAGGCCAGTGGCGGATGCTTTTGGCTGCCCGGCACTCCGCGGGACCCGAACGCCGTCGGGGTGTCATTGCCCAGTGCGTCTCCGACGACCTGCTGACGTGGCAGCACACTGAACCGTTCTGGGACCCCCGGCGCTACATCACCCATGAATGCCCGGACGTCTTCGCGTGGGGCGACTGGTGGTACATGGTCTACTCGGAGTTCTCCGAATCATTCACCACCCGCTACCGCATGGCCAAAAGCCCCGACGGTCCATGGACAGTACCAAACCTGGACTCGGTGGACGGCCGTGCGTTCTACGCATCCAAGACCGCGGAGCGCGATGGACGCCGTTTCTTCTTCGGCTGGATCGCCAGCAAGGAAGACAATTCCGACGACGGGCCCTGGCAGTGGGCCGGCACCATGTCGGTCCTGGAAGCCCGGCAAAACACCGACGGAACGCTGGGATTCGGCTTCGCCGACGAACTCGTGGACAGCTTCTGGGATGACGTCCCGGTATCGCTAAACAAGGAACTGCCCGCACGGCTGGAGGCGCCGGACGGATATGCCGCCACCATCACCGACGAAGTACTGCCCGCTCAGTTCTACGCCACGGCGGTACTGGACATCGAACCCGGCACCACCGAATGCGGGCTGTTGCTGCGCTCAAGCCAGGACGGGGACCAATCCTACGTTCTCCGCCTTGAACCGAAGCGCGGCCGCATGGTGTTCGACCGGTGGCCCCGGAAAGTCACCGGCGACTCGCAATGGCATGTCTCCGGGGACGTTCCGTTCGAGATCGAACTCGAACGTGCCTGCGACCTGGCTCCCGGTGAACACACCCTCGAACTCATCGTGGAGGGGGACCTGTGCGTAGCCGTCCTGGACAGTCAGGTGGCCCTCAGCACCAGGATCTACGACTTCCCGGCGGGACGGATCGGCGTCTTCACCGGAGAAGGGTCCGCCACCCTTACCGACCTTCACATACGCAAGCGCACAGACAACTAAACACCCGCACTGCTTTCACCCGAATCAAAGGAGATTTTTATGAAAAAGCTATTCACGGCTGCCGTGGCTGCTGCCGCTGCCATCGCCCTCGCAGGATGCGGCGGCGGAGGAACCACTGACCCTTCCAACGTCAGTCCCACCGGAGAGGTCAAGCCACGGGAAATCTCGTGGTTGCTCTCCCGGCCAGCCGACGGCGCCGTCATCAACATCATGAAGAAGCTCGCCGAGGACTACGCCAAGGACCACCCGGGCTTCGCGCTCAACCTGATCACTACCCCGGACCGGCCCTCCTACATCCAGAAACTCGAGACCCTCGCCGCCGCGAACAAGCTTCCCGAGCTCTTCGACACCGACGCCACTCCCTTCGCCCAGCAGTTGGCGAAGCAAGGCAAAATGGTCGACGCCGAAAAGCTGCTCAAGTCCCTGGACGTCTATGACGACTACCGGCCCAGCGCGCTGGATTACCAGCGTTTCGACGACGGGTCCCTGCACATGATCCCGTTCCAGTTCGAGCTGGAATTCATTTGGTACAACAAGGCACTCCTGCAGAAGGCCGGCGTGTCTGCTCCGAAGTCACTCGATGACATCCCCGCCATGTGCACGGCCCTGCGCGAAGCCGGCATCACCCCCATCGCCATCGACGGCCAGGACCAGTGGCCGCTGGAAAGGTATGTCGCCTACCAGCCGTTCCGTGAAGCCGGGCCGGAGTTCATCCAGAAGCTCAAGAAGGGCGAAGCCAAATTTACCGACCCGGCAGGCCAAAAGACCGTCGAATGGCTGGCTGCGCTTGGCAAGGCCAAGTGCTTCCAGGACGGCTTCTCCTCCCAGGGGTACTCCGATGCACAGAACCAGTTCACTTCAGGCCAGGCCGCGATGTACAACATCGGTACCTGGGAGCTGCCAAGCCTGGCAACTGACAAGCTGAATCCTGCCGTCCGCGATGACATCGATTTCTTCACCCTGCCAACCACCGACGGATCCGTCACCGCGGCAAACGAGTTCGTCTCGCCGTCGGGCATTGGAATGGCGGTCAACGCCAAGACGTACGACCCGCTCGTGAGCGACTTCCTGAAGTTCGCCCTGGCGAAGTACCCGTCCGAGTACGCAGCCACCGGTGCGCTTTCGCCGACCACCAACGTTGAGACCGCCGTTCCGGCGAACGCAACCCCGCTGTACAAGAAGGCCCTGGAGATGGCCAACGACCTCGGGGACAAGCAGGCCATGCCATGGGACACCCAGCTCGACCCGACCACCAACGGCAGGCTGCAGCAGGAGCTCGTCCTCCTCGTCCAGGGCAACATCACCCCCGAACAGTTCACCAGCACGATGGACAGCACCATCGCGCAGAACGCCCCGAAGTTCTTCAAGTAATCACAGCGGTGGGGGCTTCGGCCCCCACCCGAAAGGCCCAGCCATGCTTCCCAACAGGTCACGACTCTCAGTCCTGGTCTTCCTGCTCCCGCCCCTGCTGCTGTACGGCGTGGCCGTACTGTTCCCCATCCTGCAGTCGCTGTTCCTGAGCTTCTTTTCGTGGAACGGCATCAGCGATATGGAGTTCGTGGGGCTCGAAAACTACGTCCGGATGCTCACCGCAGACGACATCTTCTGGCGCTCGTTCTTCAACGCCCTCGGTTATCTCGCCATCTGCCTCGTCCTGCAGCTCGGTGGCGCGCTGCTTGTCGCTAGCCTCCTCACGTCGATGCGACGCGGCCGCGAGCTGATCAAAACGCTCTATCTCCTGCCGGCGGTGATCTCCACGGTGGCCATCGCGTTCCTCTTCGTGCGGATCTACTCGATCGAACCGGTGGGCCTTCTCAACCAGCTCCTGAACTGGATCGGTCTCGGCGCCCTTGAACGCCCCTGGCTCTCGGACATCAACACCGTGCTCGCTGCCGTGTCAGCCCCTGAGGGCTGGCGGTTCACCGGACTCTACATGCTCATCATCTATGCGGCCCTGCTGTCCGTCCCGCAGGAACTTGAGGAAGCCGCCCGCCTGGACGGCGCCTCCCGGTGGCAGCTCTTCACCAAGATCCGCTTCCCCCACATCATGCCCGTCTGGATCACCACGACGATCATGGCGACGACCTACGGCCTGCGCGGATTCGATATCCCGTACCTCATGACCAACGGCGGCCCCGGACAGTCCTCGGAGCTGCTGACCACATACATGTACAAGACGGCATTCACCAGTACCGACTTCGGCTACGCAAGTACCATCGCCGTCTTCATCGTCATCGAGTGCCTTGTCGCCGTCGGACTCATCCTCTTCATGCTCAAACGAAAGGCGGACGCATGACCGCGCCAGCAGCTCCAGTTACCCGGCCCGTGGCAGCGCCATCAGAGAGCGGGCCGCCGCTTCGCAGACGGCGGCCGCCCAGCCTCCACGGCACCCTCTCGAGGGTGATCATCGCCCTCATCGTCATCGTGCAGGTCTACCCCCTGGCCTGGCTGTTCATCACCAGCCTGCGCACCGAACACGACTTCGCGACCGGCGACCCGTTCGCCCTCCCCAAAGCGATCACGTTCGAGAACTACGCCCGTGCCTTCGAGACCGGCAACCTCGGAATGAACATCCTGAACAGTTTCATCGTCACGATGGGCGCCAACCTCCTGATCGTGCTGCTTGGCATGATGGCCGCCTATGCCCTGCAAGTCCTCGGCTTCCGGTTCAGCAAGATCGTCCGCAGCCTGTTCCTGATCGGCATCATCGTGCCGGTGCAGATCGCACTCGTACCGCTCTTTATCGACTACTCCAGCATCAACCTGCTCGATACCTACCCCTCGATGATCATCCCCCTGGCCGGCTTCGCCCTGCCGATGTCGATCTATCTGTTTTCTTCATTCTTTGAGTACATCCCCCGGGAAACGTATGAGGCTGCGTCACTGGACGGTGCCGGGCCGTACCGCATCTTCGGGCTGATCACACTGCCCCTTTCGCTCAACACTGTGGTGACCGTGGTGCTGGTCAACAGCATCTTCATCTGGAACGACTTCATCTTCGCCAACACGTTCGTCCTCTCCGAGGAGCTGAAGACCATCCCGCTGGGCCTGCAGAACTATATCGGCGCGATGGGCAAAACGGACTGGACGGCCACTTTCGCCGCCGTCTGCGTCACCATCACACCCCTGCTCCTGGTCTTCCTCGTCCTCAACAAGGCAATGATCCAGGGCCTGGAAAGCGGGGCGAGCAAGGGATGACAGGCCGATATACTCCTGACGGAGGGCAGATGATTTCGCAGGAGAACACTTCGGGTACGCCGTCGGCGGCTGCCCCCTTACAGCAGGCCCGCCGTGCCCAGCCCGTCACCCTGCGCCAGGTAGCCGAAGCCGCAGGCGTCTCCACAGCCACTGTTTCCCTTGTTGTGAACAAGAAAAAGGCCGCCAGGATTTCCGACGAAACCCGCAAACGGGTACGCGACGCGATCCGTGACCTGGGCTACCGGCCCAACGCCATGGCCCAAAACCTGGTCAGCGGCAGTTCCAGGTTCATTGGACTGGTCGCCGACGCGATCGCCACCACCCCGTTCGCAGGCCAGATCATCCACGGCGCCCAGGACGAAGCCTGGAAACATGGCTACGCCCTCCTCATCGCCAACACCGAAGGCAACCGCGAGCTTGAGACCGACGCGATCGCCATGATGCTCGAGTACAAGGTCCGCGGCATCCTCTACTCCACCTGGTTCCACCGGCCCACAGACGTTCCGGACTCACTCCGTGAATCGGACTTCGTGCTGGTCAACTGCTTTGCCGAAGAACCGGGCGCCCGGGCTGTGGTCCCGGACGAAGTGCAGGGCGGCCGCTCAGCCACGGAGATCCTGCTGAAGCACGGCCACCGCCGGATCGCGTTCATCAACGCCACCATCCCCGCCCCGGCGAAGGACGGCAGGCTCCAGGGCTACAGGGAAGCGCTGGAAGCTGAAGGCATCACATTCGACGAGAACCTGGTCATGGAGGCCTACCCAGACCAGGAAGGCGGGTACGGAGCAACCGAGGCACTCCTCAAACGCGACGTCACGGCCGTGTACTGCTACAACGACCGAATGGCGATGGGGCTGTACGACGGGCTGCGCGAGCAAGGCCTCTCCATCCCCGACGACATAGCAGTGGTGGGATTCGACAACCAGGAAGTGATCGCTGCCCACCTGCGGCCTCCACTCTCCACCGTGTCCCTCCCCCACTACGAACTGGGCGCCGCCGGAGTCAGGATGCTGCTGGGCCTGGACGAACCACAGTCCAGCGGCCCGGAGAAGATCTACTGCCCCACCGTGGAGCGAAACTCGGTGCGGGCGCTGGCCCCGGCGTAGCCAGCCGCTGGGATATGACGACGGCGAAGCGAAGTCGGGCAGGGAAATAGAGTGTGTGAGGACTGCTAAGATGTCGCTGAACCCGCCGCCACTGTCCTACTAGCCCGGCTGATTGCGAAGTATCTGCGGCTTGCGCACCGGCGGTAATTCGTCTCTTTTCGACCGGCGACGGACGCCTAGTCCTTGGCCAGGTTTTCCCTCAGCAGAGCGCGGTGTTCGACGGCGGCCTCCCGGTGGAGCGCCCGGCCGGCGTCGGTGAGTTCCAGGAACAGTGAGCGCCGATCATCTTCGCAGGAGTGGCGGGAAATGAGCCCGGCTTTATCGAGCCGGTCCACCACCTTGGACATGGCGCTCTGGGTCATGGGCGTGCGCTCACCAAGTTGCTTCATCCGGCAGGCCTCGTCGGTGTTTTCGGCCACGAGATCCAGGATTTCAAACTCTGTCAGGCCAATGCTGAACTTCGCCTCCAACGCACGCTCCAGCGCCCCGGCGGTGTGGAAGTACGTGGTCTGGATGCTGCGCCATTGCTCAACCAGCTGTTGGTCCTGCGGTTTTGCCATGCAGCGATTCTAGTTCACAGCCAATCAAAAAGTCCACGTCATAATATTCCTTGTCATTCAATGACGCGTCATATAAGTTGTAGCCATGACTTCAACCTCCACCCTTGAAAGATCAGCCGGAGACCGGCTTACAGCTGTGCGCTGGACCCGCGCACAATGGATGCTCCTCCTGGTCCTGTGCACCGTCCTGGCACTCGACGCACTCGACGTCTCCATGGTCGGCGTGGCCCTGCCCTCGATCGGCACCGAACTTCATCTCGGAACCGAATCCCTCCAGTGGATCGTCTCCGCCTATGTGCTCGGCTACGGGAGCCTGCTCCTGCTGGGCGGACGGATGGCGGACCTGCTCGGCCGCCGGCGCATCTTCCTGATTGCCCTCAGCGTCTTCGCCGCAGCATCCCTGCTTGGCGGGCTGGTGGATGACCCTGCCCTGCTGATCGCCACCCGCTTCATCAAGGGCCTGGCCGCAGCATTCACTGCCCCCGCCGCCTTCTCGATCATCACCACCAACTTCGCCGAGGGGCGCGAACGCAACCGCGCCCTGTCCATCTTCACCACGTTCGGCGCCAGCGGATTCTCCCTCGGCCTTGTTGTGGGAGGCCTCATGACCTCCCTGAGCTGGCGCTGGACCTTCCTGGTCTCCGTTCCGGTGGCAGTCGCCGTCGTGATCCTTGGCCTGAAGTACATACCGCGGGACAGAACCGCAGGCCAGGCGGCAGATGGAGAGCAACAGAGCGGGCATGACGTCTGGGGCGCCATCACGCTCGCGGCCGGCATGCTGGGCCTGGTCTACACGCTGGTAGCGGCACCGGAAAACGGCTGGGGATCTGTGGCAACTATCGCCGGATTCGCAGTCTCCGCGGCGGTGCTGGCAGCGTTCGCCGTGATCGAAAACCGCGTCAGGCACCCCCTGATCCGGTTCAGCATCCTTAAGGAAGGCTGGGTTGCCCGGGCCAACCTCAGTGCCGTGGGGCTATTCGGTTCCTACCTGAGTTTCCAGTTCATCCTGACGCTGTACCTGCAGTCCGTACTGGGATGGAGCCCTCTTGGCATGGCCCTGGCGTTGCTCCCGGCGGGCCTGCTGGTTGCCTCGAGCGCACCCTTCGCGGACCGGCTCATCGAGAGATTCGGCGCCCCGCGGCTGATCCTGACCGGACTGGCAGCGTTGACGCTCGGATACGTGCTGTTCCTTCGTGTGGGCACCTCGCCGAATTACGTGACCGACATCCTGCCGTCCGTCGTGCTGCTGGGCGTCGGTTTCGCCCTCGCCTTCCCGTCCATCAACGTCCAGGCCACCACAGGCATCCGGGATGCCGAGCAAGGCCTGGCCGCGGGCCTGATCCAAACCAGCACCCAGGTTGGTGCCGCACTGGTGCTGGCCGTTACGACGGCAATGGTGAGTGGTCACGGTAACGCAGGTGCCGCCGTTGATGCGGCCGCGATGCTGGAACAGTACCGGCCGGGCCTGATCCTGAGCGCCGCCGTGGCTGTGGCTGCCCTCCTGATTGCCGCAACGCCCAGGTTATCGCGCGGACCGAGGCAGCCGGGAGGGGAACCCGAAGGCGTCGTGCGCAATGATGTCGAGCTAGTCCAGCGGTAGGCGCGGGGCAAAAGAACAGCGGACGACGGCGGGATGTCCCGCCGTCGTCCGCTGTTGGCTCAGGCTGCGCTCAGTAAGCCTTGACGCGCTGTTCAACAATGAGGTGGATGAGGGCAAAGACGCCGTCCTCATCAATTGCCGCCAAGGCGGCGTCCAGTGCCGCCGGAACGTCACAGTCTTCGGTAACAGTGACCCCGAAACCGCCGAAGGCGCGGGCCATCAGGCCAAAGTCCGGGTTCTTCAGCTGGGTTCCGGACACGCGTGCGGGATAGTGCCGCTCCTGGTGGGTGCGGATGGTGCCGTATTCCTGGTTGTCCATGACGATTACCAGCGGCGTGGCACCGTACTGTGCCGCGGTGGCCAGCTCCTGGCCGTTCATGAGGAACTCCCCGTCCCCGGCGATCGTGACAACACGCCGTTGGGGCTCGGCCAACGACGCCGCGATGGCTGAGGGGACCGAGTAGCCCATGGAGCCGTTACGGGCGCTGATCATGGAGGCGTAGCGGCGCGTGGGGAAGTAGCGGTGGGCCCAGTTGGTGTGCTCCCCCGCACCGAAGGTCACCATCGAGTCTTCCGGCAGCCTCGGCACGAGGTTCGCCATCAGGGTGTCCATCCTCGCCTGCCCCGCCGTCGGCGTCGCCGCAGGAAGCGCGGCAAACCGCTCCTGCTCGCCGCGCATCCGCTCCGCCCACGCCTTCCACTCTTCGTTCTCCGGCAGGTCTATGCCCACAAGGTCGCGGACAAAGGCCTCGGGCTTGGCCAGGATTTGCCGCGAAACGGGCCCTGACCGGCCACGGAGCGACGGGTCCACAGTGACCAGGAAGTTTTTCTTGTTCCAGTCCTGCCGGCAGAGGAACCCGTCCGTAATCACATCGCCCGGTACCGTCCCCACAAAGACGAGCAAGTCCGTTTCCTCAAGCAGGTCGTAAGTGGGGCGGGGCCGGCCGTAGCCGATCGGGCCCACATAGGAGGGGGAATCGAAGGAGACTGTTCCCTGCGTCCGCCATTCGGCTGCAGCCGGAATGTTGTGCCGCTCGAGCCATCCGGTCAGCTGGTCCGCCGCCTCTTGCGTCCAGTCGTTGCCGCCGGTGACAAACAGCGGCTTGCGTGACTCTGCCAGCGCAGCTTTGAGGGCAGCGGCGTCGGTGCTGCTCATGCCGCCGGCCGCCACGGGGATGGCGGGGTGCAACGCCGGCTCAATCTGCTGCCGAATGATGTCCTCCGGCAAGCCCACCACTACCGGGCCGGGCCGCCCGCTCATCGCCGCAAACATCGCCTCGGCCACGATCTCGGATGCCCGCTCCGCATGGTCAAGGACCATCACGCGCTTCGCGCCGGTATCGAACCAGGCTTTGATGTCGAACTCCTGGAACGCTTCCCGGTCCCGGTGCGCGAAGGGGATCAGGCCGACGAACAACAGCATGGGAGTGGAATCCTGCCACGCGGTGTGCAGACCCACATGCGCGTTGGCCGCGCCGGGCCCCCGGGTCACCATAGCTATGCCCGGGCGCTGGTGCATTTTCCCGTCCGCTTCGGCCATGTAGGCGGCGCCGCCCTCGTGCCGGCACACGATGGTCTCAATCTCCGAGTTGTGCAGGCCGTCCAAAACATCCAGGAAGCTCTCGCCGGGTACCACGTAGGTGCGTTCCACACCGTGGGCCACCAGCGAATCAACAATCACGTGCCCGGCCGATTTCAGCGCGGGGTTGGCCTCGCCTCGGGGCTCGGCCGAATGGCCCGCCTGCCGGGGGCCGTCACTGGAAATTACGACGGCGGCAGGCTGGGTGTGGGATGCGGTCAGGGTTGCTTCGGTTTCCGTTGTCATGGGCTTTCTTTGGCTGTTCGGACTGGTTGTTTGTTAAGGGAGGCGTTCGTCGTAGGTAAAACGGGGCTTATCTGATGGGTGTCGGGTTGGCGATGACGGGGGCGGTGCCGGTGAAGCCGTCGCGGGTTTCGGCGATTTCGCGGATGCGGTTGCGGCAGGC
>NZ_JBBCBS010000012.1:0-116002 GCF_037203945.1 Pseudarthrobacter sp. CCNWLW207 | reverse complement strand
CCCTCACCGACGGCACCCTGCACATCAACCCCGTCATCACCCACGACTACCCGGTGGACCAGGCCCTCGAAGCCTTCGACGTCGCCCGCAAATCCGCCGAATCAGGGAAAGTACTCCTCAGCTTCGGCGGGGCCTAGAAAGTGTTCGTGCTCAGTCCCGGCGGACGGGGATAAAAACCCTGGGCTGGTCCGTCCAGGTGTCCGACATGCGCGACATCGTGCGGCGCATGATCCTTTCCGAGGCCGCCCTGGCCGCAGGGGCATCCCCGGCGGCTACGGCCTCGGCCAAGTCAACGTGCCACTGCAGCGCGCCCTCATGGGGATGGTCCGGCATGAGGCCGTGCACTGTCCGGCCCGTCAACGTCTCGGCCACCTGGCCCATCAGGTTGGCGAACATTTCGTTGCCGGACCCGGAGAGCAGGACCGAATGGAAGGCGATGTCCAGTTCCAGGAACCGCGGTACGTCGCCCGAGTGGCCGGCATCGCGCAGGTCGTGGGCAATGTCCACCAGTTCCCGGCGGAGGTGTGCCGGCGCGTTCTGGGCGGCCAGTTCCGCCGCTGCCGGTTCGACGGCGGAGCGAAGCTCGGCAAGGGAGCGCAGCTGGGCGCCCCTGCCCTCGCCGGAGAGCCGCCAGCGGATCACCTGCGCGTCGAAGGGGTTCCAGCGGTTCGACGGCAGGACCTTTATTCCGACGCGTTTGGTCGTCTCGACAAGCCCCAGGGACTGCAGCACGCGCACTGCTTCGCGGATGACTGAACGGGAGACCCTCAGTTCGTCCTCCAACTGCTCCGCCAGCATGATGTGGCCGGCAGGAAGTTCGCCGGCGACAATCCGGGTGCCGAGGTTCTCAATGGCACGGTGGTGCAGGCTGGTCGACATGAACATAAGCCTAGTGCGATTCCTGCCGCCCGATCTGCCAGTTAGGACAGCCGGGGAGCCACGCGGGAGCAGGCGTCCTACACTGGCTGTGATACCTGGCATTCCACAAAGTGGGCACCACTTTCCTGAATGCCGTCCGAATATATATGCTTTATTCGGATCCCTTGGTTCGTAACTGCATGCTCCGCTGCCAAACGCGGGGCGACCTGCACATCCATTGCACAGAAATGAATTGGAGTTTTTGATGTCAGCACACATCGGTGTCACCGGCCTTGCGGTGATGGGAGCCAACCTGGCGCGTAACCTGGCCCGGAACGGCTTCACGGTTGCCCTGCACAACAGGTCGGTAGAAAAGACTGACGCACTGCTGGAGAAGCACGGCACGGACGGCGATTTTGTCCGGACCGAGACGCTGCAGGAACTGGTCGACTCCCTGGAGAAGCCGCGCCGCGTCCTCATCATGGTCAAGGCAGGCAAGCCGGTTGACTCCGTCATCGAGCAGCTGGAGCCGCTGCTGGAAGCCGGCGACATCATCATCGACGCAGGCAACTCCCATTATGAGGACACCCGCCGCCGCGAAGCCGCCCTGGCCAAGAAGGACCTGCACTTTGTGGGCGTTGGCGTTTCCGGCGGTGAAGAAGGCGCCCTGAACGGACCGTCCATCATGCCGGGTGGTTCCAAGGAGTCCTACAAGGCCCTTGGCCCGCTGCTGGAGAAGATTTCCGCGAAGGTCGACGGCGAGCCCTGCTGCGCCTGGGTGGGCACTGATGGCGCCGGCCACTTCGTCAAGATGGTCCACAACGGTATTGAATACGCCGACATGCAGGTCATCGGCGAGGCATTTGACCTCCTTCGCTCGGGTGCAGGCATCGAGCCGGCCGAACAGTCCAGGATCTTCACCGAGTGGAACAAGGGCGACCTCTCCTCCTTCCTGATCGAAATCTCCGCCGAGGTCCTGGGCCATGTCGACGCCAAGACCGGCAAGCCCTTCGTTGACGTTGTCGTAGATGCCGCAGGCCAGAAGGGTACCGGTCGCTGGACCGTCATCTCCGCCCTGGAACTCGGCTCCCCGGTCTCCGGAATCGCCGAGTCCGTGTTCGCCCGCGCCCTGTCCTCCCAGGCTGAACAGCGCAGGCTCGGACAGGAACTGCTCGCCGGCGAGGAAGCCTCCGTGGAAATCCCCGACACCTTCGTCGAGGACGTCCGCCAGGCGCTGTACGCTTCCAAGCTGGTCTCCTATGCCCAGGGCCTGGACATGCTGACCTCCGCCGCCAAGGAGTACGGCTGGGACCTGAAGCTGGACGAAATTGCCTCCCTGTGGCGCGCTGGCTGCATCATCCGTGCTGAACTGCTCAAGGACATCACCAAGGCCTACGCCGCTGACGAAAAGCCCGCCAACCTGCTGTTCGCGCCGGCCTTCACCAAAGCCATCGCAGAGGCACTGCCGGCTTGGCGCCGCGTGGTCGCCACCGCCGTCCAGCTGGGCATTCCGGTGCCGGTGTTCTCCTCCTCGCTCGCATACTACGACGGCCTGCGCCGCAAGCGCGTTGCTGCAGCCCTGATCCAGGGCCAGCGCGACCTCTTCGGAGCACACACCTACGGCCGTGTCGACGCCGAGGGCACGTTCCACACCCTGTGGGGCGAAGACAAGTCCGAGATTGAAGCAGTAGACACGCACTAGTTTCGGCAAGCGCCATTGCGTCACGCCATGGCACCTCCGGCCGGCAGTTCCCGCTACTCTGGGAGCTGTCGGCCGTTGCTGTTTCCGGGGGCAACTGCGGTATCCGCCGAGCGAGGGAGTCCAGCATGGCCCAGCCAGTAGCATTCGTTACCGGAGCTTCCACGGGGATCGGCTTCGAAGCGGCCAAGAAACTGGCCGGCCACGGCTTCACGGTCTATGCCGGAGCCCGCCGCGTGGACCGGATGGAACCATTGACAGCCCTCGGAGTCCATGTCCTGCCGCTCGACGTGACAGACGAGGAATCGATGAGTGCCGCCGTCGGCCGTGTCCTGGAGGAACGTGGACGGATCGACGTCCTGGTGAACAATGCCGGGTACGGCTCATTCGGCGCCCTGGAAGACGTCGAACTCGCCGAAGGGCGCCGCCAGTTCGACGTCAACGTCTTCGGGCTGGCGAGGATGACCCAACTTGTTTTGCCGGCGATGCGGAAGGCCGGCCAGGGACGGATCATCAATATCTCATCCATCGGTGGCAAATTCTATGAGCCGCTCGGCGCCTGGTACCACGCCACGAAGTTCGCCGTGGAGGGCATGAGCGACGCACTGCGGCTCGAGCTGAAGCCGCATGGCATTAGCGTGTCCATCATTGAGCCTGCGAGTACCGTCTCCGAATGGGGCGGGATCGCGGCCCAGGGGCTGCTGGCCACCAGCGGAACAGGGCCGTACGCCGCACAGGCGCGGCAGATGGCCGGCGCGCTGGATTCCACTAACCGGCCCGCGACGTCCACGGCCCCGGAGGTCATTGCTGACGCGGTGCTGCACGCGGCCCATTCCGCACGGCCGCGGACCCGCTACCCCGTGGGGCGCGGCGCCCGGGCCATCCTGACGCTGCGGCGGATCCTGCCGGACCGGCTGTTCGACCCCGTGGTCATGCTCGTGCTCAAGCGGGTGGCGGCCCGGTAACCGTCAGATGAGGTATTCGATGTCGTACTCGGCCGGATCCACCGCGGGCGTGGTCTCACGCTGGGCGTCCCGGTGGCGCCACTTGGCCGGCACGCCGGTAACGATTGATTCGGGCGGCGCGTCCCTCACCACAACTGCGTTGGCACCGACGGCGCTGTCGCGTCCGATGGTGATGGGTCCCAGGATCTTGGCTCCGGCCCCGATGGTCACCCTGTCTTCGATGGTGGGGTGACGCTTGACCTTGGCCAGGGAGCGGCCGCCGAGCGTCACACCGTGGTAGATCATCACGTCCTCACCGATTTCGGCGGTCTCGCCGATGACCACCCCCATGCCGTGGTCAATGAAGAAGCGCCGTCCAATGGTGGCGCCGGGGTGGATTTCGATCCCGGTCAGGAAACGGCCCAGCTGGGAAACGAGCCGGGCCGGAAAGCGCAGCCCGGGGTTTTGCCACAGGCGGTGCGTCAGCCGGTGGATCCAGATGGCATGCAGCCCTGAATAGGCGAAAAAGTTCTCAAAAGAACCTCGAGCCGCCGGGTCGTGGGACCGGGCGGCGTCGAGGTCTTCCTTTAGTCTTGCGAAAAAGCCCACAAAGTTCTTTCTACAGGAAACGGGCGGAGAGCGGACTGATCAGCCGCGGATGTCGTCATAGAGCACGGTGGAGATGTAACGCTCGCCGAAGTCGCAGACAACGGCGACGATCAGCTTGCCGGCGTTCTCGGGACGCTTAGCCAGTTCCAGGGCGCCCCAGACGATGGCGCCGGAGGAGATGCCGCCCAGGATGCCCTCCTTGATGCCGAGGTCACGGGCCACCCGCACGGAGTCCTCCAAGGTTGCGTCCAGGACTTCGTCATAGACGTTGGTGTCGAGGATTTCCGGCACGAAGTTGGCGCCGATGCCCTGGATCTTGTGCGGGCCGGGGGCGCCGCCGTTCAGGATGGCGGAGTCCTTCGGCTCGATGGCCACGATCTGCACATCGGGATTGCGTTCCTTCAGGACCTGGCCGACGCCCGTAATGGTGCCACCGGTGCCGATGCCGGCGACGAAGATGTCAACCTTGCCGTCAGTGTCGGACCAGATTTCCTCAGCCGTGGTGGTGCGGTGGATCTCGGGGTTGGCCTCGTTGGCGAACTGCTGTGCCCAGATGGAGTTCTCCGTGTTGGCCACGATTTCCTGGGCCTTCTCCACTGCGCCGCGCATGCCCTCGGAGCCGGGTGTCAGGACGATCTCGGCACCGAACGCCCGGAGCATAACGCGGCGTTCCGTTGACATGGTTTCCGGCATGGTCAGGATGACCTTGTAACCGCGGGCAGCGCCCACCATGGCCAGGGCAATGCCGGTGTTTCCGGAGGTGCCTTCCACGATGGTTCCGCCAGGCTTGAGGGCGCCGGACTTCTCGGCGGCGTCTACGATGGCCACGCCGATACGGTCCTTGACGCTGTTGGCCGGGTTGTAGAACTCAAGCTTGACGGCGACAGTGGCACCGAGGCCTTCGCTCAGCCGGTTCAGGCGGACCAGCGGAGTGCCGCCGACCAGCTGCGTTACGTCGTCATAGATCCGTGCCATGTAGGTATGCCTATCTCTCAAGAGTGAATACTGAGGTCAGCCTAACGATGGCGGCGCAACCGTTGCTAAGCATTAAGCCATGCAGAGTAATATTTCCTGGCCTTGGCCAGCTTGGGATTGATGATCACCTGGCAGTACCCCTGTTCCGGGTGCTTGGCGTAGTAGTCCTGGTGGAAGTCCTCTGCCACGTGGAACCGGGGCAGGCGGCTGACCTCGGTGACGATGGGGTGGGACCACAGCGCCTGGTTCCGTTCGATCGCTTCCTCGAACAGTATTTTTTCCTCGGTGGTCTCATAGAACATGGACGAGCGGTACTGCGTGCCCACGTCATATCCCTGCCGGTTGAGCGTGGTGGGATCGTGCAGTGCGAAGAACATGTCCAGGATGACCTCGGCAGGGATCACGTCCTCGTCAAACGTCACCGCCACCACCTCGGCATGCCCTGTAGTCCCGTTGCAGACGGAGTAGTAGTCGGGATTCGGATCGTGGCCGCCTGTGTAGCCGGAAACCACTGAACTGACGCCCTTGGTTTTTTGATAGACAGCGTCGAGGCACCAGAAGCAGCCCCCGCCAAGAACAAAAGTTTTCATGACCTCTTCAATGGTTGGGAGCCCCGGATGATTCCCTGACAACCCTATAAGGACTCTGCCACATGCAGGGGAGGGCGCCGAATGGGGTAAAACTGAGACTATGGAACCTGTAGACACCGGCGTTGCAGATGCGGAACCGCACGACGACGGGACCTCCCGGGAGGAAGCCCCCGCGGCAGAGCAGACAGTCCCGCCCACGTTGGGGCAGGTGTTGCTGGCGGTAGAGGAGCTGTGGCCCGAATCCCTGGCAGAGAGCTGGGACGAAGTGGGCCTGGTGGCCGGACGGCCGTCCTCGCCGGTCACGCGGGTGATGTTCGCCGTCGATCCCACGCTGGAAGTCATTGAGGAAGCCGTGGAATGGGGAGCCGAGCTGCTCATCACCCACCATCCGCTGCTTTTGAAAGGCGTCACCTCGGTGGCCGCCACCACGGCCAAAGGCAAGGCAATCCACCGGCTGATCGAGTCTGGAACCGCACTGCTGACCGTCCATACCAACGGTGATTCCGCCGTCGGCGGCGTTTCTGATGTCCTGGCAGACGCACTGGGACTGGAGGACGTATCGCCCCTGACCCTCGCCAGCAACGGCCTTCCCGAGGAGGGCATCGGGCGCGTGGGTCACCTGGCGGAGGTAATGAGCCTCGGAGACTTCGCCGCACGGGTTTTTGGCATCCTGCCGTCGGTGGCCGGGGGAGTGCGGGTCTCAGGTGACAAGGATGGTCTGGTGCGCCGCATCGCGGTGTGCGGCGGGGCCGGCGATTCGCTGTTCAACGAGGTGCGCGCCAGCAATGCGGACGTCTTCGTCACCGCTGACCTTAGGCACCATCCGGCATCTGAGGCCCGCGAAGACGCCGTGAATGGCCGGCCCTACCTTATTGACGTCTCGCACTTCGCCAGTGAGTGGCTGTGGTTGCCGGCCGCAGCGTCTGCGCTGGGTAACGTGCTCGCCGACCAGGGCCACGATGTGGAGATCCAGGTGAGCACCACCAACAGTGATCCATGGGACTTCATACTGACTCCGGGCTAAGCCTGGGGTGCGAAGGGGCCCGGGCGAGCGAAGCGAGCCAGGGGAGCAGGCCACGCGCTAGAGTCTATAGAGCGCCGGTTCGGTGCCCGGCTCTGGCCGGTGGGATCAAGCGGAGGTAACAGTGGCCAAGGCAGCACCGGCGGAACAGTTGAAGTTGCTCGAATTGCAGGGACTGGACGCCAAGCTGAAGTCGCTCGCCAACCGGCGCCGTGCCCTGGACACCGACCCCCGGATCACGGATCTCCAGTCGGCGCTGTCGGTTGCCAACGGTGAGCTGGGTGCCGCCAAGATGGCCGTGCACGACGCCGAGGCTGAGCTGAAGCGGGCAGAGTCCGACGTCGAACAGGTCACCACCCGCATTGAACGCGACGAGGCCCGGCTCAACAGCGGAACGGGGCTTTCCAAGGACCTCGTGGCCCTGCAGAAGGACATCGCGTCGCTGAACAGGCGCCGCTCAGACCTCGAGGACATGGAGCTCGAAGTCATGGAGCGACTGGATTCGCTCCGCGCCAGGCAGGCGGCCCAGCAGCTGATCGTGGACAACATCCAGGGCTCATTCGGCGACATCCGCGCGGAGCTGGACAAAGCCCTGGCTGAAGTGGATGCCGAGGCAGCGGAGGTCAAACGCCAACGCGCTGAGTTCGCCGCCGGACTGGACGCCGGGATGTTGGCCGTTTACGAAAAAACGCTGGCCAAGCGAGGAGTGGGGGCCGCACGGTTGTTCCATGGAACGTCCGAGGCTTCCGGAATGAAGCTCAGCCCCGGCGACCTCGCCGAAATCAAAGCCGCCGCCGAGGACGACATCGTCTTTTGCCCGGACTCCGGTGCCATCCTGGTGCGCTCCGCCGAGTGGAACACGGCCAGCCCGACCAACTAACCCAGGATGATGTTCAACGCGTGCGGCTTACGGGCTGCACCGTCAACCAGCTCCGCGTCCCACTTTTCGCGCGCCGCCTTCAGGAGCTGTGCCGGGGTCTGCGGGGCGTTGCCGCGGCGGACCAGCAAGTGCCGGGCCAGTTCCCCGCGCGTGTGCTTCGCAAAGTGGCTCACCACCTTGCGCACGCCATCCACTTCAGTGAAAACGTTGACGGCGACGGTCTGCGCCGGCGGGGGTGCCCACGCCGCGGCGTACGTGCTTGAACGGCAGTCCACCAGCAGCTGACCTGCCGCAGCCTCCGTGAGGGCCTCCGACAGTTGCGGCTTCCAGAACGAGGCGAGGCGGCCGACGTCGGGCAGTGCAGTCCCCATCGACAGCCGGTAGGCGGGCACCCGGTCGGCAAAGCGGATGGCACCCCACAGCGCGGATACCACCAGCACCGCCTCGTCGGCCTTCCGGCGCTGCGCGGGCGTCAGCGTTTTGTAGCCCAGGGCGTCGTACAAAACCCCCGAGTAGATCTGGTGGGCAGGCGCCGCCGGTTCGGCGTGCAGCCGGGTGTTCCGTTCGACGTCGTCCCGCAGCGATGCCCCGACGCCCAGCAGCGCGAGGGCGTCCTCGTGTGCACTCACCGTTCCCAGGGCATCCAGGACTTTGGCCCGGTAGGTGTTCAGTGCCGGGAAGCTGAGGGAAGGCCAGTCGACGGCGGTTCCCCGGGCTGCGGGAGTCTTGCCTTCGGAGGGGGGAAGCAGAATCAGCACCGTACGATCTTACCGGCGACTTCGGCGCCCCCTTGCCCGGTAGACTGGGTGCCGGATGGGTTGACCAGGCGGCCGCGCGTCACGCAAGTGGCTCGAGGAACGTCCGGGCTCCACAGGGCAGGGTGGTGGGTAACGCCCACTCGGGGTAACCCGCAGGCCAGTGCCACAGAGAACAGACCGCCTGTGTCGCGCCGGTTTGAAAGCGGCACGAAACAGGTAAGGGTGAAACGGTGGTGTAAGAGACCACCAGCTTCCCGGGTGACCGGGAAGGCTAGGTAAACCCCACCCGGAGCAAGGCCAGACAGGACACGTTTGAGGGCTGCCCGCCCGAGTGTCCGGGTAGGCCGCTGGAGGGCGTCGGCAACGGCGTCCGTAGATGGATGGCCGCTACTCCCGCGCTGGTAACGGCACGGGAGCACAGAACCCGGCGTATCGGTCAACCCATCCACACATCGTCAGCTCAAGTCATGTGAGTGACTTCACGCCGGACGGGGCAGTCCAGGGCGCCTCTCCCGCCTAGAATAGAGAGCGAACGTAGAAGTTCTGCCACCGGGTCTGCGTTCGCAGCCGGTGGTTTTTCTTTGCGCTTCTCCAAGGTGTCCGGGGTGGACCGAATCCCCGCCGACGCTTGCGCCCCGGAACACCTCCGGCGGCCGCCCTCCGCGTACGAGGACGTATGTGGTTGACCCAAGGAAGGTAGTTCTGTGAGCCAGACGTCAGATTCTTGTCTTGATACGTGGATGGGCCGGGAGGCCCTCGCCGAGGCCATGATTCCGGTGATCGGCCGGCTGTACCGTGAAAACAACGTGGTGACTTCCATCCACGGCCGCAGCCTGATTAACAAGTCCACCATGAACATCCTTAAGGCGCACCGGTTCGCCCGCCGTATGAGCAAGGATGAGCTGCTTCTGGAAGAAACAGCCCCGCTGCTGAACACCCTCGCCGGCCTGGAACTGGGCGCGGCCGCGATCGACATTGCCCGCCTGAACCAGAAGTTCAAGGCCGAGGGCGACGGCGCCACGCTGGAAGAGTTCCTCCGCGCCGAACTGGCCGAGGTAGTGGGCAAACGCGGCGCCGACGACCGCACCAGCACTGACGTTGTGCTCTATGGCTTCGGCCGGATTGGCCGGCTCCTGGCCCGCCTCCTGATCGAAAAGGCTGGTGGCGGCCATGGCCTTCGCCTGCGCGCCATCGTGGTGCGCCGTGGATCGGACAAGGATCTCTCCAAGCGCGCCAGCCTGCTGCGCCGCGATTCGGTCCATGGTTCCTTTGAAGGCACCATCCGCGTGGACGAGGAAGCCAACACCATCACCGCGAACGGTGTCCAGGTCCAGGTCATCTACTCGGACAACCCCGCGACGATCGATTACACGTCCTACGGCATCCACGACGCCTTGGTGGTGGACAACACGGGGCGCTGGCGCGACGCCGAAGGCCTGTCACAGCACCTTCAGAGCAAGGGTGCTTCGCGTGTTCTCCTCACCGCGCCGGGCAAGGGCGCGCTCAAGAACATCGTGCACGGCATTAATCACGGCAGCATCGAGGATACTGACCAGATCGTCTCCGCGGCGTCCTGCACCACTAACGCCATCACCCCGGTCCTGAAGGCCATCAACGACAAGTTCGGCGTGATCCACGGCCACGTGGAAACCGTCCACTCCTTCACTAACGACCAGAACCTGATCGACAACTTCCACAAGGGCGACCGCCGCGGCCGCTCCGCCGCGCTGAACATGGTCATCACCGAAACCGGTGCGGCCACTGCTGTGGCGAAGGCGCTGCCCGAACTTCAGGGCAAGCTTTCCGGCAGCTCCATCCGCGTCCCCACCCCCGATGTCTCCCTCGCCATCCTGAACCTGAGCCTTGAAAACGGCACCACCAAGGACGAGGTGAACAACTACCTGCGCCAGATGTCCCTGCATTCGGACCTGCGCAAGCAGATCGACTACATCGATTCCCCCGAGGTTGTGTCCACCGACTTCGTCGGTTCCCGCCGTGCGGGCATCGTGGACGGCCTGGCCACGATCTCCAACGACAAGAACGTCATCCTCTACGTCTGGTACGACAACGAATTCGGCTACTCCTGCCAGGTGGTCCGGGTCATGGAAGAGATGGCAGGGGTCAACCCGCCGTCGTTTCCCGCCAAGGAACCTGCCGCGGCACTGGCGGCCATCGCCGTCTGATTCCCTCCTCTGAGGCAATTTCCCGGCTGGTTCTCTGGAATCAGCCGGGAAACGGGACCACACTGGTGGCATGAATAACGAAACTCTCCACGAGACCACGCTCGAACACGCCCTGGATGTAGCCAAGGCCAACCACAAACGGGCCATCCGCCTCCTGGAGGAGGCCCAGGCGGGCTACAAGGCCGGAGATATCAGCGAAGAGCGCGTGCGCCAACTCGAAGAGCTGCTCCAGGTTGCCGCCGAAGATCTCCGGAGGGTGACCCGGGAACAATAAGAAAGTCTCTTCCGGCTTCCCACTCCTCCCCAACACTGTGGATATCGGCCACGTTGTCCGAGGAGTGTCCTAGGCTCTTCTGGTGCACTACGTTTCCGGAAGGGCAGTCTGCCCGTGACCGTCAGCTGGTCTGCGTACCGACGGGCACGCCGCCGCTCACGGCAGGCATGGGCCCTGGTCATTCTCCTGGCCGTTTCCGCCGTAGCGTCGGTGGTGTGGTTCTTCACTGCCGGCCAGTTCGCGGCGGCGGAACCGGCCATTGCAGGACCTACGGAGGCGCCGGTTTTCGATCCGGGCTTTATGAAACCGGTGGCCCCGGTGCATGCTGTGCCCCAGGGGAGTGCCCGTGAAGCCCTCGACGGGCTGCCGGTCAAGGGGCGTGCACCTAACGACAACTATGACCGCGAAGCCTTCGGGCAGGCGTGGCAGGACCTGGACCGGAATGGCTGCGACACCCGCAACGACGTCCTTCGCCGTGACCTCACGGGCGTGGTGTTCACCGAAGGCTCCACATGCCGAGTGGCGGCCGGCCATTTCCACGAACCTTACACAGGACTTCCCGTGGACTTCCGGCGAGGCTCGGAGAGCAGCAAGGCGGTCCAGATCGATCACGTGGTGGCCCTGGGCGACGCCTGGCAAAAGGGCGCGCAGCGCCTGACACCGCAGCAGCGCCAGAGCCTGGCCAACGACCCCCTGAACCTTATCGCCGCGGACGGGCCAGCCAACCAGCAGAAGAGTGCAGGTGACGCCGCCACCTGGTTGCCCAAGAACAAGGCCTTCCGCTGCCATTATGTCGCAAGGCAGATCTCGGTGAAGGCCGCCTACGGGCTGTGGGTGACGCAGCCGGAGAAGGACGCCATGAAGAGGGTCCTGGACAGCTGCCCCCAGCAGCTGACTGTTACTGCGGGCTGACGTCCGACTCGTGACTAGTGTCCGAAAGGATCCGGGTCGACGCCGGGCATCCAGGTTAGGCCCGGAACGCCCCAACCGCTCTTCTTGGCCTGCTTCATCGCCTTGCGTGCATAGCGGTCGATCAGCCGGTTGACGTAGAGTTTTCCGTCCAGGTGGTCATACTCGTGCTGGATTACCCGCGCGAACCACCCTGTGGCCTCAAATTCAACCGGCTGCCCATAGCCGTCGAAGCCGCGCACCCTGGCCCACTCGGCACGCTTCAACGGGTACTGTCCGCCCGGAAAAGACAGGCAGCCTTCCTCTTCCTCATCGGGATCGGGAAGGGCGCCAGAGATTTTGGACAGGGTCAGGACAGGATTGACCAATACGCCTGCGGGAGGTGCGCCGTCATCGTTGGCGTATTTGTAGACAAATATCCGCTTGCCGACCCCGACCTGCGGCGCCGCGAGTCCGACGCCGTTTGCGGCGTCGTTGGTTTCGAACATGTCCGCAATCAGGGTCCTGAGTTCGTCGTCGAACACTTCCACCTCGGAAGCCCGGCGGTGCAGCACCGGTTCCCCCCAAATGGTGATTGGCATAACTGTCATGTCAGACGGGTCCTTCGGGATGCGGCGCGATGCCGGCCGTTGTGCGTGAAACAAGGATGCAAAACAAAGGAGGCCGCACCGGATATCCGGTGCGGCCTCCTTCTCGAACGGCTGCTAGAACCATCCTGTGCGGGTGAGCTACGGGGGTTGAACCCGCGACCTCCTGGACCACAACCAGGCGCTCTGCCAACTGAGCTAAGCCCACCATGTGCCTTGCAGGTCTACCGGGCGACCGGCTCTCTGGAAAGGCAACTCAAATAGCTTACCTGCTGTTCGCGTGTGCTTTTGCCACTTTTCCCGTTTTTGGCCAAAATTCGAAGCAAACGTGGTGCAGATTACGTCCCTGGGACCGCGGGGTCTGCGTCTGGGGCAGTGGGTTCCGCGCCGGCGGCGATGCGTTTGGAGATGGCTTGGGCCGTTGCGCTGTCCGGGCCTGGCGCCGGGACGAACACGGCTTCCCGGTAGTAACGGAGTTCGTCGATGGAGTCCTTGATGTCACCGAGGGCGCGGTGGCCGCCCTTTTTGGCGGGGGATTGGAAATAGGCTCGCGCAAACCACCGGCGTGAGAGCTCCTTGATGGTGCTGACATCGATCACGCGGTAGTGCAGGTGTTCCACCACTGAGGGCATGTCCCGGGACAGGAACACACGGTCCGTGCCCACCGAGTTGCCGCCCAACGGCGCCTTACGGGGGTCCGGGACCCACTTTTCGATGTATTCCATGACGGCGGCCTCGGCCTCGGCCATGGTCTTGCCGTGCGGCAGTTCCGTCAGCAGCCCCGAGCGCGTATGCATGTCGCGGACGAAATCATTCATCTGGGCCAGCGCGGAATCCTCCGGCTTGATCACCACGTCCACTCCGTCGCCCAGGATGTTCAGTTCCGAGTCCGTCACCAAGGCCGCCACCTCGATCAGGGCGTCGTTCTTGATGTCCAGGCCGGTCATTTCGCAGTCGATCCAGACGATGCGTTCATTAGATATAGGCACTTGACAAGCCTACCGTTTAGCTCTGTCCGGGCCGTCCGATGCTAGGATTTCGGAAACGCGGCGGTGAATTTTCCGTCGTTGTACTATGCCCCGGCCGGCCCGGTGAGGCCCGCAGGGCGGAAGCGTGGAATGCAACAGATTGGACAATCCTGAGATGACGGGGCCTGTGCCTGCAGCGGGGGAGAAGGCCGCCACGATCCTCAAGCTGCCAGAGGCCGAGGTCGACAACGCACGGTCTCCGCTGATCGCCGGCTTTATCGGTTCGGTGTTGATGATGGTCGGTTCCCTGGGAGTCGGTTGGCTTGCGCCCGTCTCGGAGTTGCGGCGGATGCCGCTCTTCATCTGGATGCGGACCGAGGCCATCGGTGTTGCGCTGTCCATCATCCTCCTGGCCGTCGGCGGCATGCTCCTGGTCCGCGCCTGGCTCAGGCTGGGCCAACGCGTCCGGATCTGGGGCCTGGCGGCGCGCAAAGCCACCCTTCAGGCGGTGGTGCTTTGGGGCTTGCCGATGATGTTCACAGTGCCGTTGTTCAGCCGGGATGTGTACGCCTACATCGGCCAGGGCAGGCTGATGGTGGAAGGCTTCAATCCCTACGAAAACGGCATTTCCGCTCTGTCCAACTATTTCCAGCTCGGCGCCGACAAGATGTGGACCGAGGCCCCGGTTCCATATGGCCAGCTGTTCCTGTGGATTGAGCAGTTTGTGGTCTGGTCCACCAACGTGCACCCGGAGGCCAGCGTGATGCTGTTCCGGCTGGCTGCTCTGGTGGGCATCGTGCTGTGCATCATCTACGTGCCCAAGCTGGCGGACCTCCATGGTGTCAACCCGCACCGGGCCCTCTGGCTCACCGCAGCCAATCCACTGTTCCTCACCAACTTCATTGCCAGCGTGCACAACGACGCCCTGATGATCGGGCTGGCCCTAGCTGGCCTGTACTACTGCGCCACCCGGCGCGTGGTGCTGGGCATCGTGCTGGTCACGCTGTCCATCTCGGTCAAGCCGATCACCATCGTCTTCCTGCCCTTCATCGGCCTGCTCTGGGCCGGCAAGGACGCCAGCTGGCCGCGGAAATTCCTGTACTGGGCACTCACGGCCGGCCTGAGCGTGGGGATTCTTTTTGCCATGAGCAGGGTCAACGGCTTCGGTTTTGGCTGGATTAATGGCCTCTCGGCTCCCGGCAGCATTTGGATCTGGTACGCGCCGATCGGGCTGATGGGCCTGGTGGTCGCTTCCATCGCCAACGCGTTCAGCCTCGACGGCTGGGGGCTCGCCAAATGGGTGTACGACGCCGGGAAGCTGCTGGCCGTGGGCATCGTCGCCTGGCAGATCTTCAAGGGAGACCACGACCGCCTCATGCGCCGGCTCACGTTGGCATTTGCCGCCATCGTCCTGCTGGCCCCCATGATCCAGTCCTGGTATGTGGTCTGGCTGATCCCGTTGTTCGCAGTTACAGGCATCCGGGACGACTGGCAGGTCAAGGCCCTCTACTTCATCGTGTCCTTCTTTATGGTCTATGCGATCTCGGACCAGCTGGAAGTCTTTCCGTACCTGCAGACGGAGGACCTTGGCCTGGCGCTCGCCCTGGCGCGCAATGCTGCCGCCGTTATCGCCCTGATGTTCGCGCTCTACCTGATTTTCCTGGACCCTCGCACCAAACAGCTCTTCAGCAAGTCGGACCAGCCGGTCACCTCACGCCCCGTCATCTGACGGGAGGTTCCTGAGCGCTTCCCGGCGGGACAGCGGGCTAAGGTGTTCGCCGTGCTCGGCGACGAAAGTCCGGACCCATTCCGGATCGCTTTTGCCAAACTCGCGCAGTGCCCAGCCAATGGCCTTGCGGATGAAGAACTCGCGATCCGCGAGATTGGCTTCAATGACGTTCCTGAGTAGCCTGCGGTCAGTGTGGGCCTTGGCTTTGAGCTGGACGGTGATGGAGGCCCGCCTGATCCAGAGGTCTTCGTCCCGGCTCCAGCCAAGCAAAACCTCAGTCATGGCCGGCCGGTGTGCTTGGAGCAGGGCGCAGATCCGGTCCGACACGCCGTCCACAAAGTCCCACCAGGCGCCGGTCCGGATGATTTCCTCATACACCGGGAGCATCGCCAGGTCCTTGGCTGCCATCTTCACACCGGTGAGGTCTATGGCCGCGTAGCGTTCCTCCCGCACCTTGGCGTCGCGCCAGAGCTCAAGCACCGTCGCCCGCAGTTGCTCGGGGGATTCGAACGGGTGGGCAGCGGCTGCGGCCTTTGTCAGGCGCCTGACCTCCGGCACCCTGACGCCCAGCGATGGGATGGACGATTTCATGTAGGCCTGCGCGCCCGCCCCGCGTTCGGCGTCGGCCTGTTCTTCCAGGGTCGCACGGATAGTGGCCAGCACCTCTCGGTTCACCATCCTGCAACTTTAGCGAGCCGGATCCTCACTGTGACGTAACAGGAGGCGAGAACGAACCTGGATACAATAGGCTAGTTAGCGCTAACAACCAGCTGGAACGCAGAGGATCCATCATGTCGGGTACGGAACACAGCATCGCCTTCGGGTCCTACTCGGCCATCGTCACGGCCCGCGGCGGCGCGCTGCGTGAACTTCAGTACCAGGGACGGCACCTGGTGGTTACCTTTGGGCCCGACGGCGGGATTCCCGACTACCGCGGCGTTATTTGCGCCCCCTGGCCCAACCGCCTCGCCGATGGCACCTACAGCTACGGTGACCGCTCCTTCCGGGCAGACATCAATGAACCGGAGCGCGGTACGGCACTCCACGGCCTGCTGACCGGAGTGGACTGGGACGTGCTGGAGCACTCGACGGATGCCATCACGCTCGCCGGCAACGTCCAGGCCAGTGCCGCGTATCCGTCCGGCCTTGAAGTCTGCGTCACCTACCGGCTCTCTGATGACGGCCTCAATTCCATGGTCCGGACGCGGAACACCGGCACCCAAACCGCGCCCTACGGAGTGTGTCCCCACCCCTACCTCGTGGCCGGCCCCTCGCCGCTGGACCACTGGACCATGGAGCTTCCCGCCCGGGAGTTCCTGGCTGTGTCTGCTGACCGGCTGCTGCCCGAAGGCATCCATCCGGTTGAGGGCCATGAGTTCGATTTCCGCACCCCCCGCCCTCTGGGCACCATCAAGATCGACCACGCCTTCACAGGGATCATCCGCGGGGAACATGGCCTCGCAGCTGTCCGCGTCCTTGATCCGGCGGGAACCGGTGTTGAGCTGGAGTGGGACGGAACCTGGCCCTGGGTTCAGGTCCACACTGCGGACAAGCCCAGCGGCAAGGACAGACTGGGCCTTGCCGTGGAGCCCATGACCTGCCCGCCGGACGCGTTCAATTCAGGGACGGACCTGGTGCACCTGGCGCCCGGGGAGTCCCACGAGGCCGGCTGGACCATCAGGGCGCTCAGTTAGCCGGGCCTCCGCGAAGGTCCAGGCGCACCACGGCCCGCCCCGGAACGGCGGAGCTGACCGCCTGGAACCCTGCGCGCAGGAACAGGTTCAATGTGCCGTGATACAGGTCGGCAGCCGACGCCTTGGGCCTGAGTCCGCGGTCAACCGGATAGCCTTCCACCACGTCCGCACCATGGACCCGGGCGTGGTCGACGGCGGCGCCCAGCAGGGCATCCGCCACGCCGCTGCGGCGGTGGCCGGGAACGACCACAAAGCAGGTCACGGACCACACGTCGCGTTGCGCGGGATCAGTGGCCACAGCGTCGGCCCCGGCATCGGCCGGTGCTGATGCATCTGCGAGCCGCAGGACCCGGGAACGGAGCACCCGCGGGTAACACGTTCGCGGTTCAACCGCGCACCAGCCCACCGGCCGCCCTGCCCGGAAGGCGAGCACACCGGGGGCGGGGGACCCGGCGTCGAACTTTTCCCGCAGTTGCGCCTTGCGCGCGGCCGGTTCCAGCGCGGAGTACTCGGGACCGGTGAGCGCGAAGTACCGGCACCAGCAGCGCGACGGTTCACCGGGCAGGCTGAAGAGGCTCTCGACGTCGGCCCATTCTGCAGGTGCTGTGGTCAGGCCATGAACCGGCTCGTCTTCCATGCCTACAGGGTAGTCCGCCCGACGCGGCCTGCCACGAAATGATTAACGTGGCAAACGCATTCCCGCTACGCTGGGAGGCAATCCCACCCCGGCCCAGCAGTTGATCGGGCCGCCGCAACGGAAAGAATGCCAATGACCCTTGGACAGCAGACGGAACTGCCGGACTGGAACCGTTCAGCGCTCACCCCTGGCCTATGTTCGGTGACGCTGCGGAACAGGAGCATTGCAGACGTTGCCCGGATAGCGGCCGAGGCAGGCCTGGCCGGAATCGAGTGGGGAACGGACGTGCATATCCGCGATGGCGCCTCCGCAGACGAGGCCCGGGAAGCTACCCTGGCCGCAGGCTTGGAGATCCTGTCCCTGGGCTCCTATTACCGTGCCGGCAGCTTCACCGATTTTGAAGCCGCAGTGGAACTGGCCGTTCGCCTGGGAGCGCCAAGAGTCCGGATCTGGGCGGGCGAACTCGGCTCGGCCGAATCCGACGGCGGTCTGCGGGCGGAAGTTGTCCGGGACACCCTGCGGATCGCGGACATTGCCGGCAGCCAGGGTCTGGACCTTGCCTTCGAGTACCACGGCGGCACGCTCACGGACACGCCCGAGTCCACCATCCAGTTGCTCCGGGACGTTGGCCGGGACAACGTGGGGACCTACTGGCAGCCCGCCGTCGGACTTTCCGACCAGGCCGCCCTGGCGAGCCTGCGCAAGGTGCTTCCGTTTGTTTCCGGCGTGCACTGCTTTTCCTGGTGGCCGCTGCAGGAGCGGCTACCCCTGAGCGGACGCAAGCAGCTGTGGCAGTCAGTGGCCGATGCCGTGCGTGAGTCGGGCCGGCCAGTGGACATGATGCTTGAGTTCGTGGCGGAGGACCTCGCGGAGAACGTCAGCCATGATGCGGACTTCCTGAATCACATCGCTCTGGGCGAGGACTGAGTCCATCCCATCCGCGTCAGCCACGCCGCGCACAGCGAGGTCCACTGAGCCGGTCCCGGATCCTCGGGAGCGAGTCCGAGGCCGTGCCGCCCATGCGGAAACACGTGCAGTTCGGCCGGCACGCCGGCGCGGACCAATGACCCGGTGTAGGCGAGGCTGTGATGGACCGGCACCGCCGCGTCGTCGGCCGTGTGCCACACAAATGCCGGGGGAGTGGTGGCAGTGACGTGGAGATCGGCGGAAACCTCCCGGAGCAGCGCTTCCGACGGCGACGACCCGAGCAAATTGTCCACGCACCCCTGATGCACTTCGTCCATGTAGGACACCACGGGATAGCACAGCACTGTCAGGTCCGGGACGGCGGCCTGGAGGTCGAGCGCTGCATCGCCGGTAGCCACCGCTGTTGACAGCGTGGCCGCCAGGTGGCCGCCAGCGGAGAAGCCGAGGACGCCCACCCGGGTGCCGTCCGCGGCCTGGCCCATGCCTCCGGCGCGGATCTGCAGCAGCGCAGCTTTGGCATCCTCGAGGGGTGCCGGGTGGCGGTGCGGTGCAACCCGGTAACGGAGCACATAGGCGTGGATCCCCAGCGAGGCAAGCCACTCGGCAACCGGCTCAGCCTCATGGTCAGCCTGATGGCCGTAACCTCCGCCTGGAAGGACAAGGACGGCAGGGCGCGGCCCGTCGGTGCGAGCGGGGACAGCAGTGAGGGAGGCGGTCGCCACCTCAGGAGGCCATCTCGGTGCTGCGGCGAAGCGTCACGCGTCCGGTCACCGGAGACGGTTCTGCGGCGTCTTCGGCTGCGGCGGAGCCGGCGGCGCTGCGTGTGGCGATCCTGCCGATGTCCTCAAGCGGAAGGTGCACGGTGGACAAGGCCGGACGGAAGTCGCGCAGCGTCTCGATGTCGTCGAAGCCGGCGATGGTGGCGTCGCGGGGGACGCGCAGGCCCTTGCTGCGGAGGGCGGCGGCAGCCCCAATTGCCATGACGTCGTTGACGGCGAAGATGCACAGCCCCCTGGCCGGACCCTGGTTCGCGTTCCCTTCGCCCCCTTGGCTGTCCCGGCCAGCAGCCTTGATCCGTTCGGCCAAGGTGATCCCGGCTTCGTACCCGCCGGCCCTGTTAAAGGAACTGCGCAGAATCTCCGCCGGAGGCCTGCCTGCGTCGGCAAGGCCCTTCTGGAAGCCGCGGATCCGGTCATCGGAGGTGAAGAGTCCTTCCGGGCCGCCGATGATCACGAAGTGGTCGTCCTGCCGGGCGGCGGCCAGCTCGGAGGCAAGGCTGGCGGCGAGCTCCTCGTTGGGCACTTCCACCACGTGGTAGCCCTCCGTCACCTCGGCCCCTACTACCGGGTGGCCCACCACTGCCACTTGGCCGCCGTTGCGGCAATACCTGTCCAGCTCCGCGGCCAGATCGGCGTTGCCTTTGGTGTCCTCGGCGCGGGAGGAGCGGGAACCGGCGATCACGATTGAATCGGCCCGGCGCGCGGCGAAGGCGGCGACTGCCTCTTTTTCGTCCGCGGGTGCGCCGGCAGTAGTGGCGAGCAGGACCATGCGGCCCTGCTCCCGGGCGGCTTCCTGGACGCCCCGGGCGATCGCGGCAAAATAGGGGTCCGCGATGTCGTGCACGATCAGTCCGATGAGGCCGGAGCTTGACTTGGCCAGGCCCTGGGCTTGGGCGTTGGGAATGTAGCCAAGGGAGTCCGCCGCCTGCCGCACGCGGTCGGCGATGTCCTGCCCCGGTTTCCGGGCCGAACCGTTGAGCACTCGGGAGGCCGTAGCAGGCGAGACCCCGGCCAGCCGGGCCACCTCGGTGAGGGTACTTGCAGCCACGGGATCTCCTTTTCAGACGGTATTTCGCGCGGGACTCAGTCGCCAATGGCGTTGAGCACATTATGGCAGTTTTAGGCACTTGCCGGAAAGCGCTTGCCAATTCCGTGTCGGGGGGTGCAGAATAGTGGCAGTGGGAATGCGCTTTCCCAAACAGCTTGAGTAACACTGCTCACTCACCGTGGAGGACACATGGGCTTCGAAACAAAGACGATCCGTATCGCCATGAACGGCATCACCGGCCGGATGGGTTACCGCCAGCATCTGCTGCGTTCCATCCTCCCCATCCGTGACGCGGGAGGCTTCACGCTGGAGGACGGCACTAAAGTCCAGATCGAACCGATCCTGGTAGGCCGCAACGAAGCCAAGATCCGCGAACTCGCGGAACTGCACAAAGTGGCGGAGTGGACCACGGACCTCGATTCCGTGATCAACGACCCCACCGTGGACATCATCTTCGACGCTTCCATGACCAGCCTCCGCGCGGCCACCCTGAAGAAAGCCATGCTGGCCGGCAAGCACATCTTCACCGAGAAGCCCACGGCAGAGACCCTCGAGGAGGCCATCGAACTGGCGCGCATCGGCAAGGAAGCCGGGGTCACCGCCGGCGTCGTGCATGACAAGCTGTACCTGCCCGGCCTCGTCAAGCTGCGCCGCCTGGTGGACGAAGGCTTCTTCGGCCGCATCCTGTCCATCCGTGGCGAATTCGGTTACTGGGTCTTCGAGGGTGACGTGCAGGCTGCCCAGCGCCCGTCGTGGAACTACCGCAAGGAAGACGGCGGTGGAATGACCACGGACATGTTCTGCCACTGGAACTACGTCCTCGAAGGCATCATTGGCAAGGTCAAGAGTGTCAACGCCAAGACCGCCACGCACATCCCGGCCCGCTGGGACGAGGCAGGGAAGGAATACAAGGCCACCGCGGACGACGCCTCCTACGGCATCTTCGAACTCGAAACCCCGGGCGGCGACGAAGTCATCGGCCAGATCAACTCCTCGTGGGCCGTTCGTGTCTACCGTGACGAACTGGTCGAATTCCAGGTTGACGGCACACACGGCTCCGCGGTTGCCGGTTTGAACAAGTGTGTTGCCCAGCAACGCGCCCACACCCCCAAGCCGGTCTGGAACCCGGACCTGCCCGTCACGGAATCCTTCCGCGACCAGTGGCAGGAAGTTCCCGCCAACGCCGACTTGGATAACGGCTTCAAACTGCAGTGGGAAGAATTCCTCCGCGACGTCGTCGCCGGCCGCGATCACCGCTTCGGCCTGCTCTCCGCCGCCCGCGGCGTGCAGCTCGCCGAGCTGGGCCTGCAGTCCAACGACGAACGCCGCACCATCGACATCCCGGAGATCACGCTCTGATGACCTCCCTGATCCTTCCCTCAAACGACGGCGGAACCCGGGAGTACCGCCTCCAGGGCGGTGCATCCTGGGCCCGCCCCGCCGCCCCGCTCACAGCCCGCCGCGCCTACGCAGCGGCGCACGTGATTCCAGAGGTCCTGGCAGACAACACACCGGGCGCCCCGGCACGCCTGGACTGGGACGCCACCATGGCGTACCGGCACGAACTCTGGTCCTATGGCCTGGGCGTTGCCGATGCCATGGACACCGCGCAGCGCGGCATGGGCCTTGACTGGGCCGCCACCCAGCAGCTCATCAAGCGCACGGGTGTGGAGGCCGCCTCGGTGGTCTCTGCCGGCAACGCCGCGACCGCTGGCAAAACCGTGCGGGACCTCGTCTCCTGCGGCGCTGGCACTGACCAGCTGGACATCGCCACCCTGCCCACGGGCGAGGCTGGACTCGCAGCCGTCCTCGAGGCTTACCGCGAGCAGATCGCCGTCGTCAGTGAAGCCGGACCCAAGGTCATCCTGATGGCCTCCCGGGCATTGGCCCGCGTTGCCGCCGGTCCGGAAGACTACCTGAAGGTGTACTCCACCCTGCTCCAGGAAGTGGACCAGCCTGTCATCCTGCACTGGCTCGGAACCATGTTCGATCCCGCCTTGGCCGGCTACTGGGGCTCGGACGACGTCGCCCAGGCTACCGAGACGTTCCTGTCGCTGATACGCGACAACGCCGACAAGGTGGACGGCGTCAAGGTGTCCCTGCTGGACGCAAGCCACGAAGTTGCCCTCCGCGCGGTCCTGCCCGAAGGCGTCCGCCTGTACACCGGCGACGACTTCAACTACCCGGAACTGATCGACGGCGACGGCACACACCACTCGGACGCCCTGCTGGGCATATTCGCGGCAATCTACCCGGCGGCTTCCGTTGCGCTGCAGCACTACGACGCCGGCAACGCTGCGGAAGCGCGGGCCATCCTCGACTCCACCCGCGAACTTGGCAAGCACATCTTCAGCGCCCCCACGTTCTACTACAAGACCGGGATCGCGTTCATGTCCTGGCTCAACGGCAAGCAGCCAGGCTTCCAGATGGTGGGCGGCCTGCACTCCGGCCGTTCCGTGGTGCACCTTGCCAAAACCTTCGAGCTGGCGGATCAAGCCGGGCTGCTGAAGGACCCGGCCCTCGCCGCCTTCCGGATGTCCGACTACCTGCGCATCAACGGGGTGGGAGTATGAGCGACTTCTCACGCCTGTCATTGAACAGCGCCACCACCAAGAAATGGACGCTGGCCGAGGCTGTGGAGGGCTGCGTCCGCGCCGGAATCCCCGCGATCGGGCCCTGGCGTGACCGCGTGGAAGAAGCAGGGCTGGACAAGGCCGCAAAGCTGATCAAGGACGCCGGCCTCCGGGTCTCCTCGCTCTGCCGAGGCGGCTTCCTGACCGCTGCCGACGCCGACGGCCAGGCTGCCGCGCTGGCGGACAACCGCGCGGCGATCCTCGAGGCAGTAGCGCTGGACACCCGGGAACTCTTCCTGGTGGTCGGCGGACTGGCGCCGGGGGAGAAAGACGTGGTGGCTGCCCGCCAGCGCGTGGCAGACCGCCTTGCCGATCTTGTCCCGTTCGCCTCCGAGAACGGCATCCGGCTGGTGCTCGAACCCCTGCATCCGATGTACGCCGCGGACCGTGCGCTGATCTCCACACTGGGGCAGGCCCTTGACCTCGCGGCGCCGTTTGACACCAAGGATGTGGGCGTCGCCGTCGACACGTTCCACGTCTGGTGGGACCCGGAACTTAAGGCACAGATTGCACGCGCAGGCCGGGAGGACCGCATCGCTTCCTACCAGGTGTGCGACTTCAACATGCCCATTGCGGCGGATCCATTGCTGTCCCGGGGCTTCATGGGCGACGGCGTGATCGACTTCGCCACCATTGGCACCTGGGTCCGGGACGCCGGATACACGGGCGACATCGAGGTTGAAATCTTTAATCAGGACATCTGGGACGCTGACGGCGACGCCGTCCTGGAGACCATCAAGGCACGCTACGCGGAACTCGTGTTGCCGTACGCCTGACCTGATCCAGACCGCGGGCGCCTGCTACGTCACGGCAGGCGCCTGCGCCCCACTGCGAAGGACCTGCACCGCCGTCACGGTGCAGGTCCTTCGCTTTTGCCCCGCTTCGAATCCCGGGATCTGCCGCGGGTTCAGCCCAAGTAGGCGGCGGCGTGCCTGCGGTACCTGGCCAGCACGCCGCCGTCGGACGGTTCTGCCGGCAGTTCCACACCGCTGAGCGTCCACTCAGGGAAGGCCCCGGCCAGCACGGCGGCTGCCTGGCGCGCGGCGCCGTCGGCCACGTACTCGCCGGGGGTCGGAACAAAGCCAGGAAGGCCAAGCAGCTGGCTGGCCGCCAGTTGCACAGCAGGCGACTGCGCACCGCCGCCCACCAGGATGACACGCTGAGCGTCCACCCCTTGCGACCGGAGGGCCGCCAGGCCGTCGGCGAGGGAACAGACCACGCCTTCGACGGCGGCGCGCGCCAGGTTCGCGGGGGTGTAATTCGTCCGGGTGATGCCGTGCAGTGATCCTGCCGCCTCCGGCAGGTTGGGTGTCCGCTCGCCGTCGAAATAGGGGACCAGGGTCAGGCCGCCGGCCCCTGCGGGAGCCGACAGGGCAAGCTCGTTGAACTCCTCGAGGCTGACATCGAGCAGCGCGGCAGTGGCGTCGAAGACCCGGGTTGCGTTGAGCGTGCAGGCAAGCGGCAGATAGTTGCCCGTGGCGTCCGCAAATCCTGCAACAAGCCCCGATGCATCGGCAGCCGGCGTCGTTGACACGGCGAACACGGTCCCGGACGTGCCAAGTGAAAGCACGACGTCGCCCACGCCCGCTCCGACGCCCAGCGCGGCGGCGGCGTTGTCCCCGGCACCCGGTCCGATGAGCGCCCCTTCCGGAGTTTTCCCTGCGATGTCCAACGGACCAACGACGGCGGGAAGGTGCGGGACGCGGCCAAGGGACTTTTCGAGGGCGTCGGGAAGGTACTCGCCGGAGGAGGCGGAGTAGTAGCCCGTGCCCGAAGCGTCTGAGCGGTCGGTGCGGAGTGCGGCCAGGCCCGCTTCGCCGCTGCCGGGACCAAAGCCAGCCAGGCGCCAGGAGAGCCAGTCGTGCGGCAGGCATACGGCGGCAACCCGTTCGGCGTTCGCCGGCTCGTTCTCTGCAAGCCACCGCAGCTTGGTGACGGTAAGGGAGGCAACCGGTACAGTTCCCGTGGCGCGGGACCAGTAGCGGGCACCCGCTGCGGAGTCGCCGTCGCCGGCCTCCCGGATCATTTCGAGGGCGGCGGGAGCACTCCTGGTGTCGTTCCACAGCAGTGCCGGCCTGATGACCGAACCGGCACTGTCGAGGCAAACCATGCCGTGCTGCTGTCCGCCGACAGAGATGGCGCTGACGTCGGCGAGCCCGCCTGCCTGGGTGATTGCAGCCTGCAGGGCGTTCCACCAATGGTCGGGGTGGACTTCGGTTCCGTCGGGGTGGCTGGCGCGGCCCTGGCGCACCAGCTCGCCGGTGTCCGCGTCGCGGATCACTACTTTGCAGGACTGGGTGGAGCTGTCGATTCCGGCAACGAGGGCCATGGGGTTCCTTCTGATGCGCCGGCACCGCCGGATCATGTCCTGATCCGGCGGCGCCGTGGTGGTGGGGTGCCTGCGGCTTAGCGAGCGTTGAGCAGGTGCTCGATGGCCAGCTGGTTGAGCCGCACGAAGGCGAAGGAGCGCTCGGCGGCGGCGTCGGCGTCGAATTCCGCGAAAGCGGACGCATCAGCGAGCAGGTCCGCGGTGGTCTCACCGGCGGCGAGGGTCGGTTCGCCGAGCTCGAATACACCGGAGGCTTTGAGGGCCTCCTGGACTTCAGGGTCTGCACGGAAGGCGAGCGCGCGTTCCTTGAGCAGGAGGTACATGGACATGTTGGACTTCGCGGACTCCCAAACGCCGTCGTAACCATCGGTCCGGGACGGCTTGTAGTCAAAGTGGCGCGGTCCGTCGTACTTGGGGCCGCCGTTGGGGAAGCCGTTCTCGAGCAGATCCACGGTGAAGAACGCGCTGGTGAGGTCGCCATGACCGAAGACGAGGTCCTGGTCGTACTTGATGCCGCGCTGGCCGTTGAGGTCGATGTGGAAGAGCTTGCCGGCCCAGAGGGCCTGGGCGATGCCGTGGGTGAAGTTTAGGCCTGCCATCTGCTCGTGTCCGGTCTCGGGGTTGAGGCCCACGATGTCGCCGTGCTCGAGCTGGGCGATGAAGGCCAGCCCGTGGCCCACGGTGGGCAGGAAGATGTCGCCGCGGGGCTCGTTGGGCTTGGGCTCCAGGGCGATCCGCAGGCCATAGCCCTTGTCCTTGATGTAGGCGGCGGCGGTGTCTACGCCTTCCTTCATGCGGTCCAACGCGGCGGACAGGTCCTTTGAACCGTCGTATTCGCTGCCTTCGCGCCCGCCCCACATAACGAACGTTTCGGCGCCCAGCTCGGCTGCGAGGTCGATGTTCTGCAGGACCTTGCTGAGGGCGAATCGGCGGACGGAGCGGTCATTGGAGGTGAAGCCGCCGTCCTTGAACACCGGGTGGCTGAACAGGTTGGTGGTCACCATGGGGGTCTTGAGGCCGGTCTCGGCCAGGGCAGCCCTGAAGTTCTTGAGGATCAGTTCGCGCTCGGAGGCCGTGGCATCGAACGGGACGAGGTCGTTGTCGTGGAACGTGATGCCATAGGCACCGAGTTCGCTGAGTTTGCGGACCGCTTCCACGGGGTCCAGGGGCTTCCTGGTGGCGACGCCGAAAGGGTCTGCTCCGGTCCAGCCGACGGTCCAGAGGCCGAAGGTGAACTTGTCGCCGGGTGTGGGCGTGAGAGTCATGATGCGTCCTTGCATTTGGGGGGAACCGTGGAACCCGAGAGTTAGTTTATCGCTTGAACTATATAGGCGGGGATGAGCTAAGGTCAATAGGATGAGGCTGCCCAAGGGCATGAACTTCGAGAAGGAGGCCGCATGGCCAGTTCAGCGCCGGCTGCCGGCACCCCGGAGGCCGGAACACCGGGAAGCATGGGTGACGTCCGCCGCGGCAACCTGGCCCTGGTGCTGGGGCGCATAGCCCTGTCGGGGGCGGGCACGCACCTGACCCGGGCCCAGATTGCCGCCGCCACGGGCCTCACCAAGGCCTCCGTCTCGAGCTTGGTGCTGGACCTCCTGGACGCCGGCATCGTTAGGGAAATCGGGCTGAATCCGCAAGGGGAGCGCGGACGCCCGGGCGTCGGTCTGGAGCTTAACCCCGCCAGAGGCGTGATGGGCATGGAAATCAATGTCGACTACATTTCCGCGGGAGTGACGGACCTGGCGGGAAACCTGTTGCTCCAGGAAACGCGCGAGCAGGACAATCGCCGTGTCACGCCCGATTCGGTGTCCGCGGCCTTGGCGGACCTGGCGGCCGGGCTGCGGGACACGGCGGAAGCCCAAGGGGTCCGCGTCCTCGGCGGCGGCCTGGCCGTCCCGGGGCTCGTTGATGCCAAAGCCGGAACGGTCATCACGGCTCCAAACCTTGGGTGGAATGCCGCGACCCTGGATTTGGCTGTGGTGTTGCCGGACGTGCCGCTGGGCACCACGCTCTTCAACGAGGCCAACGCCGCAGCCCTTGCCGAGCTGCGCTACCGGCCAGCCGGCGACGCGGACTTCCTGTTTGTCTCCGGCGAAGTGGGCGTGGGCGGCGGGCTGGTGATCGGCTCCGAACTGTTCACTGGACCCCACGGGCATGCTGGGGAGTTGGGGCACGTTGTCGTCCAGCCAGAGGGAACGCTGTGTTCGTGCGGTGGCACGGGCTGCCTGGAAACGGTGGCGGGCCAGGACGCGATCTTTGGTGCCGCGGGAATTCCCACGCAGACGGCGCCCGGACCGGCCGCTTCGGGTCTGGCGGCTGGTCCAGCCGGATATGGTCCTGCCCGATCCGAGAGCCTGGCGCAGTTGCTCACGGCGCTCGCCGCCCGCGACGTGGACGCACTTGGAGCTGTTTCGCGCGCAGGTCATTACCTGGGCGTGGCAGTCGCGTCTACGGTCCGGCTGCTTGATATCCCGTCGGTGGTCCTGGGCGGCCACTTCGCTATCTTGGGCGAGTGGATCAGGCCCGCACTAGCGGAAAGCCTGGCTCGATACGCCCCTGGAAAAGTCCCGGCCGGGAACATCAGCCTGTCCGCCGTGGGCCAGGCCGGAGCGCTGCTTGGTGCTGCCGGCAGCGTGGTCCGTTCCTTGGTGGAGGCCCCACACCGGCTCCAGGATCAGGCTCCTTAGGCGAGTGTTTGTCCGGTCTGGCCGTCATTCTGGGACCGCTTAGTTTTCGTCGGGCTTCTTCCTTAGTCGAAACCATGGTTTCGACGGCATGAAGAACCAGAACAGGGAAATCACGGCGACCATGAACAGCCCGAAGAGCGTTGGCTGGGTTACGAGCAGTATCAACTCCACTAAGTGCCCGCCATTTTCTTCCGCCGTACTCCGGGAGGCTGACGCGGCTTAATTCCGCTTCCGATTGATACCAGACCGACTCCTGGCTCGGATTTGTCCGTTCTGCTGCAGGCCTTGGGATTCCGGCGTTCATGATGGCCCTCTGCACAAAGCAAGCGGCCCTGACCAGCGGGAAGTACCGCAGATCAGGACCGCTTTTCTTAGTGCCCCAGGAGGGAATCGAACCCCCGACCGGCGGATTATAAGGTTGGCGTTTCGGCAGAGGTTTTGACGTTCCCGTTCCGCCGCCCCCAGCACGTTGAAGACGCACCCCTGGAGATCGCCGCGTGAGCGCCGCAATGACGCGGCCCGCCGCCGACAATCAAGAGCGCGACAGCGCAGGCCGGCACCCAGGAGCGCCCGCCTGGGACGGCTCCCTAACCACGCTGAGCCCGGCCGGACTGGAAATGCACGACAACGGCCTCACAGCCCACATCGCCAACCTGACCGTCCTCTACGGGGTACTGGATGCCCCGTCGTGGCGAGCACGGACCCCCGAGGAACGCCGCGCTGACGGCTTTGACAAGTGGGTTGCTCGGCTCGTCGCCGTACGCAACGAGAGGGCCCGCCGGGAACGCCAGATCGGCCTGAGCGAATACCTGGGCCTGTATGGCTCGCCCGCTTGGGATCAGCCCTGGAGCAGCGAATCATGAGCGCCGGCCAGGCTAACCATGTAGCCGGCCTTGCACTCGGCTGGGCTGCAACCGACGCATTGGAACAGTGGGTCAACGCCGCCCCCGAGGGCGGACAAACCCCGCTGGAAGAGACCATCTCCGAGTACTTGGGTGGTCACAACCCATTCCCCGAGGAGAGTGCTGTAGAAGTCCTACGCCGAGACGGGGCAGGCTGGGACCAAGCCGTCATCGTTGAACGTGTCGGCGTGGACGAGTGGACCGTGGAGTACGAGGACGGCGAGCAAGCCTGGCGCGATCATCACGAGCTGCGTCCGACTGCAGCAGACACGAGCCTCAAGGCCCCGGCGTGACCCGCGAGGAACGCCTCGCCGAGCTGCTCCGCCTGTACGTACAACTGCGACATCAGGCCCATACCAGAAGTTAAAAGTAGAGGCCGGCTGGATGCTCTAACATCCGCCGGCCATGCAATCAGTCCCCGGCTACGGACCCTGATCGCTGCACCAGTCTAACCACTGCCCCCAGCACCAGTCCATAGCCCGTGACGCCCTCATACCGAGGCGGTACGGCTACCCCGCCTGGTGCTTTTGTCGCGCCTCAAAACACGCTAAGCCTTCATTCACGGGCTGCTTACTGGGTCAGAGCCAGTTCCTTTTCGAGCGCACGGGCAGGGTCCATAAAGCGAGCCGAAGGCCGCACATGCGAAGGAGTGCCAAGACCGACCGTGAGACCACCACTAAGGGTGTATCACCAGATCCGTGCGCACATGCCGCCACTGCCCAGGAGTAATGCCCTGGGCCTTGCTAGCTGCTTCCCAGCAGCCAACCGACGACGACCGACTGACCGACGCGGTGTCACCACAGCTTGCCTTGAACGAACCCAGATTTTTTATCTTGGTTCCGACAAGGCAGGCCCCTGCCCTCCTCGCCCCTCCTTCCCTCTGCGGTATCGGCAAAGAAAAAGGCCCTGCAAAGCAGGGCCAAAAGGTAAGGAACCTTCCAGAATATGCCTGAGAAATCAGGCCTAAATCAAGGTAAAACGAATAGCGAAAAACACCATAAACCAGGGGGCAACAAATGAACACGGACGACACGCTGAAATACTGGACGGCTTGCATGAAAGCAGCAGACCTCACGGATAAAACCATCCGCGAGCGCCTGATCTTCATCCGCCAGCTGGCCCGCGATGTCGATAGCCTGGAGACCGTCACCCGCCGTGACCTGATCCACTGGACCGCCATACAGAACTGGTCCAACAGCACCCGTGTTCATAGAAGATCCGGGCTCCATACGTTCTTCGCCTGGATGCAAGACGAAGGCCTTCGCCTGGACAATCCGGCATACCGTTTGCCGAGGGTGGCCACCAGGAAGCGCGAGCCGAACCCGTTCACCGTGGACGAGATCAACCAGCTGCTTCAATCCGGGATCTACCGGAAGACCAGGGTCATGGTCGCACTTCATTATTACCTCGGGTTACGGGTGTCGGAGATCGCCGCCGTGAACGGCGATGACATCAACTGGGAGGCCCGGACTATCAAGACCATCGGCAAGGGCCGCAAAGAGGCCACGCTGCCCGTCCCGGCCGCTGTCTGGCCGCTGTTCCACCAGATGCCCAGGACCGGATACTGGTTCCCGAACCGGACAGCGAACAAGCTCCACGCCGCCGGCGAAGGACACATCATGGGCAACTCGGTGTCGGGCCTGATCGGCGAAGCGATCAAGCGGATCGGGTTGAAGCACCGGCCGCACGACCTCCGCGCCTCCCTGGCCACCGAAATGCACGAGGCCGGCGTCAGTGACTTCATTGTCCAGCGGTCCATGCGTCACTCGAACATGGACACCACCACGAAGTACTTGCTTCTCCGGCCCGAAGGCATCCGCCACGGCTTCGACCTGCTGCCCGTCCTCAACATGCCCGAGCGATCCGGCCGGCGCCGCGCACTGCCCCTCGCTGCCTAACCAGGGAACGACAAAAGGGCCGGTCATCATGATGATGACCGGCCCTTTTCGCTTGTGCCCCAGGAGGGAATCGAACCCCCGACCCGAAGATTAGAAGGCTTCTGCTCTATCCCCTGAGCTACTGGGGCTGGGCATTGTCCAGTTTAGACCTAAGCACGACCATGCCCGAATCTTGACCGCAGCTTGCGAAAAAGCCAGCTAATCAGTCACCTGTCGCGACGGGCGATGGGTCTGCCACTTCTGCCTGGGCTGCCGCTGCGTCGTAGCTCTCGGCATGAACCGTCTCCAGGGTGAAGATGCGATTGGCCAGTTCGTTCATAGCCCTGCAGAGCTGAGGAATCGAAACTTTCTCTCCCAGGACGGAAAGCTCCAGCCGGACATCGTCAAACAAGCGCAGCACGTTATACGGCGTCTGAATGAACTCCGGCATTCCAATGTTGCTATCAATGATGGGTTGCCTGGCGAGCAGGTGCTCATCAAGTCGAGCATCGAAGTGTTCCAATGAATTGCGCACTTTACGTTCCTTCAAGAAGGCGAAATCATCTGCAACGAGCGCGTGCCTCAGTTGTTCGCCGCGATCGTTGGTGAACTTCTCCAGTTCCGCGTACGCGACGGGATTCATTCCCTTGCGCCGAATTGGCGGGTCAGGCCACAACGTTCTGGACACTGCCACCGCCGCGGCAAGGATTCCCTGTGCAGTCGCGAAGACCTCAGTGATCCTGCCAGACCGAGCTGCCTCTTGGTGCAGCCCTACCAAGTATTCAGCGATGTTTGCTTGTCGCTTGATTTCCCTGTAGTAGATGTCAAGCTGGCTATCGTCCATGCAGAGACAATAGTTCCGTGTGCGGCGGATTGCTAGGACAATCAGTCAGGCCCCTATGTGAGGCCTGGGTAACCCGCCTTCAGCGAAGCGCTGACGATGCCGCATTCGGATTCGGTCAGGGCGCGGTCCCAGGACACCACTTCGAGTACGTCGATCTGTCCGAAGTTGGTTGTGCCGTACCTGCCGAGCAGGATCTGCGTGTTGGCTGTGGCGCCGTTGAGTGGCTTGTAGCCGCCGTCGATGGACAGTGCGCCGGTCGTGCCGTCGGCAATGATCGTGATGACGTGGTAGAGCTCGGGCTGCGGGTAGGGCCAGTACTGGCCCGGGTTGGTGCTGACCTGCGTACCGAGCCGAGGCGTTGCCTCGTTGGTCCGCCGGACGAAGTTCGCGCCGGTGCTCAATATGCCGGTGTTCTTCCCGACAGGCGCCGTCACCTTGCACACCAGAGTGATCGTCTTGGTGGTGGCGAGTCCGCTCGCGCTCACGTCATCGTCCACGCCGTCGAACCGGATAACCGGCGTCGTTCCGTCCATGGCGATGGTGGGTCGCTTGGCGGCGTTGGCTTGGACCAGAGAGACGGTCCCGGTGTGCGGCGTGATGGCCGCCAGGGCCGTTCCGGCGCCGCCGGTCTGCTGCTTGGAAAGCCAGCGATTGGTGTACTCGCTGACGCCCACAGAGTGGATGCCGTCAGACGGGCCCGGATCGGGGGCAGGTGCAGTGACGACGAAGCCGCCCACCTGCTTTGTCGTGGACCAGCTGGAGGTGCCGATCTCGTTCACCGTGGCCGCCCTGACCCAGACGGGGGCGTCGGATGCTGCCTCGGCGAAGGCCTTGGTATCGATCGGGTTGGCGCGCGCGACGGTCTGCCACGTGGTGCCGCTGTCCGTGGACATTGCGATCACGTAGTTGGTTGCCCGCCCGATGGGTGGCTCCCACGAAATCGAGACGCTCTTCATGGTCCGCTCAACCTGGAGGTTGAGGGGCGGCGTTGGCCCGACGCCGGTGTTGTTTAGCCTTGCCCGGTTCAGGGCAGCAGAGAACATCTGCCCTCGCCGGGTGTGCCCGTGTGTGGCCCAGTGGATGGGCTCGTTGTACTTGCTCATGTTCTCGGGCCCGTAGATGTACGCGGAGAACTTGATCCTCCGGGGCGTATCGAGGAGCGCGGCGTTGACGTTCCCGGCAAGGATCGTGTCGGCAATGGTTTCGGGTGTCATGGAGCTGACCAGGATGGGGAGGTTGGGGACGGCGAGTGATGTCCGGAGCCACGTGAACAGGTCATCGACGCGAGTCGCGTACCAGGAAGCCCCGTTGTCGCGGGCTTTGCCTCGGTCCTGCTCGCCTTGGGACCAGAGGATAGCGACGAACCGGGACTCTGCGGGCGCCGCAGCTAGGGCGGCCTGTGCCTGGGCGAGTGCGTTGAGCGCGAGGTTCTTGGGGTCGGCGGTCAGGTTCCGGTCCCATGTGCCGTTCGCTACCGTGGTGTAGCCTGCTTGGCCGGTGAGGGACGTGGAGCTAAAGCCGGTCTCGCCCTTCCCCAGCGGGAGGTATACGACCCTTCTGCCATAAGCGAGGTGTTCTCGTGCGTAGGCCCGGGAGAACGACCACGGCAGGTAGTCGGGCTGGCCGCTGGCCGTGACGCCTGCGACCCCAGCGACGGCGTCCCATTCGAGGACGCGGTCATCTGATTCGGTGTAGTACGTGGCGGTGTAGTCCGTGCGGGTCTGGTTGGACTGGCCCAGACACAGGACGATGTCCCAAGGCATCCGTGCCATCGGGTCCGGCGGGCTCTGTTCAGTTGCTTCCGCCTTCTCCGGAGAGATGAAAAGGGCGGCAGCCCCGGCGCTTGCCGCGGCTGCCGTCCCTACTCTCAAAAGGTTGCGGCGGTTTGGTCCGCCTACCGGCTGTGTGTCCTGCGATTTTGCCGCCCGGTGTTTGGCGGCGCGCCGATAGTGCGCCAAAGTTTCCCCCATATGCTCGAATGAATCGAGCTGAGGGTACCTTTAATTCCGGCATTAAACATATTTGATTGCAGAACTCAAGTCACACGGTTTAGAGGTCAAGCCAGGCGTTTGTGGTCAGGTTCAGGATGGAGAGCTGGCCGAAGTAGATCGGGCCCCTGCCAGCGAGGACGGCTTCCCAGTGCAGCGATGTCGCGCCGGCTGGGACGGTTGCCTCGGTGGTGAAGGCCCTGGGCGGCATGTCTGCGGCCACTACCTTCCATTCTGTCAGGACATTCCCTGCCTGATCCTTGAGGGCTAGCGAGAAGGTGCCGCCGCCCGTGGCGAGGGTGGTTTCGATCATGCCGGCCACGCGGAGCTTGTCCCCGGCAGTGACCCCTGTCAGGTTTGGGCCTACGTCGGTGACCACGATAGGTACGGCGCCGCTCACCGCCAGGGCGTTCCCGACGAACCCCGTCCGGGCGGCCCGGGTGTGGGTGGTCTGTCCAGCCTCGTAGGTGGGGGTATTGGTCGCTACCCAGCCAGTGGGCAGGTTGGCTGTGCCGGTGGCGAACGTGCCGTTGGTGTCCAGGTTCAGCGGGTCTGCTGCGCTGGTCATGAGCGGCGGCGTGTGCGGGCGGAGCAGCGGCCCGACGGTCGCCCACACGGCGTCAGCCACGATCTTGGACGCTTCCCCGTTTAGGTGCGTTCCGTCCCACGTAAGCCCGGTCTGGAACATGCCCGTTGCCGGGTCCACCAGTTTGGAGTAGATGTCAACCAGCGGGATGTTGTGCTTGGCGGCGTACTGGGACAGCCACGCGTTGATCCGTGCCCGGTTGGCCTGCTGGCTGCTGGCCAGCGCAGTGGTGTTGGACGACGGCGGTTCGGCACCCAACGCGCCCACCGCGGAGGACTGGATCCAGCGGTGCCCCACGGAGTACCCGGGCGAGGCGGACGCGGGGACATAGCCCAGCAGCCCGTAGACCCCGGACCCGTCAGAGGTTTCGCAGTAGATTCCGTAGAAGTTGGCGCCCTTGACGTGGTCCCAGTAGACCCGGACAGCGCTAGTTGTGTTGGCCACGACGACGGACACGGCGGCGGACGGCAGGGTCTCGCCGGTCGGAGTGGACTGTACCGGGCCGTTGCCGGCGGTGACCTTGAACCGGTAAGTGCGAGGCACGAGTACCCCGGCGATGGAGGACGCGAGCTGCGCCGTGACACCCGTGGGCGCAGCAAGGGCAGCCTGCCCCTGCGGGACGGTGTTGACCAGGAACAGGCCGACGCCCGCCGCTTTGCACTTGGCGTGGGCCTCGGTGACGTAGTCGATCATCTCGGACGGGTAGCCCGCGCCCTGCCCGTCATTTCGTCCGGGCATAAGAGACACCAGAGTCGGGTTGTGGGCGAGGACATCAGCGTCGAAGAGGTTCTTGAGCTGGGTGGAGTTATACCCGCCGACGCCGGAGTTTTTGACCAGCCGCAGAGCACCGTTGGACAGGACGCTGGCGAGCGAGCACCACGAGCTGCGGTACTTGGGATCGGTCTGGTTGTCGAACTGCTGGGTGTTGGAATCACCCTGCCCGATGTAACGGGAACCGTCGAGCAGGCTGCCTGCAATAGGAGCCTCAACCTCAGAAAGAATCGTGGCAGAAAGTTCGCCTTCCGAGAGCCGCTCCGGCAGGTCCGATTCCTGCAGCGTGACAAAGCCGGTCCGGCCGTTGAAGCCGAGCATGGCCGCAGTCGGAGCGGTGACCGGAATGGACACCGGGCCGTCCGGAACCAGGTCCAGATCGATCACGCCTGACTGCCCCTGCAGCGGCTTGAGGTTCTTGTTCCAGTTGATCGGGCGTTCGTTGGCGTACTCCCAGGATGCGCTGATCTGATAGGCGAAATCGGTCACGGCGTTGCCGGCCGAGTCGATGAAGCCGGGCTGGTCCACCGCGGGAACCTGGAACTGGCCGAGCTGGCCGGCTTCGGCTGTGAAGGAGTCGGAGAACTCCGGCAGCGGCTGGCCGGTGGCTGCCCAGATCACGCGCGAGGTCGGCTTGACGGTCACCTTCGTGACGACGTCCTTGCCGGTGGCGGTGAGCGGGATGCCAAACGCGATGGTGTTCAGCACCATGCCTGGGGGAAAGCCCATGGGGAAAGCTCCTATCCTGCCCGGTGTTCCGGGGCGTTGTCCTTCGGGGAGGTCACACGTTCAATCGCGGGGCTGATGCCGGTCGGTTTCCAGAGCGTCTTGTAGCTACTGCCGGCGGCGAGGAAGATCAGCAGCGCAAGCCGCAGCACGTCCAGGGTGGTGAAGAGACCCAGCACGTAGGCGGTCACCGCGGCCACCAGCAGATAGAAACCGAAGGCCACCAGCGCCTGGGTCCGTTCGGACCACCGGGACTGCTGGATCGTGCTAATGACCGGCGGGCTGAAGAAGCCCACGGCGAGCGCCCAGAGCGCGGGCGTGCCGAGGTTCAGGAACTCGTTCACTGGGGCAGTTCCTTCCCGATGAAGTCTGCGGCTTCGGGAAGGGCTGCGCCTTCGAGGTCCACCAGCTCACCGCGGATGGTTTCGAAGCCGGCGTCGAGGCGTGCGCGGAAGTCGTTGATCACCCGGTCGCCGGTGGAGTTGTCCGTCTCGTGGTCCCACTTCTTGAGTTCGTACGTTGCCGCGGCCAGCGCGTTGAGCTGGATGTCCGTGGCGGCTTTGATCTGGGCCCGGTTGTCGAGGATGACGCGGTCGCCCATCCCGTTTACAACCAGCTGGACAAAGACTTTGTCGTCATGTTCAAGTGCCATTCCGGCCTCCTCTAGTGCGGTGATGATGGCCGAAGCCAGGGTGATGGTCCCGCCGCGTGGGCGGATGATCCCGATCAGTCCCTTCTTGGGAAGGTGCTGGAGGATGATTGGGCCGGTCGAGTCGAGGTCGTATCCCGGCAGGTCGGGCCGCGCTGCTGAGCTGTTCTGCGAGAGGCACAGGAGCCAGCCGTTGCCGGTCTCCTGCTTGACGGCGTTCGCCACGTGGGTCTTGGGGTACCAGACCTGGTTGGAGTCGCCCCACACCAGGGTGTCCCCGGGCATGACGGTTGCTTCGGGCGGCAGCAGCTCGTAGGCGGCGGCTATCTCCGGAGACTGCGGGAATGCGTCAACCATGTTCCCGGCCCAGCCGGGCCAGCGTCCGTCACCGCCGGTATTGATGACCGGCAGGTTCAGGAGTTGGGCGATTCGTGCTGTGGAGTCCCAGCACTGATTACCGAAGGCGCCGTCCACGTTGGTGTAGGTGCCGTTGAGGGTCAGTACGAGTTGCATCATCTGCTGTTCGGTGATCGTCGTCATGGGGTGATCCCTTCCGCGGCGCAGGTGTAGGTGGCCGAACCGGGCGGGTTCGGTGTGCAGGTGTAGCTGGTGCCTGTGGCGTCGGTGAAGGTGAAGGACTCCGGCGCCGGACCTGTGGCGCCGTCCGCGCCTGGTGCTCCGTCTGCGCCTGCGGGGCCCGCCGGGCCTGCCGGGCCGGGTTCGCCCTGCGGTCCGGGTGGTCCGGGCTGGCCGTCTGCGCCGCTGGCTCCGGTCGCACCTGGTAACCCTGCTGCGCCTGTGGGTCCTGGGACGCCTTCAGGTCCTGGCGGGCCTCCTGCGCCGGCTGCTCCTGCGGTCCCGGGCGGTCCCGTTGCCCCGTCCGCGCCGTCCTCTCCGGGCGGGCCTGCCGGGCCGGTGTCGCCCTTTGGCCCCGCGATGGATTCGGTGGGGTTCTCGAGGACGGATTCACCCTTGACGCAGACGTCCCGGTTGTCGATCGTGAAGCTGCCCTCGTCGGTGCAGATCCTCTTGATCTCCTGGGCGAGCGTGGCCGCGTTGGACTGCGCGGTGTTGCGGTCCTGCGTGGCGACCCATTGGTTGAAGCCAAGGAACCCCACGCCGAGAGCGATGGCCAGGACGCAGGCGAACAGCGCCCAGCGTGGGGGGAATTCCCTAGGTGCAGATGCGCTCATTTTTCCTCGCCTTCTTCGTCGTCGCGGCCTTCTGCCTTTCGGAGATCCGCACGCAGATCCCGGTTCTCCTTCCGGAGTTCGGCGTTGTCCTTGCGTAGTGACTCTTTGATTTCCCCATCGATCCTTCGGAAGATGAGGTACAGCCCGAGGGCGCCGCCGGTCGAGAGCAGGACTCCGCCGACGGTCTTGACGAGATCGAGAATCCCAGCGTCCACACGTTTAGCCCTCCTTTGAATCGGGACACATCACGCGATCCTCGTTACGCGGACGCGGCCGGCCCAGGTTGTTGTCCCAGACGCCAGCGAGATGTAGGAGGTGAAGAACAGGGTGGTGTTCGCTGCGCACTTGTAGTTCGCCACGCTGACACCGCCGGTGTCTTCGCCTGTGTTCGGTTGCCGTTTGACGTTGGTGGCGCCGTTCATCAGCTGCATGAAGGACCGTCCGTTTCCGGTCACTCCGAATGAGGCAGCGACGTCGATGGCGTACGTGCCCGCATCGCGGAGGGTCAGCCGGTCAGTACCAGGAGTCGTGACGAAGGCGGTGTCTGTGGTGTTCGCCGCATCGTTGGTCATGGTCGAGGAGCCCCAGACCGTGGCCGATGGGACGCCGGCCACGCTGAAGGTCCACTCGGAGTGACCGAGGTGGTCCCAACCTGTACCGTTCCACCGCTCGACCGTGCCGAAGGCGCTGACCTGGTTCATGTCCGTGCGCAGGATCTCCTGGCCCTTGGTCGGCGCGGTGATCTCGGCACGCTCGGTGGCGTTGCGGATGGTGATCCGCGCGCCACGGGCCGCCGTGTGCCGCCACACTTGGGTGACCGTATTTGACCCGTCGGAGGTCCCAGTCGTGCCGGCGAAGATCCGGGCCTCGGCAATCACGTAGGCACCTGCGGGAAGGGAGCCCGTGGGCTTCGTCGGGGAAGCCGCGGCGGTTCCCTTCACCACGTCGATCACTGCTTCGTTGTCGGCGTCGCCCTTGGCCTGGTCGTTCTGCTTGACGTAGATCAGGTCCCAGCGTGAGTTCGACCCCGGGGCAGCATCGGTGGCAACGTTGGTGGTCCCCGTAAGGGTCGGCGTGTAGACGCCTTCTCCTGCGGTCCGGTTGATGACCAATGGAGCGGGCCCGATGTCATAGGACCAATCGGCCTTGGCTATGACCAGCTGGTCGGTTGCCTGCCCCAGCACGCCGGAACGGGGGACGCCCGGGGCGTTCTCCGCATACAGGCCAGCCAGCTGGAGCCGGTGCTCGACCGTGGTAGTACCTACGCCCGCGATGGGCGCAACGCCGGGTCCTCTGTTGACCGTCATAGTGTTCCTCCCAGTGCAATGACCGCAGCCTCAAGGGCAGCAAGCCTGTCGTCTTGTTCATTGAGTTGGCGGTCCTGGTCCTTGGCCACATCCAGCAGGGCCAGCGCCAGCAGGTCGTAGCGGATGCCGTCGATCTCGCCCTCGTACCAGACCACGATTTCGGGCACGAGCTCGTGGACTTCTTCGGCGATCAGCCCGTATTCGTCGGTGGCACCCGTGACCATCTGGTCCGGGCCTTCCTGCCCCTCTGGTGTGGGGATTCGGACCGGTTTGCGGTCGAAGATCTTCGGTTCCAGCTGGAGGACCTTCTCGGGGTCCACCGCGTAGGGCCGGACATTCTGCTTGTACCTCATGGATGAGGTGTTCTTCCCGAGGTGGTTGCCGCCGTCGTTGCCCACCCATACGGCGTAGAACGTCGTGCCGGCAACATTGTTGTTGAAGGCGTAGGCCGAGCCATCGGCGAGCGCCACGGCTGACGTGACGTCGCTGCCGGCGTGGGTGTGGGCCGTGGGTGTGAAGGTGGCCGGCTTGCCGGTGATGGCTGCCCAGGAGGTTGAGGCGCCGGTGACGAGCTTGACCCATACGCTGTTGACGTCGTCCCAGATCTCGCCGCCGAAGTTGCCCGGGTCGGAGAGCAGTGGGCCGAATCGTGCCATTGGGGTGGCTGCGGAGTCCTGGATGACAAACGCGCCGTCGGCGGTTTGGAAGATTCCGATGACATTGCCGGCGGCATCCACTGTGTAGAAACCTGTTTCGTCGGCGCGGATGCCGGCTCCGGTGTCGTCTGAGATGGCCATGGACCGTTGCGGGGCGCCGCGTTCGAGTTCCTTGGTTCGGCGCTGGTGGTCCTTGTTGTTGTCGCCTATTCGTTTCCGGGGGTCCGGGTCAGGGATGGAGCGGGGTGCGTCGATGGTCATTACACTCCTGCCGGCATCGGTGCGGGGGTGAGCTTCACCTTTTGGCTGTTGTCTCCGTCGATCGCCATGATGCGGACGCGGCGGGGGCCGGGCGCGATCATGGGGTGGTCGTCGGGGACGATGATCATTGCGAAGTCGCCGGGCTCGTACTCGCCCAGGATCGGGTTCGTGCTGGCTTGCACGGTGGTGTCCCACGTTTCGATCGGCCGGCGGGCTGCTGCCATGCCGGCGTTGGCGTGGGCCTGAAGGATGCCTTGGTCTTCGACGTCCTTGGACGCGGCGTCAGCTTCGGTCCATGGATATTCGGCGTTGAGGATGAGATCCAGATCTTGGGCACTGGCTAGCTTCATTTCCAGTTCGGAGCCCGCGCCTGGCTGCCAGACCCGATCGGCCATCCCAGTGGCGTCTTCGGCCACGCCGATCCCGGATACGCCCGACTCTTCGGTCGTGCCGTCCCATACCCAGTCAGCGCCGACCTGGTACAGCAGGGGCGATGCCGTGCTGCCGTGGGTCATGACCCATTCGATGCGGGTCAGGTCCGCGGCGTTGTACCGTGGCCGGAAGGCGATGTCCGGGCCGTCCTCCACCTGGGTGAGCTTTCGCAGCAGGTCACCGAGGTACGGCAGTTCGTAGCCTTTGTGGTGCCGTTCGTTGCTTCCGGTTTCCGCCACGGCCGGGAGGACGATCGGGAGTCCGGGGTTGTGGGGGTTGGCGAAGATGGAGACCCTGACGTATTCGCGGGCGACACCGCCGAGGGATAGGCCGGTGAAGTCCAGACTGGTTCGGGTCACGGCCATGCCGCCGACGATCTGCGCCCAGTTCAGGGCCTTGATCTTGTCCAGGATGGACCAGAGGCCCTCCGCGCCGAGCTTCAGCACGCCGGTGTTGACGTCGTAGTGCTTCTTCCAGATCGGCCCGGCTTCGAGGATGGTGTCCCCGTAGGCTACGGCGAGGTAGTTCTTTTTCGTCGCGGTGATGTTCCGGAGGTCTTTAGACCGCAGTTCCTCGGACAGGGCCTTCGTCGTGATGTCGATGGCGCCGGCGCCGTTGAGCCTGATTCCCCACGACAGGCTGGCTACCGGCAGGTCAGCGGTGATCGATCCAGTGACCATGTTGCCGATGAACACCCTGAACTCCGGGGCTACCACCATGCCGGCCTCACTTCCACTGTCATCTGCGCACCGATGGAACCGGACGCTTCGAAGAGCCACGTGCCGGCGGTCTTACGCGCCAGCCGTGTCCACTCGCGGACGGTGAGCTTGCCGGACCTGTCGGCGTATCCCTCGAGGAGGACGGAGCCGTCGGCGGTGTCGAGCCTGATTGTCTGGCCGATCAGGATCGGGTCAGAGTAGACGAGCTTCCGGCCGGACTGGACATGGGTGATGCTGAACCCGAAAGGCATGTCCGTGGTGACCGCGGCGACAGTGAACGCCGGCGCAGTGTCTGCCGTGCCCAGATTCGCCAGAGTGACCGTGCCGGGGGCGCCAGCCGTGCCGTAGTCCAGCGGATCGCCCAGAGGGTAATCTAGGCCGCCGCCCGGGGTGGCCACGCCCGTCACGGCGGTGACTGGCAGCCCGTACTTGCGGGGCCTCGGGCAATGGAATTGGAACTGGTAGGTGATGGTGGTGTCGTTCTTCATCCCGATCTTGGGATCACTGAACAGTCCGGCGCCGATGGACATGTCCGCCGTCGCCGTGTCCGTCACCTCCAGCACGCCGTTCAGCCCGTCAGCTAGGACGGCGGCCAGCTCCTGCTTGGCAAGAGCGGCCACGTCCTCATTCGGGCAAGTAGCGTCGCCTTCGATCGTGACCAGGCGGGCCCCGCGGTAGGCCCGTTCGCTGAACTCGCCGTGCGCGTTCATCCGCTCAGTCCGTTCACGACGCACCGAAGGACCGTCGTCCCAGCCTTTGATGTCATCGAGCCACAGGGTGTAGCCGGACGGGCTGACCCAGCCGTCAGTGCTGAACGTCAGCCCGTCCACCGTCAATGAAGTGGTGCCCATGTCACCCCTTCCACAACAGTTGTTCGGCGGCTGCCCGAGCCAGTGTCTCTTCGTCCATGCCGGGTGCCCCGTTGACTTGTATCGGCCGTTGTTCCCGGATGGCCTGAATCAGGTCATCGATCGTGGAGCCCCCGCCGGCGCGGTAGCCTCCGGTGGTTCCGGAGCTGCCGAAGCCGCCGGCCGTGGCGAACTCGGGGACGGTGACCAGGGTGGACATGCGGTCGTCGATCCGGCCCTGTGTCCGGCCGACGCCGACCAGGATGCCTTCGCCGATGTTCTCGCCGAACCCGGCGAAGACCTTCGACGGGGAGGCAATGCCGAGCGCAACTTTGAACGGCTCCACGATCCACCCGGGCAGCAGGCTGAGGAAGAAGTTTCCGATGGTTCCGGCGAGTGACTTGATGCCGTTGAAGAGGCCATCAACGATGTTCTTTCCAGCGTTAAAGAGCCAGGTCCCCGCGCCGGACAGCGCCCCGGTGATGGTGCTCCACAGCCCGGAGAAGAACCCGCCGACCTGCCCGATCATTCCGGACACGCCGGACACGATGTTGCCCCAGATGCCGCCGAGGAATCCCGCGACCTGCCCGAAGACGCTGGAGATGAAGTTCCATGCTGCGGAGAATCCGGAGGAGATTACTCCCCACACGGCGCCCACTGCGCCGGAGATGACTGCGACGATGTTGTTCCAGACCCCACCGATAAATCCGCCGACGGCCGTGAACACTCCGGAGATGAATCCCCATACGGCGGTGAAGATCGCGGAGACCACACCCCACACCGCCTGCAGCGCGCCCGTGATGATGCCCACGTACCAGTTCCAGACCCCAACGAAGAACCCGCCGATGGCCGTGAAGACCGCCACAATGTTGTTCCAGATGGCAGCGATCTGATCGCCGTGGGTTTGCACGAACGCGGCAATGATGTTGCCGACCAGAGAAACGATCCAGTTCCAGACGCCGCCGATAAAGGAGCCGATAGCAGTGAAGACCGACGTGATGAAGTTCCACACATTAGTTACCCCGGAGATAATCGGGTCCATCACGGCGTGCACGCCGACCATCACCACGGCGGAGATAGCAGCCCAGATCCCGGACAGGAAACCCAGCAGGCCGTTCCACACCTCGGTGACCCAGTTGCCCAGGCCGCCCCAGATCTCGTTCCACCAGTTCGCGAAGCCGCCCATGATTCCCTGGAACCAGCCGACGAAGCCGCCCCACGCTTGGGTGAGGAAGGCTACGACGGTGTCCCAGTTCATGACCAGGGCGACAATAGCGGCGATCAGCGCCACGATCCCGACGGTGATCCAGACAACGGGGTTCGTGGCCATGACGAAGTTCACGATGGCGATCACGGCCGCGAGCGCGCCGAGAGCTATCACTGCAGGGACGATGACGGGGGCGAACTGCTGCAACCCTTCGAGGATTGGCGTCAGGATGGGAAGCATCTGCGCACCGAGCGCACCCAGGCTTGTCTCGGCTTTGCGCTGCAGCTCGGTGAACGCGGCGCCCGGGCCTGAGTGGAGCTTTTCTCCGAGGGTTGCTGCTGAGCCTTCGACGGTGCCGAGGGCTTCCTGGGAGTTCAGCAGGGAGTCGATGAACTTGGGGATCTCGGCGGTGCCCAGATCTTCGATCGGGGTACCGAACAGTGCAAGCGCTGCCTGTGACTGCTGGGCCGGGTCCTTGATGTCGCCGAGTCCCATGATGATCTTGTCGAACGCTGCACGGGCAGTGTCGCCGCCGGCCAGCAGCTGGTTGGTCATGTCGGTCTGGTCCATGCCCAGCGCCTCGTAGGCGCCGGACGTTGCCTTGGACATGTCGGTGGCGCGGATGGTGAATTCCTTCAGCGCGTCGCCGGTCTTGTCGATGCCGTAGGCGCCCTTGGCGGAGGCGTCCGCGAGCAGTGTCATGGCCTCGCCGCCGGACATCCCGAGGTTGGCGAACATGGGGCCGTACTCGTCCACGGCATCGAGGACGTCTTCGCGGACGTTGACCGGGACTTTGGACAGTGCCGCGGCCAGCAGGTCGGCGGCTTCCACGCCGTCCTTCGCCAGGCCGGTGGTGATCATCTGCCCGGCTACCTGCGCGGTGCGTCCAACGTCCAGTTCGAAGGCGGCCGAGAGGTCCATGACCTTGGTCGTCACGGATTCGATGTCTGCCTGCGACTGGCTCGCTAGTCCCTTGATGGAGGAGAGGGTGGCGCCGACTCCGGCCGAGACAGCTTCGAAGGAATCCCCGTAGCCGTCGGCGTACATCTGGCCGGCGGTCTCTCCCGCCTTGGCGGCTTCCGGAGCGGCGAGGTTCAGGCCTGCCGTCATGGTGGAGGTGACCGAGTCCATGTTGATGGCCGTGGTCAAGCCCTTCATCAGGGCCGCGCCAGCGATGCCGCCGGCCGCGCCCGCCGCCATCGGGGAGAACAGTGCTGCGGTGGCTTTGGACCCTGCCGCGCCGAGCTTCCCGACCATGGAGTCTGCCGAGTTGGCGACTTCCTGGAATGTCTTATCGACGCCCTTGGACGTGGCCAGAATGTCGAACAGCAGTTGCTGGGTTGCCACCAGGGACCGCCTTCCTTATCGTTTCCGGGCTTTGTCCTGCTGTTCTTCCCAGGCGGCTGCGTTCGCTACGAACTTCAGCCACATCAGGTAGGGCAGGTCCCAGACGTTCAGCGGGGTGATACCGGGCCAGACATGGGAGATCGTGGTGATCCATCGGTAGATGGACGCCTCGATGTCGTCAGCCTCGTCTAGCTGGCTGCTGCTGCGGCTGGCTCTGCGCCCGGAACGGTATCCGTCCGGGCCACCGTAGGGTCCTCGGCCGCGGCCTCCGTCTCGTCGGCTTCGAAACCGATCTTGGAGAGGGGGAAGTCGTTGGCTTCGGACACGGTCACGGACTCGCCGGCGTGGCGCTTGCACAGCCACACCATGGCCTGGAGCGCGAGCAGGTTCTCGGCGTCTTCGAGGAAGTCCAGCGGGTCAGCCGGTGTGCCGTCTTTCGGGGCGTTGTCCTGCATCCGCTGGAAGGCATCCCGCAGGGACTTGATGCCGATGCCGGGGTGGCCGTCGCCTTTGGTCTGGATCTTGAGGGTGTACAGGTTGCGGAGGGTCGCGCCCTGGATCGCTTCCTGCAGCGGGTACTTCTTATCTCCAACAATGAGCTTCACGCTTTTACCCTTTTCCGTTGAGTGCGTCTTCGATCGCGGCGAGCGCTTTCTCTTTCGCGTCGACGCGTCCGCGCTTGATCGGTTCCCACCAGTAGGGCTGGCCGAACTGCTTGACGAATGATTCTTTGTTTCCGAACACTGGGTGCCGGATGACTTTCTTGTTCCAGACCTTGACCATCGGGCCGCCGACTGACTTGTCAGCGCGGACGCTGATCCCGGATCTGGTGGCGCCGGCTACGACGCGGGTCTTCAGCGCGGCCTTGACCCGTTCCCGCATCCCGGTACTGCGGGACCGGCTGGCGGCCTCGGCTTTGTAGACGTTGACCGCCCGGAGGTAGGCCTTGCCGCTGCCCTTGCGCTGGATGCGTTTGACCCGCATCCCGGCTTTGCGGGCGTTGCCAGGCTTCGCGCCGGACAGGATGTCTCGCTGGTCCTTGATGATGTCGTCGCCCACGCCGCGGAGGTTGCGGCGCAGGTTCCGCTGGACGGCGGGCCCGATCTCCTTGGCTCTCGCCAGCGCCTCCCGGATGTTCGGGGAGGTGATGGTGATTTCCGGAAGATCAGGCCCACCGCCGCGCTGGTGTGCAGCGCGGGCCATTAGATCGTGGCGTCGGTGGTGACCAGTGCGACGTAGATCGGCGAGCCCGCAGCCAGGCCGTCCAGGACGGTGAAGTCAATGGACTGCTTGACGACCGATCCGCCGGCAGACTTCGGCAGTTCCCCTTCGAGGCGGATGTCCGGGAAGTGGAACTGCAGCGCGTACTTCGCCGACGTGCCGATCGTGGTTGCGGACAGGAACGTCAGAGTCAGGCCGAGGGCTGACTGGTTGAGGTAGGCGTCCCGCAGTACGGTGTCGCTGTACTCGGCAGTGACCTTGCCCTTGACATCGGCCAGGCCAACGACGGGCTTGCGGTTGCGCTTGCCCGAACCGCCGAAGGTGAACCCGCCGTCGTCGATCTTGTTATCGAACGTGACCGAGAAGTCTTCGATCGTTGCTGCGACGGTGCCGCCAGTGGCAAGCGCCGTCGCCGTGGGTGGGGTCTGTGATCCGCCGACGACGATCGCGCCCTGGGCGAAGTGGAACAACTCGCCGCCCACGACGTAGGACGGTGCCGCGTAGGCGACGTCGGTCTTTACTTCCTTCGCGTCCCACGTGGTCTTCAGCTTCACCAGGTCAGCGTTGGACGCGGAGAACTCGCCGGAGGTGCAGACCGCGCCAAGGAACGTCATGGCCGTGGCCGCGCCGCCGCCCAGGGTGGGAATGCCCTTCTGAATGGTGTACGAGTTCAGCGGGTCCGTGGTCGTCGGGGTGTACAGCTGCTGGAAGACACCGGCCTGCCCGGGTACCGCGGTGGAAACGCCCGTGCCGAACAGCGCCTCGAGCAGGATACCGAGGCCCTTGCTGACCAGCTCGACGTTGATGTCGCCGCCAGCGGACTGCTTGGCCAGAACACGGCGGGCCGAACGGGCGACGCGGGAACCTACGCGCATGCCAGCGCCCTGGACGAACGTGGGATTCCACGCCAGGGACTCGTCGATGAACTCGGGGAAGCGGTCAACGGTCACCGCCGTGCCGTACGTGGTTTCCTTCTTCAGGCCCACAGAGCAATCAAGCTGGGTCGTCACTGGTCTTCACCCTCTCCTTCGCCGCTGGCTGGGCCGCCTGCGTCCTCGTTGTCGCCGTCGTGGCTGTCTGCCCCGTCGTCGTCCTGCTGGGCCGTCAGATCGGCGGCCAGCGTCTTGGCCGCTTTATCTGTTGGCTGGTAGTTGTCGGGCTGGAGGAGCAGGACGCGGGCCTGATCCTCGGTGACGTCGACAATCTCGTCGGCTTCAACGACTCTGCGGAGCAGAGGGACGTCGAGCGCGCCGAGCGGGGATATGTTCTTCAGTCTTGGCATGGGGATTCTCCTAGGCCGATATGCGGGCTTGGGCGGTGAAGGTCGCGACGACTTCCGTCACGCGGCCCTGTTCGATCAGGTCCTCGGGCGTGGCGCCTTCGGATTCGTGGGACGTGAGGAAGCACTGCCGGACAACGCCGCCGAGGGTAGTGTCAGTCATCCGAACGTGATGCTCGATGCGGCGAAGCAGCTCGTAGGCCCGCTCCGCGGTGGCGATCTCTGCCTCCTCGTCGCCGCCGAGGAAGCAGGACACCGTGACCTCGACGGTCAGGGTCTCTTCCCGGCTGCGGTTGGTTGAGAGCGTCGCTGCCTGCTGCCCCACCGAGAGCCTGCCGAAGGAGACGATGTCTTCCGGGTTGTAGGTGGCCGGCTGGCCGAACACCACGTACACATGTTCGGTGTCGTAGTCGTCGGCCATCAGCGTCTTGATCGCCTGATAGAAGGCCTTCTTGAAGGCCAGCCCGAGCGTCGCCTGTGTCAGAGTGAGGTCTGTCATGCGAAACCGCCCACCTGCTCATTCGGTGCGCACAGCTCCATGACCCGGCGGGGCACTGCGTACCCGGACGGTGTGAAGGCGTCGCCCTCGGGTGCCGCGCTGCGGATGTTTCCGCCCGATCCCTGCATGCCGCCCTGCCACCAGAACCGCACCAGCTCGCGCGCGGCCAGCCTGATGTTCGGCGGGATCTCCGCGTTGCCGATGCGGTACGTGATGACCAGCTCGCCGCTTGGGAAAGCCGTCACCGCCGTGCGGGTGCCGCAGTAGATGATGCCGGAGACCAGGTCAGGGACGTAGTCCACAACCGGGACGCTGTCTGCCGTGATGCCAAGGATCTGGTTCGGTAGATGCGGGAGGACCACGGTCGAACCGCCGCCCCAGGTTGTGAAGGTCTTCGTCGCGGCGAGCATCGGGCCGGTGATGTCTTCGATCACCGGCGTTGCCGCTGCCACGTACAGGCGCAGGTCCTGCGCCTTGGCAGGGTCAGCGTTGGCCGGCAGCCGCAGACCCGCAAGCACTTCATCCAGAGGGATGAGGAACTGCGGATCTGCAGGCCACACGTCCAGCACATCGGTGTAGGCACCGGCGCCGCCCGCCGTCCAGGACAGCAGATACCTGCCAGCCATGGCCGGGGCGAACTGCGCCAGGGTGGTCTCCTTGTACCCGGTCACTGTGGGTGCCGGGTCCAAGGTGGTGCCGTCCGGCCGCTTGACCGCGAGCGCGTAGGGTCCGGTATCCGGCGCGGTGGGCCACCTCACCGTAGCCAGCGCGCCGAGGTCAAGGGATGCCATTACTTCTTAGCCGCGGCTTTCGCTTCGGCGTCAGCGTCGGCAGCCGTCTTCTTGGCCTGCTCCTCGAGGAGCTTGGCGTCGGCTGCCTGGGCGTCAGCTTCGGCTTTCGCCTTGGCTGCTGCCTGGGCGTCGGCCTCTGCCTTGGCGCTGGCGGCGGTCTGGCGCAGAGGCTGGTTGCCTCTCGTGGTGGCGGTCTCGACTCCGGCGGTGGTGGCCGTGGCGGTCTCAACGTCCGGGTCAACGGCGATTCCGCTGCGAAGCAGCTGGTTGGCCTCGGATTCTGGCAGGGCGATCGTCTCGCCGGGTGCGGGCCAGTCCTCCCCGTCACGTGTTCCGGAGATGCGGCCAACGAGCCGTACAGTCTTCTTCTTTTCAGCCATGATCTAACTCCTTTGAAAGGGTTCGTGCTGGGTGGAGAGCAGCGGGCGGCCCCTGTGGTCAGGGGCCGCCCGCTGCGTCTTGGGGTGATGGCTAGGAAGCGCCGCCGGCGAAGTGCTTGACAGCACCGGTCTGGTCCACCAGGACACCGTCGCCGCGGATGATGGCGCGGTAGGTGATCAGGTCCTTGTCAAACGCGAAGTCGTCGGAGCGCTCGAAGCGGACGCCGTTGACGATGCGGGCGAAGTAGGCTGACATGTCACCAAAGGCCACCGACTTGTTGCCCAGGCCGATGCTCGGCATGTTCGGGTCGGTAAAGACCGGCTTGCCTTCGATCATGTCGGGCTGCCCGACGATGACGGACGGCTGCCAGATGTACCGGCCTTCCAGGTCCTTGATCTTGCGGAGCGTCGCGGCGGTGCCGTCCTTGATCAGCCAGCCGGCAGCCGGGCTGTTCCGGTACGGGCCGATGACCGAGTAGAACAGGTCGATCAGGTCATCCCAGGTGGGGGCGCCGACAACCCCGGTTCCGCCGGTCTTGCCCAGCGTGGTGGACGTGATCAGGCCTGACGGCTCGTTGGTGCCCGTGCCTGCTACCAGCTTCGCGCCGAAGGCGTTGCCGATGGCGCGGCCGGCCTGGCGGGCGATGAAGCCCTCAAGGTCGAACGCGGAATCGTCGGCCAGTTCGCGGCTGAGCTGGCTGAGGTTGCCGAACTTGTACGCGTACAGGGACCGCTTGCCGAGCACGGGCTCGGACGTCGGGATGACTGCACCTTCAGCGACCTGCGCGCCGGTGGGAGCGGAGACCGTGACGGGAACGCTGATCTCTTCACCGCTGGAGGTGTAGAGGATCGTCGCGCCAGCGGAGAGGATCGCCGACGTTTCGATGGCGTGCTCCATGAGCTGGCCGTAGAACGTGGTCGGCACGGTGTAGCCGCCGGCGGACGGGGTGCCCTTGACGAGTGCCCGGACTTCCTGGCGCTCCGCGTGGGTGGGTGCGTACTCCCATGCGCCGGTGCGGCCCTTGAGCATGTTGCGCAGCAGGACCTCCGCGGCTTCCTGGTTGCGGTCTTCGCCGCGGCCCGGGATGTTACCGAGGGAAGCCTCGATGTCGCGCTGCTCGTCCTCGAATGCGACGAGACGGTCAGCCTGCGAGCGCAGGGAATCCATCTCGGCGGTGATCTCGTTGAACGAGTTCTCTTCCTCGGCGCTGAGGGCGCGGCCCTCGGACTCCGCGGCGTCGATGATGGCCTTGCCCTTTTCGTGGGCGGCTGCGCGCTTTTCGAGCAGCTTCTTTGCGAGCACTTTGCTCATGGCATTTTCCTTTCCGGAAATGTCGAAGTGTTTACTGCGGTGAGGTGCGGGTGGGTTTCGCCCTGCCCACGGGCATTACTAGACGCCGGAGAGATCCAGCCGGCGCCGGTAGAGGGAGAGGTTCGGGTGGGTTTCGCCCTGCCCTCGCTCTTCCTCTGCCCGCTCCTCATCGGTGCGGGAATCTATGGGGGCCAGGAGCAGCTTGCGCAGCTCCTCCGGTGCGGTGTCCCTGACTTCGGATACCTCCATGTGGAGTCGGTCAGCCAGGGAGCGCAGGCCCGTGGTGGTGTCCCGGTACGCCGGATTGTTGACCGGTGCGACGTCGACCAGCTGGACGGCCAGCAGGGTCCGCATCGGGAAGCCTTCGGGGGTGAAGTCCCAGTCGTCGGCAACGGTCCGGAACGCGAAGCTGGAGTAGCGCAGGTCACCGCGCTTGGCCAACTCCCGGACGTCCCTGCCACTGGAGGTATCCGGCAAGGCGACGTCATACCGCAGGCCGGTGCCGTCTACCTCGAGCGTCAGTGTGCCGCCCTCGCTGGTGCCCAGCAGGTGGTTGTCGTCGTGGTTGTACCGGGCGAGGACGGGCACCTGGTCGGCCAGCGACTTGTTGAAGGCCACCGGGTCCACCCGCTCGACGAAGCCGCCCAGGTTCTGGGAGAGCCTGTTGAAGACGGAGGCGTAACCGCTGAGGGTGCCCAGGCCCGAGGGGGTCTCCCGGAATTCCACCGGAAGGCTGATATGGCGCAGCTCCAGATCACGCACCGGAACCACCTCCGTTCTGTAGTTTCTTCACTTGGCCGAACCAGAGTTGCCACTGTTCGGTCTCTTCTTTGGTGAGCATCTCGAAGTCCTCGAACTCGCGGACCTGCTCCAGGGTGTAGGCGCCGATTTCGAGTCCGACCTTGTAGGCGTCCATGCGGGACTTCAGGTCACCGCGGGCGCTGGCGTTGAGGTTGAACTTCACGTACAGGCCCGGGTTCAGGAGCCGGTTCAGGTGGTGCTCCAGTCGGACGGCCGTGGGCTGCAGCGCCCGGCGGATGAACTTCTGCTGGTTGAGTTCTTCCGTCGTGTACTTGAGACTGCTGCCGGAGTCCCCGCCGATCTCCTCGGGGGGCACCTTGTAGATTGCTGCGATCTGGTTGGCCGTGGCCTTGATCGAATCGAGGAACTGGACGTCGGCCATGGACAGGCTCAGCTTGCTGTAGTCCCAGTCATTGCCGGAGACAAACACATCGCCGTTGGTCACCGAGGACTTGAAGCGGCTCTTGACCACGCCGGCTTCCATTGCAGAGAGCTGTTTGGTCGTGTTCTTCAGGTGCCCGGACGGAACGCCCGAGCGGCGGAACACGTTCGTCCCGAAGTCCTGGGCGCTGCGTGCCATGTCCAACTGCTGCCGAAACAGCTCGATGGGGGAGAGCCCCACGACAGAACCCGGGACCACGTACTCGGCGATGTGGACCACTGAGGCGTATTCGAGTTCCTTGCCGTTGTGTATGTACACCGGCAGCGGGCCGGACTCGTCCACGTAGACGCTGTCAGGGTTGAGCCACTGGACCTTCGACGCACCGAAACTGTCGTAATCAACGATCGTCCCGTAGGCGTTCCCCCGGAGTTTCACCGAGGTGACGCACTGGTGAATCCAATCGATCCGTGTTCCCAGCAGATTCGGGTTCGGGTTGAGGACCAGGCCCGGCTGCTTCGGCATGGAAGCCTTGCCGCCGGATGGGGTCTCCTGATACCCGGCGAGAGGCGTGACGGCCAGTGAGTCGGCGATCAGGCTGGTTGCCGAATAGACCGGGACGACCCGCAGGGCGCTCTTCATGCTGCTGCTTCTCAGCCCGCCGTCTGTGGAGAACCCGCTGCCGAGGACCCCGTCCAGCGATCCGGACCGTTGTTCGTTCCCGAAGAAAACACTCATCGGCTGGCCCTCCACGAGATAGCAAGCAGAGCCAGCCCTGCCACGGCGAGCGCGGCAGGAACAAAGACCAGGGCAATGCCGGCGACGATCAGGGCAGCGCCCACAAAATCGAGGACCGTAGTAACCCAGGGGCGCATTCTCATCTCCTTCTAAAGCACTGAATCCAGCACGTTGTAGTTGTCGCCGGCCTTCTCCTTGAAGAGCCAGCGGGCAAACACCACGGCGTACAGACCGGAGATGTCAGCGAGGGTGCGGTTACGGGCGAAGATCCACGCGCGGCCACCGACCGATTGTTTGACCGCGTTACCCATTGCCGTGTTCAGCAGCGGGTCATTCTCGAACCGAAGGTCACCGACCAGGGCGTCGTCGTAGAATCCGCCGCAGGCATCGACCCTGTTTGGGCCGGACACCGGTATAACTTCGAAGCCTTCAGCTTCGAGATCCTTGCGCAGGGACTTCGCCGCGCCGTTGCCGTCCAGAGCGATGATGTTCCCGCCGAACTGTGACCGCAGTTTGACCAGTGCCGAGACGACGCCGGCCGTGCCGAGCAGCTGGTCGTACAGCTCCACGTAGCAGGTCTTGCCTGGCACTGTGGACGCTGCGGCCATGGCGATGGATGTTGTCTCACGGTCCGGTGATGTGTCGATGGTCCAGAACGGTGTCCCGACCCAGGCATCTTCGTCGCCAGTGTGGTAGTTCGATTCCCACGCCGAGGTGGGGATCACCCGCGGCGGCGTCTTCGGCTTGGGCCACCAGCCGAGCCATGCGCGTTCCCACTCGCTCATGTCCTTGGATGCATCCCGCAGGGACATCACACGGTCAAGGCTGATCGTGTGTCCGATGCCCGGATGGGTCATGGATACCGACTCTGGGTCGGCCGGGTCCCAATCATCGGGTGCCGAATACTCGATGTAGCAGGTCCGGGTCTCGCGTCCGGATTCGACCAGGGCGCGCCCGACTTCCACCTTGTCTTGCAGGTAGCCCGAATGCGCCTTGCCGGCAGCGGACAGCACCCATAGTTGGGAGCCATCGACGGTCATCAGCGTGGGCTGGAGACCGCCTTCGAGGGTGTTGTCAGCGTGGGCGTAGGCCTCGTCGATGTGCCCTTCGTGGTTCATGTCGCCGTGGCCGGCGTTCTCGGACACGGTATCGATGGCCAGTTCCGAGCCGGTCTTCCATCTGACTGCTTCCTCACCGCCGCGCCAGCGTGGCTTCTCCAGCGTCTCGCGGAGAGGTGACCGGTACAGCGGGAGGTAGAAGTCATCGCGGAGCCGCTTGAGCGCCTTCAGTCGGTTCTGCGCGGTGTAGATCATGCGGCCGTCGATGGTGGTCAGTGCCCGGTGGGTGAGCTTGGCCCGGCTGATTGTGGTCTTCCCGGCACGCCGGAGGACAACCAGGATGATGGTGTCGTACCAAAACAGGCCGGTTGCCGGGTCGATCTCGCACGTGACGGCGAGTGCGTCCCTCTGCCACGGCATCGGTGCGCGGCCTGAAGCCTCCATGACCTTGCAGACCGAACCGCCCAGAGTCTTCCTGGTGTAGTTCCGTTGGGTGGCGAAGCGCGGCGCGGGGTTCCTCGGCTCAGTCATCCGTCGTCAGTAGTGCCGACATGTCCCAAGAGCTGGCCGCTCCGGCGGCTGTCTCGGTCCTACGCAGCCGGTCGAAGACGTTGAACAGGCGGGACTGCATGCCGCTGATCAGGTCCGGGCGCTCCAGCTGCGGGATCTGATCCAGCACCCGGGCGTTGTACTTGGCCAGAACCAGGAGAGTTTTCTTGAATGGCGGCTCACCGATCAGCGCGTCAAGCTCTGAGATGAGGGTGGTTTCGATCTGGCCGGCGGGCGCCGCCCAGGCGATGGCCATCGACGACGGCTCAATCTCGGGCGCTGTGGGGAAGAAATGCTGCGCGGCGTCCACGTCAGTGGCTTCCTGCAGCCGCTTCTTCGCCCGGTACGCGGCGTTGTCATCGCTCTTCGCCTGGCCGCAGACGTCGCACCGGCAGCCCTTCCGGTAACCGGTCAGACCCGGCTTATCACCGTGCTTGACGGCCGTACTTCTCTGCTTCGCCATCGTGGCCTCCTGCCTGCGTCGCTGACCAGATGTAACTTGCCTCGGCACCTATTGGAGCGGAGACAGATAGCTACTTGAGCGCCAACGGGGTCGCTGTAGTAGGGACGTTCAAACCGATGCCGGCCGAGCCAACACCATAGGTCCGCGGTTAGGAGCTTCACACCGGCTCTGCATTCAGACCGTAGGGCTGACCTGACTTCTTTGGATCGCAGCGAACCATCAGCGAGCCTTCGCCGAGTTCGTGATACCAGGCACCGGGGCCATGGACCACCTTCACGCCGCAGTGCTTGCACTTCTGCGCGGGCTCGATCCAATCGCACCTCGGGCAATACCTGAACGGTTTTCCGTGGAAGGGTGCTTCGGGGCATTCGTCCGGTGACTTGCTCATCGGGTGTTCTCCTTCGTGATGGTGTCCCTTTCAAAAAGGGAAGATCAGGGGTTTTCCAAGGGAGAGAAAAAATGGAAGATGCGCGGGTCGCCCACACTCCGAATTCCTAAAAAATCCGCGTGTTCTAGCGGTTTTTCATCGCGGCTTGCAGCTTCGTAAGCGGTCGTTCGGTGCGCCGGGCACCTGCCTTTGCCAGCCGCCGGCGATGGTTTTCTTTCTTCACGTTGCACCCGAGATGCATGGGCTGAAGGTTCCAGCTCGCGGTGGGGTGGCCGCCGTCGATCAGGGCAATGATGTGGTCGAGCGATGGGCCGAGGGGATGCCGAGGCCGAAGCCCGAAGACGATCTCCTCATTGCACCAGGCGCAGACCGCGCCGGGTATGCAGTACCTCTTTACTAGGCGTTGCCATGGCCTGCCTGACCTGCCACGCCTCGGGTCCCACTCATCAAGCGCCGGCATCTGACCCACCACCTGCACACATGAGAAGAGCCCCGCCGGCTAACCCGGTCGAGGCTCTGACTGTGGCTGGGTGCGAAACACCAGCTCACCCCATAATTTAGATCCTTAAGTCAAGTATGTGTGGGACGTCGGCGTGTCCGGGCGTGGCGAACATTGTTGGCGTTTCAGCTGCGGCTTCGTGCATCGCGGCTTCCGCTTCCGGCCAGAAGCAGAAGCCCTCGCCCTGATGCGTGCCCGGCTGCCACATCGTCCCGGGCACGTCGCACACACCGGACACTGCATGCCAGTCCCACGAGTTGTCCATGACCGGGCCGGCGTGCTCGTCGCAAGCCATGGCGGCCCAGTCGGCGGGGCCGGTGATTGGGGAGCCGATAGTCAGATGCCAGGTCGCAGGCTTCCCGCAGCGGGGGCCGTCTGTGATCCCGGCGTCGTAACCGCAGGTGTTCTCCATCGACGGACGGGCAGCGCCTGGTTCTCCGAGTGGACGTCTCTGGCTCATTCAGTTCCTCGCTTTCATGTACTTCTTCTTGAGTGCGCTGGCTGCCCTGCCTGGGCGCCGGTTTGCGTGCGTGTAGAACCACTGGTCAGCTGGCACACGGTGGGTGATATCCACACTGCACCTGACTACCTTCTTCCCGTCTGAGGTCTGGATGGCAACGACTTCCCCACGGCACGGGACCTTGGTCTTGTCCGGCCCTGGCACCAGCTGATGGCAGTGGTCCGACTGGATCTTCACCTCGACGGGCCTGCTCCGGTAGATCACACCTCGCACGTCCCAGGCCACGGCGGCCAGCTCGGTGCACACTGCGCGGACGTGGCCGGCCGATGGGTGGGTGACCAGGTAACCGCTGTGCCAGTTGACTATCCAGCTGGCCAGCAGCCCGGCCGACTGATCAGCAGGCAGCCGCCGGTCTGGCAGGTCAAGGATCAGCTGGCCGATGATGGTCCTGATGATCGAGAGCGCACGGGCCCGGACGTCGGCGACTTCCGGGTTGATGGGCAGCGGCGGGTAGAGATCCCCGGTTCCGCTGACGGGCTCGGAGCTGGCGGCGCGGCCACTCGGAAGCATGGCGTCTTCGAGGTCGGACCAGCACTCGGCGATGTCGGCCACGCTCTTGTTGAGTCCATCGGCGCACATCGGGCATAGGTGACTGCCTGCGGCGGCGGGGATTGGTTCTTCGTCGTGGAAGATGCAGGCGTTGGGATATGCGGCCTGCTTGATCGCGATGCGGTAGGGCAGCTTCAGCACCCGGCCGTCAGGCAGCTCGGTTCGGTAGACGTATCCGAGATCGCATGAATCCATCAGGCGTCACCCCGCAGCTCTTTGACGATCCGCCCTGACTGGAGGTCTGACGGGCGCCAGACCCCGGCGTTCAGCTTGGCCAGGGACATGCTGGTGATCCAATCGAATTGCTCGGGGGACATGCGCCCGGAGTCGGTCTTCAACTCACGGAACAACGCCCGGCAACGATGCTCGCTGACCATGACCAGATCGGGGAAGCCAGGGGCTGAGCGCCGGCTGTTGTGGGTGTGGTAGATCAGGCGGTACCCATGGAGCTTGGCAAGGTCGATGACCTGCTGCTGGAACTGGGCTTCTGTCAGTTTCGGAATGAAAGCAGTTTTAGGATCAGGCATTGCGTCCTCTGGTCCGTGGTCGTCTGCGGCGGGGTTTGGTTTTTGATTGAGGGTTTGGTTTAGCAGGGGGCTGGGCTGGTCTCCCTGCACTGCCCGACCCATGACCCGTCCCATGACCCGACCCGACATATCTAGATCCGTCGGGCTTGTGACCTGCCGGATCTGGCTGATCGGCGGTTGCGGGTGTGGTGGCGCTTCCTTGGCCCGGTGTGTCGTCGGTGCTGCTGGCCTGGCCGGATGGTGCTTCCGTTGCCTGGATACTTCCCGGAGCTGCCGGTGTGGGCTGCTCGACGGGGCGCGGCGCTGACGGCGTGCCGTCGGCTGTGGTGGCCTTCTTCTTGAGTGCGGGGTGTTTGGCGCTGGGGGTTACGTTGTGGCCGTGCTTGGCAAGCCACGCGGCTGTTGAGGGGGAGTAGAACGGTTCGGACGGGGCCGGCTGGAGGTCCAGGGCGTCGTCGTTGTCCTTCTTCTTCGAGTTGCATTCACCGCAGGCGACGACGAGCGTCTCGATGGTGGCGGCCTCGCCGGATATGACGTGGTCGTAACTGCCGGCCCTGGTGTAGCTGCCGGCGCGGGCTGACTTGCGGTCGGCGCCGAAGTAGACGATCTTCAGGCAGTAGCGGCAGGAGTCGCCGTCGCGGAGCCTGACGGCCGAGGTCAGCTTGGTGTCGCGGGAGTCGCGCTTCTGCTGGTTCATCCATTCCTGCTCGGCCTTCGTGATCAGGTGGATGAAGTCCGGGTCTTCGATGATTTTCCAGGACGGGGCGCCGTCGGTCTCCAACTGCTCCAGCAGGCCGCTCTGCTCGGCGACCTTGATCAGCTGTGAGTAGTTGGGGCCTCCCATCATCATTGCCACGCCGAATTCGATTACGTAGTCGGTTCGGTGCGCGGCCGATTCGAACGCGCACCGCAGGATGAAGCCGAACATTTCGTTGACGCTGATCTCGCCGTCGCTGAAGTGCGGGGCGTTCAACGCCTTCGGGAACGTTGCGGCCTTATCGCTGCCTTTGAGCCAGGACACTTAGCTCTGCCCTGCCTGGTCCGCGTTCCGCGCGTCGCGCACTGCTGCAAGGATGCGCCGGCCGTGCGCATGGAGGATCAGGAAGCCTGCTCCGAAGAGTCGGTAGACAAGGTCCGTGCCCTCATCCTCGAACGACAGTAAGACCTGCAGCACGGCTACGGCGATCGTGGCCCAGTACTCCACGGAAGCTTCGCTCGGCTTACGCCAGCCCTCCGGCCACTTCCACTGAACTCGCTTCGGCGGTTTCATCGGTGCTTCCTCTTTTCTTGCGATCATGGATCGCCTGGACCAGGGCCATGCCTTCGGGATCGGCGAGCGCTGGCGGGTCCGGTTCGTCGATGATGATTGGCCGGCTGGATGTTGGGATTGTGTACCTCATGCCAAGGCCTCTTGCCCGATCCCGTCACATCCGCAGTCGCACATGCAGTAGTCGGTTTCGTCGGTCTCTTCGTTCCACGCGAGACGATCGCACTTCTGGTGATTGCTGTCGCGGCAGTCGGGGCTTAGCCGGGTGCTCATGACTTTGCGCCGTTGATGAAGGTGACTCCGGAGCCTTCCCGGAGGATCTCGCCGGTTCCGCCGTCAACGATGCCGGGGATCGGCCGCTTTCCGGTCCGACGTTCCTGGGCGTTGCTCAGCATCTCGCGGGCCTGTTCGGCCTCGTGCTCGCGTAGCGGCTCGATGTGTAGGATTCGGGCCGTTGCGATGTCAAGGCCGGTGTCGATGTCGCGGGTGATGGACTTGCAGTCGATCATGGCGATGACCATCTGCGTGTCGGTGGGCCGCGCTACCAGGTCGGAGTTGATGGACCCGAGTCCGTCTTCGTCGTATTCCTTGGGTAGTGAGCTGCTGAGCTTCGTCATGCGATCACGCCCGATACGGTGAACAGCCAGATGGCCAGCGGCACGCACACCGCGGCTTGCAAGCAGTTGAGCTGCATGCCGCCGCGGCCTGTCCACACTTTGTTGCCGAGGTAGACGGCCAGCAGGCGGATCACCGCAACGAGTGCAAGCAGGCCGGCGAAGACCGAGGCGGCGAGTGCGAGGTAATTCCAGAAGTTCATGTGTTGTCGCTTCCTGTTCCGTGGGTGGGGCAGTCGGGGTTGGTAGGTCGGATATGGCGGGGGTTGTAGCGCCAGGCCGGACAGCTGCAGCCGGGGTAGCGGTTGGGTCTTCGGCTCCAGGAGGATGCGGCGCCGACTCCGACGTCGTTGTGTTCCCTGCCGTGTTCGTCGGTGACCATGGCTGCCTCTCTGGTGGTTCGGTACTTCGGGGGCCCGCCCGGATTCGAACCGGGGCCGGTTGCTGATTCCTCATGGGGGGATTGGTTTCAGCAGGTGGCTGCCTATCGGGCCCGTGCGGTGCCGGGGACGCCGGCACCAGGGTGAATCACTCGGGCCGGTCCACGGCGCCGCGGGCGCGACGCTCGGCGAGGAACTTACTCATCCCCATGTCGTTGGCCGGAGCTGGCGCTCCCTTGCGCGGGAGCGGCGGGGGCGGGGGCTTCAGCGCCGTGCCCGTTGAGACCGCAGCGGTGACCTTCTGCTTCGCCGCTTCCTTGGCCGCCTCAGCCGCTGCGGCGGCAGGGTCGTCGTACCGTGAGTAGATCGACCAGGTCGTCTTGTCCTCGTTCCGGCGGACGACGATCTCGCACTTGTTCTGCCGGAAGACGTTCGGCGGCTTGTTGCTGGGCCAGTCAGCAATGACTTTCGCCCACCGTCCGGGGTTCTCTTTGAGCTGGTCAATGATGTCGTGATAGATCCCGCGGGCACCAGGACCGATACCGCGCCGAGGCGGTTCTTCCCATTTGATTTCAACCATGTTCCTTGCCTTCCTGTCAGGAGCAGCGGCATTCGCCGGTCTGCTGATTGATGACGCCATTGCATGAGCCGCAGCGTTCGAGCTGGGCGGGCTGGTCGTTCTGCGCCTTGGTGCTCACGCGGCGGCCCACCCGTTCAAGTTGGTCCCGTTCTGGCGGCAAGCACCGATGGTCAGCCAGCCGAAGTCGAAGGCGGTCACCCGGTCGTCGAAGATCGGTTCTTCGATGACGTGGACGATCCGGTCAGCGTCCCAGCAAGTGAGGAGCCAGCGGCCGTCGTCGGTCTGCCGGACACCGGCCCGCGGGTAGCGGGCGTCCTTGACAAGGAACGGGGCATTGACCCGCTCCACCTCGTTGAGGGCGTCGGCGTGGTTCAGGACGTCGGTCCGGGCCTTCCACTGCCTACCGGCCGGGGCGGCCTCCTCAAGGATGGAGGGCCGGAACCCGCAGGAGCAGACCGGGTCGTTATCAGGGTTGCGGGTGAGGAAGTGGCTACTCATCGTCTTCGTCTTCTTCTTCCTGGTCATCATCGGGTTCGGACATGAGGCTTGCCATCCGCTCGTCGTATTCGGTCTGGAAGTGGTCAAGTACTTCCTGTTCGACGCTGGAGAGTTCGTAGTGGTACACGGTGCCCAGGTCTTCGATCCAGCCCTTTGTGTGCCACTTGTAGGTGAAGTCCCCGGCGTCCCATCCTTGGAGCTTCAGCAGTTCGTCTTCCTGGGACTTGCTCGCGAGGTGCAGCAGGAGCGCCATCTGTTCAACGGTCATGTCCTGAAGGGCTGCCTTGATAGCGAAGTGGTCATCTTCTTTATTCGGGGCCCGGCCTGTGATCTCGGCGAACAACGTTGTGCGACGGTGCAGGTGGTCGAGCAGGAGCCGGTAAAGGGCTTCGTCGGCGGCGCCTTCGGGTGGCGCCTTGATCACGGTCTTGATGTGCTCAGCGCGGACGGCGTGGGCGATATCCAGCGCGGCGGTGAGGGCGGCGTCGCGGCGTTTGGCTTCCTTCTCTTCCTCGGTCATCTCCGGCTTCGCGGCTCTGGGTGCCTTGGCCGGCTTCTCGTGCCACTGGATGTCGCCCCATGTGTCCACGATGCACTGGTGACCGGCGGCGACGTGCTCCGCGATGGTGATGGCGTTGGCTTCGTTCTCGTAGATCCGATTCCAGCCGCCGGTGTACAGGGTGGCTTCGGGGACGTATTTAGCGCCGGCGTCTTCGAGATCCTTCGTCGCTTGCTCTTTCTTCGCCGGGGCATCGCGGCGGCGGGTCTCCATCCGGACAGTGAAGTTCCAGTCACGCCCGCTGGCCGCGGCTTCGAGCAACTTCTCCGTGGCGTCCTGGTCCTCGGCGAAGTCGACAAGAACAAGTGCCTGGTCAACGTTGAGGGTGTGATCCTCCAGCTTGCCCTTAGCGTCCTCATTGAGTTTGTTCAGCAGCAGACGCTTCCGGACCGTGGCCTGCGAGCGCCCGGTGGCTTTGGCTACGGACTTGACGGAGTAGCCGGGGAACTCGAGGAGTGCCTGGTAGCCCTCGGCTTCTTCGAGGACCGTCAGGTCGGTGCGCTGGGTGTTCTCGACGATCATGGCTTCGAGCTGGCGGGGCTCGGTGTTGATGTCGTCGCGGATAACGCAGGGGAGGCTATCGACGTTGGCGAGCTTGGCGCCCGCGTGCCGGCGGTGGCCCGCGATGATGATGTATCGGGAGCCGGTCACGGGGTTGTCATCGGGGCTGCCGAGGTACGGGGCGACTACCAGGGGCTGGAGGATGCCCTGCTCGCTGATGCTGTTGGCGAGGTCAACGACGTTGCCGACGTCGCGGCGGACGTTCTTCGGGTGGACGACCAGCTGGTCGATGTGGATCTCCTGGAATCGGGTGCTCACAGTCCGGTGTCCTTCCTGGTGAAGTCGATCAGGTCCAGCTCGGCAGCGCGGACGGCTTCGGCGGCTTCGTTCTCAACGCCGAGCGCGAGACTCAAGGCGTCTTCTGCTTTCGCGGCCTCGGCTTTGGCGATGGCCAGCAGCTTGTTGGCGTTGGTGCACTTGCGGACGAGAGCCGAAAGCTCGACGTTGTCGGCCGGTGACCAGAGCGGGCCGCGGAGGAGGTGCGCGCCAGGCACGTAGTGCTGCCTGGCCCTCTCCAGTACTTCCTGCTGTCCGTCCGTGAGGATGGGAAGTACCTGCACGGAGACGACGCCTGCAAGTCCTTCCATAGGATCGTTGCCGAGGAACTGCTGTTCTGTCTCGACTGGCTGTTCGGTCATGACTCTGGTCCTGTCTCAAGTACGAATCCGGCGGTGCCGGCTATAAGGAAGGTGACGCCGGCCAGATAGCCGGAGTTGATGATCGGGAAGGGAGCCAGGGACGCAATGAAGGCGAGGGCCCCGAGGATCAGGAGCGGGGTGTAGAGGAACGTGCGGCGGCGATTCCGGCCGACCCGCACTGATGGGGGCCTCATGACCGGTACTCGTGGATTGAGAAATTGGCGCGGTGCACGCCGTTGATCAGGATGTGCTTGGCGTGGACGTCGACGTCGATCGTCTGCGGCGCCGGCCACTTCCCGCGGGCGTACGTGGTGAGCTGGGCGGCCAGCTCCTTGTTGTCCCGGTAGTGCAAGTCAGCGCGTTCCTTATAAGGTGCGTGGCCCACGGGGTGGACGACGGCGAACCGCTTGATGCGCGCCTTCACCGGGAGATCCTGTCCAAAGCCAGGCCAAGGTTCGCCTTGACCTGGGCGACGTCGTCGGCGTTGTGGACGTTGACGACGGCGATCGGGCGGGGGCCGGGTTTGGGGCCGGCAGCCGCGAGCGCCTGGGGGGTTGGCGTCGCGGCTGCCGGAGTCTCAACGGCGGGGAGGTGGCTTTCGATGTGCGCGGGCTCGCAGTTGTCACAGACCTTGTCAGGGGAGTGGGCGCAGCGGTTCAGGTCGGCGGCGGCTTCGGCTGCGTCGCGGGCGGCCAGCTCCTCCAGCCCGTCGCCGTAGCGGTCTACTGACTTCTCTACCTCGGCAATGAGGTTGTTCGTCTGTTTGACCAGGTCTTCCAGCGAGCAGGAGAGGTGGTCGAGTACCTGGTCGGCGTTGCCGGTTCGGTCGAAGGTCCGCATGGTGCGGACGGCGTTGGTTACCTGGATGGCGGAGTTGATGACGTGTTCCGCCAGCTGGTGCCGGCGGGTCTTCTCAACTGCAATGTGCTTATCGGTCAGCCCGGCACGGCCGCCGAGGCGGCGGTCCTCGACACCGAAGAACAGGTGCCGGGGCGGCTCCACGATCTTTTCCTGTGAACTCGAAGCGTCCATTGATAGACTCGATTCTGATTCGAGAGCCAGGTGACCCGTCGCAAAGGGCCTGGCTCTTGGGTTATCGAATGGCGGTCCAGTGGATTTCTTTGGCGAGAGGTCACTGGACCGCTTCTTTGTTGCCTGGGGAGACCGAGGCTGTTAGGGAGATTCGGCCGCCGGCGCAGCTTCCGCTGGCTTGAGGGCCTCTATATCGCTGGGGTGGAACAGGTAAGCACCGCGAAGACCAGGGAGCTTCTGAGCTGGGCTTAGGTCGCCCCGCTCAACGAGCCGAATAATGGTCCGCCAGTTCTTGCCCGAGACCTCGGACGCTTGCGCTGTCGTGATCAGGCTGGGTGCGGTTTTTGGCATGTGTCAAAGATAGCGCATGGTTGGCATATGTCAAAGGCTTGTCTCAAGAAAGCATCAAGACATGTGTGTTGAATTACATAAAAATTGTGATTGCGAATCTAGACAAAGCTTTGTCTGTGACATAGCTTTGACTCATGAGCACCCAACCGATGCACAGTCGAGTCCCGGAATTTCAGCTGAAAGACCGGCTCCGTTTAGCGCGAGAATTGAAAGGCCTTGAGCAGATTGACATTGCCGGGGAGCTTGGCATCAGCCGAGCCACAGTGTCGAATTATGAGCGGGGCAACACGATGCCAGGCAAGCTTGTTGTGAACGCCTGGGCTGTCGTATGCGACGTAGATGTCGAATGGCTGAAGACGGGGATGGCAACGGCCATCAACCCGTGTGATCCGGACGGCGGCGAAAGCACCCCAAAACCTGAGTCGGTCTCAGATCGCAAGCCTTTGGATTAGAAGGCCGCTGCTCTATCCCCTGAGCTACTGGGGCACGTGGTGTCCGGAGCCTATATTCCGGGCGCATCAAAAGTTTACATGGCCCCGGCTGCTGCGACGCTCACGCAGGCACCCGTCCTCCACAGCGCCGTTCTTGGAAGCGTTGTTCACATACGAAAAATTGCCCCTCGCGGGAGCACAGAGTCCACGCGAAGCTGGTTTTGCCCGGTTGGGCACCACCTTCGAGACAGGACTTCATCATGAGCGACATCATCACCATCCGGGGCTTTGTGGCCACAGACGTCACCACGTCGACCACCACCACCGGCGTTGGGACGGCCTCGTTCCGGCTTGGATCCCCTTCCCGTCATTTCGACAAAACTTCGGGCACATGGGTCGAGGACCACATGAATTGGTTCACGGTCCAGGGCTACCGCCAACTGGCCGGCAATATGGGCTGCAGCATCAAGAAGGGCCAGCGGGTCATCGTGGTTGGCCGGTTGAAGCTGGCGAGCTGGGAACGGGACGGACGCGTCTTCCACACGGCTGAAATAAACGCCGACGCCGTGGGCCACGATCTGAAGTGGGGCTCAGCTAACTACAACCGGACCCCGAAGAACGAGCTGCCGGACTCTGAGGTGGCAAACCGGCCCGGCGGCGACGGTTATGACGGGACAGGAGGGGACCCTGAGCCTGATGACTACACGGAGGAAGACGGAATCCCGAAGGACGTCACCATCGAGGACACCAATGGCGACTACGTCACCCTGGACACCGAAACGGGCGAGCTCGCAGGGGCCGCGACCTGAGGGCGCCGCGCTTCATGCCACGCCGGGCGGCCGCTCCACGGCCCGCCACGCCGCAACAACCCCCGGCGTTGCGGCGTGGCAGAATGGCGGCATGACGAGCACGACGAATCACCGGCCGAACCATCAAGAAGCTCCCCGGCCGGGATTTCCGTCATCATCCGGCGCTTCCTCCCGCAAGGTACTCATCGCGGTTGTCGCCTGCCTTGCCGGTGCCGCAGCACTGACGGCTTGCACCGCGACATCCACAGCAGACCCGAGTGCCACGATGCCGGCGGGTACCACGGCGCCGGCCGCTGCCCAGGCAACCGGCCCGGCAGCGGAAGAAGACCCTGCCACATCCACGCTGAAGCAGACCCTTGCCGACGCCCTGAACCGCCTGGCCGCCAGCACTCCAAAGCCCGCCACGGCCCAGGTAACGGATGCACTTGCCGGGGTGGGTATCCCGAAGGCGGCCCTGGAGGTTTCCGAAAGCCGCACACCCACCGGGCTGGATGCCGACGCCATCGAAGCGGCTGTCCTGCAGGGCGCGGACTGTGTCATCGGGCAAATCCGCGACGGCAGCGTCACAGTCACGGTGCTGCCGGTGCTGGCGAGCGGCAAATGCTTTGTAGGGGCTCCCGCCTGACGGACGAATGTGAGTTATCCCCGCCAACCCACTAGATTTGGAACCATGGCGGAATTTATCTACACAATGACCAAGGCCCGTAAGGCCGTTGGCGAAAAACTTATTCTCGACGACGTAAGCATGTCCTTCTTCCCGGGCGCCAAGATTGGTGTTGTTGGCCCGAACGGTGCCGGTAAGTCCACCATTCTTAAGATCATGGCCGGACTGGACACACCGTCGAACGGCGAAGCGCGGCTCAGCCCCGGCTACACGGTGGGAATCCTGCTCCAGGAACCGCCCCTGAACGAAGAAAAGACCGTCCTCGGCAACGTCCAGGAAGGCGTGGGCGAGATCTACGGCAAGATTCAGCGCTTCAATGAGATCTCCGAGGAAATGGCCAGCCCCGACGCTGACTACGACACCCTCCTCGAAGAGATGGGCCACCTGCAGGAAGCCATTGACTCGGCCGATGCCTGGGACCTGGACTCCCAGCTGGAGCAGGCCATGGACGCACTCCGCTGCCCGCCCGCCGATGCTGACGTCACGCTCCTTTCCGGTGGTGAACGCCGCCGCGTCGCCCTGTGCAAGCTCCTCCTGCAGAAGCCTGACCTGTTGCTGCTCGACGAGCCCACCAACCACCTGGACGCCGAGAGCGTGCTGTGGCTTGAACAGCACCTGTCCAACTACGCCGGCGCCGTCCTGGCCGTCACCCACGACCGGTACTTCCTGGACCACGTTGCAGAGTGGATCGCCGAGGTTGACCGGGGCCACCTCTACCCGTATGAGGGCAACTACTCCACTTACCTGGAGAAGAAGCGCGCCCGCCTTGAAGTCCAGGGCAAGAAGGACGCCAAGCAGGCTAAGCGCCTCACCGAAGAACTTGAGTGGGTCCGCTCCAACGCCAAGGGCCGGCAGACCAAGTCCAAGGCCCGCCTGGCCCGCTACGAGGAAATGGCCGCCGAGGCGGACCGTACCCGGAAGCTTGACTTCGAAGAGATCCAGATCCCGCCAGGACCGCGCCTGGGCGGACTGGTCCTGGAAGCCAAGAACCTGCAGAAGGGCTTCGACGACCGCACGCTGATCGACGGACTCTCGTTCAGCCTTCCCCGCAACGGGATCGTTGGCGTCATTGGCCCCAACGGTGTGGGCAAGTCCACGTTGTTCAAGACCATCGTGGGCCTGGAGCCGCTCGACGGCGGCGAGCTGAAGATCGGTGACTCCGTCAAGATCTCCTACGCGGACCAGAGCCGCGGAGGCATCGACCCCAACAAGACCCTGTGGGAGGTCGTCTCTGACGGCTTGGACTACATCCAGGTGGGCCACGTGGAAATGCCGTCCCGCGCCTACGTCGCCGCGTTCGGCTTCAAGGGCCCGGATCAGCAGAAGAAGGCCGGCGTACTCTCCGGCGGTGAGCGCAACAGGCTGAACCTGGCCCTGACGCTCAAGCAGGGCGGAAACCTGCTGCTCCTTGACGAACCCACCAACGACCTCGACGTTGAAACCCTCAGCAGCCTGGAGAACGCACTGCTGGAATTCCCCGGCTGCGCCGTGGTGGTTTCGCACGACCGCTGGTTCCTGGACCGGGTTGCCACCCACATCCTCGCCTACGAAGGCGACGAGGAAAACCCCTCCAAGTGGTACTGGTTCGAGGGCAACTTCGAATCCTACGAGGAGAATAAAGTGGAACGCCTGGGTCCGGACGCCGCGAAGCCGCACCGGGTCACGCACCGCCGCCTCACCCGCGACTGAACAACCGCGCACTGACAGTACGAAGCGGAAAGGCCGGCACCCTGCAGGGTGCCGGCCTTTCTCGTTAAGCGAAAGTCAGTGAGACGCGAAGCGAGCTAGTCGCGCCCGGCCTTGCGGATCTGGTGCTCCAGGACTTTGGACTGGAAAGCCCCCACCACCTTGTTCTTGAGGTCGGTGGGAACCCGGACCATCCCCTCCTGCGCCACGGACGCCACGTGCTGGCCGGCCCTGTTGAAGATCTTACCCGTGGCCAGCCCCCGGGCGCCCTGGGCGCTGGGGGATTCCTGGACGTAGAGCAGCCACTCGTCCACGCGGGCCGGGCGGTGCCACCACATAGCGTGGTCGAGGCTGGCCACGTTCATGCCGGGGGTGATCCAGCTGAGCCCGTGCCGGCGGAGAATGGACTCCAGCAGTGTGTAGTCGCTGGCGTAGGCCAAAGCGGCTCGGTGAAGGTTGGCGTTGTCGGGCATCGGTCCAAACGTCTTCATCCACACGGCATTCCGCGCTTCCCGTTTGCCTTTGGCAGACACATACAGGGGCGGATCCACGTGGCGGATGTCGAATGGCCGCTCGTAGGCCCAGTGCCGGGCCACCGGGTGGTCGAACTTGCCCAGGAGGTCGGCTGTGCTCGGCAGCGATTCGGGATCCGGGATTCCTTTGGGCATGGCTGATTCGTGCTCGATGCCTTCATCCTCGCCTTGGAAGGACGCGATCATCGACAGGATGGGCACACCCTCCTGGTAGGCATGGACCCGGCGTGCGGAGAACGAGCGGCCATCGCGCAGGCGCTGGACGCCAAAGGTGATGGTTTTGTTGGCATCGCCTGGCCGCAGGAAGTAGCCGTGCATGGAATGGACGTGGCGCTCAGGGTCCACCGTCCGGGTGGCGGCGATGAGGGACTGGGCCAGGACCTGGCCGCCGAAGACCCGCTGGTGCGGCTGCTGCTGTGAGGGCCCCAGGAAAATGTCCTCGTCGGTGCGGGCCCCCTCCAGTTCGCCCAGGTCCAGGAGCTTGATCAGTGATGTGGTGGGGTCACCGCTGGGCGGGGCCAGCAATCCGGCGTCGGCTTCAGTCATGGTTCGACTCTAGACGCCACCCCGGCACCGCTCAAACAACGTACAGCCGGTAGTGTTCTTAGTGTGTCTGATCTACTCACCCAGTCCTTCCGATTCGCCGATCCGCGTGATCTCGCCGACCTGCGTACCTTCGCCACGCGCGCCAAAACAATCGACGACGGCGCCATTCGGCTTCAGGCAGCAGGCTCAGTCCTGGCGGCGTACGTCTGCGTGCTGAGGCCAAGGCTGCTGGGCGAATCAACCCCCACCATCCTGGGTTTGCGCACTATGGGGCTCGCTGAACGTTCTGAAACTGATGTCACGGTCCCGCTGTCTGCGGTCCTGGATCGTCTCGCCAGGGCAGGGGAGGGCGACGTCGAGCTGCCGGTTCCGCCGTCCACCGTCACCGAATCCTGGACCGGAGTCGGCGCCCCCAGGACAGGCTGGGAACTGATCCGGTCCGTACCGGATGCTGAACTGCGCCAGGCCGCCGATGCCGGCATCGCCGAAGTTGCCGGCATCGTGCCGGACAAGCCGGGCGCCTTGATCGTCAACAATGCCCGGGCCGCAGTCTGGGGCCGGCCCCTGGACGATTCGGGGCTTCCGGCTGGAGCCGCGTTCGCCGCGCTGACGCTGGGGTTCCTTGGCGAGGGTGACCAGAAGCTCTACCGCACTGGCCGGTGGTTCCGCCTTACCGGCGCCCGCGGGCACGTCCTTGCGCGCACCGGGAGCGGACTGGGCTAGGCCCGGCTTGGCAAACAGCCCGGACCCGGGCTCAGCTGTCGGACGGGCTGTTCACCATAGACAGTGCCGCACGCTCCATGTAGTCCCATAGCGTGCCTTCGTACAACGGCGGCAGCCCCAACGAGTCCACGGCCGCGCGCATGTGGAAGAGCCAACGGTCCTTCGCCTCGGGCGTGACCCGAAACGGCATGTGCCGCATCCGCAGCCGGGGGTGGCCGCGTTCCTCGCCATACGTGGTGGGGCCACCCCAGTACTGCTCCAGGAACATCAGGAAACGGCGCTTGGCCGGGGCAAGGTCCTCTTCCGGGTACATCGGACGCAACAGCGGGTCGGTAGCCACGCCGTCGTAGAAGACATCGATGAGGCGAACGAACGTCTCATGGCCGCCCACTGCATCGTAGAAGTTGTCCGTGTAGCCTGGCTGGCTGAAAGGGTCGTTCTGCATCAGCTGGCGCGGCTGCTGCGGCTCGGCGGGTGTGCTCATGTCCCTATTCTCCGGCTTTCTGGTCAGTCTTTTTAGTCTCGGTGTTGGTGGCAGGCTCGTGCAGTGCAGTTTCCGGGCCGGCGGCGGGCGCATCAGGCACCGGCGCGTAGTTTCCTTGGGAACGGTTGCCGACACGGAGGATTTCGCCGTTGCGCAGGTACCAGATGGCGCCGTCCTCGGACCGGACCCGGGTGATGCGCAGGCCCATGGATTCCACAACCCCCACCACCTCGCTGGTTTCGATGACGTCGCCGATTCCGTACTGGTCCTCGATGGTGATGAAGATGCCGGCCAGGAAATCCCGGATCAGCTGCTGGGCGCCGAAGCCAATGGCCACACCGAGGATTCCCACGCTTGTCAGCAGCGGGGCGATGTTGATGTCCAGGTTCTGGAGGACATACATGCTGGTGATGACGGCCACCAGCACGCCTACGATGCTGTTGAGCAGCGATCCGATGGTTTCCGCGCGCTGGACGCGGCGCTCATGATCCAAGGCCCGGATCGCCGGGGCCACCCACTTGAAGTGGGCCTTCTTGAAGAAGTTGCTCCCGGAGGCCACCCGCCTGCTGATCCGGGAAATCACGAAGGTTGCCACCAACCAGATAGCTACGCCGACGCCCAGGCTGATGACAATGCCGGTGACGCTGACGCCGTCGGGCTCGGAGGCGAGGGAAGGGGTGATCGACAACGTGCTGAACATAAACGGTAAAACTCCTTGGGGGTCTCCGGCGGGGGCCGGGATGGTGCTCGCCGGCGCTCGGGTTTCGCCCGGCGCGGAAGGCTCTGTTCTCTTTCAACCCTAGCGCCGTAGCGTGGACCCATGCGCATCCTTGTATTGGGCGGAACTGCCTTCCTGTCCGCAGAAATAGTCCGGCAAGCAGTGGCTGCGGGGCACGATGTTACGTGCCTGGCCCGCGGTTCGGCGGCTCAACCGCCGGAGGGCGCTCAATGGTTGAGGGCGGACCGTTCACTGGGCGCGAACGCTTATGACGGGGCCACCGGAGTTTGGGACGAAGTCATTGACGTGGCCCGCGATACCGTCCAGGCGACGGATGCTCTGGACGCACTGGCAAACAGAGCCGGCCATTGGACGTTTGTGTCCAGCTGTTCGGTCTACGCCGACCATTCGACCCCGGGAGAGGCGGAGGACGCCGCCCTCCTGCCTCCCCTGCCCGCCGGTACGGTATCCGCCCCCGAAAACTACGGGGAGTCGAAGTCGGCCATCGAGCAGGCAACCTTGACTGCGGCCGCAGCCAAGGCGCATCTCTGCCGGGCCGGACTCATCGGCGGTCCCGGCGACACAACGGATCGCTACGGCTACTGGCCGGCGAGGTTCGCCCGGGACAATGGACCCGTCGTCGTCCCCGACATACCCGGCCACGCCACCCAAGTCATCGACGTCCGCGACCTGTCCCTATGGATTCTCCACGCCGCGGAGAAGGGTGTCACGGGCGCACTGAATGCATTGGGGGACCAGGTGCCCTTCGCCGACTACCTTGAGGGCTCGAAAGCCGCCGCCGGCTACCAGGGCGAGGTCCTAACGGCGCCGGAGGACTGGCTCGTGGACCATGGAGTCGATTATTGGGCCGGGCCTGATTCCCTCCCGCTGTGGCTGCCGCCGGGCCACGACGGCTTCTGCACACGCAGCAACATGGCTGCCCGTGCCGCCGGACTGACAACGCGCCCCTGGCAGGAGACTGTGGCGGACACCCTCGAGGACGAGCGCCGCCGCGGACTGAACCGCCGCCGCAAGGCCGGGCTTGCCCCCGCCACGGAAGCCCGTCTCGTGGACGAGCTCCGCCGAAGCGTATGAGTCCCGCCCGCCCAACTGAGTAGCAGCAGATGTTGTTCTGAGCCCTCAAAACGACATCTGCTGCTACTCAGTTGGGGTCATGCTGTCAGGGTCACGGGATCGTGGTGCACGGGGAAATTGACGCTCCGGGCAATGAAACAGACCTGGTTTGCTTCGTGGTGCATTTGCTCCGCCAGAGCCACGTGGGCCGGGTCCGCCAGCGTCACCCTCGGGTGCAGGGTCACTGACTCAAACTGCCCGCTGCCGTCCCGGTTCAGGCGCATCGTCCCCGTGGCTTCGTCCCGGTAGTCCGTAACGATGACGCCGTGCCGTACCGCCACGTGCAGGAAGGACAGCATGTGGCACTGGGCGAGAGCGGCGAGGAGAAGTTGCTCGGGGTTGTAGCGTGACCTGTCGCCATGGAACGTCGGGTCAGCGGAGCCCGGGAGCACCGGCAGCCCCGGAATCAGGACGTCGTGGTCCCGCGAGTAGCCCCGGTAGGACGACGTTCCCTCCCCAAGGTTGCCGGTCCACTGCACCGTCAGTTCATAGCGGTGCTCACCCAGGCTCATGCCGCACGCCTAGGCATCGCCGGGAAGGACGTCGGCTGCACGGGCGCGCAGTGCCCGGGCAACGCCGTCGCGGTTTTCCAGCATCATCCGCCGCAACGCGGCGCTTTCTGCCGGGAGGGCGGCCAGGAAGCCGTCAGTCCGGTCGATGGTGGCCTGGGTGGTCAGCAGGGCCGGGTAGAGCCCGACGACGATCTGCTGGGCCAGTGCGTGGGTGCGGGTGGCCACGATCCCAGGAACCGCCTCGAAGTACTTTTCCGCGTACGGCTCCAGCAGGGACCGGTCCAGGACCCGGGTGAATCCGGTCACCGCAGAGCCCTGGAGTGCGTTGGACAGTTCGCCCTTGACCACGATCGATTCCCACGCGGCCGCCTTGGCCTCGGGCGTGGGGATCGCGGCCTTGGCCAGGGCCGCCGCGTTCTGCCCACTGGCGGTGTTGTCCCGTTCCAGTTCGGCGTTGATGTCCTCCGTGCCCAGGCGGCCGCCGGCTACCAGGGATGCCAGGAGCTCCCACCGGAGGTCCTGGTCCACGGCCAGCCCGTCCAGGGGTGTTGCGCCGGACAGAAGGCCGGCAACGGTATCCAGCTGCCCGGTGCTGCGGGCCAGGAGGGCAAAAGACTTCACGAACTGCAGCTGGGCGTCGGATCCGCCCGGCACAGTGTTGGCGAGTTCCCACAGCGTGTCCACCGCTGCCACAGCAGTGGCCTCGCGGTGCTGCTCAGCGACATAGAAGTTCAGCGTGGTGGCCAGCTGGCGCAGCTGGACCAGGATCACCGAGGAATCCGATTCCGCGGCGACGTTGGCCAGGATCAGATCAACGTAGCGGCGAGCGGGGGTCTCGCCGTCGCGCGCCGCATCCCACGCGGAATTCCACACCAGGGTGCGCGGGAGGCTCTCACTGAAGTCCTTCAGGTGTGCTGTGGCCGTCGCGAGGGACTTTTCGTCCAGCCGAACCTTGGCGTAGGCGAGGTCGTCGTCGTTGACCAGGATCAGGTCCGGCTGCGCCAGTCCGGCCAGGGCCGGCACCTCGGTGCGCCCGCCGTCGACGTCGAGTTCCTCCCGGTGCACGCGCTCGAGCTTGCCGGCGCTATTGAGATTGTAGAAGCCAACGGCAAGGCGGTGCGGACGGATGGTGGGCCACTCCTCAACGGCCGACTGGACTATCACGAAGGAGGTGAGGTTCCCGTCGCCGTCCACCTCCAGCTCGGGCTTGAGCGTGTTGACGCCGGCCGTTTCCAGCCACAACTGGCCCCATCGGTCAAGATCCCGGCCGCTGGCTTTCTCCAGCTCCACCATGAGGTCGCTGAGCTCGGTGTTCTGCCAGGCGTGCTTGCTGAAGTACTCCCGCACGCCCGCCATGAACTGCTCCGGACCGACCCAGGCCACCAGCTGGCGCAGCACGGAGGCGCCCTTGGCGTAGGTAATGCCGTCGAAGTTGACCTCCACATCCTGCAGGTTGTTGATTTCGGCGAAGATCGGGTGCGTGGTGGGCAGCTGGTCCTGGCGGTAGGCCCAGGACTTCTCCACGGAGGCGAAGGTGGTCCACGCACTGGTGAAGGACGTGTTCTCCACGGCGGCGAGGTGGGACATGTATTCGGCGAAGGATTCGTTGAGCCAGAGGTCATTCCACCAGCGCATGGTCACCAAATCGCCGAACCACATGTGCGCGAGCTCATGCAGCACCGTGATGGCCCGCCGTTCGATCTGCGCGTCGGTGACTTTGCTACGGAAGACGTACCCTTCGAGGATGGTGACCGCGCCTGCGTTTTCCATGGCCCCCGCGTTGAACTCGGGCACAAACAGCTGGTCGTACTTCTCGAACGGGTACGGGCAGCCGAACTGGGCCTCGAAGAATTCAAAGCCTTGCCGGGTCAGCTCAAAGATGTTTTCGGCATCGAGGTATTGCATCAGTGATTTCCGGGCAAAGACGCCCAGCGGGATGACCCGTCCGTCAGAACTGGCCACCTCGCTCCGGACCGACTGGTAGGGGCCTGCGATCAGCGCGGTGACGTAGGAAGAAAGCCTGGGCGTCGGTGCGAAGGACCAGACGGAGCGCGCCCCGCCGTTGTCCCCGGGAGTGGTTTCCTGCGGCGCGGGGGTGGGGGAGTTGGAAATAACGTCCCAGTGCGACGGTGCGGTGACGTTGAAGGTAAACGTGCCCTTGAGGTCCGGCTGCTCAAAGACGGCAAACATGCGGCGCGAATCGGGCACCTCGAACTGGGTGTACAGGTAAACCTCGCCGTCCACCGGATCCACGAACCGGTGCAGGCCTTCGCCAGTATTCATGTACGGGGCGTCGGCAACCACCGTGAGCTCGTTGGTGGCCTCCAGGTCCGGCAACTGGATCCGGATGCCGTCGGAGACGGTGCCGGGGTCCAGGGCACGCCCGTTGAGCGTGACGCTGTGGACCGTGTGGGTAATGGCGTCGATAAACGTGGAGGAACCCGGTTCGGCTTCGAACTTTACCGTTGTGGTGCTTCCGAAGACCTTCTCGCCCCTGGTCAGGTCCAGGCTGACCGCGTAGGAATCGACAGTGATCAGTTCGGCGCGCTCGCGGGCTTCGGTGCGCGTCAGGTTAATACCTGGCAAGGGGGCCTCCAGAAGGGTTGCTGTTGCCGGCGGGTGATGGCCTGCGCCGGGCACTGTGAAATCATTCTTTCATTTCTTGGGCGGTTGGCAAGTTACCGCGATCACATCCCGACACGGCGGGAGTAGCGTTAATGCATGGGCAAGTTCAGGGATGCGGTGGATGCCAAGGCGCTGCGGTTTGCTGTCGGGTTTCCGGTGCTACTGGCCGCGGCTTTTGTTTTCTGTGCCTTCCTCCTCCGGCCTGACCTTCCGGAGCCGCTCGCCGTGAGCTGGACGGACGACGGCGGCGCCTCCTTTGCGTCGTTTTCCGCCTATGCGTGGGGAGGGGCGCTGATCATCGTGGCAGCGGGCTGGCTGGTCCTGTCCCAGGCCGTTCCGGTCTCCCGTCCGGCCGTGATGCGCAGGATCATGATGGGGGCCGGACTGTTCCTGAGCCTCTTCATTACCAGCGTCCTGGCAGCCGGGCTGGTGGGCCAGACCGGACTTGCAGACGCCCGCGAATCCCGGGTTGACCTGACAGTCCTGGCTCTGGGAAGCGGTGCAGCGCTTTCACTGGGGGTCATTATGGGTTTTGTTTTCAAGGCCGACAGGCAGTGGTCGCCGGAAGACGACAGGGCCTTCGAGCTGGCCCTCGCCAGGGAACTGGACCCTGACCTCGCCCGCGATTCGATCCGGCTCTGGGTCCACGCGCGCAGTTCGGTTTTTGTCATGATCACCGTGGCCACGCTCTTTCCCGCAGCCTTGATCACTATTGCCCTGCCGTGGCTGGGAGCCGTCCTCGCAGGGCTGGCCGTCGTGGCCGCGGCGTTCCTTTGCGCCAGGGTCAAGGCCGACCGCAGCGGCCTGCGGGTGCTGGTGGCCGGCGTGTTCCCGGTGATGGACGTGCCCGCAGCGGCCATCTCGGAGGCCAACGCCTCGGAGGTGAAGGCCGCTGACTACGGCGGGTGGGGCTACCGGAACCACAGCGGCACTGCCGCCATGCTGGTAAGCAGCGGCCCCGCCGTCGTCGTGCGGAAAACAGACGGCCACAGCCTCGCAGTGAGCGGCGGCAGCCCGGCGTCCGCTGCCCGCCTGGCCGAAGTCCTGACCCGGGTGGCCGCGCGGGCGCATGGCGGAGCCTCCGGCGCGGCGGGTGCAGAGTCCTAGTATTCTTGTCCCTGTTGATCTGACCCTGGCTCGAGCCGGCGCCGCTGAGCCAACATTTCTGCCCATCACCGCTAAACCGAACGGATACTGTCGTGACTTCTTCCCCTGCCTTCCCGCGGGTACACATCGCCACCGACCACGCAGGCATGGAACTCAGCGCCCACCTCGTCACCCACCTCACGGCAAAGGGCTACGACGTAGTGGACCACGGTCCCAAGGAGTACGACGCACAGGACGATTACCCCTCCTTCTGCATCAACGCCGCATTGGCCGTGGTGGCTGACCAGAAAGCCGGCGTCCACGCCCTGGGAATCGTGCTGGGCGGCTCCGGCAATGGTGAGCAGATCGCCGCGAACAAGGTCAAGGGCGTTCGCGCAGCGCTGGCCTGGAACCACTCCACTGCCACGCTGGCCCGTGAACACAATGACGCCAATGTGGTGGCAGTCGGCGGCCGGCAGCACACTGTCGAAGAAGCCACAGCGCTGATCGAGGCTTTCCTGGCGGAACCGTTCAGCAATGATGAACGGCACGTGCGCAGGATCGGCAAGATTGCCGCCTACGAAACCACCGGCGAGGTTATCGAGTAGTGCCCGAAGGCCACTCGGTACGCCGGCTGGCGCGCCAGTTCGGCGATGTTTTCGGCGGCGAGACGCTGGCTGTGAGCAGTCCGCAGGGGCGGTTCGCGGCCGGCGCCGCCCTGCTCGATGGCCACACGCTGACCGAATCGCAGGCCCACGGCAAGCACCTGTTCCTGCATTTTGACCACGCCCTGGTGCTCCATGTCCACCTGGGTCTCTACGGGGCATGGGATTTCGGCGGCGACGCCGCCTTCCGGGGCGCCTCCAGCATTGGCGCGCCCCGGAAAGTGGGGGAGCGGGAAACGTTCGACGACGGCGGCGGGCTTCACTACGCCGGCCCGCCTGCTCCGGTCGGCGCAGTCCGGGTCAGGCTGGTGGGCAGGCACGGCTGGGCGGACCTGCGCGGCGCCACTACCTGCGCTGCCATCACCACGGCCGAAGCCGCTGCCGTGCTCGCGAGACTGGGACCGGATCCGTTGCGCAATCTGCCGCCGGACCGGGAACGCTTTGTGACGGGCGTGCAGTCACGAAAGACGCCCATCGCGGCGCTGCTGATGGACCAAAAGGTGATTGCCGGCGTCGGAAACGTCTACCGGGCCGAAGTCCTCTTCCGCCAGCGGATCGATCCGCTGCTGCCGGGCACTTCGCTGCCCCGGAAATCCGCGGAAATGTTGTGGGATGACACCGCAGCGGTGATGGGTGACGGCGTCCGCGACGGCAGGATCATCACCACGCCGCCGTCGTACTGGTCAGCGGGTGCCGCGTTGCCTGCGGGGGACGAAGCGCACTACGTCTACAAACGCCAGGGGCTGCCGTGCAGGGTCTGCGCCGTCCCGGTGGCCCTGGCAGAGCTGGGAGGCCGGAAACTCTATTGGTGTCCCGGCTGCCAGGAGAACTAGGGGCTGCACCCGGACGCGCCGCCCGCCCACGATCAGTATGTGACGGGCTCCATCGGAGTCTGCCGGAGCACGGGCTGCCGGATGGGCGGTGCCTTCCGGGTAGACGCCAACACAAAAAGGACCCCTCAGCGAGGGGCCCTTTTGGTGTTTGTCCGTTGAACGGACTCGTTATGGAGGGGACGACGGGAATCGAACCCGCGTAATCAGTTTGGAAGACTGAGGCTTTACCATTAAGCTACGTCCCCGGGAGAACAGCAGTCCTGCATTAACATGTCCTGCACTGTCAATGCTACTGCCGGTCTTTCGGGCTGGCTGATCAAGCCGGATATAACTAAACCTAATTCATGCCCCACGTGTCAAATGTGCAATCACGGCCGGTTTGACCGTAGACTTGCCTGTGCACTTACGGGGTGTAGCTCAGCTTGGCTAGAGCGCCTGCTTTGGGAGCAGGAAGTCGCAGGTTCAAATCCTGTCACCCCGACTCTGCGGCCCGGACCGGACGGCCTGGACAGAACACACATGCGTTTGCAGAAACCCATCCCACAATCCCAGGAGTACTTAGACCGTGAAGAGCGCTGTCGAGAACCTCACCCCCACGCGGGTCAAGCTCAATGTTGAGGTCCCCTTTGAGGAATTGAAGCCCAGCATCGACGAGGCATACAAGACTGTTGCTTCGCAGATCCAGGTCCCTGGCTTCCGTAAGGGCAAGGTCCCGTCCAAGCTGATCGACCAGCGCGTTGGCCGCGGCTACGTCCTGGAGACCGCAATCAACGAGGGCCTCAACGGCTGGTACCAGGCCGCTGTGCAGGAATCGGGCATCCGCCCCCTGAGCCGCCCCGAGGTTGAGATCACCGAAGTTCCGGACCCCACGTCCACGGACGGGGAACTGAAGTTCCACGCCGAGGTTGACGTCCGCCCCGAGATCGAGCTGCCTGACTACGCCGGCATCAAGGTTGAGGTTGCCGCTGCGGAATCCTCCGATGAAGACGTCGACAAGGCCCTGGACGAACTCCGTGGCCGCTTCGGCACGCTGAAGTCCGTGGACCGCCCGGCCGCCGATGGCGACTTCCTGACCATCGACATCACCGCCACCGTTGACGGCACCGAGGTGGACTCCGCAGCGGGCCTGTCCTACCAGGTTGGCGCGGGAACCATGCTCGAGGGCCTGGACGAGGCAGTCACCGGCCTGAGCGCCGATGAAGACTCCATCTTCGACACCACGCTGGTTGGCGGCGAGCACGCCGGCGAAGCAGCCCAGGTCAAGGTTATTGTGAAGGCCGTCAAGGAGCGCGAGCTCCCCGAGGCCAACGACGACTTCGCCCAGCTGGCTTCAGAGTTCGACACCCTGGCTGAACTCCGCGAGGACCTGGCCAAGCAGGCTGCGGACTCCAAGGTTGTTGAGCAGGGCGTCGAAGCCCGCGACAAGGTCCTGGACAAGCTCGTTGAGCTCGTTGAGGTTCCGGTTCCGGACTCCGTCGTTGAAGAGCAGCTCGAAGCGCACTTCAAGGAGGGCAGCGGCCACGGTGAAGGCGAGCACGACACCGAGGAGCACCGCGCCGAGGTCAAGGCCAACACCGCCCGCGCCTTCCAGAACGAGATCATCCTTGACGCCATCGCCGAAAAGGAAGAAGTCAACGTCAGCCAGAACGAGCTGATCGACTACATCGTCTCCACTGCCAGCCAGTACGGCATGGACCCGAACCAGTTCGCCCAGATCATCGATCAGAGTGGCCAGGTTCCCATGATGGTTTCCGAGGTGCGCCGCCGTAAGGCACTGGCCGTTGTGCTGGGCCAGGCAACTGTTACCGACACCGCCGGCAACAACGTTGACCTGAGCGACTTCGTGCGTCCCGGTGGCGAAGAGGAAGCTCCCGCCGTCGAGGAAGAAGCTACGGAAGCCGCAGCTGAAGAGGCCAAAGCCGAATCCGCAGCGAACGACGACCCCGCTGCCGTGAAGTTCTAGTACGGAAATAGTTTCCGCCGCCCGCCCCTGGACCCGACCGGTCCAGGGGCTGGGTGCTTTAACAGCCGGTTTCCGGCTCGTGCGCCGTCAGCGAACAGCGCGATTCGGGCGAACAAATCGGCCGTCAAAACGGTTAGTGTCCAAGTAGTGAAGTTCAGTGATGTCACCGTCACCAGCGAGAGGTAAGTACACATGTCACAGCACGCAGAGGCCCCACGAATGGCGACAGTCGATCCTGCAGCCCAGGACAACTACATCTACAACCGCCTCCTGAAAGAGCGGATCATCTGGCTGGGTTCCGAGGTGCGCGATGACAACGCCAACGCGATCTGCTCGCAGCTGCTGCTCCTGTCCGCCGAGAACCCGGACAAGGACATCTACCTTTACATCAACTCTCCCGGTGGCTCCGTCACCGCAGGGATGGCCATCTACGACACCATGCAGTTCATCCCGAACGATGTTGTCACCGTGGCCACCGGCCTTGCCGCTTCTATGGGACAGTTCCTGCTTTCCTCAGGCACCAAGGGCAAGCGCTACGCCACGCCGAACGCCCGCGTCCTGATGCACCAGCCTTCCGGCGGCATTGGCGGTACTGCCTCGGACATCAAGATCCAGGCCGAGCTGATCCTGCACATGAAGAAGGTCATGGCTGAGCTGACTGCCGAGCAGACCGGCCAGACTGTGGACACCATCCTCAAGGACAACGACCGCGACAAGTGGTTCACCGCCAAGGAAGCCCTGGAGTATGGCTTCTTTGACAAGATCGCGGCCCACGCCGGTTCCGTTTCCGGCGGCGGCGGAACCGCCAACGGTTCGTCCGGCGAGCCAGCATCCGAGAAGTAACCCGGCACTAGAACACTTAGATCAGGAGCAACACAATGACTTACAACTTCGGATCGACTGCCGGTAATCTTCCGACCAGCCGCTACGTCCTTCCCCAGTTCGAGGAGCGCACGCCCTACGGCTTCAAGCGCCAGGACCCGTACACCAAGCTGTTCGAGGACCGCATCATCTTCCTCGGCGTGCAGGTGGACGACGCCTCTGCCGACGACGTCATGGCGCAGCTGTTGGTTCTGGAGTCCACGGACCCGGACCGCGATATCACCCTGTACATCAACTCGCCGGGCGGCTCGTTCACGGCCATGACGGCCATTTACGACACCATGCAGTACATCCGGCCCGAGATTCAGACCGTCTGCCTCGGACAGGCTGCCAGCGCCGCTGCAGTGCTGCTGGCGGCCGGAACGCCCGGCAAGCGACTGGCGCTTCCCAACGCCCGTGTCCTGATCCACCAGCCGGCACTGTCCGGCGGTCAGGGCGGCCAGGCTTCGGACCTAGAGATCCAGGCCGCTGAAGTCATGCGGATGCGGTCCTGGCTCGAGGACACCCTCGCCCACCACTCGGGCCGGACCTCTGAGCAGGTCAACAACGACATCGAGCGTGACAAGATCCTGACGGCGGAAGAGGCCATGAACTACGGCCTCATCGACCAGGTCCTGGATTCACGCAAGATCAAGCCGCAGGCAATTACCAGGTAGTACGGCTCTGCTTCAGGCCGGTGCGGTCCAGTTCATTTGGGCCGCACCGGCCTTCGCTTTCCACCCTTGGGACCGAATGTGACCTAGAGTGGATGTTGTCACAGCCGGCCCTCCCAGGCCGGAACAGATTCCAGCAACGGTGCACAGCTGCCTGGCAGCAAGATACTAAGGGGTTCACATATGGCTCGGATTGGCGAGAGCACGGATCTGCTGAAGTGTTCTTTCTGCGGAAAGAGCCAGAAGCAGGTACGCAAGCTCATTGCCGGGCCCGGTGTCTATATCTGCGACGAATGCATTGAACTCTGCAACGAGATCATTGAGGAAGAGCTCGCCGAAGTCGCGGATCTGGGAAGTTTTGAATTGCCCAAGCCCCGGGAAATCTTCGACTTCCTGCAGGAATACGTCATCGGCCAGGAGCCGGCCAAACGGTCCCTCGCCGTCGCTGTCTATAACCACTACAAGCGGATCCAGGCGGGCCATGCGCCCAAGAGCGGGAGCCTCGCCGACGGCGGCCACCACGACGACGTCGAGATCGCCAAGTCCAATATCCTCCTGATCGGTCCTACAGGCTGTGGCAAGACCTACCTCGCCCAGACCTTGGCCCGCCGCCTCAACGTCCCCTTCGCCGTTGCTGACGCCACCGCCCTGACCGAGGCCGGCTACGTGGGTGAGGATGTGGAGAACATCCTCCTCAAGCTCATCCAGGCCGCGGACTACGACGTCAAAAAGGCCGAGCAGGGCATCATCTACATTGACGAGATCGACAAGATCTCCCGCAAGAGCGAGAACCCCTCCATCACCCGGGACGTGTCCGGCGAAGGCGTCCAGCAGGCACTGCTGAAAATCCTTGAAGGAACGGTAGCCTCGGTCCCGCCCCAGGGCGGCCGCAAACACCCGCACCAGGAATTCATCCAGATCGACACCACCAACGTGCTCTTCATCGTTGCCGGCGCGTTCGCTGGCCTGGAAGAGATCATCGGCTCCCGTTCCGGCCGTAAGGGAATCGGGTTCGGCGCTCCGCTTAACGAGGCCAGCAACAAGATCGACTCCTACGGCGAAGTGATGCCAGAGGACCTCCTGAAATTCGGTCTGATCCCGGAATTCATCGGCCGGCTTCCCGTGATCACGACGGTATCCAACCTGGACCGTGACGCCCTGATCCAGATCCTCTCCACTCCCAAGAACGCGCTGGTGAAGCAATACCAGAAGATGTTCCAGATCGACGGCGTGGAGCTCGCCTTCGATGACGACGCCCTGAATGCCATCGCGGACCAGGCCCTTGAGCGGGGCACGGGCGCACGCGGCCTCCGCGCCATCATGGAGGAAGTGCTGCTTCCCGTCATGTTTGACCTGCCCAGCCGCGAAGACATCGCCAGCGTGGTGATCACGGCGGACGTGGTACTCAGCAAGGCTGAGCCCACCATGATTCCGCACGTGACCAAACGCCGTAAGTCAGCCTGACAGCACCCGCCGCCACACACCATCACGCTGAACGACGCAGAGGAATGACGCATGACTGAAACCACCCCGAACCAGGCCGACTTCTGGTTCGATCCCGTATGCCCGTTCGCGTGGATCACCTCACGATGGATCGGCGAGGTGGAGGCTGTCCGCGACATCAAGACTGCCTGGCACGTCATGAGCCTGGCAGTCCTCAACGAGGGCCGCGACCTGGACCCCGACTACCGGAAGTCCATGGACAACGCCTGGGGCCCGGTGCGCGTCATCATCGCAGCCAAGGAGCAGCACGGCGATCACGTCATTAAGCCGCTGTACGACGCCATGGGAACGCAGATCCATGAAGGCGGGCAGAAGGACTTCGCCATTGTGATCAGCAAGGCGCTGGCAGAATGCGGCCTCCCAGCCGGACTGGCCGAGACCGCCACGTCGGATGCGTTTGATTCCCAGCTGCGCGCCAGCCACGATGAGGGCATCTCATTGGTGGGCCAGGACGTCGGAACCCCGGTGGTCGCCTTTAACGGAACGGCCTTCTTTGGCCCCGTGCTGACCCGTATTCCTCGGGACGAGCAGGCTGGCCAGCTGTGGGACGCGACCGTGGCCTTGGCCTCCTATCCGCACTTCTTTGAGATTAAGCGGAGCCGTACTGAACGTCCCCGGTTCGACTGAATTCCTGCGTCCAGACACACCGAAAAGGGCCCTGGGAGAACTACTCTGATGTAGTTCTTCCGGGGCCCTTGCGTATCCCCATCTCCGGGACCAGAATGGTTTTTACCCACTTCGAAAGAAGAGGGACGCAGGAACCAAAGATTCAGTGATATGTATCTGACGCAGCCTTCGGCAAAGCCAGGTACAAGCTACCAGTGACGAGGTAGGAAGACCTGAAGATCAGCGGATCCTGCCAGACCATCAAAGACGTCACCAGATGGCCGAAAAGTCGAAGCCCCACCAACGGCAAAACGCTGATGGGGCTTCCCCTTTGCCCAAAAACAGGCCGTCGGGATCCGGGCCTGTTTGAAACAGGCCCGGATCCGGTCAGCCCTGTGCGGGTTCCTCCGGCGCAGCCAGGATGACGTCGCTGACCGTCAGTTCGCCTTCTCCGGCTACCAGCGTCAGTTCGCGGGCGTTCGACGCCGCCTTCAGGTCCGCCAGGCCGGCCTTGAGCTGGGTGGTCAGCGACTCGGAGGCAGTGATGGTGGCAGAGAGGACCTCGGTCCGCTGCTTCACCTTGGCCTCAGACTTTGCCTTGCGGACACCACTGAGGGCAATGCCCACGGTGGCGAGCAGGGTGGTGTCGCCGTCGACCTCTATGGCCGTGGGCCATTCGGCACGGTGCACTGACCCGTTGCGCCACCAGCCCCAGACCTCTTCGGTGGCGAAGGGGAGGAACGGGGCAAAAAGACGCAGCAGGGTGTCCAGGCTCGTGGCGAGGGCGGCAAGGACCGAAGCCTGCTCCTCTTCGCCGGCCGCGCCGTACGAGCGGTCCTTGATGAGTTCGACGTAGTCGTCCGTGAACTGCCAGAAGAAGCTCTCGGTGATCTGCAGTGCCCTGGCGTAGTCGTAATTCTCGAACGCCTTGGTGGACTGCCGCACGACGTCGGCCAGCTGTGCCAGGACAGCACGGTCCAGCGGATTCGTGAGCACGGAGAGGTCCCCGGACACCACCGAATTCTCCGTGGCGCCCAGGTTCAGGACGAACTTGGAGGCATTCAGGAGCTTGATCGCCAGGCGGCGGCCGATCTTCATCTGGGCAATCTCGTACGCTGTGTCAGCGCCGAGTTTGGCCGATGTGGCCCAGTAGCGGACGGCGTCGGAGCCGAACTCGTCGAGCACGTCGGTGGGAACCACCACGTTGCCCTTGGACTTGGACATCTTCTTCCGGTCCGGATCCAGGATCCAGCCCGAGATGGCGGCATGCTTCCACGGCGCGGTGTTCTGCAGCGAGTCCGCCTGGACCACCGAGGAGAAGAGCCACGTGCGGATGATGTCATGGCCCTGGGGGCGCAGGTCAAACGGGAAGACCTTGGCGAAAAGGTCCTCGTCCCGGCTCCAGCCGCCGACGATCTGGGGCGTCAGAGAGGACGTGGCCCAAGTGTCCAGGATGTCGGCGTCACCGGTAAAGCCGCCTGGGAGATCGCGCTGGGCCTCGTCGTAGCCCGGTGCTGCATCTGCCGCGGGGTCAACCGGCAGTTGCTCATCCGAGGGCACGATCGGGGTGTCGTACTGCGGGTTGCCGTCGGCGTCGAGCGGGTACCAGACGGGGATGGGAACGCCGAAGAAACGCTGGCGGGAAACCAGCCAGTCGCCGTTCAGGCCCGAGATCCAGTTCTCGAAGCGCGACCGCATAAAGGCAGGGTGGAAGTCGATCTCGTGGCCGCGGGCGATGAGGCGTTCGCGGCGGTCCTCTTCGCGGCCCCCGTTGCGGTAGTACCACTGGCGGGACGTGACCACTTCGAGCGGCTTGTCGCCCTTTTCGTAGAAGTTCACGGGGTGCATGATCTTCTTCGGCTCACCGTCGATCAGGTCCTCGGCGGCCAGGAGTTCCACCACGGTTTCCTTGGCACTGAAGACAGTCTTGCCCGCGATGGCTTCGAACGCCGTACGGCCGGCGTCGGTGCTGATCCAGTCCGGGGTGTCGCCGATGATGCGTCCGTCACGGCCCACGATGGCCCGGGTGGGCAGCTGGAGCTCGCGCCACCAGGTGACGTCGGTGAGGTCACCGAAGGTGCAGACCATGGCAATGCCGGACCCCTTGTCCGCTTTGGCCAGCGGGTGGGCCTTGACTTCAACCTCAACGCCGAAGACCGGGGACGTGACCTTCTTGCCGAACAGCGGCTGGTACCGTTCGTCGTCGGGGTTTGCCACCAGGGCCGCACAGGCCGCCAACAGTTCGGGACGGGTGGTCTCGATGTAGATCTTCTCGCCGTCCTCCGTGAAGAACGGGTACCGGTAGTAGTGCCCGGCCACTTCGCGGTCTTCCAGTTCGGCCTGCGCAACGGCCGTGCGGAACGTCACGTCCCACAGCGTGGGGGCCTCTGCCATGTAGGCGTCGCCGGCTGCGAGGTTGGCGAGGAAGGCACGCTGGGAGACTTCGCGCGAGGCGTCGTCGATGGTCCGATACGTGAGCTTCCAGTCGACGGACAGTCCGAGTTGCTGGAACAGGCTCTCGAAAACCTTCTCGTCCTCAACGGCAAGCTCTTCACAGAGCTCGATGAAGTTCCGGCGCGAGACGACGTCGAAATCGCGCTGGTTCTTGGCCGGCTGGGCCGGCGGCCGGTACGCGGCGTCGTAGGGGATGGCCGGGTCGCAGCGCACGCCGTAGTAGTTCTGCACGCGGCGCTCGGTGGGCAGGCCGTTGTCATCCCAGCCCATCGGGTAGAAGACGTTCTTGCCGATCATGCGCTGGTAGCGGGCCAGGACGTCGGTCTGCGTGAAGGAGAACATGTGCCCCACGTGCAGCGAACCTGACGCGGTGGGCGGGGGAGTGTCGATCGAGTAGACCTGCTCCCGGGTGGTGTCCGGGTTGAACTTGTAGGTCCCTTCGGCAAGCCAGCGCTGCGTGAGGGCGGCTTCAAGCCCCTCAAGGGCGGGCTTGTCCGGAACGTTGATAGGGGCGGTGGAGGGCGTGTCTGTACCCTGATGTGCTTCAGCCATCTGCCAATTGTTTCATGGCCCGGACTTAATCCTGCGACATCGGTTGGGGCATGGTCCCTGCCGGGGCCGTTAGGGTGGTGCCATGACTGAGGATTCACGCACCACGGCAAGGCAGAATAGTGCAGCAGTAGTTACGGGGGCGAGTACCGGTATCGGCGAGGCCACCGTCCGCGCGCTGCGCGCTGAGGGGTGGACGGTTTTCGCTGTAGCCCGTCGCGCCGAACGGCTGGCCGCGCTCGAAGCCGAGACGGGCGCCGTCGGGGTTCCCGCCGACATCACCGAGGACGACGACGTCGCCCGGCTCCTTGCCCACGTCACCGAAGCAGGGGGCGTGGGAACGCTCATCAACATCGCCGGCGGAGCGCGCGGAGCCGACTTCGTGGGCGCTGCCAACACCGAGGACTGGGACTGGATGTACCGGGTCAACGTGCTCGGCACCATGAAGGTCACCCGAGCCTTCCTGCCCATGCTCCGCGCCAATGGTGAAGGCACCGTCCTGAACCTCACGTCCACGGCCGGGCTGGCGGCCTACGAAGGCGGCGCAGGCTACAACGCGGCCAAGTTCGCCCAACACGCCATGACCGGCGCGCTCCGGCTGGAAGAGGCCGAGCACAATGTCCGCGTTATTGAAGTGGCCCCCGGACTGGTCTATACGGAGGAGTTCGCGCTGAACCGGCTCGGCGATCCGGAGGCGGCCAAAAAGGTATACGAGGGCGTGGAGAAGCCGCTGACCGCGGCTGATGTGGCTGACGTAGTGCGGTATGCCGTCAGCGCGCCGCACCACGTCAACCTGGACCAGATTGTCATCCGCCCTGTGGCGCAGGCCGCCAATTACAAGCTCATCCGCAAAGGCTGATCAGGTGGCCGGTACGGCGAGCGTGGCCAGGACGGCCGCGTGGTCCGTACCCGGCACCTTGTGGACCTGGTAGCCCGAACTGCCCACCTGCCGGCTGGTCACCAGATGGTCGAGGGTGATCCCGGGCAGCCAGACCCCTTCCATAGGCCACGTGGGCACCAGGCGGGAACCCGAGGCTGTCCCCACATCGACAAGTCCTGGGCCTGCACCCAGAAGCTGCCGGAACTCGGAATGGTCATATGTGGCATTGAAGTCACCGACCAGCAGCCTGTTGCCAGGACGCCCGGCCAGCCTGCCCACGGACGCGAGGTCGCTGCGCCACTGGTCCACCCGGACATCCACCGGCGGCAGCGCGTGGACATTCGTTACCTCCAGAACCGCGACTGATCCTCGTGCCTCCGCTGTTAGCCGGACCGTCGGCATCCGGAACGGCGTGTCCGGGATGAGGCCCACCTGTTCGAGGGGATGGCTGGAATAGACGGCACCGCCCGCGGCGTCATCGGTGGGGTCGCTGATCCGGTGCGGCAGGAGGGTGTCCAGGCCTGCGGCCGCCAGCCGGTCCTGCAGGGCCTGCGAATGCTCCTGGACGGTCAGGAGACCTATCCCGTTATCCCTTACCAGCTCCATGATCCGGGTGGCGTCCGCCTGGCCATACTCCGCATTGATGGTCATGGCCTTCAGCTCCACCGTGGCTGCGGCGCCGGGTGCTGCGGACGGCCGGGCCGCATCAAACGGAAAGAGCCAGAACACCTGGCACAGCAGCAACGCCGCAGTGCACACCTGCAGCCACCTGCTCCGGCCGAGCAGCGCCAGGACCAGTGCCACCATGGCTGGCACGGCCAGCCACGGTGTAAAGGAAACCAGCTGGACTGCCAGGACCGGCCATGCCCCTGGAACCGCCCGGACCACCGACATAGCCATCACTGGCAGGGAGGCCAGGAGCGACAGCCAGCGGCAGGCCGGGGCAAGGATTTTCCTGGCCGGAACGGGCGCAGGCGGCATAGTTTGGGCAGGAACTGCAGCTGCCTTCGGTTGTTGTCCAGGTGCAGCGGTGGAGCCGCGGGCGGAAGCAGTCATGGTCCTGAGTCTAGGCAATAACACTTCCCGCACCGGGAATGGCGGTGGGCCGCCGGGCGATAGTAGACTTGAAGACGGTTATGACCCGGCTATCACCGGTGAGCTTCCGGAAGAACGCACATATCGCCAGGCACCTGGCGGCCAGTGTCAGTAGAACCGGACGGGTAAGCCCGTCACAGCAGTAATGAGCGGCCGGCGCAACAGCACGTTCCAAGGAGCGTGACGGAGTGCCGGTAAGTGAGGTGGTACCGCGGTAAGCGTGCAGTCCCCGGACTGCGCAGGAGCCGTCCTCGCATCCTGAACGGAGCCCGACAGCAACGGCTGGACGGTTCACCAGCTCAACCCAGGATGTCGAGAATGACGTATTACCCCAAAGCCTCAGCCTCCCCTTCGGCCGCACCGGGCGCAGGTGTTTCCGCTTCCGTGAAGTTTCCGGAAATCGAAGAACGCATCCTGAAGTACTGGGACGAGGACGGCACGTTCCAGGCAAGCATCGACCAGCGAAGCGCTGACGCCCCCGGCGGCGAACCCGGCAGCAACGAGTTCGTCTTCTATGATGGCCCGCCGTTCGCCAACGGCCTGCCGCACTACGGACACCTCCTGACCGGCTACGCGAAGGACCTGGTGGGGCGATATCAAACCCAGCGCGGCCGCCGCGTGGAACGCCGCTTCGGCTGGGACACCCATGGTTTGCCTGCTGAGCTGGAAGCGATGAAGCAGCTCGGCATGACTGACAAGACCCAGATCGAGGCCATGGGCATCGACAAGTTCAACGACGCCTGCCGGGCGTCGGTCATGAAGTACGCCGATGAATGGCAGAGCTACGTCACGCGGCAGGCCCGCTGGGTGGACTTTGACAACGACTACAAGACCCTCAACGTCGAGTACATGGAGTCGGTCCTGTGGGCCTTCAAGCAACTGCACGAAAAGGGCCTGACGTATAACGGGTACCGTGTGCTGCCGTACTGCTGGAAAGACGAAACCCCGCTGTCCAACCATGAACTGCGCATGGACGACGACGTCTACAAGAACCGCCAGGACCAGACTGTCACCGTGACGTTCCCCATCACGGCAGGGGAGTCCGCCCTTTCCCGGCAGCTGGCCGGCGTGCAGGCGCTTGCCTGGACCACCACCCCGTGGACCCTGCCCACCAACCTGGCGCTCGCCGTCGGGCCTTCCATCACCTACGCCGTACTGCCCGCCGGACCCAACGGCATCAAGGCCGCCTCGCCGGAGGCGCCCGTCACGGGAAGCTTCCTCCTGGCCGCGGACCTGCTGGCCACCTACGCCAAGGACCTTGGCTACGAGGATGTTGAGGCCGCCGAGGCCGCGGTCACGTCCACCCACACCGGGGCAGAGCTGGAGGGCCTGCAGTACCAGCCGCTGTGGAACGACTTCAGCGACACCGAAAAATTCGGCACCCAGAACGCCTGGCGCATCCTGGTGGCCGACTATGTCACCACCACGGACGGCACGGGCATCGTCCACCAGGCACCGGCCTATGGCGAGGATGACCAGAAGGTCTGTGAAGAGGCCGGCATCCCCGTGGTGCTGTCCGTGGACGAGGGCGCCAAATTCCTGCCACTGTTCAAGCACGGCGACCTGCATGACATCGCGGGCCTCCAGGTCTTCGAGGCCAATAAGCCCATCACGCAGGTGCTCCGCGCCCAGGGCCGCCTGGTCCGGCAGGCCAGCTATGAACACAGCTACCCTCACTGCTGGCGCTGCCGGAACCCTCTGATCTACCGTGCAGTGTCGTCCTGGTACGTCGAGGTCACCAAATTCAAGGACCGGATGTCCGAACTGAACCAGGAGATCAACTGGATCCCCGGCAACGTCAAGGACGGCCAGTTCGGCAAATGGCTGGAAAACGCCCGCGACTGGTCCATCAGCCGCAACCGGTACTGGGGCAGCCCCATCCCCGTGTGGCAGTCCAGCGACCCCGAATTCCCGCGGACGGACGTTTACGGTTCCCTGGCCGAGATCGAAGCCGACTTTGGCCGCCTGCCGGTGAATGCGGATGGCCAGGTTGACCTGCACCGCCCATTCATCGACGAACTCACCCGCCCGAACCCCGACGACCCCCGGACCCCCGAAGAGGGACAGTCCGTGATGCGCCGCGTCGAAGACGTCCTGGACGTCTGGTTCGACTCCGGCTCCATGCCATACGGCCAGGTGCACTACCCCTTCCAGAACGAAGCCTGGTTCGACACCCACAACCCCGCAGATTTCATCGTGGAGTACATCGGCCAGACGCGCGGCTGGTTCTACATGCTGCACATCCTCTCAACGGCGTTGTTTGACCGTCCGGCCTTCCGGAACGTCATCAGCCACGGCATCGTGCTGGGCTCGGACGGTCAGAAGATGTCCAAGAGCCTGCGCAACTACCCGGACGTCTCAGAGGTCCTGGACCGCGACGGCTCCGACGCCATGCGCTGGTTCCTGATGTCCAGCCCCATCCTTCGCGGCGGCAACCTGGTGGTCACCGAGCAGGGCATCCGCGACGGCGTCCGCCAGGTCATCCTGCCGCTGTGGAATGTGTACAGCTTCTTCACGCTGTACACAAACGCCGCTGCAGGGGGCAAGGGCTACGAAGCGAAGCTGCGGTACGACGGCTACGCGGACACCCTGGACCAATACCTGCTGGCCAACACCGGCGACCTGGTCCGCAACATGACCACCCAGCTGGACAGCTACGACATCTCCGGCGCCTGCGATGAACTCCGCAGCTACCTTGACATGCTCACCAACTGGTATGTCCGCCGAAGCCGCCAGCGCTTCTTCGACGAGAGCGTTGACGCCTTCGATGCGCTGTACACCGCGCTGGAAACCGTCTCCCGGGTGGCGGCGTCGCTGCTGCCGCTGGTCTCCGAGGAGATCTGGCGCGGCCTGACGGGCGGCCGTTCCGTACACCTGGCCGACTGGCCGGATGCTGACCTGTTCCCATCCAACGCAACGCTGGTCGAAGCGATGGACCGTGTCCAGCAGATCTGCTCCACCGGCTCCTCGCTGCGCAAGGCCGCAAACCTTCGCGTCCGGCTGCCACTGCAGGAACTGACAGTGGTGGCACCCGGCGCGGATGCGCTGGAAGGCTTCGCCGCCGTCGTCGCGGACGAACTGAACATCCGCTCGGTCCGCCTGCTCGATGCCGATAGCGCCTCCCCGGAGGAGTTCGGGATCGAGCAGAAGCTCGTCGTCAACGCCCGGGCCGCGGGCCCGCGCCTGGGCAAAAACGTCCAGCAGGCCATCAAGGGCTCGAAGTCCGGCGACTGGTCCGTTTCCGACGCCGGCGTGGTTACTGCCGGCGGCCTGGAACTGGAACCGCAGGAATACGCCCTGGAAACCGTGGTGGCAGAAGCGGCGGCGGGCGCCGGCTCGCGCGCGGCGGCCGTTCTGCCAGGTGGCGGATTTGTGGTTCTCAACACCGAGGTTACCCCCGAGCTCGAGGCCGAGGGCACGGCCCGCGACATGGTCCGTGCCATCCAGCAGGCGCGCAAGGATGCCGGGCTGAACGTCAGTGACCGCATCCGGACAAACGTCACCGCCACGATGGATGTTGTGGACGCGGTGAAAGCCCACGAAAACCTTGTAGTCACCGAAACCCTGACCCTGGAGCTTGGCTTGTTCTCCAACGGAGACGGCACCGAGCTGCAGATCACCGTCGAAAAGATCGAGGCCTAGGACATGACCGACGAATTTTCCGTGGAAAGCGTCTACGCCGAGCTCCTGGGGCGTGCCCCCGAAAACAAGATGGAACCACGGCTGGCGCCGCTGTTCCGCGCCATGGACGTGTTGGGGGAGCCCAACAAGGCGTACCCGATCATCCACGTGACCGGCACCAACGGCAAGACCTCCACGGCACGGATGATCGAGGCAGGACTGCGCGCCCATGGACTGAGCACGGGCCGCTACACAAGCCCGCACCTATCCAAGGTCACTGAGCGGATCAGTATCGATGGCGCCCCGGTGTCGGATGAGACGTTTGTCCGCATCTGGGATGAGATCCGCCCCTACCTGCAGATCGTCGACGACGAACTCACCACTGCGGGGGAGCCCCGGCTCACCTACTTCGAGTGCCTCACCATCCTCGGCTTCGCGGTCTTCGCCGACCAGCCGGTGAACGTTGCCGTCATTGAAGTAGGCCTCGGCGGCGTCACGGACGCCACCAACGTAGGCGACGGACAGGTCTCCGTGGTCACACCCATCTCCCTGGACCACACGGACCTGCTGGGCGACACGACGGAGGACATCGCCTACGAGAAAGCCGGCATCATCAAACCGGGCGGGTACCTGGTCAGCGCGGCGCAGCCGGTTGACGCCGCCCAGGTGCTGCTGGAAAAGGCCCGGGAAGTGTCCGTTCCGTTCCGCTTTGAAGGCGTGGAATTCGGGGTCGAATCCCGGACCGTGGCCGTCGGCGGCCAAATCGTCAGCATCCAGGGGATCGCCGGACGTTATCCGGAACTGATGGTCCCCTTGCACGGGGCCCACCAGGCCCAGAACGCTGCCGTTGCGGTGGCCGCGCTGGAGGCATTCTTCGGCGGCGAAAAGGAACTCGACGCCGACGTGCTCCAGGAAGCCTTCGCATCCGTCACCTCGCCGGGACGGCTGGAGGTTGTCCGGACCGCACCCACCATCATCGTTGACGCAGCGCACAACCCCGACGGCATCCGAGTCTCCTCCGAAGCCATCCAGGAGGCCTTCAGCTTCAGCAAGCTCGTTCCGGTGGTCGGGGTGCTGAAGGAAAAGGACGCGGAAGAAATCCTGCGCCAGCTCAAGGACTCCCTGGCAGGCCTCGCTGAGGAATACTGCTTCACGCAGTCCAACTCGCCCCGTGCAGTACCAGCTGCCGAACTCGCCGAACTGGCTGTGGAGCTGGGCTTCGGGGAGGACAACATCCACATCGAGGAGAAACTGGATAACGCCCTGGAATGGGCAGTTGAACGCGCGGAGTCCAACGATGACCTCGCTGGCGGAGTTCTCGTAACCGGTTCCATCACACTGGTGGCCGAAGCCCGGATCCTCCTGGGAAAGACGGAGGTGTAGCTCGTGGCCAAACTGACCAGGGCCCAGCGGGAATGGCGCCCGGGGATGCCCAAGAAGCGCCGTTCCACCAAGGTGATGTTCGCCTCCACTGTTCTGCTGCTGGAGGCCTTTGTGGCGTTCTTTGCCACGCTCGCGGTCTTCGGCCTCAAGCGCGGGGAACTGCCCCCGGCGCTGATCCTCGGAGTCGGCATTGGCCTGAGCGTCATCATGATCCTTGCCTGCGCTGTGCTGTCCAAACCTTGGGGCGTGGCGCTCGGCTGGATCCTGCAAATCGTACTCATCCTGACCGGCCTCGTGGAGCCCCTGATGTTCCTGGTGGGCGGGCTGTTCGGCCTTGCCTGGTGGTACGGGATCAGGACCGGCATCCGGATCGACTCCGAGGCCGCCCAGCGCGAACGCGAGCAGGCAGAGTGGAACGCCGCGCACCCGGAAGCCTCGTAGAATTGACCCGAAACCCCACCAACGCATTGGAGCAACCGTGAGCATTGAGCGCACCCTCGTTTTGATCAAGCCCGACGGCGTGGCACGCAACCTCAGCGGCGCCATCCTGAGCCGCATCGAGGCCAAGGGTTACACCCTTGCCGAGCTGAAGAAGGTTGATGCCAGCAGGGAACTCCTGGAACAGCACTACGAAGAGCACGTTGGCAAGCCCTTCTACGAACCCCTCGTGGAATTCATGCTTAGCGGCCCGGTTGTGGCAGCGATCTTCGAAGGTCACCGCGTCATCGAAGGCTTCCGGTCCCTGGCCGGCACCACGGACCCCACCACGGCCGCCCCGGGCACCATCCGCGGCGATTTCGGCCGGGACTGGGGCCTGAAGGTCCAGCAGAACCTGGTGCACGGCTCGGATTCCGTGGACTCAGCTGAGCGCGAAATCAAGATCTGGTTCCAGGACTAACGTCCTGTACCCACACGCCTCATCGAGGTGACACTTAAGGCCAATGTCCGGCGCGGACATTGGCCTTAAGTGTCACTTCGGTGGGTCTGCGGCAGGCGTCAGAAGCCTGACGTGCCCGCGAACACCTGGATGAAGGCGAAGAAGATGGTTGCGATAACAGCTACGTAGAGCAGCGCCGTGATGATCCAGCCCGAGTCGCCCAGCACCCGCGCCACCCCTGAGGGAAGGGGGAGGACTCCGTGGGTGACGTTCCTGACCGTCACCCAGACGAACAGCGGGATCATGGCAGCCCAGACAATCATGCAGAAGGGGCACAGGATGTGGATCTCGTACAGGGCCTGGGACCAGAGCCACACTACGAAAGCGAAGCCCAGGGTCACTCCGGCCTGAAGGCCTGCCCAGTACCACCGGGCAAACGTAGCGCCGGACAGCAGCGCCATGCCGGTGGTGATGATCACCGCGAACGCCACAATGCCGATGAACATGTTGGGGAATCCGAAGACGGAACTCTGCCAGGTCTGCATCACCTGCCCGCAGGAAATCCATGGGTTAACGTCGCAGACGGTGGTGTGGTTCGGGTCCTTGAGTACTTCGAGCTTCTCGAGGACGAGCGTTCCCGAGGCGAGCCAGCCGATGATTCCGGTGGCCACCATCAGCCAGCCAAGTGGCCGGTTGCGCGTCATCGGAGGAACTGTCCCCTGAGTCTCCGGGGCCGTCGCCGGGCGCGCGGAGGCCGGGCTGCCGGTTTCGGCGCCGCTGACGGGCGAAATGCTTGGCATGGTTCAGGCGTCCTTTTCATCGGGTGCTCTTTGCCCCGATTGTAACGCCGGAGCCTGAATCCGGCGCCCAGCTTAGCTTTCTGCCCGTCAGCGCCCTCGGCTCCGGGCTGTCCGCCCAGCAGGCAGGCAGGCTCGCAATGATCGGCCGATCTTGCTTCCCCCGTCTTTTAGTCGGCGTGTGAGAGAATGAACTTGGCTGGAGGCCGACCCACATTCGGACTCCGGTCCGGTGGCTTTGTTCCCAAGACCGCCAATGATGAGCTGGCAGGCTTCGGATTCTCTGATCCGTCTTCCCGCCATTCCATTGGTCGGCACCTGGTTGTGGCATGTAGAACAACGGGTTTCAGAATGCTGCTGCCGGCTCCCACGGGCTGCCGCACCCCACTGCCGGTGCGAACCTGGGAGTATCCACTTGACTTCTGTCAATGCCTGCGGGTTTTGACAAATATGTGCCCCAATGGGTGCCGGATGTGGCGGTACGTCAGGGGCAGGAGTGTTGCCACATATGGAAAATGAACAAGTATTTGCCGTTAACAACGATGAAGCGGTAGCCGAGGCTCCGGACGCGCCGAAGAAGGCCACGAGGACCCGGCGGAAGGCCGCGCCAAAGCCGGAAGCCACCCCGGAAGTGACCGCAGCGGATGCCTCCGCGACGCCTGGCGCTGAAGAACCTGCGCTTGAGGCGGCTCCGCCGGTCCGCCGCACCCGTGCGCGCAAAAAGGTCGAGGCCGCCGAGCCACTGCCTGCGTTCGCAGCCGAGGCAGCGGCCCCCGAAACGGTCGCTGAGGCAGGCTCCGGCCACGCCGACGAAGCCGCGTCCGCCGTTGCCGCCCCCGAAGCAGAGCCGGAGGCAAAGCCGGTCCGTCGCCGCCGCGTCGCAACCCGCAAGACGTCGGCTCCTGACGTCGCAGCCGTCCCCGGGACCGAGGCGGCGCCTGCGGCTGCTGCAGCAGCTGTTGAAACTCCCGTAGTGGAAACCCCGGCGTCGAAGGCTCCCGAGCCTGAGGCCGCAGTGGAGGAAACCCAGGTGCCGGAAGCGGCAACGGTGGAAACGCCGGCACCCGCAGCTTCCGAAACCACCGCGCCTGACGCTGAAGCCGCAGAACCCGCACAGCCAGCACCGGCCAGCCCGTTCGGCTCCCTTTTCCTGGAGCCCGGGTCGGCAACCTCCGTCCTGTTCCAGGCACCGGACCTGAGCACCGTGGTCCGTCCCGCCCCGGCACCCGCCGCGGCGGCGGAGGAAGCGGAAGAGGACGACGCCGAACTCACCGAAGATGACGACGCCAACGGCCGTCGCAGGCGGCGCAGCCGTGGTCGCCGCGGGCGCAGCCGCGCAGGCGACCGCGACCTCGAGGGCGACAGCGAGGGCAGCGACAATGAAACAGAGGAAGCTGACGAGGAATCAGCGGGCCAGCCAGACGAGGGCGTAACCTCCCGCCGTCGTCGTCGGCGCCGCCGCGGTGACCAGGACCTGGAACTGACCGGTGGCGGGGATGACGATCCGCCCAACACAGTGACCCGCGTCCGCGCTCCCCGCGCCGTGACCGAAGCGCCCGTCAACAACCGCGTGACGTCCGTCAAGGGCTCCACCAGGCTGGAAGCCAAGAAGCAGCGCCGCCGTGAATCCCGCGATACTGGCCGCCGCCGCACCGTCATCACCGAAGCAGAGTTCCTGGCCCGCCGCGAATCCGTGGACCGCCAGATGATCGTCCGGCAACGCGACGACAGAATCCAGATCGCAGTCCTCGAAGACGGCGTCCTGGCCGAGCACTTTGTCTCCAAGACGCAGCAGGACTCCCTGATCGGGAACGTCTACCTCGGCAAGGTGCAGAACGTCCTGCCATCAATGGAAGCGGCGTTCGTTGATATCGGCCGCGGCCGCAACGCCGTCCTGTACGCCGGTGAGGTGAACTGGGAAGCCGTCAACCTCGAAGGCAAGCAGCGCCGGATCGAGAACGCCCTGAAGTCCGGCGACACCGTCCTGGTCCAGGTCACCAAGGACCCCGTGGGTCACAAGGGCGCGCGCCTGACCAGCCAGATCTCCCTCCCCGGCCGCTACCTGGTCTACGTACCCGGCGGCTCCATGACGGGAATCTCACGTAAGCTGCCCGACGTCGAACGCAACCGGCTCAAGCGCATCCTCAAGGACCGCCTGCCGGAGCATGCCGGCGTCATCGTCCGCACGGCCGCAGAAGGCGCCTCGGAAGAGGAGCTCACGCACGACATCAACCGTCTGCGCGCCCAGTGGGAGGGCATTGAAAGCCAGTCCACGTCCACGAAGATCCTTGCCCCGGAACTTCTCTACGGCGAACCGGACCTCACCATCAAGGTGGTTCGGGACGTCTTCAACGAGGACTTCTCCAAGCTGATCGTCTCCGGTGAGGAGGCCTGGGACACCATCGAGGCCTACGTCACGTACGTGGCCCCCGATCTGGTGGGCCGCCTGGAAAAGTGGACCAAGGACCAGGACATCTTCGCGGCCTGGCGGATCGACGAGCAGATCCATAAGGCACTCGAACGCAAGGTCTTCCTGCCCTCTGGCGGTTCGCTGGTCATCGACCGAACCGAAGCCATGACCGTGGTGGACGTCAACACCGGCAAGTTCACCGGCAGCGGCGGCAACCTCGAGGAAACGGTCACCAAGAACAACCTCGAAGCTGCCGAAGAAGTTGTACGCCAGTTGCGGCTCCGCGACATCGGCGGCATTATCGTCATCGACTTCATCGACATGGTCCTGGAATCCAACCGCGACCTCGTCCTGCGCCGCATGGTGGAATGCCTGGGCCGCGACCGCACCAAGCACCAGGTGGCAGAAGTAACGTCGCTGGGGCTCGTTCAGATGACGCGCAAGCGCATGGGCACCGGGCTGCTGGAAGTCTTCGGCGAGCAGTGCGAAACCTGTGCCGGCCGCGGCGTGGTCACCCACGACGATCCCGTGGAGCACCGTCGCGCCAACACGGTGGCTGCCGAGCACCACGTGCAGCGTACGGACACTCACCGCACGGACACCCCGCGGCCCGACCAGCGCCCGGAAAGCCAGCGGGCCGACAGCCAGCCCGGCGCACGTGGCGACCGCAAGCGGCGCCGTGGACGCGGAGGCGTTCCCTTGGAGGCGGCACCGTCCGCACCGGTCCAGATCCACACGGTCCACCCGGATCCCAGCGACGCCGAGCGGCACGCCAAGGCTGAGGCCACCAGGCTGGCCCTGGCCAACATCGCCGCGGCGGCGCACGCAGCGCACCTGCACGACGACGAGGTAGCCCACGCTGCTGGAGCCGCGGCGGCCGGAAGCCCTGCAGCGGCAGCACGGACGACGACGGAGCAGGCCCACGGCGCCCCGGCAGTAACAGGCCAGGCACCAACAGGCCAGGCACCGGCAACAGCCCGTCAGCATGACGCCGACGCGTCCGGACGTCCTGCTGCCGTGCTCACTTTCGGCGGGGAACAGGTGGCGCTGCCGTTCGTGGAGCACGCGGCAGACCAGCCGCAGCAGCCGGCCCTGACGCTCGACAGGCTCGCGGAAGCCTTCGCGCACCTCGGCGAGCCCCCCGTTGCCGCTCCGGAGCCTGCGCAGGCTGCCCCGCAGCCAAGCACCGACGTGCCGCGTGCTGCGGTAGAGGAGAAGGATTACTCAGACCACACCGCTGAGCAGTCCCGTACCCGCAGGCCCCGCCGCAACCGCAGCGCCAGCCGGGCCCAGGGCGCGGCAAACGCAACCTCGGTAGAACACCACGAGGCAACGCACGCAGCAGCCGGCGGCCACTCCCACGCGGCCAAGGCGCCTGAGCCGGCCACAACCGCCGCAGGCGACAAGAAACAGGCAGAGGCGCCAATCATCCTCGGGGTAGGAGTACCTGCTTCCGAGCTCTGATCCTCCGCAAAGGACATCAGCCAGGATGCCCGGACACGACCCTTCGCAGGGGCGCGTCCGGGCATCGCGCGTTAACGGCTTCATGTGACCAGGCCATTTGACACCGGGCCGGGCACTGAAACGCTAGGCTTGGTTACCGACACGGGGTGCCGCGCAAGGGCCGGCTGAGATCCACACCCGTTGAACCTGTCCGGCTAGCACCGGCGAAGGGATGTCTTCCTTGTCTTCAACTACTGTCCTGCCCCCGGCACCTGTACTCAGCCCGGCAGCGCCGGCCCCGGTCCTCCGGGACGTTCCGCGGGTGCTGTCCATCGCAGGGTCCGACCCGTCCGGCGGCGCCGGCATCCAGGCCGACCTGAAAAGCATCGCAGCCCACGGCGGCTACGGGATGGCCGCGATCACCGCGCTGACAGCGCAGAACACTCAGGGCGTCCGCGCGGTGCACGTGCCGCCGGCCGCCTTCCTGGTCCAGCAGTTGGAAGCCGTGAGCGATGACATCACCATTGATGCCGTCAAAATCGGCATGCTGGGCGATGCCGAGGTGGTGGCCGCGGTCCGCAGCTGGCTCGAAAAGGTGCGTCCCGGCGTCGTAGTCCTTGACCCCGTCATGGTGGCTACCAGCGGCGACAGGCTCCTGCAGGCGTCTGCCGAGGCTGCCCTCCGCGGACTGCTCCCGCTGGCGGACCTGATCACGCCCAATCTCGCTGAACTGGCCATGCTGCTCGGAGAGGCCCAGGCCGGCTCCTGGGCAGAAGCGCTGGAACAGGGCCGGCGGTTGGCGGCGGACACCGGCTCCACCATCCTGGTGAAGGGGGGACATCTCGACGGCGCCGCCTGCCCGGATGCCCTCGTCAATACCGGCGGACTGCTTGCCCAGGAAATTGTGGAGGTTCCGGGGGACAGGATCCCCACCCGGAACAGCCACGGGACGGGCTGCTCGCTCTCGTCGGCCATGGCAACGGCACAGGCCCGGCTGGGGGACTGGGAGGCCTCACTGCGGCACGTCAAGCCCTGGCTGGCAGGTGCCCTGGAGTCCTCGAACGGCCTGGACGTCGGTGCGGGAAACGGTCCCGTCCACCACTTCCACCACCTGCAGGCGGCCACAGGGCCTGTCCTGGACCCGTCCCCGCTCGGCGAGGGCGGCTTCGCCGAGCTCCTCCGTGCGGAGGCCACCGCAGACCTCGCCGCCATCTATGAGCTCGAGTTCATCCGGAACCTCGTGGCAGGAAGCCTGCCCGAAAAGCAGTTCGCCTACTACCTGGCCCAGGATGCCATCTACCTCAATGGGTACTCAAGGGTGCTGGCACGGGCCAGCGCCTTGGCCCCCACCGAAGCCGCACAGCTGTTTTGGGCCCGATCAGCCCAGCAATGCCTGGAGGTTGAATCGGAGCTGCATCGGACCTGGCTCAGTACGCGAACCGTGGAGCCCGTCCTCGGTCCTGTCACGAAGTCGTATGTGGACCACCTGCTGGCCGCCTCCGCATCGGGCAGTTACGCGGTGCTGGTGGCAGCGGTCCTGCCCTGCTTCTGGCTCTACGCCGAAGTCGGACAGACCCTCCACGCGCAATTCCTTGCCGCGGGCGCCCCGGCGGACCACCCGTACGCCGAGTGGCTGCGGACGTACGCCGACGAGGACTTCGCGCAGGCCACCCGTGCAGCTATTGCCCTGGCCGACGAAGCCGGACGCCGGGGCTCGGAGGACGAGCGTGCTGCCATGGTCGTCGCTTTCAACCAGTCGTGCCGTTTCGAAGTTGATTTCTTCGACGCGCCGCGGCTGCACGCCTGACGCTCCCCGGCCCATCCAGCCGGTACGATAGTCGGGCACGGTTCCGGATTGTCAGTGGTGCGCACGTTTGTGGCGCTTATCACGGACAGCCCGCCGGAACCAGCCTCATTTGCGGCCGAAGGCAAAATTAGCGTATTCTAGATCTTCGGTGCTTACGCCAACACTTGGGTTACGACCCCACGGCGTTGAGGCACAGCGAGAGCCCAGCCAAATATAGGCCCAGGTTCCGCACGCAAATCTAGTAATAAACGTCGAGAGAAGTGAGTTCCCAAGTGGTGTACGCGATTGTCCGCGCAGGCGGCCGCCAAGAGAAGGTTTCCGTTGGAGACTTCGTTACCCTGAACCGCGTCCCCGGTGGAGCCGGCAGCACCATTCAGCTGCCCGCACTGCTCCTGGTAGACGGTGACAAGGTCACCTCCGCCGCTGCGGACCTGGCCAAGGTAACTGTTACGGCTGAGATCCTCAATGACCTCCGTGGTCCGAAGATCGTCATCCAGAAGTTCAAGAACAAGACCGGTTACAAGAAGCGCCAGGGTCACCGTCAGGAACTGACCAAGGTCAAGATCACTGGTATCAAGTAACCTTCGTTACTGTTCAGGTTTTCAGCAGATTCCCCAGAATTTAGAGGCAGGCATTTCAAATGGCACATAAAAAAGGCGCGAGCTCCACTCGCAACGGTCGTGACTCCAACGCCCAGTACCTCGGCGTCAAGCGCTTCGGCGGCCAGGTAGTTTCCGCAGGCGAAATCATCGTCCGCCAGCGTGGCACCCACTTCCACCCGGGCGCCGGCGTAGGCCGTGGCGGCGACGACACCCTGTTCGCACTGACCCCGGGCGCCGTTGAATTCGGCACCCGCCGCGGTCGCCGCGTTGTCAACATCGTTGCTGCTGCAGCTGCAGAGTAACTCATAGTTCTGAAGCGGTGGAGCGGGCCATTTGGTCCGCTCCACTGTTCTTTTAACCGCATTACAATCGTCTTGGCGCTTTGCAGCGTCCAGGAAACAGCACTGAGGAGATCCACGTGGCGAGCTTTGTAGACCGGGTAGTACTGCACGTATCCGGCGGTACCGGCGGCCACGGCTGTGTCTCCGTCCACCGCGAGAAGTTCAAGCCCCTGGGCGGGCCCGACGGCGGCAACGGCGGCGACGGCGGCGACGTCATCCTCCGCGTGGACCACCAGACAACCACCCTGCTGGACTATCACCACGCCCCGCACCGGCACGCCACCAACGGCGGACCCGGCATGGGGGACTGGCGCGGCGGCAAAAACGGTGAAACCCTCATCCTCCCCGTCCCGGACGGCACCGTGGTCAAGTCCAAGGACGGCACCGTTTTGGCGGACCTCGTCGGCGAAGGAACGGAATACGTCGCGGCGGCCGGCGGCCAAGGCGGCCTCGGCAACGCCGCGCTCTCCTCCCAGAAGCGGCGTGCGCCCGGCTTCGCGCTGCTGGGCATCGAAGGTGAGTCCAGCGACGTCGTGCTGGAGCTGAAGTCCATTGCGGACATCGCCCTGGTTGGCTTCCCGTCCGCCGGCAAGTCGAGCCTGATCGCCGCCATGTCCGCGGCGCGGCCCAAGATCGCCGACTACCCTTTCACCACCCTGATCCCCAACCTCGGCGTGGTCCAGGCAGGCGATGTCCGCTTCACCATTGCCGACGTCCCCGGCCTGATTGAAGGCGCGTCCGAGGGCAAGGGCCTGGGCCACCACTTCCTGCGGCACGTGGAACGCTGCGCCGCGCTGGTGCACGTCCTGGACTGCGGAACCCTCGAATCGGACCGTGATCCCCTCTCCGACCTCGCCGTCATCGAGGCGGAACTGGAGAAGTACGCCGTCGATATGAGCTACGCCGGGCAGGACGGTGAAGTGGTCCCGCTGAACCACCGCCCCCGCCTGGTTGCCCTAAACAAGGTGGACCTCCCGGACGGCAAGGACATGGCGGAATTTGTCCGGCCTGAACTTGAATCCCGCGGCTACCGCGTCTTCGAAATTTCCGCCACCAGCCACGAAGGCCTGCGCCAACTGGGCTTCGCCATGGCTGAAATCGTTAAGGCCGCCCGCGACTCCCTTGCTGCCGCGCCGCCGAAGGTCCAGCCGGTTGTGCTCAAGCCCCGGGCCGTCAACGAGTCCGGCTTTAAGATCCGCCGTGAAGAGAAGAACCTCGAGCCGCTGTTCCGCGTCCTGGGCGAAAAGCCGGTGCGCTGGGTCAAGCAGACCGACTTTACCAACGAGGAAGCCATCGGCTACCTTGCGGACCGCCTGGCCAAGCTCGGTGTCGAAAACGAATTGTTCAAGCAGGGCGCCAAGCCCGGCGACACCGTGGTGATCGGCGAGGACGACGGCGTCGTCTTCGACTGGGAGCCCACCATGATGGCCGGCGCGGAGCTTCTGGCATCGCCCCGCGGCACGGACGTCCGCTTCGCCGACATCGGCGACCGCCCTACACGCGGCCAGAAGCGAGACGAGCAGCAGGAACGCAAGGACGCCAAGGCGGCCGCCCGCGCCGAACTCGAAGCCGAGCGCAAGGCCGGGATCTGGACCGAATCCGTCAGTAGCCGCCGCGTTGCGAAGCCGCTCAAGGAGAGTGGACTGGGCGCAGAAGATGACCAGTAGCGCCGCCACCACTGTGCCCGCCCGGGGCATCGCGGACAGGAGCATGCTCTCGGGCGCGCGCCGGATCGTTGTCAAAGTCGGTTCGTCGTCGCTGACCAGTATTAAGGGAGGCATCTCCGAGGAGTCGCTGACCGGACTCGCCGACGCGCTGGCAGCCAAGCGGAACTCCGGCACCGAGATCATCCTCGTATCCTCTGGTGCCATTGCTGCCGGTCTGGCCCCGCTGGGGCTGGCCAAGCGGCCGCGTGACCTCGCCACGCAGCAAGCTGCGGCGAGTGTCGGCCAAGGCCTGCTCATGGCCCGATACACGCAGGCGTTCGGAGCACACGGGGTCACGGTCAGCCAGGTGCTCCTCACCGCTGATGACCTGATGCGCCGCAGCCAGCACACCAACGCCTTCCGTGCACTGGACAGGCTCCTCAACCTCGGTGTGGTCCCGGTGGTCAACGAAAACGACACCGTCGCCACGCACGAAATCCGCTTCGGCGACAACGACCGCCTCGCCGCCCTCGTCGCGCACCTGGTCCGGGCCGACGCCCTTGTCCTGCTCTCTGACGTCGATTCGCTCTACGACGGACCGCCGTCGCACGGGGCGAAACGGATTCCCCTGGTGGAGGGCCCGCACGACCTCGACGGAGTGACCATCGGCAAGGCAGGCAAAGCCGGCGTTGGCACTGGCGGCATGACCACGAAAGTCGAAGCAGCCACTATCGCCGCCGGGTCCGGCATCCACGCGCTGGTCACCTCCACGGCCAACGCCGCCGCCGCTCTGGCCGGGGAAGACGTAGGCACCTGGTTCACGGTGAACGGCGCCCGCAAGCCCGTCCGCCTCCTGTGGCTGGCACACCTTGCATCGGTCCATGGCCGGCTGATCCTCGACGACGGCGCCGTCAAGGCGGTCCGGCACCGCCGCACATCGCTGCTCCCGGCCGGCATCTCCGGCGTCGACGGCGATTTTGAAGCAGGGGACGCCGTCGAGATGGTCAGCGCGGACGGCACCGTGATTGCGCGCGGACTGGTCAACTACTCAGCTGCCGAATTGCCGCAGATGCTTGGCCGTTCCACTAAGGAACTGGGCAGGGCCCTGGGCCGTGGTTATGACCGTGAAGTTGTTCATGTTGATGACCTGGTGCTTGTCTGAGCCTGACCTCGCCTAAACTTGGAACATGACTGAGGCACTGATCCACAACACCGCTGCGACGTCCGGGGACATCTCTGCTTCCCCCGCTGCTCCTGAGCCCGGCAACCTGCCGCACGCCGCTGCCGTGCCGTTGTCCGTGGAGGACGTCGAAGCCGCGGTCCATGCCATCGCAGACCGCTCACGCCAGGCTGCCCGGAGGATGGCGCGGGCAAACCGTGCGTGGAAGGATCGTGGCCTGCGGGCTATCGGTGCCGCCCTGCTGGAGCGCAGGAATGTGATCCTTGCCGCTAACTCGGAGGACATTGCCGCTGGGAAAGCCAACGGTACCTCCGCTGCCCTGCTGGACCGGCTCACCCTCACGGACGCCCGGATCGATGGACTCGTGGCCGCACTGGAAAAACTCGCCAGCCTGCCCGATCCCGTGGGAAACGTCGTCCGCGGGCAGACCCTTCCCAACGGCCTGCGCCTGCGCCAGATCAACGTTCCCATGGGAGTAGTGGCAGCCATTTATGAGGCTCGCCCCAACGTCACCGTGGACATCGCCGGCCTCGCCCTCAAAAGTGGCAATGCCGTGATCCTGCGCGGCGGAACTGCCGCTGCAGCCACCAACGAGGCCCTCGTCCAGGTCCTGCGCGAAGCCCTGGATTCCGTCGGACTTCCGTCCGACGCCGTGCAAACCGTCGACCAGTACGGCCGCGAAGGCGCCAATGCGCTGATGCGCGCCCGCGGAAAGGTCGACGTCCTGATTCCCCGCGGCGGCCGGGAACTCATCCAGACCGTCGTCACCAACTCCGCGGTGCCCGTCATCGAGACCGGCGAAGGCAACGTCCACATCTTCATCGACGAATCGGCCAGTGAAACCATGGCCGTGGAAATCCTGCTGAACGCCAAGACCCAGCGTCCCAGCGTGTGCAACACCGTGGAGACGCTTTTGGTTCACTCGGGATCCACCGTGCTCCCCGCGGTCGCCGCGGCCCTGCGTGAGGCCGGCGTTACGCTGCACACGGACGAGCGCATCCGGGCGGCACTGCCTGCATCGATTGTGTCCGAGCCGGCCACGGACGAGGACTGGGGCACGGAGTACATGGACCTGGACCTGGCAGTAGCCATGGTGGACAGCCTGGACGAGGCCGTCAAGCACATCCGCACCTGGTCCACGGGCCACACCGAAGCCATCCTCACCAACGATCTCGCCAACGCCGAGCGGTTCATCGCGGAGGTGGACTCCGCGGCAGTCATCGTCAACGCATCCACCCGCTTTACTGATGGCGGCGAACTGGGCCTTGGCGCCGAAGTGGGAATCTCCACCCAAAAGCTGCACGCCCGCGGGCCTATGGGGCTGACCGAGCTCACCACCACCAAGTGGATCGTGCAGGGCGAGGGCCAAGTCCGCGGGTAGCAACGCGGTAACATAGACAGAAGTCCGGAACGGCGGGGATATCCGCTGCCACATCCTTTGAACCCTAGGGGAGAACATGCTGCTCCAGCAGATCGCCACGACCATCGCCGAAGGCGAAGAACACGAACTCGCCCCGCTGTGGGCTGAACCGTGGGTCTTCGGTGTGGCCATTTTCGCCATCCTGCTGGTGTTGATGTTCGTCACGCTGTCCTACTCCAACCTCGGGAACCGCCACACCGCCACGGAAGAGCACGCTGATCCGCACCGCCAGCACCCTAACAAGCACGATCACGGCCAGGGCCACTAACATTTCCCGCATTCTGCGCCATCAAGGTGCCGAAGGGCGGCTGCGGCTGGGCGTGATGGGTGGGACCTTCGATCCGATCCATCACGGCCACTTGGTCGCGGCCAGCGAAGTAGCCGCCAAATTCGGCCTGGACGAGGTGGTGTTCGTCCCCACCGGCCAGCCATGGCAGAAAACGCACAAGCAGGTCAGCCTGCCGGAGCACCGCTACCTGATGACAGTGATCGCTACGGCATCCAACCCGCGTTTCACCGTGAGCCGGGTGGATGTGGACCGGCCCGGTCCAACGTATACCATTGATACCTTGCGTGACCTTCGGACCCAGCGTCCGGACGCCGACCTTTTCTTCATCACCGGCGCCGACGCCTTGGCGCAGATCCTGTCGTGGAAAGACATCGACGAGCTCTGGTCGCTGGCACATTTTGTTGGGGTAACCAGGCCCGGGCACGTGCTGGACGGCATGGGACGGAAGGACGTCAGTCTCCTGGAGGTCCCGGCCATGGCCATCTCCTCCACGGACTGCCGCGCCAGGGTAGCCCAGCACAACCCTGTCTGGTACCTCGTGCCGGACGGAGTGGTTCAGTACATCGCCAAATATGGACTGTATGCCGAGGGCGCCGCCAATGGTGAACCAACTACCAAAACAGACGAACCAGCCAGTACTGAATGAGTTCTCAATGAGTCAGGAACAGCCCCCCGTCCGCAGCCGCCGTGAACTTCGGCGGGCCAGAGATGAGAAGCAGGCTAACGGATCCACCGGTCCGGGCCAGGTTTCGCCTGCCTCTAAACAACCTCCGGCAAGCCCCGCAGCTGACCATGCACAGGCACAGCGCTCCTCGCAGATCAGGGCACGGGACAGGGCGGCCCTGCGCACCATCAAGGAACTCGAAGAGAAAGAGGGACAGCTCGCGGCCGGCGGACCGCCCACCCGCCGGCAGCTGCGGCTCCAGCAGCTCAAGGAACAGGCCGTTACCTCTGCCAACCCTGTTGTTGCCCCTGCGCTTCCCGAGTCCGGCCAAAGCGCTGCCTCGAAAACACCTCAACCTGAGGCCGCACCGGTTCCGGCAGCACCACAAGCTGCCGCGTCCCGGAAGTCCCCTGCTTCGCCTGACAGCCCACGTATCCCGGATGGCATGAGCGTTGAACAGGCGTTGGCGGCCAGGTCCCTGATCGCCGAACAGGCCAAGAACCAGTTGGCCAAAATGGAACACATCGCCTCCCTGGACCCGGAGGCTGTGGACCCGGAAATCCTTGCTGAGCAGATTGCTTTGGCCGAGCGTGCGGCTGTACTGAACCGCCGCGCCATGGCCAAGCAGAAACTGGCAGAACAGGCAGCCCCGCCGGCTCAGGACGCCCCGCCCCGCCCCGCCCCTTCCGCGGCAAGCAACCTCGCCATGGTCACGCCGCTGGAGTTCGTCAAGGTACCGGGCATTGACCGTCCCGTTATGAAGCCGCCGGCGACGTCCTATGTCCCGGTCGTCACCAATCCGGGACCCACACTCCAGCCATCAGCCGGCAAGGGCCGCCGTCCGGCTGATGCCCCGCGGACAGCCGACGACGCCGACGCCCCTGGTGCAAGTGGCCGCTCACGAGTGATCGCACGCGCAGAGGCCGCAGCCAAGGCTTCCACCCGGCCAAAGCCGGTGATCTTCACCCCGGCTGAAGCGGCCGGGCAGTCGGAAGATCTTTTTGATGACCTGCCACGGATACCGGCAAGTTCGGCGTACGGACTGGAGCCGCTGGACGCGGCAACAGCAGGGCTCGCCCGTGCCAAGAGGATGCGTGTCATTCAGTATTGCGTCCTGGCCTTCGGAATCCTCGCCCTGGTCTCCGGGATCATGCTTATTATCAGCGGCATCACGCGCTGACCTGGCTGCGGCCACCAATTATCGTTTTTGAAAACTACAAGGAGTCCCGTGACTGCATCAAATTCATCCATCGCCACAGCCCGCCACGCAGCCAAAGCGGCCGCGGACAAGATAGCCCAGGACATCGTGGCCTTGGATGTCAGTGAGCGCCTGGCATTGGCCGACGTGTTCCTCATTGCTTCCGCACCGAGTGAACGCCAGGTCAACGCCATCGTTGACGGTATTGAAGAGGAACTGTCCAAGCAGGACCTCCGCCCCGTCCGTCGTGAAGGACGTTCCGGCGGCCGGTGGGTGCTGTTGGACTACTCCGACATCGTCATCCACGTCCAGCACGAGGAAGACCGTGTTTTCTACGCCCTGGAGCGGCTGTGGAAGGACTGCCCGGTGGTGGACCTCCAGTTGGGCGATGACACCTCCGCCAAGGCTGCCGCTGCTTCCGAGGCGGAGTAGGCGCTTCGCGAAAACGCCGGGAGCAGCACTGGCAGGCCGAATATGCCCGATTTGGAATTTTCGGAAATGCTGTTCTAAGATATTTGAGTTGCTTCGGGGGAAACGCTGGAGCAATGAAGAAATCTGGGGCTGTGGCGCAGCTGGTAGCGCACCTGCATGGCATGCAGGGGGTCAGGGGTTCGAGTCCCCTCAGCTCCACCATATTGACCTTATTCGAACCATCGACAGAGTCGATGCCATTGAGTAAGTCCTCAGCAGATACGAAAAGGGAACCACCAGATCTGGTGGTTCCCTTTTCTGTGCCGCTGTGGGCCGCTTGGAAGGCTTGTGCGCGACCAAGGGCGTCCGCGCGGGCAGCGCCAGCACGGAGTGCTTGGTGGCCTGCGTGAGCGGCAGCCAGCGTGGCAATCGGTTCAGCCAGAAGCGTCCCAGGCATTTCTTCGTCTTCGACGAGGACTTTGACGAAGACTGCTTGGTTGAGCTGGCGGCGCTCTTGGTCGCTGGCTGCCTGGTACAGGGCTTCCGGAGCGGTCAGTAGGTCCAGGTAGGTTTCGAGATGGCGGGCTCCTGCTTCCAGATTGGATTCGACGCTGTTGAGCTGCTCGCGGACTCTGGTGCGCTGGCGCTCGATGTCGGTCAGTCGCGTGCGGATCTTGTCCTTGGCTATAGTGCCGTCGGCGGCGAGATCGAGCAGGTTCTCTTCTTTGGCGTCGCAGTCCTGTAGCGTCGGTTAGCGGCGCTAACCTCAGACCTTGGAGGTAGGAGATCACCATGACCGAACAAGCACTCGCCGAGACCTATCTCAGGATGCTCAACACTCACGACGCGGACTTGGTCGACGAGTTCGTAGCCGTGGACTACATCAATCACAACGCAGTAGTGGCCGATGGGCGTGAAGCCAACCGGAAATTCTGGACCGCGTTCTTCATGGGTGTGCCGGACCTGACGGCCATCATGGATGATCTGGTTATTGCGGGCGACCGTGTCGTCGGTCGCTTCGTGTCCGCGGCACGCACACCGGGGACCTCCTGGGCATCCCGGCTAGCGGCAAGCAGATAGAAATGCGCAGCATCGACATCTGGCGTGTCAGAGATGGCCTGTTCGTCGAGCACTGGGACGAGCTGAACCTTATGGAGGTGTTCCAGCAGGTGGGCGTGCTGCCGCCTCTCGGTGGAACCATCGAGGGCCTGTCATGATCCTCCTGGCACAGCTCACCGCGCTCCTCGCGGTCATGGGCGTGGGGTTGTGTACGGCACCGACGCCTTCGGCGCGCTTGTCCAGCGGCCGGCGCTCGCCCGGGTCGACGACGTAGCGCTGACCGCGGTGATGGGCAACGTGCATCGATACGGTGACCGGCGGATGCCCGTGCCGGGCGTCGTTGGCCTCGTCGCCGCCGCGGCCGCAGGGATGCTCGCCACGTTCGGCGGCAATCCTGCCCAAGCTGTCACCGCGGGAGTGGCCGTTGTTTTGCTGGTCGTCTGGACGGTGCTCTATGCGCGAATCAGCGCGCCGATCAACCGCATCCTAACCGCCGCAGTCGACAATCACGAGACGCCGGCCAATGCCCGGGCGCTCCAAACCGGCTGGGACCGCATCATTGTGCTCCGCGCCACTCTACAGGGTCTGGCCATCCTCGCTCTCGGTGCCAGCCTCATCATCAGTTGACCCGCCCATGGTCGTACGCGATCGAGTAGAAACGCCGCGCGCCGGGGTGGGCCTGCCGGCTCATCTGGCCAGGGAGACGAGTCACTTTGACAACCTCTGCCAACTTCACATCGCGCACGGCAAACAACCTTCGAATGGCGTCCGATCGAATGCCTCAATGATGGTACATGTTTTCAAGACATGGATGTCATGCTCTGGAGAGCGAAGGAAACAACGACGTCCGGAATGTCTTGAACACGGTGACCAACCGGGGAAACGCGGGTGTGGACCTGAGATCCATGTCGGACGGCAGTGACCCCGCAACAATATCGGGCCGGCTGATGCTGAACATGCTCGCGACCTGGGCTGAGTACGAGCCGGTGTTGATCGTAGAACGCGTGAACGCCGGCATCGCCACAGCTAGAAAAGGCGGAACCAGATTCGCCAGCCACTAGCCGATCCGGACGTAATGGCCGACACCCTCCGCGCCGTAACGGAAGCCCGCGCGAAGGGCCGCACTGCCGAAGTGGCGGGTACGTCTCGTCGCGTGGAGCCGGGCAACTCTCTACAGCCACAAGCCGGCCCTCACTGTTACGAGAAACCGCAATGCTGTAGCTGCGACAGGGATGGCAGCGAGCCGTGGCGGATTCTTCGATTGCACGTCGAAGACAAGATCTCCATCGCTGGCACCAGCTATTCCAGGGAGGCGGGATCGGGGCATTAGACGCCTGTGCTCGTGTTGACGCGGGGACGCGTCCAACGCCGGCCGAGACGATGGTGTTCATCTAACGGCGCTCGGACGAAACCGTGCCCAACGCCTGTCAGCTCTACCCTGTCTCGCCCGTCACCGACGCCCGGTAGCGGCACGCTCCCTTACCCAGTTACAGGTGGCAGCTCCGCTTGAGGATCTGTGTCGTGAGCTTACGGGCCAGCATCTGTGCCCGCCGGCCATCCAGCAAGGTCGTGAAAACTCCGCTCGTCGGCTCGAAAAAGCGCAACATCGTAATCCACCAGCATCTGCGGGACGAAACCCGGAGCGACACCCATCCGCCGCACCCCCCTTTGGTAGAAACCACAGACCAGATGCGCGTTTTTGCATCTACTGCGAGCCAAGTTAAACGCCTGTGAGGATTGGGGTGGCTGGTCTGGGATTGGCTGGCAGAGTAAGTGCAGGCCGTTCCACCCTGGCGGTCGTGACTCATTAAACGCTTGGCCCCGGCTCTTTCTGGGTGTCCTGTTATCGACATGTCCGTCTGCTGGGTGGCGCGGCCGGCACCTGCCCGGCCCACCTCGGTGACTTGATCAGAAGATTGTCCGCTCCGTACGGGGCGTGGCTCGTCACAGTGCTGTTCCGAAGTGACCTCTACCCGGACTGGTACCGGCCCGTAACGGCCTGACCATATCCGCGAAATGAGGAAGGTGCCAGAACCGCTATGACTATCGTTGCCCATTCCCATCCGTTTGTCGTGGGTGTCGACACCCACGCCCGGAAGCACGTCTTCGCCATCATCGCCGTGCCAAGCGGCGAACGGATCGACAACCGGGATTTCCCAGCGACGGGCGCCGGGATCAACCGCGCTATAGCTTGGGTCGCTCGTCGCACCGAAGCCGATCTAGCCACTCTTTGGGTGATCGAGGGCGCCGCTTCTTATGGTGCCGTGCTGGCCGGGGCTGTCGCAGCCGCCGGTTACCAGGTCGCCGAAGCCACGCGCATGGATGCCCTGCCGCGTCGTGGGGTTGGAAAGTCGGATCCGTTGGACGCGCACCGGATCGCTTCTGCGGTCCTTGCCTTGGAAGAGGACAAGTTGCGCCGGCCACGGTTGAACGACGGGGTCCGCGCGGCCTTGCGGGTCCTGGTCTGTGCACGTCAGTCGATGACAACCGACCGGACCAGGACCGTGAATGCGTTGACCGCACTGCTCCGGACGAATGATTTGGGGTTGGATGCGCGCAGCTCGTTGACCGGGAGTCAGATACTGGAGGTGTCGCGCTGGCGGGCCCGTGAAGAACCTCTTGCGGTGTCGGTGGCCCGTTCCGAAGCCGTTAGGCTCGCTAAGCGCATCGGCGACCTTGATGCTGAAATCAAAGCAAACGGCTCCCGGATCACCGAACTGGTTGAGGTAAGCGAAGCCGCGCCCCTGCTGCAGGAAGCCGGCTTCGGACCAGTCACGACAGCCATTTGTCTCACCGCTTGGTCTCATCAGGGCCGAGTACGGTCCGAGGCAGCTTTCGCCTCCCTGGCCGGAGTCAACCCCATTCCCGCTTCATCCGGAAATACCGTCCGTCACAGGCTCAACCGCGGAGGCGGCAGGACCCTCAATAAAGCACTGCACATGATTGCTCTAACAAGGATGGCATTCGATCCAGAAACCATCGCATACGTAGCCAAACGGAAGGCAGAAGGTCTAACCAAGAAGGAGATCCGTCGGTGCGTGAAACGCTACCGCGCCCGACGGATCTACCGCACGCTTAATGCCAACTGCCTCAAGCCATCGCTACGTTGACAACCATAGAAGAGTCGATACTGGACCTTACGTCTCGCTGAATCGTGATCCTACGAGGACCACTTTTCCGTAATCGCAGCGGTCGGCATCCGCCAATTGTCCAGTGAGCTTTGGATAATTCCTGCCCGAGCCAGACGAGCGTGAGTCACAGCGCGTTTTCCCGACACGCGGTTGCCGTGTCGCATGCTGTGGTGACTCGCAGAAGACTTGCATAGACCATGTGCCCTGACAGCAGTAAGTTAGTGCGGCTAACCAGTTGCGTTGTGGTGGAACTGAAGGCGGGAAAAATCAAACCCGAGCAGCCGAATATGCGCAGCTGCTCATGATCTCGGGAAACTCAACTTCTACATTGCCCTCGTCGACGATGCACTCCGCCGCGAACACCACACCGAAACCATCGGCGGCATCCTCACGTCTGGCAACGAGTGATTGCGGTTGCCGCTGCCTTCTCGCCCAAGGTGGCCACTGGCCCGGCAGCCGTGACGTGAGGGACATAACTCGAGCCGACCTCTTCCGGCTATTTTCCGTTCTTTGTCATCCTCGCTCCCGCCGCAGAATGACGAAAAGCGGACCATCGTAACCGGGTGACACGTACATGGTGCTCAGTGGCACCCAACCCAGGATGTTGTTATTGGGCACAGTGTCCAACCCGGCGTCGGGGTGTTGTAGGCGTTCAAACGCGTGAGTACGGTCACAGGTGCAGGGCCAACAGCCCGCGCATCAGGACCATCGAAGATTCGGGTCCTCATAGGTCGAGACAAAAGGGTGCGTGAACTTTGCGTGTAGATGAGTTGAACCTTTCCACAAGCGGACAGGATTCGGAGATGATAGGGGACACTCAGCTCATTCAGCTGGTCAGCCCTGCAGGTGATCGGGTGGGACATCCGGACTTCGATCGGTGGGTACAGGACGTCTCCGACGTGCAGCTTGCTTCGCTGTACGAAGACATGATTGTCATCCGCCGGATCGATACGGAAGCCACCTATCTCCAGCGGCAGGGGGAACTCGCCCTCTGGCCGCCGCTTCTTGGCCAGGAGGCCGCACAGATTGGATCGGCTCGGGCGCTACGGAGCGACGATTTCGTCTTTTCCAGCTACCGGGAGAATGGCGTCGCCTATTGCAGGGGAGTAGATTACGGGGGCATCGTCCGAGTGTGGCGTGGCAATGCACACTCGGGATGGAATCCCTTTGAAGTGAATATGGCTACACCCCAAGTCATTATCGGCGCTCAAACACTGCACGCAACCGGCTACGCCATGGGCATCAAGAACGACGGCGCGGACTCTGTCGCCGTTGCTTACTTCGGCGACGGCGCGACAAGCCAAGGCGATGTAAACGAGGCGATGGTGTTCGCTGCCAGTTTCCAGGTGCCCGTGATTTTCTTCTGCCAGAACAACCATTGGGCGATCTCAGAACCTGTAGGGCTTCAGTCGCAGATTCCCATCGCATCCCGGGCAACCGGATTCGGCATCCCGTCCCTGCGAGTGGACGGCAACGACGTCCTGGCAGTTATGGCCGCCACGCGTGTCGCCCTGCACCGGGCTCGAACCGGAGGCGGCCCGACATTTATCGAGGCAGTCACGTATCGCATGGGCCCACACACCACCGCTGATGACCCAAGCCGCTACCGAGACGCAAACGAACTCGAGATCTGGGCGGCCAGAGACCCAATTGCCCGGGTGGCAGCCCTCCTGGAAAACGAAGGGATGTTCACGCCGGAACTTGAGGCTTCCGTCGCTGCCAAGGCGGACGCCGTTGCCAAGGAAATGCGTGAAGCCTGCATCAACATGCCGGACCCCTTACCTATGGATGTTTTTGCCCATGTGTACAGCACGCCAAATTCGTCACTGGATGTGCAGAAGGAACACTACGCCCGATACCTCGACTCCTTCCCGGTTGACAGCAGTGAAGGGATAGACCGATGAGCACCATGACCTTCAGCCGAGCCATCAACGCCGGCCTGCGCAGGGCCTTGGAGAACGACCCAAAGGTCGTACTCATGGGAGAAGACATCGGTAAACTGGGCGGCGTATTTCGAGTAACCGATGGACTGCAGAAAGACTTCGGCAGTCATCGGGTCATCGATACGCCCCTTGCGGAAGCCGGAATCATGGGCAGCGCCGTTGGCCTCGCCTATCGGGGCTACCGCCCCGTTGTCGAGATTCAATTTGACGGGTTCATTTACCCAGCGTTCGACCAGATCGTGTGCCAGGTAGCCAAGCTGCACTATCGGACGCAGGGCAAAGTCAGGATGCCCATCACCATCCGGGTGCCCTTCGGCGGGGGGATAGGCTCGCCGGAACATCATTCCGAGTCCCCGGAGGCGTACTTCACGCACACCTCCGGGCTGCGCGTCATCAGCGTCTCCAACCCGCAGGAGGCCTACAGCATGATCCAGCAGGCCGTCGCCTCCGATGATCCAGTGCTTTACTTCGAGCCCAAGCGGCGCTACCACGACAAGGGCGAGGTGGACGAGTCCCTCGACCTGAGCACTGCGCCGTCCATGGAAAAGGCCCGCGTCGTCACCGAGGGCAAGGACGTCACACTGGTGGCGTACGGTCCGTTGGTCAAGACCGCCCGCGACGCCGCTCTAGCGGCCGCGGACGAAGGCGTCTCGGTCGAGGTCATCGACCTCCGCTCGCTGGCCCCGCTGGACTTCGCCACCCTTGAGGCCTCGGTCCGGAAGACCGGCCGGCTGGTCATCACGCACGAAGCCGCTCAGTCCGGCGGGCTCGGTGCCGAAGTTACCGCGAGCATCACCGAACGCTGCTTTTACTACCTCGAGGCCGCGCCGGTCCGGGTGACAGGTTTCGACGTCCCGTACCCGTACTCCAAGCTGGAAATGCACCACCTGCCGAGCTTGGACAGGATCCTCGACGGCGTCGACCGTGCCCTGGGCCGCCCCAACTCCCTCAGCGGGGTGGAAGGATGAGCGCCACAATGATCAGGGAATTCAGGCTGCCGGACCTCGGCGAAGGACTGACCGAATCGGAAATCATCGTCTGGAAGGTCGCGGTAGGGGACACCGTCACGCTCAACCAGATCATCGCCGAGGTGGAGACGGCCAAAGCCGTCGTCGAACTGCCCTCGCCGTTCGCCGGCGTGGTCGCAGCCCTGCACGAAGAGCCCGGCACGGTAGTGGAGGTTGGGAAGCCGATCGTCTCCTTTGAGATTGAGGACGACGGGGCCGGGGGTTCCGCGCCTGACGCGGCGGACGCCAAGCGCGAGCCGAACCTGGTGGGCTACGGCGCTGTCCTCGAAGCCTCCGGAAGGCCCGCCCGCCGCGCCCGCACGCTCGCCGCCCTGCGTCCAGAACGAGTTGCCCCGGTGATGGTCGTAGCGCCACTCGTCGATCGTCCGCGGTCCACCCCGCCGGTGCGCAAGCTGGCCAAGGATCTCGGCGTCGACCTCGAGGTTGTGACCGGCACAGGGGAAGATGGGCTCATTACCCGTGACGATGTCCGGAACGTCGTCGGCGGCGGGGACCTGCCGGCGGCCGCCCAGGAACGCGTCGGAACGCAGGCGGAAGCTATCGGGCCCCATACCAAGGGCGAGCGGGAGACCCGCACCCCGATCAAGGGCGTGCGGAAGTTCACGGCCGCCGCCATGGTGGCCAGTGCCTTCACCGCACCGCACGTCACGGAGTTCCTGACCGTTGACGTCACCCCTACGATGGAGCTCCTGGCACGGCTTAAGGCCAGCCGTGTGTTCGCTGGGTACAAGCTGACGCCGCTGACGTTGGTCTCCAAGGCGGTGCTGATCGCGCTGCGGAACCACCCGACGCTCAATGCCCGGTGGGACGAGGCCAGCCAGGAGATCGTCCAGTTCAACTATGTGAATCTGGGCATCGCGGCCGCGACCCCGCGGGGGCTGACGGTTCCGAACATCAAGGACGCGGACCGGTTGTCCCTCCTGGGGCTCTCCACCGCGCTGACGGAACTGACGGACACGGCCCGTGCCGGCAAGACGGGTCCCGGGGCTCTCTCGGGCGGCACGATCTCCATCACGAACATCGGCGTCTTCGGCATTGACGCGGGCACGCCCATCCTGAACCCCGGCGAGGCCGCCATCCTGGCCCTCGGTGCGGTCCGGAAGGTGCCGTGGGAGTACAAGGACGAGGTTGCCTTGCGCATGGTCATGACGCTGAGCCTGTCCTTTGATCACCGCCTGGTCGATGGCGAGCAGGGTTCGCGGTTCCTCCAGGACCTCGGGACCATGCTAGCCGATCCGGGTATGGTCCTCGCGATGGTCTAAGGCACCCCAGACGTTCCGGTGCCCTCAGGGTATTGAAGCCACCGGACGCGTGGACAAGGCATTCACATCGACACTGTGCGAGGCCGGTTCAGGAAGAGTACCGCGGTAGAGAACGCAGCATTTAGTACCAATCAGCATTAGACGTCGTGCCCCACGACTCGGAATGGATACGTATCAGTGGAGACAATTTTCAGCCAGGTAGACGCCGCCAGCGCCGCCTATGCCGCGAACCGCGAGGCCCAGCTCGCGCTGGCCTCCGAGCTCCGGTCCAGGCTGGCTGACGCCGCGTTGGGCGGGCCGGAGAAGTCGCGGGAGCGCCATGTGGGCCGCGGCAAGTTGCTGCCGCGTGAGCGCATCGACCGGCTGCTGGATGATGGCAGCCCGTTCCTGGAGATCGCGCCGCTGGCGGCAAACGGGATGTACAACGATGAGTCGCCCGGTGCCGGGGTCATTGCGGGCATCGGCCTGGTCCATGGCCGCCAGGTGCTGGTGATTTCCAACGACGCCACCGTCAAGGGCGGCACCTACTATCCGATGACGGTGAAGAAGCACCTTCGTGCCCAGGAGATCGCGCTGGAGAACCGGCTGCCGTGCATTTACCTGGTGGATTCGGGCGGGGCGTTCCTTCCGAAGCAGGACGAGGTGTTCCCGGACAAGGAGCATTTCGGCCGGATCTTCTTCAACCAGGCGAAGATGTCTGCCGCGAAGATCCCGCAGATCGCTTCGGTGATGGGTTCGTGCACGGCAGGTGGGGCTTACGTGCCCGCCATGAGCGATGAAACGGTGATCGTCAGGAACCAGGGCACCATTTTCCTGGGTGGTCCGCCGCTGGTGAAGGCGGCTATCGGTGAAACCGTGACCGCGGAGGAGCTCGGCGGCGGTGACGTGCACTCGAAGGTCTCCGGCGTCACGGACCACCTGGCCGAAAATGACGAGCATGCCCTGCAGATCATCCGCGACATCGTGGCCACCCTTCCCAGGCCGGCGGCCCC
>NZ_JBBCBS010000011.1:0-118452 GCF_037203945.1 Pseudarthrobacter sp. CCNWLW207 | reverse complement strand
ACCGTCAAGGGCTACGGACTCGGACCCCACTTCGAAGGCCGCAACGCCACCCACCAGATGAAAAAACTCACCCTCGAGGACCTCAAGGAATTCCGCGACTACCTCCGGATCCCCATTTCCGATGCCCGGCTGGAGGAAGACCCTTACAGCCCGCCCTACTACCACCCCGGTGCAGATGCGCCCGAGATCGCCTATCTCCTCGAGCGGAGAAGGGTGCTGGGCGGCGCGGTCCCCGAAAGGCGGCCGAACCACCAGGCCGTTGAACTGCCCGAGGCGAAGACGTTCGACGTCGCCAAGCGCGGCACGGGCAAGCAGCAGGCCGCCACCACTATGGCCTTTGTCCGGCTCCTGAAGGACCTGCTCCGCGACAAGAAGTTCGGGCACCGGATTGTGCCCATCGTGCCGGACGAATCCCGGACCTTCGGCATGGACGCGTTCTTCCCGACGGCGAAGATCTACAACCCGGGCGGCCAGAACTACCTGTCCGTGGACCGGGACCTCGTCCTGGCCTACAAGGAATCCGCGCAGGGCCAGCTGATCCACCCCGGCATCAACGAAGCCGGGGCCGTCGCAGCCTTCACCGCCGCCGGCACTGCCTATGCCACGCACGGCGTGCCCCTGATCCCGGTCTACGTGTTCTACTCCATGTTCGGCTTCCAGCGCACCGGCGACGCCTTCTGGGCAGCAGCGGACCAAATGACCCGAGGCTTCATCATCGGCGCCACCGCAGGACGGACCACCCTCACCGGCGAAGGGCTCCAGCACGCCGACGGCCACTCCCCCATCCTCGCCGCCACCAACCCCGCCGTGGTCACCTACGACCCCGCCTACGGCTACGAAATGGGCCACATCATCCGAGACGGCATCGAACGGATGTACGGACCGGACTCCACCGACCGGAACCTGATGTACTACCTGACGGTGTACAACGAACCGATCACCCAGCCGGCCGAACCCGAAGAGCTCGACGTCGAAGGCGTCCTCAAAGGCATCTACCTGCTGGCTCCGGCAAAGATCGACGGTCCCCGGACCCAGATCCTGGCCTCCGGCGTCTCGGTGCCGTGGGCGCTGGAAGCCCAGCGGCTCCTGGCCGAGGACTGGGGCGTCTCAGCCGACGTCTGGTCCGTCACGTCCTGGAACGAACTGCGCCGCGACGGCCTCGCTGCCGAGGAAGAAGCGTTCCTCAACCCCGGCGAACCCGCCAGGACACCGTTTGTGGCGAAGCAACTGGCCGACGCCCAGGGTCCCATCGTGGCCGTCTCGGACTACATGAAGGCCGTCCCGGACCAGATCCGCCAGTTCCTGCCAAACGAGTTTGCCTCGCTCGGCGCGGACGGCTTCGGCTTCTCCGACACCCGCGCAGCAGCACGCCGCTTTTTCAAGAACGACACCCATTCCATCGTGGTGAAGACGCTGCAGTTGCTCGCGGCGAGGGGCGACGTGGAGGAAGGCGCACCGCAATACGCCATGGACCGTTACAAGCTCCTTGACGTCAACGCCGGCACCACCGGAGGCGCGGGCGGCGACGCCTGACCTACCAGATGGCAAGTTGGCGGCAATGCCCGTTGAGGAGATTGCCGCCAACTGCCGTGTCGTGTGGATAGTCTGAAGTTATGGGGAACACCGCTGAGATCAGGACCACCGCTGTTGTCCTGGCCGCCGGCGCCGGGACGCGGCTGGGGAAGGGACCCAAGGCCCTTCTTCCCTACCGCGGCCGGCCGCTCGTGGAATCCATCGCCGGAACACTGCTCGACGGCGGCTGCCGCGACGTGGTGGTGGTGCTCGGCGCCGGCGCTGCCGATGTCTCAGCGATGGCCAAACTGGACCGCTACCGGACTGTTGTGAACCAAGACTGGCAGTCCGGGATGGGCAGTTCGTTCCTGCTGGGCAACGCCACCGCCCATCACCAGGATCACCTGCTGGTTGCCCTGGTAGACCAGCCCGGCCTCACGCCCCGAACCGTCAGGCGCCTGCTGGCCGCGCACCGTCCGGGCCGGATCACCGCAGCTGCCTATCGCGACGGCGGCAGTCAAGGCCGCGCCGATGTTCAAGTCCGCCGCGGGCATCCGCTGCTCATCGACATCGGACTCCGGGCGGCTGTTGCCGAAACGGTAACGGGCGACGCCGGGGCACGCGGCTTCCTGCAGTCCCACCCGGAGCTGGTGGACGAGGTGGACTGCAGCGACCAATCCACGGGGGAGGATGTTGACACCCCGGAGCAGCTCTACCTGCTGGGCTAGCCACCACCGGCGAAGAGGAGTTCCTGCAAGCCGCGCTTGAACGCGGACCGCCCGCCATGGGCGGGATGCCTGACCGTCGGCGCGTCCACGCCGGTCCGAAGCAGGCTGCGATGCGCCACGTTGCCCACCGCCACCACAGTTTGGATCGGAAAAATCTCGGTCAGCGATTGCCAAAAGGGAGTTCCGAGGTCTGCTTCGGCTGCTGTCGGCGTGCGGTTGGACAACGGCCGCCCCGCCACATGGGTGTGCCACGGGCAGGAACTCCACAGCAGCGGAAGGAAGTCCAGTTCCGCGAGGACGTCCCACATCACCGTAGCGGTGGGTTCGGACGCGACCCCGGCCGCCTCCTCCGGCAGCGCGTAGCCCTTGCCCGGCCCAAACAGTCCGAACCTGTTGGCCGGCCCCTCGAACATGGTGCGGTTAGTGAAGGGAACTCCGGTGATCCTCATGCCCCTGAACCCCGGCGCCTCCCCCAGGAGCAGTACCTTCGGCGCGCGGTCCAGCATTTCCTGAAGATAAATCTCCAGGTTCCGCCGGCGCTGCGTATTTCCCGGGTCGGCGGCAGCGAAGATGTTATTGCGTGCCGGCCCAGACGGCACGACCGAAAGCCGCTCCACGAAGGCGCTGATGGAATGGGTGCTCATGCGCTACCAGCGGGGGTGGATGGCCTCGCGGAAGTAGTGGTCGTAAATCCAGCGCACGCCCTCGTCGAATTCGCCGTTGAGGGAAACGCCGGCCGCTGCAGCGTTCGCGATGGCCTGGTCCGCGTTGCGCGCCCCTGGAATCACGGAGGTGACGCCGTCCTGCGCGGCGATCCAGGCGATGGCCGCCTGCGCGGTGCCAACACCGTCCGGGACCAACTGCTCGAACTCGGCCACGGCCTTCAGCCCCACCTCGTAATCCACACCGGAGAACGTCTCCCCGACGTCAAACGATCCGCCGGTTCGGTTGTAGTTGCGGTGGTCATTCTCCGCGAACGAAGTGTCCTTGGTGTATTTGCCCGAGAGCAGGCCTGACGCGAGCGGAACCCTGGCGATGATGCCCACGTCCGCAGCCTTCGCAGCTGGCAGGACCTCGTCCAGCGGCTTGAGCCGGAAGGCGTTGAGGATGATCTGGACGGACGCCGTGCCTTCGTGCCTGATGGCTTCGAGGGCTTCGTCGGTGCGTTCAACGCTAACGCCGTAGTTGCGGATGGCACCTTCGGAGACCAGCGTGTCCAGGGCGTCGTAGACCTCCGCGTTGCTGTAGACGGGCGTGGGCGGGCAGTGCAGCTGGACCAAGTCCAGGCTGTCCGTGCCCAGGTTCTTCCGGGAGCGGTCCACCCACTGGCGGAAGTTGGCCAGGGTGTAGTTCTCCGGCTGCTGGTCCATGCGGCGGCCCATTTTGGTGGCCACTGTGATGTCCAGCCCAGGGTTGTCCTTGAGGAACGCGCCAATGGCCTGCTCGCTCTTGCCGTCGCCGTAAACGTCGGCGGTGTCGAAGAACGTGACGCCGGCTTCCGCTGAGGCGGCCAGGATGGCCTGCGCCTGTCCGTGGTCCACGTTGCCCCAGTCAGCTCCGAGCTGCCAGGTACCCAGCCCGACGATGGAGACGTTCCGTCCGGTCTTGCCTAATCTGCGCTGTTCCATCCCACGACTATATGGCCTCCTTCAGCACAGGGACGGTGGGCGCGGCGGCGTCCCTCAGGCCAAGGTAGATCTTGTCCCGGGCAATGGGCAGCGATGCGAAGCGCACGCCGGTAGCGTTCCGGATGGCATTCGCCAGGGCAGGTGCCACCGGGTTGAACGGGCTTTCGCTCATGGACTTCGCACCCAAGGGGCCCAGTTTGTCGTTGGTATCGGCGAAGTACACCTCGCTGCGGGGTACGTCGGCGAAAGTGGGAATGTGATACTGGCGCAGGATGTCGGTGGTCACGCGGCCGGCGTCGTCCACCACCACTTCCTCGTAGAGTGCCGCACCCAGCGCCTGCGCGATCCCGCCCTCGATCTGGCCCCGGCACTGCCGGGGATTGACCACCACGCCGGCGTCGGCAGCCTGCACACTCTGCAGTATCCGCAGCTCACCCGTGCCGCGGTTCACCGCTACGCGGAAGCCATGCACGTTGAATGCCACGGACCGGGGCGTGCCGCCCCACCGCCCTTCGGCAGCGAGTTCGACGCCGGCTTCCGCAGCGGCGTGCGCCAGTTCCGCCAGCGGTACTGGGGTTCCCTCGCACACCACGGTGTCACCGTCGAGGACGCAACCGGAGGACTGGACCTGCCTGATCCCGGCGGCGAAGGCACGGATCCGGACGGCAAGTTCCTCCGCGGCGGCGAGCGTCGCCTTCCCGGCAACCACCGTTCCGGCGGACCCGAACGCGCCGGTGTCGTGCTCGATCAGGTCAGTGTCGGACTGCCGCACAGCAACCCGCGAGGCCTCTGTGGACAGCGCGGTGGCTGCAAGCTGGGCGTGCACCGTGGTGGTGCCGTTACCGAACTCTGCGGTGCCGACGTCGGCCTGGTACGTTCCGTCCGGCAGGAGGCGGAGCTTCGAGTGGGCGAAGTGGCCCCGCGGCGGTACGGTGTCGATCATGGACAGCGCGGTGCCCTCCCCCGTCACCCAGTCCGGGCCGAGCCGGTCCAGCCCCGCCGCTCGATAACGTTCCGCACCGCGGTCCAGGGCGTCGCGGACAAGGCGCGTGCACTGGTCCAGGCCGTAGCTGCCGTAGTGGACATCCTCCTCCGGCTCGGGGTGGGTGGACAGCATGTCGTCGCCTTCGCGCACCATGTTCCGGCGGCGGAACTCCAGCGGATCCATCCCGATCCCGATGGCAAGCTCGTCCATGGCTGATTCGATCGCGAAGATCATCTGGCTCAGGCCGTAGCCGCGGAAGGCGCCGGAGGGGACAGTGTTCGTATACACCGCCTGGGCGTCAACCCTTTTGTTATCGCATTTATAGACAGCCAGGGACTCACCGCAGCCGTGGAACATCACGCCCGGGCCGTGGTTCCCGTACGCGCCCGTGTTGGTCAGGACGTCCAGCTTCAGGGCGGTCAACCGGCCGTCGGCGCTGGCCCCGGCCTTGAGGTTGATGGTGAACGGATGCCGGGTGGTGGTGGCGGTGAACTGCTCGGTCCGGGTCAGTTCAAGCTGGACGGGCCGGCCCAGCTTCAGGGCCGCGAGCGCCACGATATCCTCCGTCAGCACTTCCTGCTTGCCGCCGAACCCGCCTCCCACACGGCCGGCCACCACGTGGACCTGTTCCTCGGGCAGCCCGAAAACCCGGCAGAGCGTGCGGCGGACCAGGAACGGGACCTGGCTGGACGTGCGGACCTGCAGCCGGCCATCGCTGTCCACCTCCGCGATGGCGGCGTGGGTCTCGAGCGCGACGTGCTGGACCCGTTGCGTCTGATACGTCTGCTCGTGGATGAAGCTGGCGGCCGCGAAGCCCTGCTCAACGCTTCCCAGTTCGGAGTGGAGTTCGGCCACGACGTTCTGTTCGGGGCGGGCAATCCGGGCCGTGAGGGCGTCCTTCTCCCCATGGAGAGTAGGCGCCCCGGGGCGGATGGCGTCCTGCGGCGTGAACACGGCGTCGAGGATGTCATACTCGACGGCGAGCGCCCGGACTCCCGCTTCGGCGGCGGGCACCGATTCTGCCACGACGGCGGCGACCCGCTGGCCGCGGAACCTCACTACGTCGTCGAGCACACGGGTGTCGTCCGGATCGTCCGTGTAGAGCTCGTGCTGGGCGGTGGAGAAAAGCTGTTCCGGCGCGTCCTGATGGGTGAACACCGCTACCACACCGGGTACTTTCAGCGCCGCTTCTGTGTTGATGCTGACGATGCGGGCGTGGGCGTGCGGTGAGCGCAGCAGCTTCAGGTGCAGGAGCCCGGGCAGCTGGTCGGCGGGAATGTCAAGGGTGTAGCGGGCGGTGCCGGTGACCACGGCGCGGCTGGCGGGCGCGGGGACGTCGTCGCCCATCCCGCCGGGCCGCGGTTCGGGCTGGCCCTCGCCCGCGATGCCGGAGCCCTGTCCGGCGGGGTCCGGATGCCCGGCGTGCCCGCAGACGGCGTCCTCGATGGCCCGGTAGCCGGTGCAACGGCAGAGGTTTCCCTTGAGGTTGCGGGGCAGGTTGTCCTTTTGTTCGTCGGTGAACGTTGCCGCGGTCATCAGCATGCCGGCGGTGCAGAAGCCGCACTGGAAGCCCTGGCGTTCCAGGAACTGCTGCTGGACAGGATGAAGTTCGTCGCCCGCGGCGCCGGTCGTTCCGGCGAGTCCTTCAATGGTGGTTACGGCGTGTCCCTCGGCACGGACGGCCGGGTAGATGCAGCTGTGGACAGGAGTGCCGTCGACGTGCACGGTGCAGGCACCGCAGTCGCCGCCGTCGCACCCCTTTTTGACGCCCAGGTTGCCCTGCTCGCGCAGGTACGTCCGCAGGCACTGCCCCGGGCGCGGCTCAGCTGACGCCGCCGTGCCGTTGATTTCGATGGCCATGCTCAGGCCCCTTCCTGCTGTGGGATGCCGGGTGGCTGCGGCGAAGTACGCGGCAGCTGATTGCTGGCCGGCTGGGGTGGCCAGAAGTCGCCGGAAACAGGAACGTCCGATGCCCCGTCGGGGGAAGCAAGCTCGGCGCGGATCTCTTCCGCGAGCCGGTACGTCATGTCCTGCCGCCAGGCCGGCAGCCCGTGGATGTCGTCGTGGTAGAGGTTTTCGGGAATGGCGTCACGCAGCGCTGCGGCCAGCTCAGCCGTGTCCGGCAGGTGCCGGAAGCGCAGCTGCACGGGCCGTTTGGTGGCGGCGGTGACGGTCAGGATGAGGGACGTGCCGCCGTCGAGCCTTCCGATCAGCAGTACTCCGGAGCGTCCCAGGTTGCTCAGGGACAGGCGGCGGAACGCCACCCGGGACGCAAGGGCCGACGCCGGGAGGTGGACACTGCGCAGCAGCTCGCCGGGTGCCAGGCAGTTGGTTCCGTCCCCGGTGACGAAGTCGGCCACGGGGACGGCGCGGGTAGTGCCGCCGGGCCCCAGGATGGTGGCCACGGCATCGAGCCCGGCGCAGAGGGATGTCATAGGCCCTGCTGGAAGTGCCGTGCAGACGTTCCCGCCCACCGTGGACATGTTCCAGACCTTGAACGAGGCCACGAAGGAGTCGCAACAGGGCCGGAAGAGATCCAGCGCGGGCCAGCCCCGGCGGGCCAAGTCCGGCGCATCCGGGAGGGCGTAAAGTTCCGCGACCGTGCACGTCGCGGCCAGCTCGATGCCGTCGTCGGTGAGGGTCACGGGTGTCCAGCCGGCCGAACCCAGGTCCAGGAGTCGCTTGAGCGGTTCGGGTCCGAAGGCGTAGCTGCCGTAGGAAAACAGGACGGTGCCGCCGGCCAGCCAGGCATCGCCGTCGCGCCAGTCGGCGGGGTCGGTAGTGCGGACCACCGCCTCGATGGTGTTCATGTCCATGCGATCTCCTGCTGGCTGATGGTGGTGGGCGCCGGGCGCCCGGCGGCCCGGGCGGCGGGCTGGCGGATGGGTCCGGAGGTCTCCCGCAGCGGCGTGCACGAGGACTTCCTGTTGCGGGATGCGATGAGCTCCGCGGTGACGGACACGGCAACCTCGGCCGGGGTCACGGCACCGAGGTCCAGCCCGATCGGCGAGTGCAACTGCGCGATCCGTTCCGGCCGCACGCCCGCGTCCAAGAGGTCATCGACGCGCTGGAGGTGGCTGCGGCGCGACCCCATGGCACCGACATAGGCAAGGTCCAGGGCCAGCGCCGCTTCCAGCAGCGGGATGTCGAACTTGGGATCGTGGGTGAGCACGCAGGCCACTGTGCGCTGGTCCAGCCGGCCTGCTGCGGCTTCTGCTGCGAGATACCGGTGCGGCCAGTCAGCGACCACCTCGTCGGCGCAGGCAAACCGTGCCTGCGCAGCGAAGGCGGGACGGGCGTCTATTAGGGTGACCCGGTAACCGAGGAGTTTGGCTGCCGGCACCAGGGCCGCACCAAAGTCATTGGCGCCGAACACCAGCATCCGGGGCGGGGCGATCCTGCTCTCGACCAGGAGTGTGACGGGTTCGCTGCCACAGATGCCCGGCGCGGCCAGATGCAGCACCCCAGTGGATCCGCTCCACAGGAATGACTCAAGCTGCCCAACGCGGGTCCGGTCCAGGCCAGGTTCCCCGTCCAGGCCCAGGAGCGCTGTGACTTCCGGAGTCCCGGCCACGCTGAACGTGGCCGGGTCCGGAATGACCACGGCGCCGCTGCCGCCGGCATCCAGCCGGCGGACCAATGCCACAGGCTCCCCCGGCGGGAGGGAGGCGAGCTGCCCGAGGGTTTCCCGCAACTTGTTGCCAGACCCCGCGTCAGACCCAGTGCCAGGCCCTGCGTCGGCGGCCTCGATGTGGATCGTCAGCTCGCCGCCGCAGGTGAGCCCTGCCGCGAAGGCATCGGCGGCACTGTAGCCGAACGTCCCCTGGCGCGTGCCGCCGTCGTGCATTGCCTCCAGGGCGAGCGCCACCACGGCGCCTTCCACACAACCGCCGGACAGGCTGCCCAGGACGGCCCCGGATTCGGCGATCAGCATGGACGTTCCCACCGGGCGCGGCACCGAGCCGGTGGCCGCCACAACGGTGGCCACAGCGTACCGTTCGCCGGCCAGGGCGGGCGGCCAGGAACTGAGTGAAGGGATCAGGTCCAGCATGGCGGCACTCCTTCTTCCGGCGTGGCGGTGGTTTCCATATTGTCGTTCCTATCGGGAGCCGGACAAAGCACCGGTCCGGCGGTTGTGCGTTGAATGTGCTGGGCGGAGGGCGGTCAGGCGCCCAGCAGCAGGTTGATCGGGCCGCGGGCGAAGTACACCAGGAAGCCGGCGCTGACCACCCACATGAGCGGATGGATCTTCTTCGCTTTTCCTGAGGCCGCACCGATGATGGCCCAGGACACAAAGCCCACGCCGATGCCGTTGGCGATCGAGTAGCTCAGCGGCATGGTGACGATCGTGAGGAAGGCCGGCAGGGCCACGGAGAACTTGCTGAACTTGATCTCGCGGATCTGCGCCATCATCATCGCGCCCACCACCACCAGGGCTGCAGCCGCCACTTCGAGCGGGACCACGCTGGTCAGGGGGGTGAGGAACATGGAGCCCAGAAAAAGCACACCCGTGACCACCGATGCCAGGCCGGTGCGGGCGCCTTCGCCAATCCCGGCCGCGGAGTCGATGTACACCGTGTTGGAAGAACCCGAGGTGGCGCCGCCCGCCACAGCCCCGAAGCCTTCGACGATGAAGGCGGACTTGAGCCGCGGGAACGTGCCGTCCTTGTGGGCCACTCCGGCACTCTTCGCCAGGCCCGTCATGGTGCCCATCGCGTCGAAGAAGTTGGTGAAGACCAGGGTGAACACCAGCATGGTGGCTGCGAGCCCACCGATCCTGCCGAAGGCGCCGAACATATCGAACTGTCCCACCAGGCCCAGGTCCGGGGCGGAGACGAGCTGGCCGGAGAGGACCGGGGGGTTCAGGTGCCAGCCGCCGGGGTTCGTGGCGCTGGCCGGGCCGATCTTCATCACGGCCTCAACGACGGCCGCCAGCACGGTGGTGGCAACGATGCCGATCAGCAGGCCGCCCTGTACCTTGCGGGCCACGAGGATGCCCATGGCCAGCAGGCCCACCACAAAGACCAGCGTGGGGATGGAGGTGATGGAGCCGCCGTCGCCCAACTGCACGGGCGGGCCGCCCGCCGTGGCGCGGATGAAGCCGGAGTCCACAAAACCGATGAAGGCGATGAACAGGCCGATTCCCACCGTGATGGCGGCTTTGAGTTCCTTGGGGACGGCCCGGAAAATCGCTGTGCGGGCTCCGGTGATGCCGAACAGGACTATCAGGATGCCGTTGATCACCACGAGCCCCATGGCCTCGGCCCAGGTGACTTCCTGGATGACCGAGACGGCCAGGAACGAGTTGATGCCCAACCCGGCGGCCAGGCCGAACGGGAGGTTTGCGACGAGTCCGAAGAGGATGGTCATGACGCCGGCGGTGAGCCCGGTGACCGCACCCACCTGGGCCGCAGACAGCCAGCCGCCCGCCACGTCGGTGGGAGCGTTGTCCGCCGCGAACCCGCCCAAGATCAGCGGGTTGAGGATCACGATGTACGCCATGGTGAAGAAGGTGACCAGGCCGCCGCGGAATTCGCGGGCCAGCGTGGAGCCCCGCTCGGTGATCTGGAAGAAGCGGTCCAGGAATGAATCCGGCACCGGAGGCTTGGGCCTGGGTGCGGGCTTCGGAGCCGAATGCTCCTCGTGGGAATGATCCAGGATGGTCATGTCTGCCACCGGGCCCTAGTAGTCGATCCTGGATTCGAGCGTGTTCCAGGTGTTGAACGGCTCCAGTGGCGTGGGTGCCTGCGGATCGTCCAACCCGAGCTTGGCCACCGGCATCAGGACATCCCTGTCGCGGTTCTCAAAGTATTCGTAAAAGACTGCGTCGTCGAAGCCGACGGAAGCGGCGTCGTGCCGGTCCGCGGCGAAGACGACCCGCTGGACGCGCGCCCACAGTGCGGAGGCCAGGCACATGGGGCATGGTTCGCAACTGGTGTAGAGGACGGCGCCGGTGAGGTCGAACGTGCCCAGTTCCTTGCAGGCGGTGCGGATCGCGGTGACCTCGGCGTGCGCGGTGGGATCGTTGTCGGCGGTGACGCGATTGACGCCGTCGAACGTCTGGCCATCAGCCGTGACGATCATGGCCCCGAACGGGCCCCCGCTGTTCAGGACGTTGGCTGTCGCCAACTGGATGGATCGGGCCAAATACTGTTCGGCCGTGACGGTGGTACTCATGATGCGACTTCCTTATTGCCGGGAAGCCTGTTGCCGCTTGCAGGACCAGTAGAACCAGGTGCGACGGTTACCAGGCTTCAGCATGTGCTGTGAAGGTTAAGTTGCGCCTGGTAGATAGCTTCCCGACAGTCCGGGTGCCCGCCTTTGGCAAGATCGAGGTTAGCACCGCTGTGTGGCCTGCGCCATAGTTTTCTGGAAATTTGATTTCGCAATGTGAAATCCTTGTTACGGGGCCATCACCACCCGGCAGTCACATTTAGCTGCGCGCCTGGTGCCATTGACGGGCCGCCTGCAGCGCCCCTACGCTGATCCCCAGCCGCAGCTGCCCTCCGCCGCGGCCACCTGGATCAGCAGACAGGGCTTCACTGAGCTGGCATCGCCATATTGACTCCCAGCCAAAGGAATCCCATGACCCTCGTCCCCCACAGTCCAGCCTCCCGCCTCTGGATCAGGAATCCGCAGGCCGCTTTCACCGCCAATGCTCTCGACGCCTCGGGCGGCCTGGTGGTCAGCGAAGGCATCATCGTGGAGGTTCTTGCTGCGGGCCAGCAGCCCTCGGCACCATGCCAAAACACCTTCGACGCCGGCAACCACGTCCTGCTGCCCGGCCTGATCAACACCCACCACCACTTCTACCAGACCCTCACCCGCGCTTGGGGCCCGGTTGCTAATGCGCCCCTCTTCCCCTGGCTGCAGAACCTCTATCCGGTTTGGGCCCGGCTCACTCCCAAGGACCTGGAACTGGCCACCACCGTGGCACTTGCCGAACTCCTGCTCTCCGGCTGCACCACCGCAGCCGACCACCACTACCTCTTCCCGGACGGATTGGAACACGCCATCGATATTGAAGTGGACGTGGTGCGCGGGCTGGGCATGCGGGCCACTTTGACCCGCGGTTCCATGACGCTGGGAACGGACGACGGCGGCCTGCCGCCCCAGTCCACGGTGCAGGCTCCGGAGGTGGTGCTGGAGGACAGCGAACGGCTGATCGGCCAGTACCACGAGCGCGGCGCCGATGCCGTAATCCAGATTGCGCTGGCCCCGTGCTCTCCCTTCTCCGTGACCAAGGAAATCATGGCCGAAAGCGCCCTGCTGGCGGAGCGGCTGGACGTCCGGCTGCACACCCACCTCGCCGAAACCCTGGACGAGGAGGAATTCTGCAAGGAGATGTTCGGCCTGCGCACCGTCGACTACCTGGACAGCGTGGGCTGGTTGACCGACCGCACCTGGCTGGGCCACGGCATCCACTTCAGCGATGCCGAGATCGCCAGGCTGGGAGCCGCGGGCACCGCCGTCGCGCATTGCCCTACCTCAAACATGCGGCTGGCATCCGGCACCGCGCGGGTCCTGGAACTGGAGGATGCGGGAGTCCCCGTGGGGCTGGGAGTGGACGGGTCGGCGTCGAACGATGCCTCCAACATGATCCTCGAAGCCCGGCAGGCGTTGTACCTGCAGCGGCTTCGCTACGGGGCCGACGTCCCCGTGGAGCGCGCGCTTGCGTGGGCAACGCGCGGCTCCGCGGCCGTCCTGGGCCGGGACGGACTGGGGCAGCTGGCACCCGGGATGCAGGCAGACCTGGCCCTGTTCCGGCTGGACGATCTTCGCTTCTCGGGCAGCCACGATCCCATCGCCGCACTTCTGCTGTGCGCGGCGGAACGGGCAGACCGGGTGATGGTGGGTGGCCAATGGCGCGTGGTGGACGGGCAGATTCCGGGACTGGACATCGCAGGGCTCATCGCGGAGCACTCCGCCGCAGCCCGGAGGCTGGTAAACGGCTAGGCCCTGGGCACTTCGGTACCTGCTCGCTCTGGCTGCGACATCCGATCGTTGCTAGCGTGGCGGCATGAGCCCGTCGAAGACTCCGGCCGAAATCCTTGACATTGATGGTGCCGAGGTCCGGATCTCGAGTCCGGACAAGGTAGTGTTCCCCGAGCCCGGGCTGACGAAGCTCGACCTCGTGCGCTACTACCTCGCCGTTGCCGACGGCGCTCTGCGCGGTGCCGGCGGCAGGCCCATGGTGCTCAAGCGCTTCCCGAAGGGCATCGACGCCGAGGCGTTCTTCCAGAAGCGCGTGCCTGAGAACCACCCCGACTTCATCGACACAGCCACCCTGCACTACGCGTCCGGCACTTCGGCTGAAGAAGCCGTCATCCGGAATGCTGCGGGGCTGGCGTGGGTAGTGAATCTTGGCTGCCTGGACCTCAACCCGCACCCCGTGCGCGCCGAGGACCTTGAGCATCCCGACGAGCTCCGCGTGGACCTGGATCCAATGCCCGGCGTCGACTGGTCCCAGATCGTCGACGTTGCGTATGTGGCGCGGGAGGTGCTCGTCGATATGGGACTGGCTGGGTGGCCCAAGACGAGCGGGTCCCGAGGGCTGCACATCCTGGTACGCATCGCACCCAAGTGGTCCTACCGCGACGTGCGGCTCGCAGCCGAGACCCTCGCCCGGGAGGTGGAGAACCGCGCGCCGGGCCTGGCCACCGCGCGGTGGTGGAAGGAGGAGCGCGGCGAGAGCGTCTTCGTGGACTTCAACCAGAATGCCAAGGACCGCACCGTGGCATCGGCATACTCAATCCGGCCGCTGCCCGACGCCAGGGTCTCCACGCCGCTCACCTGGGACGAGGTCCGCTCCGCCCGGCCGGAACAGTTCACGGTACTGACCGTGCCCGAACGCTTCGCAGAAAAGGGCGATCCACATGAAGGCATTGACGACGCGGTCGGCTCACTCGAGAGCCTCCTCGCGCTGGCGAAGGAGCTCGGGCCCGCCGAGAAGCCACCACGCGGCGGCGACGGCTCGGGCCGCCGGCAGTCGGTGATGCCGCTCATCGAGGTGGCCCGCACCAAGACCAAACCCGAGGCGCTCGCGGCGCTGGATGAGTGGAAGAGCCGGCATACCGACGTCGTATCTGAACTTCATCCCGCCGACGTGCTCGTTGACGGCATGCGCGGATCAAGTTCGCTCTGGTACCGGGTGCGGGTGAACCTGCAGCACGTGCCCGAAGCCAAGCGTCCGCCGCAGGAGGAACTCATCGCTGACTACGACCCCTGGGCCGGCAAGGAATGGCCCGGGCGGCCTGGTTCCTGACACCGGCGACGCGCACTCGGCCTGGCGACACACAAAATACCTGAGGACACAGAAATGGCCTGGCGACACCCGAATTCGGGTGTCGCCAGGCCATTTCTGTGTCCTCAGTGAACATGCGAGTCGTCAGCGGCGGCCGAAGCCCGGAAGGGCGTGGACCCAGCGTGAGAACCGGCCCTGAACATGCTCACGGTCTGCCGGCAGATAGAAGTCCGGATCCGTTCCGCCTCCGAGGGGGAGGTAGAACTCCTGGACTGAGGGTGCCGCCGTCTGTGCCGGTGCAACCGGCGTGTCCTGCTGGTACATCTGATCCTCCTCCGAGGGGTTGGCGGGTTCGTGTAACTTCCGCAAAGTGGAAAGTAACTTCTGCTATGTGAAATAGCTTAGGCTCCAGGCGCAGGGTTCGTCAACGGCCTCGCAGGCCGTCAGTCACAAACTGAATTTTCAGATTGTGATGTACACCACCGCACTGCTGGGCTATTCTGGAAACCAACTCGTGGCGCAAGTCACGTAACCTGGGAGCAGCAGGCAGGGTCGTAATGAGCTGGCATCAATTGATGTCGGCTCATTTTTTGTTGGGCCGACGGTACTAGAAACGCGTGGGAAACGCGCGCTTAATTTCTATGTGGAACTTTGTCCCACATACCTGAAGTTGGGAATCAGACCATGAGCAGCAACATCATCCTCGGCCACAACCAGTACGGAAAGGCCGAAGTCCGGGTCGTCAAGATCACCCGCGACACCGACCGCCACGAGATCGAAGACCTGAACGTCACCTCGCAGTTGCGCGGCGACTTCGAGGCCGCCCACCGGGAAGGCGACAACGCCCACGTGGTGGCAACCGACACCCAGAAGAACACGATTTACGCCTTTGCCCGTCAAGGCGTTGGCTCCCCCGAAGCCTTCCTCCTGCGCCTCGGAGAGCACTTCACCTCCAGCTTCGACTGGGTCACCGGCGGCCGCTGGGAAGCCGAGTCCTACAGCTGGGACCGGATTCAGGCCCACGGCAGCGAACACGACCACTCCTTCGTGCGCAATGGCCAGGAAGTCCGCACCGCCGTCCTGGTCCGCGACGGCGCCGCAACCCACCTGATCTCAGGGCTCAAGGACCTTACCGTCCTGAAGTCCACGCAGTCCGGCTTCGTGGGCTACCCCAAGGACAAATACACCACGCTCCCTGAAACCACGGACCGCATCCTGGCCACCGACGTTTCCGCCCGCTGGCGCTTCAAGACCGGAACTGACTTCAGCGCCCTGGACTTCAACAAGAGCTACGAGGACGTCAAGGGCCTCCTGCTCGAGGGCTTCACGGAGAAGTACTCCCATGCCCTGCAGCAGACCCTGTTCGATATGGGCACCAAGGTCCTTCAAGCCCACAGCGAGATCGATGAGATCAAGTTCTCCATGCCCAACAAGCATCACTTCCTGGTGGACCTCTCGCCGTTCGGCCTCGACAACCCCAACGAGGTCTTCTTCGCCGCCGACCGCCCCTACGGCCTGATCGAGGCCACCGTCCAGCGCGACGACGCCACCCCGGCGGACATCGCCTGGTCCGGCATCGCCGGTTTCTGCTAGGCCACGCGAACACCATCCACATCAGCCCCGCCCCCGGAGATTTTGTCCACTTTAAGCGCCTTCCGGACTCCCACCTTTGTGGACAAGAACTCCAGGGCGGGGCACTCCTAAGCCCCACATTTATAGCCAGACCACGTTAGCCAGACAAAGACGTCTGCCATGAACCAGAAAGTCTGCCGTGAACTTCAAAAAACCAAGCCTGGCCGCCAAATCCGGCCGCAAGCCCTCTGACCGCCCCGAAGACCAGCGCCTCTCCATTGGCAGCAGCTTCGCCTACGGCTTCCAGCATGTCCTCACCATGTACGGCGGCATCATCGCCCCGCCATTGATCATTGGCGCCGCGGCCGGCATGTCCTCCCAGGACATCGGCCTGCTCATTGCCGCGTGCCTCTTCGTGGGCGGCCTCGCCACCGTCCTGCAGACCGTCGGCATCCCGTTCTTCGGCTCAAAGCTGCCGCTCGTCCAGGGCGTCTCATTTGCCGGCGTCTCCACGATGGTGGCGATCGTCCACGGCGGCGGGGGCATCCAGTCAGTCTTCGGCTCGGTGATCGTTGCCTCGCTGATCGGCCTGGCCATCACCCCGTTGTTCTCCAAGATCATTCGGTTCTTCCCACCAGTGGTCACCGGAACAGTCATCACCACCATCGGCCTGACGCTGATGCCGGTCGCCGCCAACTGGGCGATGGGCGGCAACAGCAAGGCACCGAACTACGGCAGCATGGCGAACATCGGCCTCGCCGCCGCCACCATGGCCATTGTGCTGCTGCTCAGCAAGGTGGGCAGCGCCACCATCTCGCGGCTCTCCATCCTGCTGGCCATGATCATCGGAACGGTCATCGCGTTTGTTACCGGCATGGCAGATTTCTCCAAAGTGGGACAGGGCGAGATCGTCGCATTTCCCACGCCGTTCGCCTTCGGCCCGCCGACGTTCCATATCGCGGCCATCATCTCCATGCTCATCGTCATCCTGGTGACGCTGACCGAGACTTCGGCTGACATCATCGCCGTCGGCGAGATCGTGGGCACCAAGGTTGATTCCCGGCGCATCGGCGACGGCCTGCGGGCCGATATGCTCTCCAGCGCCATCTCGCCGCTCTTTGGCTCGTTCACGCAGAGCGCCTTTGCCCAGAACGTTGGCCTGGTAGCCATCACCGGCATCAAGAGCCGCTTCGTGGTCACCGCCGGCGGCATCATCCTGGTGATTCTCGGCCTGCTGCCCGTACTGGGCCGGGTGGTCGCAGCGGTGCCCACACCCGTCCTGGGCGGGGCCGGCGTCGTACTCTTCGGAACAGTGGCCGCGAGCGGCATCCGCACCCTGTCCAAAGTGGAGTACCGGAACAACATGAACCTGATCATCGTGGCGGCGTCCATCGGCTTCGGCATGATTCCCATCGCCGCACCGGCCTTCTACGACCAGTTCCCGTCCTGGTTCGGCACGATCTTCCACTCCGGCATCAGCTCCGCCGCCGTGATGGCCATTCTGCTGAACCTGCTCTTCAACCACCTCAAGGCCGGCAACTCGGAAAACCAGTCGGTCTTTGTCGCGGGCACGGGACGCGTGGTCCGCGAGGAGGATCTCAAGTGCTTGGCCGACGGCGACCGTTACGAAGGCGGCAAGCTGATCGACTGCGACGGCAAGGAAGTCCCGGTGGAATCGTCGTCAAAGTCTGACCACTAGCTGGCAGGAGAAACCCCCGGCACCTCAGGTGCCGGGGGTTTCAACGGGGTGGGCGCCCTCAGACGGCCAGCGGTACAGGATGAATTTCATCCGCAGGATGGCCGGAGCGTTCGTGGATAATCCTGACCGCATCCGCTGAAGGGGCTTCGGACAGGCAATAGACCAGGCCCGATTCCGGATCCGCCCACGCCTGCTTGAAGTCAACATGCTCGTCGTCCTGGATTGCCAGGTCCGCGTTATGGGCTTCCCGCAGTTGCTCCGCAGTGATTCCCACCATGTTGTGATGAACGTCCATAAATTGCGCCATGATAGCCTCCGCCGGGTCCAAATCCTATGGGATGGGGCTGATGCTACGCCCACCCCTGAACCCGGTCAACGGCTCCGGAAATACCCTTCCTCCGAGGCCTCACCTGTACGTTGACGCGCCCGTAGGGGGTGGGGTCAGTTGCGGTTGAACTCGTCCGAAATTGCCTGGGCCGCCTCGCGCAGCATGGGCACCGCCCGCTCGCCGAAGGACGCGTCCACGCGGGATACCGGCCCGGACACGGAGATGGCTGTGGGGGTGGGAGCATTAGGCACGGCCATGGCAAAGCAGCGCACGCCAAGCTCCTGTTCTTCCTCATCGATGGAGTAGCCGCGTTCCCGGATTTTGCCCAGGTCCGCCAGCAGGGACTCGATGTCGCCGATGCTCTTCGAGGTGGGGGTGGGCATCCCCGTGCGGGCCACTATGCCGCGGACAACGTCGTCGTCGAGCTGGGCCAGGATCGCCTTGCCCACGCCGGTGTCATGCGTGTGGGCCCGGCGACCCACCTCGGTGAACATGCGCATGGAATGCAGGGACGGCACCTGGGCGACGTAAATGACCATGTCCGAATCGAGGACAGCCATGTTGGAGGTCTCCCCCAGCCGGTCCACCAGGGTCTTCAGTTGCGGCCGAGCCACGGCGCCTAACTGCTTATTGGCGCCTTCGCCAAGCCGGATGAGCCGTGGGCCCAGTGCGTACCGGCGGTTAGGCAGCTGGCGGATATACCCCAGCGTGACCAGGGTGCGCAGCAGCCTGTGAATCGTGGGAAGCGGCAAATCAGTGGAGGACGAGAGTTCGCTGAGCGTCACTTCTCCGCCGGCATCCGTGATCAGTTCCAAGAGTTCGAAGACGCGCTCTACGGACTGCACGCCTCCAGAGGCTTTTTCAGCCATGTACCAGTCTCCTGAGGACTCGATTTCCGACAACTCTTATCCGCATCGTGAAAAGAATTGCCCTAGATCTCCCAAGATACATCACGGCTGGACCCGAGTCGACGAACCTCATAGGCTTGTAATTCCACAAAGTAGATAATAATATCCATAATACGAAATCTTTAGATCAGCACCGAGCCCGGCGACGGGCCTACCAGGAGGACATTCAATGGCGAACCCGAGCCCCGGAAATTCGATCACCCTGCGTGTGGAAGCACCGTCCAGCTTCTCCGCCACCAGCGAACTGGCTGCAGCCGTTGGAGCGGCCGGCGCAGCCATCACCGCCCTGGACGTCACCGAGTCCCACCACGAGACGCTCGTTGTTGACGTCACCTGCAACACCACCGACGACGAACACGCCAACCGCGTCAAGGACGCACTGAACGCCCTCGACGGCGTCACGGTCCAGCACGTCTCTGACCGAACCTTCCTGATGCACCTGGGCGGCAAGCTCGAAGTCGTCCCCAAAGTAGCCCTGCGCAACCGTGACGACCTCTCCCGCGCCTACACTCCCGGCGTCGCCCGCGTCTGCCTGGCCATCGCCGAGGACCCTGCCGCTGCCCGCAACCTCACCGTCAAGCGGAACACGATCGCCGTCCTCACCGACGGCTCCGCGGTCCTCGGCCTGGGCAACATCGGCCCCGCCGCCGCCCTCCCGGTCATGGAGGGCAAGGCCGCCCTGTTCAAGCAGTTCGCCAACGTGGACGCCTGGCCGGTGTGCCTGGACACCCAGGACACCGAGGAAATCATCATGATTGCCAAGGCCATGGCCCCCGTCTACGGCGGCATCAACCTGGAGGACATTGCGGCTCCGCGCTGCTTCGAGATCGAGAACCGCCTCCGCGAGGAACTGGACATTCCGGTCTTCCACGACGACCAGCACGGAACGGCCATCGTCACGCTGGCCGCCCTGGTCAACGCCCTGCGCGTAGTGGGCAAGAAGCTTGCAGAAGTGAAGATTGTGGTCTCGGGCGTCGGTGCCGCCGGCTCGGCGATCATCCAGCTGCTGAAGGCACAGGGCGCCAGGCACATCATCGCCGCAGGCCGCTCCGGCGCCATCCACTCGGGCGAAAGGTACGACGACGAACACCGCGCCTGGATCGCCGCGAACACCAACGAGGATGGCTTCTCTGGCACCCTGCACGAGGCCCTGGCGGGAGCGGACGTGTTCATCGGCGTCAGCGCCCCGCACGTCATCGGCGAGGAGCAGGTTGCGTCCATGGCCGATAAGGCGATCGTTTTCGCCATGGCCAATCCGACGCCGGAAATCGATCCGGCCATCGCGTCCAAGTACGCCGCCGTGGTGGCCACCGGCCGCAGCGACTTCCCCAACCAGATCAACAATGTCCTGGCGTTCCCCGGGTTCTTCCGCGGACTCCTGGACGCCGGAGCGTCGGACATCACCCCGGAAATGCTGGTGGCCGCCGCAGAGGCTATCGCCAACCGGGTGGCTGATGATGAACTGAATGCCAGTTACATTATCCCCAGCGTCTTCGATCCCCATGTCGCCGCAGACGTCGCTAGTGCAGTATCACAAGCAGCGCACGCCGCGGCGGCAACCGCAGCAGCCAGTACAGCTCCGGATGCGGCAAAGGTTTCAGCTGAAACCCAAGCCGCCTTCGCCAACGCCTGATTCGCAGCCAACGAAAGGACCAGAAATGGCCATCACAGTCACAGACCCCCGGCCGATCGAACGCGCGGAGGAGATCCTCACCCCCAAGGCCCTGGCGTTCATCGAAGAGCTGCACAAGCGCTTCGCCGGAACCCGCAACGAGCTGCTTGCCGCCCGGGGCGCCAAGCGCCAGCGGGTCGCAGAGACAGGCAAGCTGGACTTCCTGCCGGAAACCCAGGACGTGCGCGACGGCGACTGGAAGGTTGCGGAGGCTCCGGCAGCACTGCAGGACCGCCGGGTTGAAATGACCGGACCGGCCTCGCCGGCCAAAATGGCCATCAACGCCCTGAATTCCGGCGCCAAGGTGTGGCTGGCGGACCTCGAGGATGCCAGCACGCCCACCTGGGGCAACGTGATCGACTCCATCCTGAACCTCCGCGATGCCGCCCAGGGAACCCTGAGCTACACCTCGGCCGAAGGCAAGGAATACACGCTCCGCACCGACGCGCCCCTGGCCGTTGTAGTGGCCCGTCCGCGCGGCTGGCACATGCCCGAAAAGCACCTGCTGATCGACGGCGAACCTGCCGTTGGTGCGCTCGTGGACTTCGGCCTGCACTTCTTCCACGTGGCCAAGCAGCTGGTCCTCAACGGCCACGGCCCGTACTACTACCTGCCCAAGATGGAAAGCCACCTTGAGGCGCGGCTCTGGAACGAGGTCTTTGTCTTCGCCCAGGACTTCCTGGGCCTCGGCCAGGGAACCATTCGCGCCACAGTGCTGATCGAGACCATCCCGGCCGCCTTCGAGATGGATGAGATCCTCTACGAACTGCGCGATCACGCCTCGGGCCTGAACGCCGGCCGATGGGACTACCTGTTCAGCATCATCAAGTACTTCCGCGACGCCGGCGAGGAATTTGTGCTTCCGGACCGCGCCTCGGTGGTCATGACGGCTCCGTTTATGCGCGCCTACACCGAGCTGCTGGTCAAGACCTGCCACAAGCGGGGCGCCTTCGCGATGGGCGGGATGGCCGCCGTCATCCCCAACCGCCGGCACCCCGAGGTCACCGAGGCAGCCTTCGCCAAGGTCCGGGCTGACAAGACCCGTGAGGCCAACGACGGTTTCGACGGTTCGTGGGTGGCCCACCCGGACCTGGTCCCCACCTGCCGCGAGGTGTTCGACGCCGTGCTCGGCGATAAGCCCAACCAGCTGGACAAGCAGCGCCCCGAAGTCTCAGTTACTGCAGACCAGCTGCTGGACATTGCCTCTGCTGACGGCCAGGTCACCGAGGCCGGGCTGCGCCTGAACCTGTATGTCGCCGTCGCCTACACCGCTGTATGGCTGTCCGGCAACGGCGCGGTGGCCATCCACAACCTCATGGAGGACGCCGCCACAGCTGAGATCTCCCGCTCGCAGGTGTGGCAGCAGATCCGCAACAAGTCCGTCCTGGCCGACACCGGAAACACTGTCACCCGGGAGCTGGTGGAGCGGATCCTGGGCGAGGAAACCGAACGGCTCCGCACCGAGTTCGGCGACGAAGCCTTCCGCCTCTACTACAAGCCGGCCAGCAACCTGATCGCGGACATCTGCCTCTCCGAGGACTACACGGACTTCCTCACCACCCCGGCCTACGAACTGGTGGGCTGAGGCATGGCGGTTTCCCCCACGCCGTCGCTCTCTGCGGCGGACACCGCCCACATCGACACCCAGCTGGCCGCCACCGACCGGCTGCTGGACCGGAACTACCCGGGCGACGACGGCTCACGCCAGCCCGTGCACACGGTCTACGTCCCTGCTGACCGGTTCACGCCGTCGTTCGCCGCTGACTGGGGCTCCCAGGCCCTGGCGACGACCGCTGCCCACGGCGGGCTGGAACGTCTGGGTCAGTTGCTGGGCCAGGAGGCCGACCTCGCCGGGGCAGTCGCGTCCCGGGTCCAGGCGAAACTGGACAGCGAACCGATCGAGGACCTCCGCCTCGACTTCGAAGACGGCTTCGGGGACAGGGGCGACGACGCCGAGGACGCCGCCGCTGTTGCTGCGGCCGCCGCCGTGGCCACCGCCGTCGCGGCTGGGTCTGCGCCCCCGTTCATCGGGATACGGTTCAAATGCTTCGAGGCTCCCACTCGGGCCCGCGGCCTGCGCACCCTCGACCTGTTCATCTCCGGGCTGGCGGCGGCCGGCGAACTGCCCGCAGGACTCATCCTGACACTGCCCAAGGTCACCACCATTGCGCAGGTGCAGGCCATGGATTACGCCGTCTCGCGGCTGGAGGAAGTCCATGGGCTGCCGGCCGGCCGGCTGCGGTTCGAGGTCCAGGTCGAAACCCCGCAGCTGATCCTCGGCCCTGAGGGAACCTCCCCCGTGGCGCAGCTGCCGCACGCGGTTCCTGGCCGGATCAGCGGCCTGCACTACGGCACGTACGACTACTCTGCATCGCTGCAGATTTCGGCCGAGTACCAGTCCATGGAGCACCCCGTGGCGGACTTCGCCAAGGAAGTCATGCAGCTGGCCGTGGCCGGGACGGGCATACGCCTCTCCGACGGTTCCACCAATATCATCCCGGTGGGCGACAACGTCCTGCACGCCTGGCAGCTGCACGGCCGGCTGGTCCGGCGGTCGCTGGAACGCGGGTACTACCAGGGCTGGGACCTGCACCCGGCGCAGTTGCCCAGCCGCTTTGCCGCTACCTATGCGTTCTACCGGCAGGGCCTCCCAGCCGCCGCCGCGCGCCTGCGCAACTACGTCGAACGCACGGAAGGCGGGGTCATGGATGAACCCGCCACCGCGCGTGCGCTGGCCGCATTCGTCCTGCGCGGCGTGCAGTGCGGCGCCGTTGGTACCGATGAAGTCCAGTCGCTGGCCGGCGTCGGACTTTCCCAGCTGACGGCACTGGCGCACCCACGGCTGGCACAACCAACTTCCCACTGATTAGGAGCATTCACATGGGCAAGTACTACTACCCACAGGGCGGCCTGCCGCCGCAGACCCACCTCACCACGGAACGGGCCATCGTCACGGAGGCTTACACGGTCATTCCCAAGGGCGTCATGACCGACATCGTCACCTCCAACCTGCCGGGGTTCTCCAAAACGCGGTCCTGGATCATCGCCCGTCCCATCTCAGGCTTCGCTACCACGTTCTCGCAGCTGATCGTGGAGATCGGCCCGGGCGGCGGTGCCCCTAAAGCCGAGTTCGAGGCCGGCGTCGAAGGCGTCATCTTCGTCACCAAGGGCAAGGTCAACCTGACCCTGGACGGCGAGCTGCATCCGCTCGAAGAGGGCGGTTATGCGTACCTTGCGGCCGGTTCGGAGTGGGGCGTGGAGAATGTCTCGGACGACATCGTCTCCTTCCACTGGATCCGGAAGGCGTACGAGCGGCTTGAGGGTTACGAAGCCAAGTCCTTCGTGACCAACGAGAAGAACGTGGAACCAACTCCGATGCCTGACACGGACGGCGCCTGGAAGACCACCCGCTTCACGGACTCCAGCGACCTCGCCCATGACATGCAGGTCAACATCGTCACCTTCCAGCCCGGCGGTGTGATCCCGTTCCCGGAAACCCACGTCATGGAACATGGCCTGTATGTCCTGGAGGGCAAGGCCATGTACCTGCTCAACAACGACTGGGTGGAGGTGGAGGCGGGCGACTTCATGTGGCTGCGCGCCTTCTGCCCGCAGGCCTGTTACGCGGGTGGTCCGGGCGAGTTCCGTTACTTGCTGTACAAGGACATGAACCGCCAGGTCCGCCTGACCTAGCCACCCTGTCCCAACTAGGTAGCAGTAGATGTCGTTTTGAGGGCTCAAAACAGCATCTGCTGCTACCTAGTTGGGTTAAAAGGGGGGACTCGTGGCATTGACTTCCACACCCGGCACGGCCAATATCTTTACTAGCCAGCCCCGGGGCGCTGCCCACACCGCCGAGGGAACCGGCCCTTGTGGCCTACCCCGCTGCTGGCGCTGCTCGTCCGGAAGAAGGTATTCCGTGGCGCGGGTCACTAAAGCTGGGCGATCGTACACCGCACCTAAATTGAAGCCAGGCCGGCACAGCCCGCCTGCAGGTGAAGAGGTACCCACCATGAAGTGGAAGAAGACCACTCTTGCCGCCGCAACCTTCGTTGCGGTTGGCACCTTGGCAACAAGCAGCATCGCAACCGCCACTCCGGGATCAGGCTCGGCACCGTCCACGCCGCTTGTCATCGGCACGCTGGACGGACCGCAGAAGACCGAAGCGGACGGCATCGAATTCAAGACAAAGGGTGATGTCGCCGTCGTCGATTTCGAGCTGACGTACAACCCATTGGGCTATTCGGGATGGCATGCGCACCCCGGAATCGTGATTGCCACAGTCAAGTCAGGCCAAGTCCAGCGCCGGTTGGGTTGCGAACCCGCCCAGACCTTCAACGTTGGCGATACATTCACCGAGGTCGGACCCCACTTCGTGAGCAACCCCAGCAACACGACGCCGGCCGTGCTTTCGATCACCCAGATCGTTCCCGCCAGCGACGTGGGTGCCAGGAGGATAGACCTGCCGGATCCTGGCTGCTAGGCCTGCAACGCAGCGGAAGGCCGGTGCAGGCTTCAGGCGGCCTTGCCCCGCCTGCGGCCGGCGAGGAGCATTGAGGTACCGGCGTTGCGGTTCCGCGCCGCAGCGCCGGCCCGGAAGGTCAGCGCAGCATGGACGGAACCAGGCTCGGTTGCACAGTAAAGAAGATCGCGGCGGCCATGACCGCAGCGATGATGATCCTCGTCTTTGGCGCGTGCACAGGCGAACCCCCTCCTCCTGACCGCAGGGAAACACCGGGACGCTATGCAGCCTTGGAGGAGTTCAGCCGACGGATGATCGAGGACGGAGCCCCGGCCGTACTCATCGAAGCCAAGCACGGCGGCGAGACGTGGAACCACGCGGCCGGCGTCCGAAACCTGGAAACCCGCGAAGCCGCCACGGTCTCAGACGCGTACAGGGTGGGGAGCATCACCAAGTCCATGGTTGCCGTCTCGGTCATGAAGCTGGTGGAGGAAGGCAAAGTGGACCTGGACGAACAGGTCAGCACCTACCTCCCGGAGTTCGGAAGTGTCCTCCATCCGCCCGGCCCCGTGACGGTACGCCAACTCCTGATCCACGAATCCGGGATGCCCGAATTTTTCTTTCCGCTGCTGGCCTCAGGACCGCTGCAGGATCTCATGAACAGGCCACTCAGCCTAGAACAGCAATTGGCATTCGCGGCCACGGTTCCCTGGGAACGCAAACTCGCACAGGGTTTCGAATACTCCAGTTCAAATTACGCAGCGCTCGGCCTGATGGTCCAGCGGCTCCGTGGCAAAAGCATCAGCTCGGTGTTGGATGAGGACATTGCCGGTCCCCTGGGGCTTGAGTCGACCGGCCTCCCCCGGCCCGGAGAGGAACCCGCCACCATGGTCCATGGCTACATCACCATCAACGGCGAGCGCCTGGACGTGACCCGGCCGGCCTGGCTATCAGAACTGGCTTCCGGCGGCGCAGTATCCACGGTGTCGGAGGTCAACGCCTTTTACGCGGCCCTGCTGCAGGGCAGGCTCGTGAGCAGCGAGAGCCGGACCGAGATGCTGCGGCAGGACAGCGATTTTTATGGCTTCGGCCTCTTCAAATGGAACGACACCTGCATCAACCGGCTGTACCACGGCCATACCGGCGACATCGACGGCTATGGAACAGTTTCCATGACGAGCGAAGACGGTTCCCGGCAGCTCACCATTGCCGTGGCCTACCCGCCGGAACCACCCACTGTGTCGGTCAATCCGCTGATTGAAGAGCTGCAGGCCCTGGCCGAACAGGTGCTGAACTCCCTCTGCTGAACCCGACCGGGTTTCTGGCAGCAGAAGGGCTTGCCTGCCGCTCCCAATGAGGGAAGCATTCAAAACATGCTGACGATCGGAACCACAGTTATTGGAGTGCAGGACGTTGCCCGTTCCACCGCTTTCTGGTGCGACGCGCTGGGGTACGTCCCTCGGGAGGACGGCGATGACACGTGGGTTGTACTGATACCGCACGGTGGTGGCGGCGGTGCGCGGATTGCCCTGATGCTCAGCGAAACCCCCGTGCAGGAACACCCCCGGATCCATCTGGACCTCTACGCGGACAACCAAACTGCCGAGGTTGCCCGCCTGCTGGACCTTGGCGCCTCACGTGCGGACTGGGACCTGTACCCCGAGGATCCTGACTTCGTTGTGCTGGAGGATCCGGACGGGAACCGGTTCTGCGTGGTGGATGTGGCCCGGTCCTGAGCCCTCCGGACCCGGAAGATCATCCCCCCGGGTTGAGGACCACTTTGATGCAGCCGTCTTCTTTCTTCTGGAACTTCTCATACAACGCCGGCGCGCCGTCCAGGCCCGAACGGTGGGTGACCAGATCCATCACACCCAGCGGATCGGCGTCGTCCTCCACCAAGGGAAGAAGGTCATCCGTCCAGCGTCGGACATTGCACTGGCCCATGCGCAGCTGGATCTGCTTGTCGAACATGCTCAGCAGGGGCATCGGGCTCGCCTGGCCGCCATAGACTCCGCTGAGCGAGACGGTACCACCGCGGCGGACAGCGTCCAGGGCCGTATGCAGGGCGGCAAGCCGGTCCACGCCCGCGGTTTCCATGGCCTTCTGCGCAAGCTTGTCCGGCAGGAGCCCCAAGGCCTGGTGGGCGAACCCGGCAACGGGTGAACCGTGCGCCTCCATGCCGACGGCGTCCACCACAGCGTCGGGGCCCCGCCCCTCCGTCATGTCCCGCAGCTCCTCGGCGAGGTCCTTGCCGTAGTCGAGGGTGTCCACGCCGTGCCGTGCTGCCATGGCGCGCCGCTCCGGAACCGGATCAACGCCAATGACGCGCAGGCCCTTGTGCACACCGATCCGGGCCGCGAACTGGCCGACCGGGCCCAAACCGAAGACGGCCAACGTGCCGCCGGGGTGGACATCGGCATACTCCACCCCCTGCCAGGCTGTGGGAAGGATATCGGAGAGGAAGAGGTAGCGTTCATCGGGCAGTTCCTGGCCCACTGTGACCGGTCCGTAGTCGGCATGCGGCACGCGAAGGTATTCGGCTTGGCCCCCTGGTACCGAGCCGTACAGTTCGGAGTAGCCGAACAGGGCGGCTCCGGAGCCCTTCTCCTTGACCTGCGTGGTCTCGCATTGCGACTGCAGGCCCCGGCGGCACATGTAGCAGTGGCCGCAGGAAATATTGAAGGGAATGACCACCCGGTCTCCCTTCCGGAGATGGGCGACGGCGCTTCCCACTTCCTCCACGACGCCCATGGGTTCGTGCCCGATCACGTCACCCTTGTGCATGTACGGCCCCAGGACTTCATACAGGTGCAGGTCCGAGCCGCAGATCGCCGTGGAGGTAATTCTCACAATGGCGTCTGTTGGGTCCTGGATCACAGGGTCCGGCACGTCTTCCACGCTCACGGAGCGCTTGCCTTGCCACGTCAATGCCCTCATCTTCTGCCTTCCTCTGGGTGCCGGGTCTCCGGCCGATCATCCGACGCTAGCCCTTTTTGCAAAATAAAGTAAGCAGACTGACTAAATTTCCTTGTGGTGGGACGGCAAGCCTCCTAGCGTAAGAAGCACATGGATTTTTGCATCACACGAACGAGCGGGAAAGGACCGTCATGTCGCTGTACCAGCCGGAACCTGTTGAGATTTCCACCCGGATGCGTCCTGGAGAGTGGACCGAATCCAGCCTGGAGGAACTGGTCACCACGTACCGCGCAAAAATCCTGGCCATGGGCGCCAGCGTCGCCGAAGTGGTGACTGACGTGGACCGCAACGACGACGGCTCCGTCAAAGTTGTTGTGTCCTGGGCGAAGCCGGCGGTAGCCGACGACACCGCCGCCGAAGGAACGCCAACGGGCTAAAAGCATCGCCAAGCGGGCCACGAAAGCGGTCAGGAAAGCGGGTCAACCCACCGGGTCAACCCACCGGCGAGGACGCCGTCAGCAGGCTGCCGATGGCACTGTCCTGAAGGTTTTCCAGAAGGTCGCGCGGGCCGGCGTAGACCTGGACCGCACCGGCATCCCTGAGTTCCGCGGCACTTGTTCCGCCGCAGGTCACGGCAATGGCCGGGATGCCGAGGGCTGCTGCGGCCTGCATGTCCCACACCGCATCACCGACATATACGGCGTCGGCTGGCCTGACCCCCAACGCCTCCAGCGCGGCGATCAGGATATCCGGCGCAGGCTTACTTGCCTTGGCATCATTGGCACTGGTTGCTGCATGAATATGGGCGTCAGCTCCCAAGGCCCGCCGTGTCGCCAGGAGGTCCTGGGTTCGGGCGGAGGATGCGAGGGCCACAGCCAAGCCTCCGGCGTGGCATTGCGCCAGGAGGTCCCTGGCTCCGTCAAAGGCGCGCAGGGCTGGCCAGTTGGATGCAAAGATCGCTGCATGGCTGGCGAGGATCTCGGCGTCGGAATCCTTATCCCGGCCTGAGGGCAGGAGGCTGTCCACCAAGCGGTCGCCACCCATGCCGACGCAATGGTGGATAGAGGCCATTGGCACGTCGTAGCCCTGCTGCCGGAATGCCTGCCACCAGGCGAGCGTATGGAAGTAGGAGGAGTCCACCAAGGTTCCGTCCACATCGAACAGGACGCCCCGGCGGCGCCCCCTTGAGGCCGCCGGGCCAAGGTGCTGGGAGTCCATCAGCCAGCTGCAGCCCGCGTAGCCCCCGAAACCCTCCTGGTCCGCGCGGAAGTTTCCTCCTTGGCGGAGTTCACCGGCCGAACGCGTTCACGGATCACCGTACCGGCACCGTCACGGCTGCGGTCCCGGATCAGCCCGGTCCCGGCAATCTCGCGCGCCATGGCAACACCGGCCACCGCGGCACGCTTTGTGGGAAACGTCACTGAAATAGCCATCAGGTCCCCCGCCCCGTCCAACATCCTGACTCTATAGCCACCGTCAGGTGCATCCACCAGTTCAAAATAACCGGCCATTCCAATCACCCCTCCGTCAGTCACTGCGCTGTGCTGGGAGCGCGCTGTGCTTATCTTAGTAAGTATACTTACTGATTCCTTCGGGGAGAAGTGCTGCAATCCCCCCATTGCAAGCAGTCACGCCACATTCTCCGTTTCCGGCGGTATGGGCGTATCACTCCGGCGAACCGTATCCTGATGCAGCTCAAGCGCGCTAGTCACAAGCCCAAAGTGGCTGAAGGCCTGGGGAGTGTTTCCGAGCTGGCGCCCTGCCCTGACGGCCCACTCCTCACTGAGCAGCCCCACGTCATTGCGCAGTCCGAGGAGCCGCTCAAACAGCTGGGTAGCCTCGCTGCGGCGGCCGGCGCCCAGGAGCGCCTCCACCATCCAGAACGAACACGCCAGGAACACGCCCTCGTCCCCGGGAAGGCCGTCGTCGCTCTCCGCCGGGCGGTAGCGGAGCACGAATCCGTCTTCGGTCAGCTCGCTCAGGATCGCATCGATGGTGCCCACCACCCGGGGATCGTCCGGTGGCAGGAACCCCACGCGCGGGATGAGCAGGAGGCTCGCATCAAGTTCCGGACGGCCGTAGGACTGGGTGAACGTGTTCCGTCCAGCATCGAAGCCGTTGGCCATGACGTCTTGGTGGATAGTGTCCCGCAGCGCCTCCCAGCGCTCCGCGGGCCCGGGCAAGCCGGACTCCCGGACTCCCTTCACCATGCGGTCTGCGGCCACCCAGGCCATGACTTTCGAATGCGTAAAGTGGCGGCGGGGGCCGCGCATCTCCCAAAGACCGTTGTCCGGCTGGTCCCAGATGGTCTCCAGGTGCTGCATGAGGGCCACTTGGACATCCCACGCCTCGTCGGTGTGTTTCAGCAGCGAATTCCTGGTCAGTGACAGGCAGTCCAGCACCTCGCCCCACACGTCCAGCTGGAGCTGCTCCGCGGCGCCGTTCCCGATCCGCACCGGGCTGGAGCCTTCATAACCGGCCAGCCAGGGCAGTTCCATTTCCGGAAGCCGCCGCTCGCCATGGATTCCGTACATGATCTGAAGGTCAGCGGGGTCGCCGGCGACTGCCCTGAGCAGCCAGTCCCGCCAGTCTGCGGCCTCCGCGGTGTATCCCGCAGCCAGCAGTGCCTGCAGCGTCATGGTCGCGTCCCGCAGCCAGCAATAGCGGTAGTCCCAGTTACGGGGGCCGCCCAGCTGTTCCGGCAGCGATGTGGTCACGGCGGCAACAATCCCGCCGGTCGGCGCATAGGTCAGGGCCTTGAGGGTCACCAGCGAGCGCACGACGGCTTCCCGATACTTCCCCGTGACTGTGCACTGGCTGGTCCAGCCACGCCAGAACGCGGTGGTGGTGCTCAATACTTCCTCGGCATCGACGGTCATGGGCCGCTGGACGTGGCTCGGTGCCCACGTCAGCACGAAGGGAACCTTCTGGCCTTCATCGACCGTGAAGTCGCTGACGGTGTGCATATTCTCGCCGCGCACGGGCGCCCCGGTCACAAAATAGACGGCGTCCGGTCCGGCGATGGCGTGGATGCCGTGCTCGTCCTTGCGGACCCAGGGCACAATGTGCCCGTAGTCGAAGCGCAACGCCAGCTCGCTGTGCATCCTGACGCTGCCGCTGACACCCTCCACGATGCGCACGATGTCAGCCACCTCGTCGCGGGGTGGCATGAAGTCAATCACCCGGACGGTGCCTTCGGGGGTTTCCCACACGGTTTCCAGGACTAGGGTTCCCTCGCGATAGCTGCGCCGGGTGCAGGTCCCGCCGGCCGCAGGCGCCAGCAGCCAACGGCCGGCTTCCGGCGTGTCCAGGAGTGCATTGAAGCAGGCCGGAGAGTCAAACCGCGGCAAGCACAGCCAGTCGATGGATCCGGAAGTGCTCACCAGCGCTCCGGTGTGAAGGTCCCCGACCACCGCATAATCTTCAATTCGCGCCATTCCCATACACTGCCACACGTACCTCCGCGGCCGAAGGTTCAAGGGGTGTAGCCTGAAATCAAGGTAAAGCAGCTGCCTGTGGCCACCCGTGGTGGCCGCCAGCAGGCCAGGTTCTTCAGTACCAGCCAGCAACAGCGGAGGCATACCTTGGAACAGCCAGCTACGCACAGCCTCGTCATCGAGAAAATACAGGATCTCCTCCTGGACACCCAGGACGTGGAGGACTTCCTGAACGAACTGGCGAATTTCTCGGCAGAGAACCTCTCCGGTCCACGGGGCGAAGTCCTGTGCGGCATTACATTGCTCCGCCACCGGACAGCGGCCACCGTGGCGAGCAGTGGCCCTAGGGCCCGCCTGCTTGACGAACTGCAGTACGAGTATGGCGACGGGCCGTGCCTCCAATGCGCCAGGGAAGGGGTGGTGGTGCACATCAGGGACTTCACGACAGAAACGCTGTGGCCGGACTACGCTGCCAGCGTGCTGAACCACGGGATCCGGTCCGTCCTGGCCATCCCATTCGAGCTCTCCGGCGACGACGCCAAGGCAGGTATCAACCTCTACTCCGACCGCGCGGGCGTCTTCGATTCCAGCGCCGTTGAGCATGCACTCGGCTACGTGTCCCAGGCTTCCAAGGGAATGCGCCTTGCCGTCCGGCTGGCCCAGCATACGGATACTGCTGCCAACCTGAAGGCGGCACTGGACTCACGCACGGTGATCGATACAGCGGTGGGGATCATCATCGGACAGAACCGCTGCACCCAGGACGAGGCGATGGAACTGATCAAATCTGCCTCCAGCACGCGCAACATGAAACTGCGCGACGTGGCCCTGGCCATAGTGGAATCCGCAGGCGGCGGCACGCTCAAGACCCATTTCAGCTGACATGGCCATCCACATTGGAACATCCGGCTGGAGCTATGACCACTGGGAGAACGTGCTGTACCCGCCAGGGCTGCCCGCCCGCGACAGGCTTCAGTACTACGTGTCCCGCTTCAGCACGGTTGAGCTGAACGCGAGCTTTTACCGCTGGCCCCGCGACACATCTTTCGCAAGCTGGCGGCGCAGGCTTCCCGACGGCTTCGCCATGTCGGTGAAGGCCCCTCGCGGGCTCACGCACGGCAAGAAGCTGTACGCGCCGGAGGTTTGGCTGGAGCGGATCGCCAAATGCTGGCATGAACTCGGTGACAAACGCGCGGTCCTCCTGGTCCAGCTCCCGCCCCAGCAGGCGCGGGATGACGCCCGGCTGGACTTCTTCCTCTCCGCAGTTCCGTGGTGGATCCGGGTCACAGTGGAGTTCCGGCACCCAAGCTGGGACCATCCGGATGTCTATGGGCTCTTGGAGCGGCATAAGGCCGCCTATTGCATCATGAGCGGGGCCAACCTGCCATGCATCCTGCGGGCCACGGCGCCGTTTGTGTACGTCCGGATGCACGGCCCGGATCACCAGCATCTCTATGGGGGCTCGTATTCGGACGCCGACCTGGGCTGGTGGGCGGATCGCATCCGGGAATGGGATGGCGGAGGGCGGGACGTGTTTGTGTATTTCAATAACGACGGCGGCGGGAACGCTGTGCGGAACGCCGACACCCTGCGTTGGATCCTGGGCGCGGGCTGAGGTCACGCTGGACGGTCACCGCATCGCCTGTGGCAGAGTGGAGGCATGGACACGGCTCCCCAGAGAACATCATTGGCCGGCAAGCGCGCTTTCAGGCTTGCCCACCGGCTTTCGGACAGCGTTAACGGTGTCCGGCTGCAGCTGGCAAAGCGCTGGAAGTTCGTGCCAAAGACCATCGCGTACCAGGGGTACGGATCCACCGAGTGGGTCAGGGTACTGGGCCGGGTGCTGCTCACGCAGGAGCCCGCTCCCGGCAGCAGGGCCGACCACGCGGCCCGCAACGGAACCCAGAACGTGCGCGGCTGGCGGGCTTTCACGAGTGTTCCCGTGCAGTTCACCGATGTCGAAGTCACCATCGAAGACGTGGTCACGCACGTTAAGGCGGACCGCGGCGGCCTGATCGACACGGTGGTGGACATAAAGCTGTCCCCTGGCTGGCATACCGCTGTCCTGCGGGCCGAAGGCACCGAGCCGGTGGAGGCGCTCATCCAGGTGATCGCACCGGACACCAAGTTTGGCATCGTCTCTGACATTGACGACACCGTAATGGTCACGGCACTCCCCCGCCCGTTCCTTGCGCTGTGGAACACGTTTGTGCTGAGCGAGCGGGCGCGCATGGCAACGCCGGGAATGGCTGTTCTCCTGGACCGGCTCACGATCGAGCATCCCGACGCCCCCGTGATTTACCTGTCCACCGGACCGTGGAACGCAGCCCCCACGCTGGCGCGTTTCCTGAGCCGCAATATGTACCCGGCCGGTGCCCTGCTGCTCACGGACTGGGGACTGACCCAGGACAGGTGGTTCCGCAGCGGTCAGGAGCATAAGCACCGCAACCTCGAACGCCTCGCGAAGGAATTCCCCGACATGCGCTGGCTCCTGATCGGCGACAACGGCCAGCATGACGAACAGATCTACTCAGGCTTCGCCCAGGAGCACGCGGACAAGGTGGCCGCCATAGCGATCCGGCAGCTTTCGGTCAGCGAGGCCGTGTTTGCGGGCGGACACTCCGAAGACGGCGACCACAGCGCTTCGGCGGTGCCATGGATCTACTCCACGGACGGCGCCGGTATGGCCAAGCAGCTCAGGGCCCTGGACCTGCTTTAGCACCCCCGGAGCTACGCGGTGGCACCCAAGGTGGTCACGTCGTCGTCGTTCTCCTCTGTCACAGCCGGTTCCGGTCCGGCGGCCTTCGCGACGGCGGTGTCAGCCGCGGCCACAAGGTTCCGCTCTTCGAGCAGCTCCTGGAACCAGAAGTAGGACGCCTTTGGCGTGCGCTCCAGGGTCTCAAAATCGACATGGAGCAGCCCGAACGGCTGGTTGTAGCCGGCGGACCACTCGAAGTTGTCCATCAGCGACCACACGTAGTAACCGCGGAGGTCAACGGCTTCCGCCTCACCGCCCGGGGCGGTGGCCTTGAGCGCCGCTTCCAGGTGGTCCGAGAGGTATTTCAGGCGCCGTTCGTCCGGGATGAATCTGATGTTGGTGGATTTGTCCCGGACGATGATGTCCTCGAAACTTGCCCCGCCCTCGGTGATGATCACCGGCGGCAGGTTCGGGTAGCGCTCCGCCATCTCCTTCAGCGCCACGCGCATGTATTCGGGTTTGACGGGCCAGCCGTAGGACGTGATGTCCGCTTCGGGCCAGGTCTCGACGTGGAAGGGGGTGCCGCCGTTGCCCATCGCACTCAGGTCGCTGCCCATGGCTTCGGCCATGCTGGCGGGAACAGCGCCCTGTCCCGGGCCAACAGCCACTTTGGTGGGCATGTAGTAGTTCAGGCCATAGAAATCCAGCGGCTGGGAGATGAGCTTCATGTCCTCCTCCGGGTGGTCGAAGGAGCTGAAGAACTTCGCGGCACGGATAAGGTCCGGGTACTTGCCCAAAAGAACGGGGTCCGCGTACAGCCGGTTCTGGGCGAGGTCCATCAGGCCGGCACTGATGTAGTCCAGGGGATTGATTGAGTTCGGAACCATGGGCGAGTAGACATTGGTCATGCCAATCTCGCCCGGCACTCCTGCTGCGCGCAGCGCCTGCACCGCGAGCCCATGGCCCAGCAATTGGTGGTGCACGGTGGGGAAAGCGTTGAGCATGAGGGCCTCACCGGGCGAATGTAGTCCCAAGGTGTAGCCGTTGGTGGAGACGGTGGCGGGTTCGTTGATCGTTGCCCAGCGCGCCACCCTGTCCCCGAAGGCGTCGGCGGCGATCGCCGCGAACTCCCCCAGGCGGTAGGCGGTGTCCCGGTTCATCCACCCGCCGGCGTCGTCCAGTGCTTTCGGGGTGTCCCAGTGGTAGAGGGTGGCCATGGGGGAAATCCCGTTGGCCAGCAGCTCATCAAGGAGGCGGTCGTAGAAATCAAGTCCTGCGCGGTTCACCGCTCCGCTGCCGGTGGGCTGGATCCGGGGCCACGCCAGGGAGAAACGGTAGGAGTCCACGCCCAACTGCTTCATGAGCGCGACGTCCTGCGGCATCCGGTGGTAGTGGTCGCAGGAGACCGCGGGGCTGTGACCGTCAACGATTGCTCCGGGCCTGGACGCAAAGCCATCCCATCCGGCCGGTCCGCGGCCATCCTCCTCAAGCGCTCCCTCGATTTGGAAGGCCGCAGTGGCCACGCCCAGGGTGAACCCGGATGGGATGAGCGCGGCCAGGTCCTTGGCGGTGATATGCACTGTAGTGCCAACTTCCTTAGCTGGGTTCGGAAACTGTACCCCTTAGGATGGCACACGGCCGGGCCGCTGACGAGCGTCAGCCACGCTGCCCTGGCCACGGGTCCCGGGCCTGGCTGGCTGCCGCCTGCTAGGGTCTGGGGATGGATGAAAAACTGGGGAAATTCATCGACGATTTTGCGGCGCTGGTCCAGCTGGCGCAATCCGGAAACCATCGGGAGCAAGCGGGAAAACAGCTGCTTCAAGCCCTGACCGAACATCTTGGCACGCCAGCTTCGGACCTTTCGGTGGTGGTGGAGGAAATTCCGCCGCACCGCTTTGTGGACGCCGATATTGTGATGGCGCAACTCGTTGAACAGGACCCTGGGGCCCGGCTGGTGGGCATCGGAGGCGGCGGCCAGCGGCACCACCAGTCCTTGAGTGACATGGTCCAGCAATCGCAGCTCTTTCCGCAGTTTCCACTCGCCCAGCCCGACTATGCCAACCTCGCGGTGGGCCCGGACAGCCACCGGCAGGCCGTGGCCCTGGGCCTGTGGCTCTTCAGCTTCGCCGGGAACCCATTGGCCGTCCTGCAGCGAGATGCCGAGCCCCAATCCGGGCGCCAGGCCGCTTGCCTGGAAGTCCTCGCAGCCGGGCAGGAAACCGCCACCGCGTTCCTGGCAGAGTTCCGCCTGCGGATGGACAACAACAGTGTCCTCAAGGGACAGGTCATCTCCCTCGTGATGTCCGCGTATGGGCCCAGCGCTGCGGGCGTGACCTTTCACCACCGGCCCAGCCTCCCGGCGTCGGACGTCATCCTGCCCGCCGGGCTGCTGCGGAAGGTGGCAGACCACACCGTGGGCATTGCCACGCACCGCGCCTCGCTCAAGGACCACGGCCAGCACCTCAAACGCGGCATCCTGCTTTACGGCAGGCCGGGGACAGGCAAGACCCACACCGTGCGGCACCTGCTGAGCCAGAGTGTTGGGTCGACGGCGATCCTCCTCTCCGGCGGTTCGCTCGCCCGGATCTCGGACGCGGCTCGAATGGCCCGGGCGCTGCAGCCGTCCATCGTGGTGTTGGAGGACTGCGACCTCATCGCCGAGGACCGGAGCTTCGGGCATGGTCCGCAGCCGCTGCTGTTTGAGGTGCTGGACGCCATGGACGGCCTGGACAACGATGCCGACGTCGCATTCGTCCTGACAACCAACCGGCCGGACATGCTGGAACGGGCCCTGGCGCAGCGTCCGGGCCGGGTGGACCTGGCCGTCGAGATTCCGCTCCCGAAAAACGCCGAGAGGGTCCGGCTGCTGGAACTCTATGGCCGCCGGGTGTCCTTCAGCCCGGAGGCGTTGGAGTTGGCAGCGGAACGGACAGAGGGCACCACTGCTTCCTTCGCCCGCGAACTGGTGCGTCGGGCCGTGGTGGCCGGCGCCCTGGACGAGGCGCCGGTGTCCGACGCCCACCTCGCTGCTGCGGTGGAGGACCTGATGGCCGACGCCGAAGCCCTCACCCGCAGCCTGTTGGGGAGCGGCCCGGACAACTCACTGTGAGCCAAACAGGAACTCCTTGGCGTGGGCCACGGCCTTCCGGTAGGCGTCATTCCGGAGGGTAACCAGGTGTTCTGTTTCGCCGTCGGAAGGTTCCAGGTACCCGGTGTATCCGGGACGCAACACCCAGATGCCTCCCGCCGGGGGCAGATAGAACACACCAAAGGAACGGTGCTGGCCATCGTCGGCGGTCCAGACGGGCACTACCGCCAGCGCCGCGCCGGTGGCCGGATTGATCCACTGGGCCCGCGGAATTGGCTCTTCGTGCGCCTCCGGATCAAGGAAAGGGGCCGTACCCTTGCCCCAGCGTTCTTCGAACCGCTCGTGGAAAACCGGCATCAACTGTGAATCGTAGCGGCGCCACTCGCTCATGTACTGCTCCTTCGTTGGGTTGGAAGGGGGTCATGCCCACGGTCCGCTTTCCCAGCGGACGGGCGTAATTCTGATCGTGGCCCCTGCGCGGTTCTCGCGGCTGCGGACACGCCGGACGGGGATGCTTTGCGGTCCCGTCTCCGGACGGGAAACCGTCTGCCGTTCGGCAAGACTGCGGTCGTAAGCAGCCCGGCGGGCTGGATCACGAAGCACTGCGAAGGCCTGCATGATGCGCAACAGCTCATTTTTGCGGGCCGCGGCATTCCCATCGGCCCCGCCGGGAATGCGCGGGCCGACGTCGACGTCGGGATGAAGACTGCGCATGCGGGCACGGTAGGCGCGGGCGATTTCCTGCTGGCTGGCCGAAGCCTCCACCCGCAGGGCTGCGTAGTGGTCTGGCAGCTCAACCTTGTCCGGCGTGTCCATGGGCGCCGCCTTCTTTCGAACTGCTTGGGCGCGGGCAGGGCGGCCCCATGCCCGCGCCTAAGCCGGATATCCGCCGCTTAAGGATGGACTAGCTTCCGATCTCGTGCATCTGGCCCTTCGTTTCGATCTCGATCTTGCGCGGCTTGGCCTGCTCGGCAACCGGGATCCGCAAGGTCAGGACACCACGGTCGTAACTGGCCTTGATGTTTTCCGTGTCCAGGGTCTCACCCAGTATCAACTGGCGGCTGAACACGCCGCGGGGCCGTTCGGAGGCTACCAACTCCACGTTTGGCTGGGTGGGGTCACGCCGCTCTGCCCGCACTGTCAGGACGTTCCGCTCAACATTCAAATCTACGGAGTCCACATCAACGCCCGGCAGATCGAAGGCGACAACAAACTCGCCGTCTTCCTGCCACGCGTCCATCGGCATCGCCGCCGGCCGGGCCGCGGTTCCAAAGACCTGCTGGGTAAGCCGGTCCAGCTCACGGAACGGGTCCGTACGCATCAACATCATTTCCCACTCCTTCAGCATGCATTTGTTTGGTTTTGGTCTATACCCATCACACCGATCTATGGTGGTGGATATAGATTTTTTATAGCACTCGTGCCAAACTGAAGCAAGGGATTCGTTCAGGATTTTTGAGCAGGGATTTTGGAGCAGACATGACAGAGGCGGCATCCGGCCAAACGCCCCAGTCCGGGGCCGCACGGGCGCTATATGCGATCTCGGTGGCGGCACAGCTGACAGGCACGGGGCAGCAGAATATCCGGCTCTATGAGACGCGGGGGCTACTCACGCCGGTCCGGACGGCCGGCGGCACACGGCAATACAGTGACACAGACATCGCCATCCTCCTGCGCATTGGGGAACTGCTTCAAGAGGGGCTCAACCTCGCCGGCGTGGCGAAGGTCCTTGAGCTGGAGGCAGCCAACGCAAAGCTGCGCAGGGCGCTCCAACGCGCCCGCTCCCGCCCCGACGCCTAGCGCCTCGTGCCGGGTACGCGTCTGCGCATCGCGTCCGCCTGCCGTGCCGGACAGACCGCAGTCAGGGCCTGCGGCCGCCTGCCAGCCGGTAAGACTCCTCCAGCAGTTCGGCAAGCTCCTCGGTACCAATGCGGTCCAGCCTGATCAGCACAAGCTGCGGTGAACGGTCGTGGTGCGGCGTCCAGAAGTAGGTGTCCGGTTCCGTGCCCGCAAGGCCTCGCGCTCGTCGGTCTTGACCGTCAGCACGCCCTCTTCCCAGATGCGTGCCATCAAAGTCTTGGCGAACCAGGCCGGCTGGCCCCAGCTGCTGCGCTCAGAAACGCCGGGCAGTGCCAGGCACATCCTGCGGACGTCCATCGCGGTCGCCATGGCTAGTCACCCGGAGCGTCGGCTTTGGACAGTTCCCCGGTAATCCGTTCGCCGGGGATCCGGGCGGTGCGCCAGGTATCCAGGGCGATCACCGCACCCAGGATGATCAGCGAGAGGGAAAGTGATGCCAGGGCATCACTAAGCCAGTGGTATCCCAAATACAGCCTGCTGAGCGCAGCCAACACAATTCCGACGCCGGCCCCAACAAAACCGAGGACCGCCGCCCTGGTGTTTTCGCGTCGCGAGAATATCAGGAAGGTTCCTACCAGCAGGAAGTCGCAGGCGCCCAGGACGTGGCCGGAGGGGAACGAGAACGTGTGGTCGGCGCCAAACAGCATCAGCTCCACCGGCGGGCGGGACCTCTTGACGATCTGCAAGATGATCTGCGATATCACCACGCCGGTGATCATGCCGCCGGCCAGCAGCATGGGCCGCCAAGCATGCTTGGCCGCAAATCCCCATACGAGGATGACTACCAGGACGATAATCGGCAGGGCTATGGGCCCGAAGACCACCGCCAGGAAGATCATCACAACGGTAAGCAGCTCCGAACGGATGGCGAGCAGCCAGTTCCGTGCATCCTCATCGGCCGAGGCAAGCCCGTCGCCCTGCAGGACGCCCATGAGAGTGGCAACGAAGAGGAGCGCACCGACCGCCGCCAACAGTACGGACCAGCGATAGAGGCTTCTCCGCGCCGCCGGCTCCATGTATCGCTCTTCCACGACGAATTTGTCATGGAACCTGCGCCACCATTGCGGCGCCTTGCTGGATGCCTGCTGCCCTGACTGCTTTGCCACGTGTCTATTTCCGTCCCTGCGCCGTGAAGACTTTCCTCAGGTGAAGATTATCCCCGTTCTTCCGCCGATGGTGGGCGGATCGCGCGGCCGGCTCCCCCTGCACTGGTTCCGCATGGAGCCCCAGCCGCGGGTAGCCTGACGTCATGGGTGCGATGAATGAGCTGATCAACAGGCAAGGCGTGGAGTCGCTGGCTGACATTCTTGCCACGGCAGCACCCGGTACGGTGTGGCCCAACCTCGCCGTCGCCGCCACCACGCTGGACGAGCTCAGCCTGCGCGGACGTACGGACAGCGTCAGCGGGGCGCTGCTGCACGATCTCCAACGCATCCCGGGTTCCGGCTACACGACGGCGGCAGGCATCTTCCGCGGCGCCCTGGAGAACCCCGCTTTCACCGGATGGATCCTCTGGCCGGTCTCCGAAGCCGCTGTCACCCTCGCTCTCGAATCAGGCTCCGTGCCGGACTTCGAGGACTGCCTGGCGCTGCTGGCTGAACTGACGCCCCGGCTGACCGGCGAGTTTGCCATCCGGCGCCTGCTCGCCCACCATCCGGAGGCAGCCCTCGAGGCCATCCTGCAGTGGACGCGGCACCCGGACGAGCACGTCCGCCGCCTGGCGAGTGAAGGGACGCGGGCCTACCTTCCGTGGGCTGTCCGGGTCCCGGCCCTGGTGAAGCTGCCGGAGGCAACCCTGCCCATCCTCAATGCCCTCTACCGCGACCCCTCCGACTACGTGCGGCGGTCGGTGGCAAACCACCTCAATGACCTCGCCCGCCATGCGCCGGAGATTGTGGTTGCGACGGCGGCCCGCTGGCTAGCCGCGCCGGACACCAATACAGCGTGGGTGGTCAGGCACGGCCTCCGGACACTGGTCAAGAAGGGGCACCCAGGTGCGCTGGCGCTGCAGGGGTTCGCCCCGGCGTCGGTAGCTGTCACAGAACTTCGGCTCGACCGGCAGGTGGTGGCCATGCCCGAGGACCTGGGATTCGAGTTCAGGGTCTCAAATATGGGCACCGACGGCGCGCGGCTGGCAGTGGATTATGCCATCCACTACCGGAAGGCCAACGGCAGCCAGTCCGTGAAGGTCTTTAAGCTCACGGCCCTGACGCTCGCTGCGGGTGAGTCCAGGATCCTCACCAAGCGCCACGCCTTCAGGCCGATGACCACTCGCGTCCACCACCCCGGGATGCATGTCCTGGAACTCCAGATCAACGGCGTCCGCCACGGCCGTGCGGAGTTTCAAGTGGACACAAGTCCGATTGAAACGGCCCTATAAAAAGTGATTTGACTCACATGTAACTCTCCAGTAACCTGTCTGTTAGCGCTAACACGAACACGGTCGAACCTTATTTTGGCACACAACTGATCCCCGTCCCCGGCCGGTTCACAGCTCTTAGATGTCAAAGGCCCTGGCCTTGGCATCCAGCCAGTACCGCTTCACCGGCAAGCGCAGACGCTTGCCGCCCCAGCACCACTTCGCGGACAAGCTTCCGCGGAAGGAGAAATCGTGAGAATAAGGAAATTCCTGGGCGCCGTAGCCGTCGTCCTCGCCGTCACTGTGGGTGCCACAGGGTGCGGAAGCCGGGGTGGCACATCCACCCCGGACGCCACTGCGAATCCCAGTGAATCCCTAGTGGGTATCTCCATGCCCACCCAGACATCCGAGCGTTGGATCGCCGACGGCGGAAACGTGGAAAAGTCCCTGAAGGACCTTGGTTACAAGACTGACCTCCAGTTCGCCAACGATGACATTCCCACGCAGGTTTCCCAGATCGAGAACATGCTGACCAAGGGTGCCAAAGCACTCATCATCGCGGCCATCGATGGTACAACCCTGACCGATGTCCTCGCGAAGGCGAAGGAACAGAACGTCAAGGTCATCGCTTACGACCGGCTCATCAACGGCACCCCCAACGTTGATTTCTACACCACGTTCGATAACTACACGGTAGGCGTGCAGCAGGCAACGTCACTGCTGACCGGCCTGGGCCTGGTTGACGCGAGCGGCAAGAAGGTGGAGGGCAAGGGCCCGTTCAACGTTGAGCTTTTCGCCGGCAGTCCGGATGACAACAACGCCAACTTCTTCTGGACCGGCGCCATGGACACCCTGAAGCCGTACATGGATGCCGGAACCCTCAAGGTTCCCAGCGGCCAGACCAAGTTCGAGCAGGCAGCCATCCTGCGTTGGCAGGCCCCCGTTGCCCAGAAGCGGATGGAGGACATCCTCACTGCCGCCTACAGCTCCGGAACGAAGCTTGACGGCGTGCTCTCCCCCTACGACGGGCTCTCCATCGGCATCATCTCCGCACTGACCAGCACCGGTGGCTACGCCAAGGGCGATCTGCCGGTTGTCACCGGCCAGGACGCTGAGAAGGGCTCCGTGAAGTCCATCATCGCCGGTGAGCAGTACTCCACCATCTTCAAGGACACCCGCCAGCTGGGTTCCCAGGCAGTGAAGATGGTCGATGCCCTGCTGAAGGGCCAAGAGCCCGAGGTCAACGACACCAAGACCTACAACAACAAGGTCAAGGTGGTTCCGGCCTACCTGCTCAAATCCGTGATCATTACTGCGGACAACTACAAGAAGGAACTCATCGACTCCGGCTACTACACAGACGCCGACGTCAAGTAACTTTCTTGTGGGGTTGCGGCCGGCCACAAGGCCGCGCCGCAACCCCTTCCACGTAGGCCCCTGCAGCCGCAGGCTTGCCCAGTTTCAACCAGTCAGTGGGAATTGACGATGAACACACCCATTCTTCAAATGCGAGGAATCACCAAGACTTTTCCGGGCGTCAAAGCCCTCCAGGATGTCACTTTGGACGTGAACCGGGGCGAGGTCCACGCCATCTGCGGCGAGAACGGGGCGGGCAAGTCCACGCTCATGAAAGTCCTGTCCGGCGTCTACCCGCACAACTCCTTCGACGGGGAAATCCTCTTCGAAAACGAGCCCTGCAACTTCTCCAGCATCAACGACAGCGAGAAGCGCGGGATTGTCATCATCCACCAGGAGCTCGCCCTGAGCCCGTATCTTTCGATCGCCGAAAACATCTACCTCGGAAACGAGCAGGCCAAGAACGGCTGGGTGGACTGGCGCAAAACAAACCTGGAGGCCGCAAAACTGCTGGCCCGGGTGGGCCTGAGCGAAAATCCCATCACTCCGGTCCAACACATCAGCGTGGGCAAGCAGCAACTGGTGGAAATCGCCAAAGCGCTGTCGAAGGAAGTCAAGCTCCTCATCCTCGACGAACCCACAGCAGCGCTCAACGACGAGGACTCCGGCCACCTCCTGGACCTGATCCTGCACCTAAAGGGCCAGGGAATCACCAGCATCATCATCAGCCACAAACTGAACGAAATCCGCAAGGTCGCTGACGCCGTCACCATCATCCGCGACGGCAAAACCATTGAGACCCTGCGGCTCGATGAAGGCCAGATCACACAGGAACGGATCATCCGCGGCATGGTGGGCCGGGACCTGGAAAGCCTCTACCCGGACAGGGAACCCAAGATCGGCGAGGAAGTCCTGCGGATCGAGGACTGGTCCGTCCGGCATCCCCAGGACCACACACGCATGGTGGTGCACAACGCCAGCCTGAACGTCCGCCAGGGCGAAGTGGTGGGCCTTGCCGGCCTGATGGGAGCCGGCCGGACCGAGCTGGCCATGAGCGTCTTCGGGCGCACCTACGGCACGGCGATGTCCGGGAAGGTGTACAAGCGCGGCAAGGAAATCAACACGTCCACGGTGTCCCAGGCGATCGGACACGGCATCGCGTATGCCACAGAAGACCGGAAGCACTACGGCCTGAACCTCATCGAGGATATCCAGCGGAATATCTCCATGGCTGCGCTCCGCAAGCTGGTCAAGGGCGGCTGGGTGGACAAAAACCGGGAGACTGTGGTGGCGAACGGCTACCGCAAGAGCATGAACATCAAGGCGCCGTCAGTTGCCGCCATCACCGGCAAGCTGTCCGGCGGCAACCAGCAAAAGGTGGTGCTGAGCAAATGGATGTTCTCGGACCCGGACGTGCTGATCCTCGATGAACCCACCCGTGGGATCGACGTCGGCGCCAAGTTCGAAATCTATACGATCATTGCCAACCTCGCGGCGGAGGGAAAGGCGGTCATCGTCATCTCCTCAGAGTTGCCCGAACTCCTCGGCATCTGCGACCGGATCTATACCCTGTCCGCGGGCCACGTCACCGGCGAGGTGCCCATCGCCGAAGCATCCCAGGAAAAACTCATGCACTACATGACCAAAGAGAAGGAATAGGACCATGTCCGCCCTACGAGAATCCCTCGGCTTCCTGACAAGCCGCCTCCGGCAGGTTGGCATCTTCGTTGCCCTGATCCTGATCGTCCTGCTGTTCCAGGTATTGACCAACGGCATCCTCCTGGAGCCCCAGAACGTTACCAACCTGGTGGTCCAGAACAGCTACATCCTCATCCTTGCCATCGGCATGGTGATGGTGATTATCGCCGGCCACATCGACCTCTCGGTGGGATCAATCGCCGGCTTTATCGGTGCCGTCGCCGGCGTCATGATGGTCCATTGGGGGTGGGCCTGGTGGCTGGCTATCCCCGCCTGCCTCCTGGTGGGAGCGCTTGTCGGCGCCTGGCAGGGATACTGGATCGCCTATGTGGGCATTCCCGCGTTCATCGTCACGCTGGCAGGCATGCTGATCTTCCGCGGCCTGACCCTGATCACGCTGAAGAACCAGCAGATCACCCCGTTCCCGGCCGAACTCCGTGCCCTGGGCGGAGGATTCCTCCCGGACATCTCCGGGGGAACATCCGTGCTGGAATGGCTGACTGTCATCCTGGGTGTGGGAGCCACTGTTGCGCTGCTCATCCAGGCACTCAAGGAGCGCCGTATCCGCAAGAAGTTCGACCTCGAAAACGAACCCATGGCCTGGTTCGCCACCAAGACCACGTTCGTGGCCCTGCTCATGCTGATCATCACGTTCCTCCTCGCGAGCTACCGTGGCACCCCGATCGTCCTGATCGTGCTGGCCGTCCTGGTGATCGTTTACACGGCGCTCATGAACAACAGCGTCTTTGGCCGCCACACCTACGCGATCGGCGGCAACCTGCATGCTGCGGAGCTGTCCGGTGTCAAGACCAAGGCCGTCACCTTCCGGCTCTTCGTTAACATGGGCGTCTTGGCGGCCCTGGCAGGGCTGGTGTTCACGGCGAGGCTCAACTCGGCACAGCCAGCCGGCGGCACCGGCTTCGAACTCGACTCCATCGCTGCTGCATTCATCGGCGGCGCCGCTGTCCAGGGCGGCATCGGCACGGTGGCCGGCGCCATGATCGGTGGCCTGATCATGGGCGTGCTGAACAACGGCATGTCCATCCTGGGCCTTGGCACTGACTACCAGCAACTCATCAAGGGCCTGGTCCTCCTACTGGCTGTCGGCTTCGACATCTTCAACAAGAACCGCAGCGGTGGCGGGGGCAGCACCATCGGGAAGCGCTTCAAGCTCAGGACTTCCCCGCCGGCGACGTCGGAATCCCAGGCACCCGCGGGAACGAAGGACCAGGCAAAGGATCGCCCCGTCCCCGTTTCCGCAGCGAAGCCTAAATAACCAGGAAACCTACCCCAACACTTCACAAGGAGCCGCTTTGTCTACCCCCATGGACCGCATTGAGATAGATGTCGCCAGCCGGCATCTTCTGGACGAAGAACTTGAGGCTGCCGTCAGGCGCCTTCAGGAAGCCGCCCTCCTGACAGGCACGCACGGCATCCTGGTGACCCGGGTCGCCCCTGGCCGCTACACCGCAGCACTGTCAGACCAGGTTCCTTTCGGAATGACCCGCGAACTGATTTCCTGAGGGCTGCCGGGACTGTGGACGAAGCAACCGAAGACTGGCATCAGCTCGTGGGCAGCTGGGTGGAACTGCGCTCTGGGGGGCGCGTGGTCCGTACCGGCGAAGTTGAGGCCGTTGCAGCCGACTCGTCTGTCATGTGGCTGAAGTTCAACGGCAACCACGGCCGGCAGATGGTGGCAAAGACGGACGGCTACGAGGTCCTGCCGATTCGTTAAGGTGCTTCGGAGTGCCCGGGAGATCAACGAAGGGAGGCCGACGGCGGCACGCGCGTGCCGCCGTCGGTCTCCCTTCTTTGTGTTGGAAAACCAGTCAGAAGGAACCTGTGGTGAACTGCCAGGTTTTGGTGCCCAACTGGTTCCCGGCAAGGTCGCGGATGGCTGCTTCCCCGCCGGAGACTGTCACCGTGTATTTGGTCTTGGCGGCGAGGGCCGCTTGCGGATCAAGGATCCACTGGTTGGTGCTGCCGTTGCGGAAGACCGTAGCGGCAACGACCGCGCCGGTAGTGGCATTCTTCACCGTGAAGGTGGACGTGGTGACGCCTTGAACGGCTTCGCTGAACGTCACGGAAACGTTGTTGGAGCGCCGGACCAGGATGGCGTTGCTGCCGGGGGTGAATCCGGTAACGGTGGGCGCCGGCCCGGTGGTGAAAGTCCAGCCGGTGGTGGCCAGCGGGGTGCCGGCGGCGTCACGGATGGCGGTGGTTCCGCCCACCAGCGTCGCCGTGAACTTTGAGTCTGCCGCCAGGTTCGACACCGGGTCAAGGGTGGCAGTCATCGTCGTGGCGTTGTAGGTGATCGTGGCTGGGATAAGGGAACCCGCGGCGTTCTTGAGGATGAAAGTTCCGCTGCCCACGCCCTGGACAGCGCCGCTGAAGGTGGCAGTGACATTGCTGCCCGGAGCCACCGCCGTCGAACTTGCAGCGGGTGATTTGGCCGTGACTGTTGGGGCAGGAGCCGCCGGGGTAGTAACCACGGGGGCCGGCGCAGGTGAGGGGGTCGGAGCGGGCGCTGTGCCGGCTGAGTACAGCAGGCGGTTTGGCGTGCCGGCGCCGGTCCCGATCACGACGCCGGCAGTCGAGTTGGAGGCCAGCGTCGCCGCAACCTGCGCCGGAGTGAGTGCCGGATTCTGGGCGAGCAGTACCGCCCCCGCTCCCGCAGCGTGGGGCGCTGCCATGGAAGTGCCGGACATCGAGGCGGATGCGTTGGTGGAGGTGTAGGACGCTGAGGTGATGCCCACCCCGGGCGCGTAGAGATCGACGCAGGATCCGTAGTTCGAGAAGCTGGCTTGCCGGTCGGCGGAATCGCTGGCGGCGATGGTGACGGCGGCGGGGACACGGGCGGGTGAAGTGCCGCAGGCATCAACGGCGGAGTTACCGGCGGCCACGAAGGCGGCAACGCCGTCGTTAATGACGCTTTGGAGCGCCGCGTCCACGGCCGAGCTGGCGGCACCGCCGAGGCTCATGTTGACCACGGCCGGCGTGCCGGCAGTGTGGTTGCCTGCAATCCAGTCCAGGCCGGCAACCACATCGGAGTTGTACCCGGAACCGTTGCAATCCAGGACCCTGACGGGGACCACAGTCGCGGACTTTGCCACACCGTAAGTGGTCCCTGCCACTGTTCCGGCCACGTGCGTTCCGTGGCCGTTGCAGTCCGTGGAGCCGCGGCCGTCGGCCACGGCCGTCCAGCCCGCCGTGATGCGGCCAGCGAACTCGTTATGCGATGCGAGCACGCCGGTGTCCACCACATAGGCGCTGACCCCGGCGCCCGCCGAGGTCCAGTTGTAGGAGCCCGACAGGGGCAGGGCCCGCTGGTCCACCCGGTCCAGCCCCCAGGGCGCAGGCTGCTGCGTTTCGGAAAGGGTGACCGGAGCGTCCGCCTCCACCGAAACGACGCGCCCTGAGCGGGACAGTGCCTCGACCTGACCGGGGGTTGCTGTCACGACGGCGCCGCGCACCGCGTGCGAAAACGTTCGGCCCACCCCGAGGCCCTGGGAACGGATGGCCGCAGTCTCGGCGGCGACGTCGGCGTCTGCGGCGTAGCGGACGATGTAGCGGACGCTGGCCTCGTGGGCGGCGGGTGCAACGGCTGCGGCGGGAAGGCCGGGGACGGTCAGTGCGACGGCGGAAACAAGCATCGCTGTGGCGGCGGGCCGGAGCAGGCGTGAAAGTGGAATTTTGGGGTCCTTGCGGGGCGCTGGGGCTTGGTATTGGCGGGCGGGGAAGCCCCGCCCACCACCAGAATAGGAGCCCGCGGCATGCCGTTGCCCGGAACTTCGCCGATCCTGCGCCAAGCCTTAATCAGCTGCGCAAACCTGTGGTTTGTCCTGAGGAAAACGCCCCTCGCGCCGGCCAATCCCCAGGGCCGGGTCCCGCCGGTTTCAGTCTTCCGTGGGCGTGGTCCTGCTGGGGTGGTAGGTCCGCCAGCTGTGCTCGGGTTCGAAGCCCAGCAGCCTCCTGGCTTTGCCAATGCCGAGCAGGGTCTCGTGTTCACCCAGTTCCCTGGTCACCGCGACATTCGGGAACACCTCCGCGGCGAGGCTGGCGCTGGAACGGTTCATCACGGTGTCAGCGTTCGCGATGATGAAGGCCTCAAAGCCAGGCGTGCCGTTCTCCAGCGCCCGCGCCACGGCCTGGGCGCCATCACGGCCATCGATGTAGCCCCACAGGTTCCACTTGCGGAGCATGGCGTCGGAATCGAACGACGGGAAGCGTTCGTAGTCCTCGGCATCCATCACGTTGGAGAACCGCAAAGCCACAATGCTCAATTCAGGGTCCCAGCGCGTCAGTTCGATGGCCATCTGCTCTTCGAGATGCTTCACCAACGAATATGTGCTCTCCGGGCGGGCGGGGTATTCCTCGTCCACGGGGATGTAGGGCGGGTCGACGTCGAACGGCAGCCCCAACACCGTTTCACTGGAGGCATACACCACCTTCTTGATGCCCGCCCGGCGGGCCGCCTGGAAGACGTTGTAGGTGGAGAGCATGTTGTTCTCGAACGTCGCAGCGTCCGGCAGGATGCCCGGCGCGGGGATGGCACCGAGATGGACGACGGCGTCAAAACCGGTGTGCCTGTCATCCAGTCCCAGCAGCACATCCAGGACCTGGCCATAGTCACGCAGGTCCACAATGGCCAGCCCCGGGCTCCGGTCCCCGGCACGGTCCAGGTTCAGCACCTGGTGCCCGTCCGCTGTGAGCCTGCGGACAACATGCCGCCCCAACTTCCCGCTACCGCCGGTCACTGCAATTCTCATGGGGATCTTCCTATCCTAGGTCGCGAGGAATTTCTCGACGGCGGCGATGGCCGCTTCGGTGATTTCGTCCGGGCTTCCGCTGCCGTCAACGGAGACAACCAGCCCCCGGCCTGCGTAAACGGACACTACCTCATGCGTTTCGCGATGGTACAGATCCAGCCTTCGGCGGAACACATCCACCGTGTCGTCCTTGCGGCCCTGGTCCTGGGCGCGCTTGAGCATCCGCTGTTCCAGTTCGGAGTCGGGCGCCCGGAGTTCGATGACTGCGTCCACGCGCTGGTCCCGGGCCGCCAGCATGTTGTCCAGCTCCGTGACCTGCGGCGCCGTCCGGGGGTAGCCGTCCAGCAGGAAACCATCCTGCACGTCGGCTGCCAGCAAGCGGTCCTTGACCAGGGCGTTGGTCAGGTGGTCGGGAACAAAGAGTCCGTCGTCCAGGTATTTGGAGGCTTCCTTGCCCAGCGGTGTTTCCCGGCTGGCATTGTCACGGAAGATCTCGCCGGTTGAGACGGCAGGGATCTTGAAATGCCGCGCGATGTGCACGGCCTGGGTGCCTTTGCCGGAGCCGGGCGGACCGATGATGAGCAGTCTGGTCATGTTCTACGTCCCTCCGCGGCGCCATCGCCGCTGGTTTCGGGTCCGTCGCCGGCAACGCCAACGCGTGCTTCATTCTGCCCATAAGAGGCAACACAATGCCAGCCTCCGGTAGGCGATCCGGGGCCTGGCTTTGCGTTGAGGGGAGCCTAGCACCAGGCCGGAAGACAACCCGCAACGTTTGAGGTGACACCGGCGGCCGCTGCTTGGACTACAGGCCGAGTACTCAGTATTACTCGCAAACCGCAGGATTATTTCAGCGGACGCCCCAGGTCCGTGGGACCTCACAAATTCCTTGTAACTTCAAGCCAACAAGCCTGAGCCTGGCTTGCGGGGTCACATTCGGGCACATACCCAAGGACTGCCTACCAGGGCGGTGCGCAGGCCCAATGTGACGTTTTCAGGGGCCGGAGCGTGTATATACTTCTGGATATCGGTTTAGCAGCAGGCCGTTGGAAAGTTCGTCGATCCAGCGACCCTTACCGCCAGGTCCCCTTGAGGGTTGGCGGAACGTTGCCGGCTCGTTTTGACCTGAGCGAATGGCACCAAGAATCGTGGCCAGCGAGTCAACAGCAAAATCCGATACATCCATCACCGAGCACCTCCATGAACTCGTCCTCAACAGCTCCGATGTTGAGGACTTCCTCAACGAGCTCGCCCGCGTGTCCGTACGCGGCCTCTCGGACCTTGACGACGAGGTCTTCTGCACCATCACCCTGCTGCGCGAGCGCAAGACTGCCACGGTTGCCAGCAGCGGGCCGGAGGCCCAGGCCATCGGCCAGATCGAGTACCAGTTCAGCGACAGCCCTGGCATGGCCGCGTCCCTTGAGCAGGCAACCATACACATTCCTGATGTGACCGAGGATGACCGCTGGCCGGATTACGCCGCAGCTGTCCTGGGCCAGGGGGTCCGCTCCGTGCTCTCCTTGCCGTTCGAACTGGAGGGTGAAACGAAAGCCGCCCTGCAGCTGTATTCACGGCGGCCCCACCGGTTCGACGGCCGTGTCCTTGAATTCGCGGCGAACTTCGTCAGCCAGACGTCCCTTGCCCTCCGGCTCGCCGTGCGGTTCGCCCACTACAGCGAGACGGCAAAGAACCTGAGGGCAACGCTGGAATCCCGCACTGTCATCGACATGGCCGTGGGAATCATCATGGCGCAGAACCGCTGCAGCCAGCTGGACGCCTTCGAAATCCTGAAGACTGCCTCCAGCACCCGCAATTCCAAGCTTCACGATGTGGCGGCGGCCGTGGTCAACTCCTTGGGGCAGGGACCGGCGCGCACCCACTACGACGGGTAACCCACCAACGGCGGCAGGCCGACGTCGGGCGTTCCGGCGGTTGGTGCCGCAGGCGCCCTGCGTCAGGTGACGGTATCCGCCCCAGGCGGCTTCCCGGCGTCGGATCCTGCCACCACCGCGATGGCTCCCAGGAGCAGCGCGGCATTGGCCCAGAAAATCCCCAGCACGCCAAGGGGCGCCGCAAAGGAGCCGACGGCGATGGGCAGCGTGATCTGCGCCAGCCGGTTGACGGTCATCCTCAGTCCCAGGACTGCGCCGTGGCTCGATGATGCGGTCAGTGACACCACCCAAGCCATGGTGAGCGGCTGCGGGATGCCGAGCCCGAGCCCCAGCCCGATCATCACGGCTATGGCGCCCAAAGGGCCCACCAGCGGCAGGGCGGCGAGTGAGAGGACCGCCGCACCAATGGAGGCGATCAGCATCGCCTTGCGTCCGAAGCGCGCGATCAGGCGGGTGAGGCCCACCCTGCTCGCGACCGAGACGGCGGCCCGGAGCGCCAGAAGCATACCCACGACGGCGGCACTGACGTTTTGTTCGGTGGCCCAGACCGGGACGAATGCGTACATCAGGTCCACCGTCACCAGCACCGCCCCGCTGACCACCAGCGAGCGCCACAGTCCTGGAGCCTTCAGGACCCCTGCCACGCTGACGGGTTCAGCCGCTGTTTTACGCCGGCCCTTGCGCAGCCCGGCGTCCGTCCGCCGCAGGAAGAAGTAGGCGGGTGTGGCCAGGGCGCTGAATCCGAGGCACACCAGGAGCCCCAGCGTAGTGTCCGGCGCGGCCCCGTCCCGGATGCCCAGCGAAGCCACGAGCGTGACGGCGGGCGGGCCGATGAGCTGGCCGATCGAAGCGGCGGCGGTCAGCGTGCCGAACGCGCTGTCAGTGGATCCTTCACTGCTGACGTGTGCCACAAATGCCTGCTGGCCCACCATCACCATGAGATGACCCAGGCCGATGAGGGCACTGGCCGCCAGCAGGATGGGAAGCCCCCTGACCGCCAGCATGGTCAGGGTCCCGGCAGCGGCCGTCAGCAGTCCGATAAAGGCCATGGCGGTGCCCCCGAACCTGTCAGCCAGGCGCCCTGCAGGCAGGGCGGTCAGCAGAGCGGGCAGCGCAAAGCTCGAAGCCAGGACGCCCAGGAAAACGGGGTCGGCACCTTCAGCAAGCGCCCGATAGCCGATGATGAGCCGGATACCCACCCAGGCAGCCTGGGCGAGGACTGCCTGCGCGCTGAGTGCTGTCCGCCAGCCGGGGTTCACGCCCGCAGCGGAATTTCGTCCGCCCCGCCCAAGAGGCGGGTCAGATCCTCGATGCTGTCCCTGGCTGCCCGGTACCGGGCCGGGTCCAAGTGGAAGATCGCCAGCTGCAGGGCATAGGCCAGGAGAACGGGAATCAGCTGGGTCCGGTACTCGCCGTCGTCACCGCGCCTGGCGGTGATGAGATGGTCGGGGCTGGGGCGGAAGCGGTAGCCCGGCACATCAGAGATCAGGATGCTCTTGCCTCCCCTCCGGGCTGCCTCGGTCACCAGTGCGGCAAGCTGGCGTGGCGCCTCGCGCAGCGCAAAACCAATGAGGGTGCTGTTTTCATCGAAGCTGACGAAGCGCTCGGCCAGGTCTTTCGGTGTTGTCCCCAGCGATACTGTCGTCAGGCCCAACCGCCGCAGGCGGCGTGCCATCAGGTCACGCGTGGGCTTTTCGTCGTCCCTTGAGAACAGGTAAATCGTCCGTGATCCATGCAGCGTCCTGGCGGCGGCGTCCAAATCGTCCTGTGAAACAAAATGCGGCAGCCGCTTCAGCGCGACGATTTCATCGGCGACGAAAGCGGCCAGGTCGTAGCCTGTGTCCCCGCGCATGATTCCACCGTGGTGGTCATGGATCTCGGTTTCGTCCTTGCGCAGGTCATTGCGCAGGTCCGGATAGCCGCGGTAGCCCAGCTTCTTTGCCAGCCGCACCACCGTTGATTCGTGGGTCTTGGCCCGGTCCGCAACTTCGGCCGCTGGAATTCCGGACATGTCGTCCCCCATGAGGACGTTCATGACGCGCTCTTCGGAGGCACTGAGCCTGACCGTACTGCTGGCCACTACTGCTTTGAAACTCACTCTGGCTCTCCTTTGAGATTCCTCTACGGAATAACTGTGATGCTTGACACTCTCTCACGAACATGCAATCCTGTGCAAGATTGCAAGTGAGGTTTTGACCCATCCTGCTTTCCCTATTTTCTCCACTTTGCCGCAGAGAGGCGGACAACGAAGATGCAAACCCTCAACGCACCAGTTGCGCTTGAATGGACGGTGGCCGCAGCGGCTGTTGGCGGGGGCCTGACCATGGCAGTGGTGGGCGCCGGCTACGGGCTGACGAACACCTCCGGTGTGGGGGCCGGATTCTTCCCCACGGTGGCTGGGACGCTAATGGCTTTGGCCGGAGTCCTGTGGGCCTTCCAGCTCGTGGCCGCCCGCCGGACTTCGGCGCCGGCACACGTCACGGGCGACACCGTCGAATCGCTGCCGCCGCACCACGAGTCAGAATCGGCACTGGTTTCCCTGCTCGATGACGACAACAGCGACGAGCCTGACGCCCCGGATTTCCCGGACCGCCAAGGGTGGGCCCGGGTGGGGATCATCTCAGGAGCAATCCTCCTGGCCGCCCTGCTCCTCCCCTTGCTGGGTTACACCATCGTCATGACGCTGATGCTTGGAACCATCCTCTTCTTCGTCAGCAAGCGCAAACTCTGGATGGCCGCCCTGGTGGCCGTTGGCTCCGCGTTGGCTTCACGCCTGGTCTTTGAGGTCTGGCTGGGAACGGCCCTGCCGACCGCCAGCATCGACTTCCTCGCAGGACTGGGGCTGTAGCCATGGGATTCGATCAGCTCCTCGGTGGCCTGGCTACCGTATTTACGCCCGAACACCTCCTCTTCGCGCTGCTCGGTTGTGTCCTGGGCATGCTGGTGGGTGTGCTCCCCGGCTTCGGCCCGGCTGCCGCCGTGTCACTCCTTATCCCGGTAACCTTCGGCCTGGATGCCACCTCCGCCATCATCATGCTGGCCGCCATCCTCTACGGCGCAGCGTACGGCGGAACCACGACGGCGGTCCTGCTCAGGATTCCCGGTGAGGCATCCTCCATCGCCACCACGCTCGACGGCTACCAGATGGCCAAAAGGGGACGCGGCGGCCCGGCGCTGGTGATCGCGGCGCTCGCCTCGTTCGTGGGCGGCCTGATCGGCGTCATCGGCTTCGTGGTGGTGGCACCCTTCAGCAGGCTCGCCCTGGAATTCGGTGCCCCCGAACTGTTCCTGGTGTCCCTCCTCGGTTTCGCCCTGATCACCAGCTTCGCCGGCAACAACCCGGCCAAGGCCCTGCTCAGCGCGGCAGCCGGCCTGGCGATCGCCACCGTGGGAGTGGATTCCGGCGTCGGCATTGCCCGCTTCACCTTCGACATGCCGGAACTGTTCGACGGCCTCGGACTAGTAGCGATCGTGATGGGCGTCTTTGGCCTCAGCGAAGTCCTGGGCCAGGCCCAGAAGGGCCCATTGGGGGTCCCTTCTCCGCTCAAGGTCGCCAGGCTCCTGCCCACCCGCACGGACCTGCAGCGCTCAGCCTTTCCGTCGCTACGCGGATCAGTGATCGGCTTCTTCATGGGCCTCCTGCCGGGCTCCCCCGGCGCCGCAACGTCGCTGGCCTCCTACGCCGCCGAAAAGCGGATCTCCAAGCGCAGCAAGGAATTCGGCAAGGGCGCAGTGGAAGGCATCGCCGGACCGGAGGCGGCGAACAATGCCCTGGCCGTCTCGTCCATGATCCCGTTGTTCACCCTGGGCATCCCCACCTCCGCCACCGTGGCCATCATGGCCGGCGCGTTCACCATGAACGGCCTCATCCCCGGACCCCTGCTGTTCCGTGACAACCCCGACGTTGCGTGGGCCATCATCGCCAGCCTGATCGTGGGCAACCTGATCCTGCTGGTCCTGAACGTCCCGCTGGCCCGGGTCTGGATCGCTGTGCTGAAGGTTCCGTTCCATTACCTCATGGCCGCCATCCTGGCGTTTATGTTCCTGGGCACCTACTCCATCAACGGCAGCGCGTTCGACATCCTGATCATGCTGGGCGCCGGCATCCTCGGCTACATTTTCCAGCTGGTCAAGGTGCCGCTCACCCCGCTGGTTTTGGGACTCATCCTGGGCCCTCTGCTGGAAGAGAATTTTCAGCGGTCCCTGGCGCTCTCCCGCGGCGACTACAACGTATTCCTGCAAGGCCCCATCAGCCTCACGTTGATCGGCGTGATTGTCCTGGCCATCCTGTTCGGCGCAGTCCGCCCCCTCATTGCTTCAATGCTGAAGAAAAAGACCCCCACCCCCATCGCACCAAAGGAGCTTGCGAAATGAAAAAAATGACCGCACTGACCACCACCGCCCTCGCTGCATCAGTTGCCCTGGCCCTCACAGGCTGCGGCGGCCAGGCCGGCAGCAGCACCACCACTGCCGCCGCGGACTTCCCCAAGGCAGGCTCCACTATCGAGTGGATCGTCCCCTCCGCAGCCGGCGCCGGCAACGACATCCTGGCCCGCATCGTTGCACCGGCCATGCAGGAGGACCTGGGCGCCACCATCAAAGTGGTCAACAAGGAAGGCGGCAGCCAGGTGGTAGGCCTGAACTACGTCGCCCAGTCCAAGGCGGACGGCCTGACTTTCGGAAACACCAACATCCCGTCCATCCTGGGCCGCTACCTGGATCCCAGCAAGAAGGCAGCCTTCGACCGCAGCAGCTTCACCCCGATCGGCTCCTTCGCCACCAACTCGGTAGTGATCGGCGTGAACAAGGACAGCAAGTACAAGACCCTCAAGGAACTGTTCGACGCCGTCAAGGCGGAGCCCGGGAAGATCACCGTGGGCACCGACTCACGCGCCGGTGACGACCACATCAACCTGCGCCTCCTGGAAGACCAGCTGGGCCTGGACTTCAACATCGTGCATTACAACAGCGGTGCGGACAAGGTGGCAGCCATTGTCTCGGGCGAGGTGGACTTCGCGCTGGGCGGCGTGTCCAGCTTCTTCGGCCAGTACAAGTCCGGCGACATCAAGCTCCTGACCGTGATCGAGGACAACCCAAGCCCCTTCGTCCCGGAAGTCCCCACCATGAAGAGCGCCGGCTACGACGTCAAGCCAATGGCCAGCAACTTCGCCCTGTCAGTCCCGTCCAAGACCCCCAAGGAAGTTGTGGCGAAGCTCGAGGCCTCACTGAAGACCGCGGCCGAGACTCCCGCCGTGCAGGAAAAGCTCAAGGGTGCGGCCACGCAGCCTACGTGGGTTCCGGCAGCCGAGGTCAGCAAGATGTGGGAAGAACGCGAAACCCTGATCAAGCCTGTCATCGACGAACTCCTCAAGCAGCAGTAGCCATGGACACGCCCAGAAAGGCCGGCGACACTATGCAGGCACAAGACCCTACTCTCTCCACCGCTGAGCTCGTGCGCCGCCTGGGAGCCATTCCGGCAGCCAACATCGGCGACGCCCAGGAACGCATCGGCGTGGCATCGGCCCTGTCACCCAGTTGGCCTGGCGCCAAGCTCGCCGGGCCCGCATATACGGTGTGGACGCGCCCTGGAGACAACCTTTACATCCACAAGGCCCTCGACGAAGCGCAGCCGGGCGACGTGATCGTGGTCAACGGCGGCGGGGACCAGTCCCGTGCCCTGATCGGGGACATGATCGGGCTTCGCGCCAAGAACCTGGGGCTGGCGGGCTTTGTGATCGACGGCGCCGTCCGGGATGCCGATGCCCTCGCGGACTGCGGCCTGCCGGTCTTCGCCCGCTCGGTCACCCCGGCAGGACCCTACAAGTTCGGCCCCGGCCGGCTGCAGCTCCCGGTGGCGATCGACGGCGTCGTGGTTGCCCCAGGCGACATCATCGTGGCAGATGCTGACGGCGTAGTTGTGGTACGTCGCGAGGAAGCGGAACAGGTCCTGGCGGAGGCAGGGAAAATCGAGGCACGCGAAGCCGCCAAGCGCATCGCTTTCGAGGGCGCCTCCGTCTGACCCGCACTGCCCTCACTTGCCAGAAGGCTGTGGGAACACTGGTAGAACGGTGCTCCCACAGCCTTCCGGCGCGAACTCGGCGCCATAGCTACACCTGGTCGTAGACGAGCCCGTTCCCGGCGACGCGCACGCCAGAGGTCCGCTGGTGATGAGCCAGTCTCCCGCCGGGCATCAGGTGCTGGACGTCCACAAGGGCCTGGACTCCTGCACCGGCCAACAGTTCCCCGAATTCATCCTGGCTTGCGGTTCCGTGGCCCACCGTCAGCAACCGCGGCACGCCGCCCGCCACGCCCGTGTCCTCCATGGGCCCAGCCTTTCACAGGCTCAGCACCTACTCGGCAAATCGAAGCGCTAGCTTGGCTGCCTGGAAATGATGGATTTGACCGGCGCTGTCTGGATTCCGGTTAACGGCGCATAATTGAATGCACAGGCGGCGATGCCAACGGAGGACACCATGAAGTTTCTCGGAGCACTGATCATTATCTGGCTGATCATCGGAGGAATCGCCGCCTGGCAGCGAGGTTACTTCGGCGGAGCTCCGGGGTCCTGCGCCCAGGTTGGGACGGTGGCCGTGACCATCGTGGCGGGGCCCCTGAACTACATGGGGGTCAACCCGCAGGTTGCGTGCGAGCTGCCCCAGCCATCCCAGTAACCCGGTCCTTGGTGCCGCGTCGGGCGTTCCCTAGAGTAGGGAATGCTTGGCGCGGCCTTTTGGTTGCGCCCTGAACCTGATTCCGAAGCCTCGAAAGGACTGCCAAGATGGCATTCGTCACCGTTGGAACCGAGAACAGCACCAATATCGATCTCTACTACGAAGACCACGGGAGCGGCCAGCCTGTTGTCCTGATCCATGGCTACCCGCTGGACGGTTCCTCCTGGGAAAAGCAGACGGCCGCCCTCCTGGAGGCAGGCTACCGCGTCATCACCTACGACCGCCGCGGTTTCGGCAAGTCCAGCAAGCCCACCGGAGGCTACGACTACGTCACGTTCGCCGCCGACCTCAATACCCTCCTGAACACGCTGGACCTCAACAACGCGGTGCTGGTGGGCTTTTCCATGGGTACCGGCGAAATTGCCCGCTACCTCAGCACCTACGGTTCGGCCCGGGTGGCCAGGGCCGCGTTCCTGGGTTCCCTGGAACCGTTCCTCCTGAAGACGGACGACAACCCCGACGGCGTTCCGCAGGAGGTCTTCGACGGACTCACGGAGGCGGTTACGGCGGACCGCTACGCGTTCTTCACGGAATTCTTCAAGAACTTCTACAACACCGATACGTTCCTGGGCACGCCTCGACTCAGCCAGGAAGCCCTGACCGCCAGCTGGAACCTTGCCGCCGGAGCAGGAGCCACCGCATCGGTGGCTGCCCAGCCCACCTGGCTCACCGATTTCCGCGCCGACATCCCGCGCATCGATGTTCCCGCCCTGATTGTCCACGGCACGGCGGACAACATCCTGCCGATTGACTCCACCGGGCGCCTGTTTGCCAAGGCCCTGCCCAGCGCCGACTACGTGGAGATCGACGGCGCCCCGCACGGCCTTCTATGGACCCACGCTGCGGAAGTCAACGAAGCCCTGCTCGCCTTCCTTAAGAAGTAAAGGCCGGTTGTAAACAGCACAGCGGAGGGGCCAGGCATCACGCCTGGCCCCTCAGCTGTGCTGTACGGATACCGCCTGGGTCAGGCCCTGGCAGCCTTGCCCGGCAGGGCCAGCTTGAAGACCTTGGCCCAGGACGATCCCACCTGCTTCAGCAGCGGCCCCGTGGTGTACTTCAGGCCGTAGCGCTGGCAGATCTCGCGGACCCGCGGAGCAACCTCGGCGTACCGGTTCGACGGCAGGTCCGGGAAGAGGTGATGCTCGATCTGGTGCGACAGGTTGCCGGTCATGAGGTGCATGAACTTTGAACCGGAGATGTTGGCGGAGCCGATCATCTGGCGGACGTACCAGTCGCCGCGGGTTTCGCCTTCCACCATTTCCTCGGTGAAGGTGTCGGTGCCCTCGGGGAAGTGACCGCAGAAGATGACAGCGTGCGCCCAGACGTTGCGTACGGCGTTGGCGGCCAGGGTGCCGTAGAGGGCTTGCTTGCCGGAGCCGGTGAGCATGGCGACGGCGGGGGTAGCAGCATAGTCCTTGGTGAACTGGGTGATGACCTTGCGGCCCAGGGCCTTGAGGTCCTTGTTCAACGCCTCCTTGGACTTCTTGCCTTCCTTATACTCGGTCAGCTCGAGGTCATAGATGGCAATGCCCCACTCGAAGATGGGCGCCAGGATGGCATTGAACAGCGGGTTGGCCAGGTTGATGGGCTTCCACGGCTGGTTCTCGTCCATGCGCAGGAGGTTGTACCCGACGTCGTTGTCCTTGCCCACCACGTTAGTCCAGCGGTGGTGCAGGTCGTTGTGGGTGTGCTGCCAGGAGCGCGAGGGCGTGACGAAGTCCCATTCCCAGGTGGTGGAGTGGATGTCCGGGTCCCGCATCCAGTCCCACTGGCCGTGCAGGATGTTGTGGCCCAGTTCCATGTTTTCCAGGATCTTGGCGAGGCTCAGGAGCGTAGTGCCCGTAACCCAGGCCGCCTTATTCTTGCTGACCAGCAGTGCCGCGCGGCCCGAGATCTCCAGCCCGCGCTGGATCTTGATCATGCGCCGGATATAGGCAGCGTCTGAGGCGCCGCGCTTGGCCAGGATCTCGTCGCGGATCGCATCGAGTTCACGGCCCAGCTCCGCCACCTGTTCGTCGGACAGGTGGGCTGCGGCGGGCGGACGGACCAACGGGCTGCCGGATTCCGCCAGTGCGCCGGGGCGCGTCTTTGCCGCTCCAGTGGGGGCGGTTTTGGTTTCTGAAACTACTGACATGCGGTATTGCTCCTCAGAGTTCGAGGTTGACGGGTCCGGCGGCTGCCGAGACACACGTTTGGATCAGTTGGCCGGGTTCACCATGGACTTCGTTCGTGCGGAGGTCGCGGACCTGACCGGCAAGGAGCGGGGTCAGGCAGCTGTGGCAGATACCCATGCGGCAGCCGCTGGGCATCAGCACCCCGGCGTCCTCGCCCACATCGAGCAGGGGGGTGTCGCCGTCGGCGTCCACTTCCCGGTCCGACGCTTCAAAGGTGACGAGGCCGCCGTCGTGTCCCAGCCCGCCGGCAAAGGTGGTGTTGAACCGTTCAATCATGAGGTTGCCGGGATCGCCGGCAATCGCGACGGCGGTGCCCGGGGCCCCGGCGGTGAGTGCAGCCTGCTTCCAGAGCGCCTCGGCATCGTCCAGGAAGCTGTCCGGACCGCAGGCGTAGGCCGCGCGTTCCTTCCAGTCCGGGCAGAGGTCGTCCAGCTCGGCGGTGGTGGTGAAGTCCAGGCGGCCCTGCTGGCCGGTGAACCAGTGCGCCAGCCGGAAGTTGGGGAACTGGTCTGCCAGCTCGTCGAGTTCCTCGCGGAAGAGGCTGTCCGAGGGGGTGCGGGCCGAGTGGATGAGTACGACGTCGGCATCCCGGCGACGCGGCACCAGCGTACGGATCATGGACATCACCGGGGTGATGCCGCTCCCGGCGGTGACCATCAGCAGCGGGCGCGGGTGCTCCGGCAGGACGAAGTCGCCCTGCGGCGGGGCCAGGAACAGGACGTCGCCGGGCCGGGTGGTGCGTACCAGTGTCCCGGAAACAGCTCCGACGTCGGTGACCGTGATGGCAGGGTCCTTGCCCGCGGGGGCACTGAGGGAATAGGAGCGCCAGTGGCGCACGCCATCCAGCTCAACACCGATGCGGGCCCACTGGCCTGCCAAGTGTGAATGCCAGCCGCGGCCTGGCCGGAAGAAGATCGTTGCCGACTGGGCCGTCTCCTGCACCACGCGTGTAACCACACCGCGGAGCTGCCTCGCGGAGAAGACAGGGTTGAACAGCGCCAGAATATCTTCGGGCGCCAAGGGCGTGGTTAAAACAGAGGCCGCCTGGGCCAGCTGACGTAGCCGGATCATGCGGTCAAGCCTAAAGCGGCGCGAGCCATTTTTCTCTCTCCCGTCACATGACCGTTTCCCGCAGTCACGCTTCTGATGATGGACGCTAAGCCCCCAAGCCGCTACAAGAATAACGGCTGCTGTCGTTGGATGGTTCCATGGGGATTTTAGTAAGGTTACTGATTATTAGCCAATAGGGCTGCCGCGCCAGGGTCCGGGGTCGACGGAGAGGGCCCGCATTCTCAGCGGGCGTCGCGTTCCTGGAATTCCTCATCGAGGTCGAAGTGCCTGAATTCGGTCTCCGGGTTGGGCTCACCCTCGACCACGTACTCGTAGTCCAGCTGGCGCTGGACCTGGCTGTCCAGGACCTGCAGGTCCTGGTCCGGCACCACCGAGAGATCTTCGGGGAAGTCGTCGTCCGGCGACAGGTGGAGTTTGTCAGACATGGGAGCCTCTCTGGGCTGTCAGGATGTCCGGGCTGCAGTGGCCCGCACACTCTCAGGATATTCCCTCCCGGTCAGATCACACAGCCGAATCTGCGCCGGATCAGGAACGGGCCGCGCTCCATCCGATCGCGGGGGCAATGTGACGGGCGATATTGCCCAGCATCTTGGCGTTGAAGTCGACGCCGAGCTGGTTGGGGACCGTCACCAGAAGCGTATCCGCGGCCTGGACAGCGGCGTCGGCGGCCAACTGTTGGGCAAGCAGATCAGGGGCACCGGCGTAGGTCTTCCCAAACCTCGCTGTCAGGCCGTCGATGACACCTACTTGGTCCCTGCTGTCGCGAAGGGCGCTGCCCGCAAAATACCTGTTGTCCTCTTCATCAACGATCGGCAGGATACTGCGGCTGACCGAAACCCGCGGCTGATGGCTGTGCCCGGCGGCAGCCCAGGCGTCGCGGAAGAGCTGGATCTGCTCCGCCTGCAGCTGGTCGAAGGGGACGCCGGTGTCTTCGGTCAGCAAAGTGGAGCTCATCAGGTTCATCCCCAGTCCTGCGGCCCACACCGCCGTCTTCCGGCTACCGGCTCCCCACCAGATGCGTTCCGCAAGGCCGGGCGATTGTGGCTGGACGGGCAGCAGTCCCCGCGTTCCGCCGGCGTAACGCGGATCCGCCTCCGCCACCCCGGCGCCGCTGATGGCCTGGCGAAAGAGTTCAGTGTGGCGGCGGGCCATGTCCGCGTCCGTTTCCCTTGGTTCCGGGACGTGACCGAACGCTGCGGCCCCGTTGCGGGCCGGCTCGGGTGAACCGCGGCTGATGCCCAGCTGCAACCGGCCGCCACTGATCAGGTCCGTCGCGGCGGCTTCCTCGGCCATGTAGAGCGGGTTCTCGTAGCGCATGTCGATCACGCCGGTGCCCAGCTCTAACCGACTGGTCCGGGCCGCGATGGCCGCCAGGAGCGGGAAGGGGGACGCCTGTTGACGCGCGAAGTGGTGTACCCGGAAGAAGGCGCCGTCGATTCCGAGTTCCTCTGCCGCTACCGCCAGCTCGATGCCCTGGAGCAGGGCATCCCCGGCGCTCCTGGTGCGGGAACCCTGGCCGGGGCCCCAATGGCCGAAGGAGAGGAATCCGATGCGCTGCATGTAGGGGGCAACCACCCGGCACGCGCCCGCATTCCCGGCTGGCATGATGGGGCTGTGAATGTTCCAGCTGAAACCGTCTCGATTGCGAAGACAGTAGTGCTGTTCGCCCTGGCGGCGGCCGCTGAGATCGGCGGCGCGTGGCTGGTGTGGCAATCCGTCCGGGAGGGCAAGGACTGGTGGTGGGCCGGGGCGGGCGTCATTGCCCTGGGCCTTTACGGTTTTGTGGCCACGCTGCAGCCCGATGCCCATTTCGGCCGCATCCTTGCCGCTTACGGCGGTGTCTTTGTCGCTGGCTCCCTTGCCTGGGGAATGATCTTTGACGGTTTCCGGCCTGACCGCTGGGACATTGCCGGCTCCGTCATCTGCCTGCTCGGCGTGGCAGTGATCATGTTTGCCCCGAGGAACGCGGGCTGAGCACCCCTGGCCTCAGGTGACGGACATGCCCCAGGCAGCCGGATCGGGCGGATCAGCCCCGGCCAAAGGCTAAACTGTCCCCGTGTCCACCAAACAGCCACCGCCCGGCGATCCCGCGCCTCCGCAGCGGGGGAAAATCGCCGAACGGCTGCTGCCAGGCGGCACGGAGCCGGATCCCCGCTTCACGCTGGCCAACGAGCGCACGTTCCTGGCCTGGATCAGGACCTCCCTGGCGCTCCTGGCCGGGGGAATCGCCATCGAGGCCTTCACCTCGGACCTGTTCCTCGAACCGGTCCGCAAGGGCCTTGCAATCCTGCTGCTCCTTCTCGGCATGCTGCTGAGCGCCGGTGCCGCGGTGCGCTGGATCAGGGTGGAACGGAGCATGCGCAACAAGACCCCGCTCCCGCTGCCGCTCATCGTGCCGCTGCTGGCTGGCGCTGGGGCGCTGGCCGCCGCCGTCGTCCTCATCTTTATCCTCTGGCGCTGACCCGTGGCCCGCACCAGGGCGGCACCGCCCGGACATGAGGATCCGGGCCTCCAGCCTGAGCGGACCACGCTGGCGTGGGGCCGGACCATGATGGCGCTGGTGACTGTGAGCGCTATTTTCCTGCGCTGGCTCCCGCACCACGGGCTCCCCATCCTGCTGCTTTTTGCTGTCTCGGCCGGCGCTGCCGGTGCCATCTACTTCACGCAGCGCCGCCGCTACCGCACCAGCACGCGCGGGATTAGGCAGGAAACCGTCGACGCCGACACATCCGCTGTGCTGTGGACCGCGGCCTCCGCAGTTGCGCTGGGCGGCCTGGGCATCCTGGTGGTACTCGTCACCTAGTCCGCCCCCCGGCGCCGGTTCAGAACATGGGGAGGATGAACCCCGCCAAAAACGCCACTGTGCCGACACCGGTAAGGATCCGCCCCACCACTACGGCAGTCTTCCCGGCCGCTTCCGGTGCGGCGGTCTGCCACTGGGTGGGACGTTTGGGGTGGTAGTAGATGGGAAGGGTGTCGCCCACTGCCATGTCCTTGATGTCGTGCGGGGACATGGGCGCATGATGGATCCGGTACTTGTGGTCAAACCACCGAAAGCCCGTCCCGCTCGCATCTGAATAGACCACGCCCTCGGCGACCACCCACGGGTTCACGAATCGCCGCAGGAACCCGGCATAGACCAGCAGCATCAGCCCGGCAGGCAGGCATAACCAGGTCAGCATTTCCAGGATGGGACCTGCCATTTCGAGCGCAGTTGGCATAGTCAAGATGCTACAGGGAACGGGTTAACGGAATCAGCCGATTGGTTCGGCCATCTGCTCCACCACGTACTGGGCGTCCACGGTGGATCCTGTGACTGGGTCCGTCATTTCCACCCTCCAGCTGCGGGCGAATTGGTTCACCCCGCTGGTCATGGCGACCGTGCCCGAAATGAGTACCGTTCCCGGTTCGTTCAGGCCGCGTTCGGCGAGCACTTCCAGCCAGTAATCAGGGGTCAGCAGGGCTCCCAGGGAACTGTCCTGTATCAGGGTGTCCGGGGTGTCGCCCTCCCCCACCCAGCCCTTCAGCGTGATCTGGTCCAGATGGCCGCGCACTTCCTCCAGGCGCCATGCCTTACGGCCCAGGACATCCGGGCTGGCGTTCTTGCTCCAGGCAACGCCGTGGACCTCGAGTTCGCGGTCGGTGTGGTCGCAGGCAACCGTCAGCAGCACGCCGTCGTCGGTGATGACCAGCGCCCATTCGGCTTCCCCTGACGTCCGGGCATGCTGGACCCGGACTTCCGTGACCTGCTGGGCCAAGTAGGGGGACACTGGGTAGAGGGCCGGAGTTGTTGCAGGTCCCGGCACGCCAAGTTCTGCCAGTTCGGCAATATGGGCCTGCACTTCTTCCTGCTCGCGCCCTGCGTAGCCTGCGTTGAGGAGGTGATTGACCTGTACATCCCGCGTGCTGCCGTCGGGAAGTTCGAAGCTGAGAACCGTCATGGTGGATCCATCCTTTGCGTGTGTTGCGGGGAAAATTTACAAACCGGAAACCGGAAACAGTCGCCTATGTACATCCAGTATGCGTAATGTATACATTTAACGCCAGCGTGACAGGCGTCACCCTCAAATTACTCGTGGAGGACAAACACCATGGCTAGAGTCCCAGTTCCGGTTTCCGGCGCAGCGCCGCATCAGGACAAGCCGATTCATCCCAAGGGCCTGTACAAGGCCTTCGCCGCCAGCCTCACCGGCACCGCACTCGAGTGGTACGACTTCGCCGTCTACTCCGCCGCGGCCGCCGTCGTATTCCCCATCGTTTTCTTCCCGTCCTCGGATCCGCTGACGGGCACCATCCTGGCCTTCTCCACTTATGCGGTGGGCTACGTTTCCCGCCCTGTGGGCGGCATCATCTTCGGCCGGCTCGGAGACCGGATCGGCCGCAAAAAGGTCCTCGTGACCACCCTGATGATCATCGGTGTGGCCACCGTCCTCATTGGCGTCCTGCCCGGATACGGCAGCATCGGCATCACCGCCCCCATCATCCTGGTGCTGCTGCGGTTCGCCCAGGGCGTTGGCGTGGGCGGCGAATGGGGCGGCGCAGTGCTGCTCTCCAGCGAATACGGTGACCCGCACCGCCGTGGTTTCTGGGCCTCAGCCGCGCAGGTCGGCCCACCGGCCGGCAACCTGCTGGCCAACGGCGCCCTGGCGATCCTGACCCTGGCCCTGACCGAGGAGCAGTTCCTCAGCTTCGGCTGGCGGATCGCGTTCCTGGTCTCCGCCGTACTGGTGGGATTCGGCCTCTGGATCCGGCTCAAGCTGGAGGACACCCCCATCTTCAAGGCCATCGAGGCGCACGGCGAACAGCCCAACGCCCCGGTCCGCGAAGTCTTCAGCAAAGAGCTCCGCCCGCTGATCGCCGCCATCCTGTGCCGGGTCGGCCCGGACGTCCTCTACGCGCTCTTTACGGTGTTCACGCTGACGTACGGCATCCAGACCCTCGGCTACGAGCGCAACCAGGTGCTCACCGCAGTCCTGATCGGTTCGGCGTTCCAGCTGTTCATGATCCCCCTGGCCGGCGCCGTGTCCGACCGCTTCAACCGCCGCGTGGTTTACGGCACCGCCGCGGTCCTGGGCGCCCTTTGGACGTTCGTCTTCTTCGGGGTCCTCGGCGGCGACAACGAGCCGGTGCTGATCATTGGCATCGTGCTGGGGCTTATGGCGCACTCCTTTATGTACGGGCCGCAGGCCGCGTTCATCGTGGAGCAGTTCTCGCCGCGGCTCCGCTCCACCGGAAGCTCACTGGCCTACACCTTTGCAGGCGTGATCGGCGGCGCCATTGCCCCGCTGATGTTCACGGTGCTGCTGTCCCAGTTCGGCACCTGGATTCCCGTGGCGATTTACGTTGCCGTTGCAGGCGCCGTCACCTTGGTGGGACTGGCCCTGGGCCGGGATTCGAACACCGTGGAGGACGAGGACTACCGGCTCCTGCTGGAAGGCACCGGGGCCGCACCGCAGCCGTCCGGAATCCGCGAAACCGAGTGAGAACCCGGAGTTTTTGTCCACGGAAGTCGCCCAAAACGCGCCGTGGAAGTCATGTGGACAAGAACTCCTTCAGTTGCGGAGCAGGATGTCCCGCGTGACAGCCAGGTGATGGTCAATGGCTTGCTGGGCCTTCGCGGAATCGCCGGACACCAGGGCATCGAGGATGTCCTGGTGTTCGGCGCATACCTGCTCCCGCCGGCCACCGGTGCGGAACAGCGCGGACACGCCCACCAGGATCTGGCGGACATGCAGCTTGCTGTAAGTCCGGGAGATCAGTTCGTTGCCGGCAGCATCGATCAACTGCTGGTGGAAGAGGGTGTCCAGCCGGATGAACTCTCGCGCAGCCTCAGGATTCAGTTCATCAGGAAGGGCTGCCTGCTGGTCGAGGGTGTCCTGCATGGTCCGGGCGGGTACCACGCCCTGGTCGATCACCAGCCGGGCGGAATGGCTTTCCAGGACACCACGCAGTTCCATGAGTTCGGACATCTCACGGCCGGTCACCGGCGGAACGTAGGCGCCGCGCTGCGGGATCAGTTCCACCAGGCCGTCGGAGACGAGCAGCAGGAGGGCCTCACGCACAGGGGTCCGCGAAACGCCGATTTCGGCGGCAAGCTCCTGTTCGTTCAGGAACCGGCCCTGCATGTCCGGATCGGTCAGGATGTTTTCGCGCAGGTACGCGTACGCTTTTTCCCGGCCAGAGGCCGCCGTTCCCGACATTTTTCGCATACATTATGTATACAACAGAATGGAGTAATTTCATGCGTTTAGCAGTGGCCCAAATCATCACCGGAGCCGATCTGGCCGCCAACCTGGAACTGATCCGAGAATACGCCACCCGCGCAAAAGCAGCCGGGGCGGAACTCGTGGTGTTCCCGGAAGCCGCCATGCGCGCCTTCGGCCACCGGCTGACGGATATCGCTGAAACGGTCGACGGCGCCTGGGCCGGCAGTGTGCGCAGCCTCGCCAAGGAGTTGGACATCACGGTAGTGGCGGGCATGTTCACTCCAGGGCGGGACGGGCGCGTCCGCAACACCCTGCTGGTTACTGGACCTCATGTGGAAACCTCCTACGACAAGATCCACCTCTTTGACGCATTCGGTTTCGCCGAGTCAGACACCGTGGAGGCCGGAACCGGTCCCGTGACCTTTGAGGTGGACGGCACCACCTTCGGCCTCGCCACCTGCTACGACGTCCGCTTCCCCGCCCTGTTCACCGCCAACGCCAAGGCCGGCGCCCAGGTCAACATCGTCTGCGCCTCGTGGGGCGCCGGCGAGGGCAAGGCGGAGCAGTGGGACCTTCTGGTCCGGGCCCGGGCCCTGGACAGCACCACCTTTGTGGTGGCCTGCGGCCAGGGTGATCCGGCCAGCGTCGGCATCACCACCGCCGGCAATGCACCCACGGGCATCGGGCACAGTGCCGTCATCTCTCCCTTGGGTTCAGCCCTGGTGGCGCTTGGCGGCGAACCGGAACTCGCGATCGTCGACATTGACCCGTCCGTCGTTGCCGAGGTCCGCGGAAAACTGCCCGTCCTGGAGAACGCCCGGTCCTTCTAGGGCGTGCGGGAGATGGCCGCGTTCACGGAAGCACAAATCCCCTGAGTGCGGCCATCCACGGCCCGAAACAGTCCAGGTGGGCGTCATGGGAGGCCCCGGGGAGGTCAACGCGCGTCGCATTCCTGCCTCGCCGGACAAACCCGGCCTTGCCCGCTTCGTCAAACATGCCGGCTTCCCCGTAGGCCACCAGGGTGGGCACAGCCACGCTTTCCCACTCCCCCCAGCGCGGGACGGCCACCGCACTGATGGCCGCCACCATGACATCGGCGTCGAACCGCGGCCAAAAGCCGCCGTCGCGCTCCTCCAGATCCGCCGCCCAGGCAAGTGCGAGCGGTGCATCGCCAAGGAAGGCCTGGGCCGCGGCCCGGCTGGGGAACGGCACGGGCCAGGACCGGAAATAATCCCCCATCGCCGCGCGGTCCTCCGCCCCTCCCCCGCCGGCGTCCGCCTCCAGCAGCACCAGCCTGGATACCAAGTCCGGCCTCGCTGCGGCCACGAGCATGGCCGTATGGCCACCCATCGACTGCCCCACCAAGGCTGCCGGCGGGCCCACCGCCTCAAGCACACGCACGACGTCGGACACGTAAGCAGCGCGCGAGACATCCCTTGGGTGGCGGGTGCTGGCGCCGTGGCCGCGCTGGTCCACCAGCACTGTGCGGCATTCGGGGAGCGCTGCCGCCGTCGGCAAGAATTCGCGGGCGCTGCCGGCGAGGCCGTGGAGGATCACTACGTTGGGCCCGCTGCCGCCTGTGTCATAGCAACGCAGTTCCACTCCCTGCCCGGCGGTAACAGTAAATCCTTGGATTGACGTGGGCATCCCATCACCGTACGTGAATCCCACCGCGGGCCCGGTGAGCTGCCGTTCATTTTCACGAAACCTTCTGGCCTTTAGCGTCCGTCGGCGGCTTCTCACCCTCCGTGCACCAAATTTCGCGCCGCTGGTGGCATCCAGCATGCTGATCCGGGGTTCTCCGGACAGCTCAACAGGCTTCGTTAACATTTCGGAAACATATCGGTCATGCGATCTTCACGTAGGCGACGTTTGCGTAACCTGCCTGCAACTTAGCGAAGCAGAAACGGAAACACACGGCGGCAAATATTGACCAGGGGGAATGCGAGGGCCGAACTGGAGAGTCCCGTATTGCAGGCTCAACGCGAAGGGACCCGCAGGTGGAAATCACTGCGCAACACGTCTGGCTGATGATTTCAGCGGCAATGGTACTGTTCATGACCCCTGGGCTAGGCCTCTTCTACGGGGGCATGACCCGCGCCAAGGCGGCCCTCAACATGATCCTGATGAGCTTCATCTCCGCGGGAATCGTCGGTGTGGTCTGGGTGCTCTGGGGCTACTCGATGACCACCGGCGAAGGCATCCTGGGCCTCTTCGGCAATCCGTTTGCCAACTTCGGCCTGCAGAACCTCATGGGCTCGCCCGAGCTCATCAAGGCCGGCTACAGCGCCACTTTCGCCATCATCACCGTGGCCCTGATCAGCGGCGCCATCGCGGACCGTGCCCGGTTCAGCGCCTGGGCAGTCTTCGTTCCTGTGTGGATCACGCTCGTCTACTGCCCGCTCGCCTACATGATCTGGGGCGGCGGACTCCTCAGTGCCGGCGGCGCCCTGACGTCGATCTTCGGCCAAGTCATCGACTTCGCCGGCGGCGCAGTAGTAGAAATCAGCTCCGGCACTGCTGCCCTGGTCCTTGCCCTGATCGTGGGCCAGCGGCACGGCTTCGCCAAGGATCCCAACCACCGACCGCACAACGTCCCCTTCATCATGCTTGGTGCCGCCATCCTGTGGTTCGGTTGGTTCGGCTTCAACGGCGGCGCGGCGACGACGGCGGAACAGGCCGGCCTCATCTGGGTCAACACCCTGGTGACCCCCGCCGCAGCCATGCTCAGCTGGCTGGTCGTCGAAAAGGTACGGCACGGCCACCCGACGTCCCTCGGCGCTGCCTCCGGCGTGGTGGCAGGCCTGGTGGCAATCACCCCGTCCTGCGCCAACATCAGCCCGGTGGCCGCCATCGGCCTGGGCCTGGTGGCCGGCGCAGCCTGCTGCTGGTTTGTGGACCTGAAGTACCGCTTCGGCCTGGACGATTCCCTCGACGTTGTGGGTGTCCACCTCGGCGCGGGCCTTATCGGGACGTTGGCCCTGGGATTCATCGCCCTTCCCGTGGACGGCGTGGGTGGTGGACTGTTGTACGGCGGAGGCGTGCAGCAGCTGATCGCCCAGACCGCCGCAGTGGTGGTCACCCTGGTCCTCTCCGGCGGTATGACGCTGGTGATTGGGCGCGCGATCAACAAGACCATCGGTTTCCGGGTCAGCCACGAGGCCGAGACCGTGGGCGTGGACCTCGCCGAGCACGCCGAGAGCGCCTACTCCTTCGGGGAACTGGGCAGCCGTTTCAACCCGTCCGGCCACCTCGCTGCCGCGCAGCCGGCAGCCCAGGAGTCCGCCTCCCAGCGCGCCAAGGAAGACAGCTTCGCCTGACACTGCGACCCCATTCTGTTGCGCCTTTGTTGCGCCACAAAGGATCGGTTTCTATGTGATAACGGCTCTGGAGGATGCGAAGACGGGCGGCGTATGCTGATGTCACGTCGCTAGCCTGAGAGCTGAAAAAATGGCGAAGAAGAAACGCGGACACGGTCTGGTCGCGACCCTCGGAAGGGTCATCGGGTTCTTCACCGCGAGCGCATTATGCGGCGTTCTTGTTGCGAGCCTGGTGGTTCCGGCGGTGGCAGCCGCAGGCTTCGGGGTCAGCAGTTCCATCAGTTTCTTCGACCGCCTGCCTGAGGAACTTGTGGTCGCGCCGCCGTCGCAATCCACCAAGGTCCTGGCCTCCGATGGCCAGCTCATTGCAACGTTCTATGCCGAGAACCGGATCAAAGTCCCGCTGGACCAGATGTCGCCCTACATCCGTGACGCCGTCGTAGCCATCGAGGACAGCCGCTACTACGAGCACGCCGGAATCGACCCCCAAGGGATCCTGCGCGCTGCGATCTCCAACATGACCAGTGGCGGCAGGCAGGGTGCGTCCACTATCACCCAGCAGTACGTCACCAATGTGATCAACGAGGCCTACCTGTCCCAGGACAAGACGGACGAGGTGATTCTCAGCGGCCAAAAGAGCATGGCTGACAAGCTCCGGGAGATGAAGCTTGCCGTCGCGTTGGAGAAGAAGTTCAGCAAGGAGCAGATCCTCGAGGGTTACCTCAACATCGTGTTCTTCAACCGGGATGCGTATGGCATCGAGGCCGCTTCGCAGTACTTCTTCAGCACCTCGGCGAAGGACCTCACACTGCCGCAGGCCGCGCTCCTGGCCGGACTGGTGAACAGCCCTAGCTTTTATAACCCCGCGGTCAACCCGGACAAATCGATCGTGCGGCGCAACCAGGTGCTTTCCGAGATGCTTGCCACGGAAAAAATCACCCAGGCCGAGCATGACGCCGCTGTTGCAACGCCCATCGAACTGAAGCTGAACCCCGGCAGGCAGGGCTGCGCCAACGCCACGATGGCGCCGTACTTCTGCGACTACATTTCCCACCTCATCCTCAACAACCCGGCGTACGGGGCAAGCCTGATTGAACGCGAACGGAGGCTCTACCGGGGTGGCCTGACCATCAAGACCACGCTGGATCCAAGGCTGCAGGCTGCGGCGCAGGCACAGGTGGACAGCACGGCGGGTGCAAATCCCGACAGGTGGGGGGCGGCGCTGGTGACGATCCAGCCTGGTACCGGCAACATCCTCGCGATGGCCCAGAACACTGTGTTCCTGCCGGAGGAAGGGAAGTTCGACACGCAGCTGAATTTCAACGTGGACGCCCGCGATCCACAGGGCAATGACCTCAATGGCGCTGGCGGATTCCAGCCGGGATCTACCATGAAGCCGTTTACCTTCGCGGAATGGCTTAATGAAGGCAAGTCCATGACGGCCGAAGTGGACGCTTCCCGGCGGGTATATCCGTTGGGATTCCCCTGGCGGTCCAGCTGCGGCAGGGTCCTGGGCGCGTACAGCACGGCCCAGAACAATCCCGAGCTGGGCGCCGCCGACGACCTGCAGAACGCGGACGAGGGCTACTACCGCCGCATGCCCGTGAACTACGGCCTCTACAACTCCATCAACACCGCCACGTTCGCCTCCGCCGCCCAGCTTGATTTCTGCGGCATCCAGAAAATGGTGGACGCTGTGGGGCTGCACAGCGGCCTGGACGGCGCGCAGATCAACATGCACCAGCTGGGCAACCTGCTGGGGGCCATCGGCGTGGCCCCGCTCCACCTGGCGAATGCCTTTGCGACCTTCGCCAATGACGGCCGTTACTGCGTCCCCATCGCAGTGGTGGACGTGACGGACGTGAACGGCGGCAAGCTTCCCGCCCAGGCCAGCGAATGCCGCAACGCGGTCAAACCCGAAGTGGCACGTGGTGTCAACGCAGTTCTCCAGGACGTCCTGAAAGTGGGCTCAGGCGTGTGGATCAATCCCAAGATCCACACTGTGGTGCCCACCGCGGCAAAGACCGGAACCTCGAACAACAACGGCGCCACCTGGATTGTTGGCTACACGTCAGGCCTGGCCACCGCGTCCTTCTTCGGTGATGCTTTGGAGGGCCAGAAGCGGCCCGGCCAGAACGTCACCATCAACGGCGTGTTCTACCCCCGCTTGGACGGCTACATGATCGCCGGCCCGCAGTGGGTCAACTACATGCTGCAAGTGGTGAAGCTCTACCCTGCAAATCCGTTCCCGCCGCCGCCTGCTTCGATGTCGTCCCCTTCACCCGCTCCCTCAGCAAAGCCCTAGGAGTCCGGCCTGGTCGCAAGCGAGGGTGCGAAAATGATCCAATGCCAACCATTGAGACCAACCGGCTGATCTTGCGACCGTGGGAGCCGGAGGACGCTGACTTCGCCTTCGACCTGTACTCCCGCTGGGAAGTGCAGCGGTTCATCGGCAATCCTCCCCGCGTGATGGCCGGGCGGGCCGAGGCAGAGGGGCGGATACGGGACTGGCGGCAGATGGACCACCCAGTGCACGCGGTCTGGGTTGTGCAACTCAAGGGGTCCGGCCAGCTGGCGGGAAACCTGCTCCTGAAATCCATCCCCGCGTCCGGGCCTTCCCTGCCGCTGCAGCCGTCCGGCGATACGGAAATCGGCTGGCACTTCCATCCCGACCATTGGGGCCACGGTTTCGCGACCGAGGCAGCGGCCGCTGCCCTGAACTTCGCCTTTGCCAGCGGACTCAGGCGGGTGGTGGCGGTGACGGCGCCGGCCAATGCTGCCTCCCAGAAAGTCTGCATCAGGATCGGTATGCGGCATCTGGGGCAGACCCCCCGGTACTACAACTCGCTCTGCGAGCTTTTCGAGGCGACTGCCCCGCAGCCGTAGCCGCCGTCGTCGTGCATTTCAACAGATACTGTCGGGTGTTTCAGCAGATGCTTCAGTCAGCGAGGATGAGGTAAAGCGCCCGCCGGGTTTCATCGAGCTTTTCGATGGCGGCAGTGCGTTGCTCCTCGGTGGCGCCGCGGAACTGGTGGATGACCCCCATGAGTTTTCCGATGCTCTCGTGAAAAGCCGGTCCCGTGGCGTCTCCGGCGGCGTTCCAGGCGTTGTCCAGTTCCTCACTGTTCTCTGCCACATACTCCCGGCCTGCGTCGGTAAGCGCGAATTCGGTACGACGGCCCTCGCCAACAGGGCTGATGAGTTCCTCGTCAACCAACTGCTGAAGGGTGGGATAGACCGAGCCCGGGCTGGGGCGCCACGCGCCGGAGGTCTTTTCGGCGATCGTCTTGATCAGCCCGTACCCGTTCGACGGCGCCTCCGCCAGGAGGGACAGGATGGCTGCTCTGACATCACCCCTGTTGGCCCGCCTGGGACCGCCCGGTCCGAACCCCGGCCCAAAGCCCGGGCCGAAACCTCGGGGCCCGAAGCCGCGCGGCCCGAAGCCACCGCCGCCGTGGCCATGCGGTCCGCGGCGGCCGTGCCCGCGTCCGAAGCGTCCGCGGTGCGGCTCATTCTCTGCATATTTGTTGTCTTCGTACATGCCTTTCATAGCGGCATTGTCCTTCCGGTTGTGGAGATTCCAGTCGCCCACCACACCGGCGAGCGATACTTAACGATATATCGCTGAGTATCGCTTGGCAATAGCCGACGACGGCGGCAAGGTGCCGCCGTCGTTATCCCGCTAACCGGTGCCGTTCCACAGCCGCTGCCACCACGTGCGCCTCGCTTCCGGCTGCGGCTCAGGGCTGGCGGCCTTGGCGCGGGCGGTGCGGCGCTGGTGCCAGCGCGCCACTTCGACGTCGATGTCCCGGGTCTTGGTGACGACGGGCGGGCCGCCCTGCAGCTGCCGCCGGGCGTCGACGACACGGGCGTTGAAGTCCTTCAGGATGTCCCGGACCTGCTTTTCGGTGAACTGGGCATCCAGGCGGTCATCCAGTTCGGCGTCCTCGGTGCGCAGCAGGATGGCCTTGGGCCCCAGGCCACTGATGTTCTCGCGCTGGATCAGGCCCTTGACCCACCAGTCTGGATCGTAGGCCTCGCCCAGGCCGGGAATCGGCTTGCCCGAGTACTTGAGGTTGTCGAACTTGCCTTGGGCCATGGCGTCGCGGATGAGGTACTCCACCCGCTTGGCGTCGTCAACCTTGCGTCGTTTTTGCCGCTCGTTTTCCTCAGCGGCCTCCAGTTGTACCTCTTCCTCGGCGCTAATGCCCGCGCCCCGGTAGGAACGCAGCTCCGCACCGCGTTCCAGCCGCCGCCTGAAGGCGTTGTCAGCTTCACCCATGTCCCGTCACCGCCCCTGAACTGCGCCGCTCCTGACTTCCAGTATTCAAGTGTCCGCATTCGGTTTCAACGGGCTAATTCATCATCATCGAGACCTGATGGAGCTTTTTGTTGCCGTTCGTGACCGCGCATCGCACCCGCTGACGCCTGGTTTCACCCCGTGACAGCTTTGCCTGACCAGCTGGGCTCGCGCCTATGGCTGCTCCTACAGTGGCTGTCAAAGGAACGCTGGCATGCGATTCGCGTCCCGCGACAGAGCGTGAGTTAGGTCCAGACCGGTTGGACCACCCGTGGCAGCAGGGCTGCGTGGGCAGATGGACGCGGAACCCGGGCTATTGGGAGGTCTTACGCGTTTTCCATCTCCGATTTCCGGCGGAAAGCCCTGGTTCAGCAGGCGCTGAAGAAGGTCGAGGAAAGCGCCCGGGGCCTGGGCGTGCAGGAACTGGTCCTGCAGTGCTCAAGCTGTGGGCTGCCGAATCCAGGACGACGCCAGCTCGGCATCATGCTCGGTCTCGGTCAGTGCGTAGTGGAAGACCCGGCTGTCGGGGTTTTCCAGCCGGCCGCGTGGCTCCACCCTGAACCATTCATGGCCGGCGACGGCCTGCGCCCAGGCGTCGGCTTCCTCCCAGTACACATCCCCGGACCGGCGGTCGGGATGCACGTGCATCGCCACCGAGATCATGAACGTGGCATCCTCGTTGGTAGGACGGAGGGCGAAGCACACCACGTCCACGCTGACGCCGTGGTTCACGCAAGAGGGCTTGCGGGCCATTGCTGTGGCGGCGCTGTCCACCGCACCCTCGTGGATGACCTGCCTGGCGAGTGCGTACATCTGCCGGCGAAGCAGGGACAGTTCGTCTCCGCAGCTCACTTGGATCCTGCGGGTGAGTGCCCCGATCACAACGGCCACCTCGCGGCAGGAAGCAGGCTGACCCCGTCTAGGTTGCCGTGCATTTGGCGGCCGGATCCTTCGAGGCTAAGCACCCAGACAATTTCGGAGTCGGGCGTTTTGGCGTCAACCCGGCCGAAGTAGGGCATGCCCGCCGGAGGTGTGACCCTGACGGTCGACCCCACCCCGATCGCGGACCAGTCCTGGACGGCGTGGTCCTGAACGGCGTCATAGTGGAGGCCAGCACCCGGCCCGTCGGCAGGATCCCGCTGGAGCGGGCGCCGGCCCCGCCTGCGGGAGCCTGACTTGACCGGCGTCATGCAACGCTCTCCAGCAACTTGGCCCGGGACGGCACGCCCTCGAAGTAGCCGCCCTTGAAGAAGAGCAGCGGCTCTGCGCCATCCCTGGCACCGAGTGCGCGCACCGCGCCCACCACGATGGTGTGGTCACCGCCGTCGTATTCATCATGCAGTTCGCAATCCACCCATGCGAGGGCCTGATCCAGCACCGGACTGCCCAGCGGCGAGGCGGTGTAGTCGACGCCGGCAAACCTGTCGGTTCCGGACCGGGCGAACTGGGCGGCGAGGTGCTGGTGCCCGGCGGGCAGGATGTTCACCGTGAACCGTCCGGCTTTCCGGAGTTGCGGCCAGGTGCCGGAACTGCGGGCGGGGCTGAAAGTAACCAACGCCGGATCCAGGGAGAGGGAGGAGAAGGACTGGCAAGTGAAGCCGGCCGGGCCGTTGTCCGTCACCGCGGTGATCACCGTCAAACCGGAGGCAAAGTGGCCCAGGACGTGACGCAGGCGCTGGGGGCTGAGATCAAAATGTTCCGTCATGTTCTTTTCCTTTCAAGGCCGATAATCCAAACCAACCACCCGTCCACGACCCTTTCAACCACAGGTGAAACGCACCGACGCGCAGAGAAACCTGGCTTCACGGCCCGAAGCATGGGGTAACGAAAAAGCCTGGAAACACTGCCTTGACCAGTGCGTTCACCACCGTTGCGGATTCGGGCCCCATCGCGTCAGTCAGCGGTGGCCGGTTCATCGAGCGACGCCAAACGTCGTACACCGCAATCGTCCGCAGGATTGGTTAACAGAGCGGGACAATGCCGCGGCTGGTGCTTAAGCTACTGCTACGTGATGTGCCCGAGAGGCCAGGGAGCGGTCTGCAAAACCGCTGACGCGGGTTCGAATCCCGCCATCACGTCCACTCCGCAAGCCGCGCGGATCTCAGGTGGCTGCCGGCAGTCCAGCAAAGGGTCACAGACGCAGCGCGTCATCAGGGAGAGCATCGCCGGGCAGCCTGCCGTCAACTGGTGACGGATCTGGTTCGTGGCGCGCCAGTTCGTCCATGATGCGGGGTGGCCATTGGGGTGGTTCCCAGTCTTGGTGTTCGCTTTGGTAGTGGCGTCCGGTGGGTGAGGTCCAGCCGGGTGGTTTGTCGATGCTGGCTTCGGTGGGTGTCCAGGCGGTGGTGTGTTTCAGCCGGTGGTGTTTGGGGCAGGGCTGGCCGAGGTTGCTGATGCCGGTGGTGCCGCCGTCGGCCCAGGCCAGGAGGTGGTCTGCTTCGTTGTCCAGGGACTGGTTGTTGCAGCCGGGGAAGGGGCATTTGCCGTCCCGGAGCCGGAGCCATTGGCGCATCGCGGCGGGGATCCGGTAGCTTTGGCGGCCGATCTCCAGCGGCGCCCCGTTGCGGGGGTCGGTCAGGACGCGGTGGAACGAGCCGGCGCCGTCGGCGACCAGGTTGCGGGCCATCGACGCCGGGATCGGCCCGTACCCGTCGAGGGTGGCTGGTTCGTCGGTGAGGCCCATCAGCGCGAACACCGGCACGGTCACGAGGACCTGCGCCGCCGGTAACGGGACCCGGCCCGTCATGACATCACTGGCGGTGGCCGAGTCGGCGGCCGGAACGCCACCAGCCACGACATCACTGGAGCTGGGGGCAGTTCCGTCGCTGAAGCCGGTACTCGTTTTGGTGCCGTCGCTGGTGCTGCGGGCCCCGCCACTATTGACGCTCACACTGCTGGTGCCGGCGCTGTTGCCAGCTGCTGTGTCTGTGCGGGCCTCGGCGGGGCTGCCCGTGGGGAATCCACCGCTGAGGAGCAGTTGGGCGGCGATGTCGGCGCGGAGCTGGGTCATGGTGCGGGTCTCGGCCGGGCCCTGGAGGGTGCGGGCGGTGGCGGTGATGCCGTTCCAGATCCCGGCTGCCCGGTCCGCGGGCAGGTAAGCCGAAAGCCAGGCCATGCCGTCCCGGTCCGGGACGTACTCCAGCCGCCGGTCCAACACACTCCTGGCGTGGCGCTTTTCGATACTCACCGGATGGTGCCGTTCCCGCCAGGTCCTGGCCTTGTGCCGGAACCGGGACGGGACCAGGTCACCGGCCGGGCACTCCCGGGCCCGGTCCGGAACGTCCGGGCCCAGGAAACGGGCCTCCAACGCCGCCGCCCCGGCCGCATCCAGGCCGGTGGTTTCATCGACCATGACCCGCGCGTGCTGCCACGACAGATCCCCGGACTGCAGCGCAGCCAGCGTCAGCGGCAAGGCAGTGGTCAGCTCATGGGCCTGCGCCAACAGCGCCGAGGCCGAGCGTTCACTCACCGTCAGCGCACACGCGACCTCGGACACCACACCCATCTCCTGGGCCGTGTGCTCCCCAGGGCTCCTGACCGGGCCGTCCAGGGCCGCAGCCTTTCCCGCGTACGCGGCGGCCAGGCGCACCCTGAACGCCGCCACCATCGCGTCCACCCGGACCGAACCGCCCAGCCCGTCCAAGCAAGCATCCGCCTGCCCCCGCAAAGGATCACCACCCCCGGAACCCGTCTGGAAACCCGTCTGGGAACCGCGGCCACCCAGCCCCCGGCGCATACAGGCAGCAAACTCCGCAGCAGCAGCCTCGAAAGCCTCAACCGCCTCGTCAACACCCGGGATCCCCATACCCCCATCATCCAGCGAGGCGCCAACAAGAACACCACAGCACATCGCCTATGTGGATAACCTCCCGGCCCCGCTACCCGAACCTCGGGACTGTTTCCGGCCGGGCCGCCGGCGCGATGCTTGCGCTCATCAGTTGCTCCTTTGCAGGCGATGAAGAATGAAACGGAGGGGAAAAAACGAGGGAAAGCCAGCGCTCCCTCCGGGTGAGCCGCTCTCAGAGAATGAACTGGCGCAGGAACTGGGCGTGAGCCGGACTCCGGTGCGGGAAAGCCTCATACTCCTCCGGGAGGAAGGGCTGGTTCAGGTCTTCCCCCAAATCGGCTCATTCGTCTCGCTGGTGGATCTTGGACGGGTCTCGGAGGCCCAGTTCGTCCGGGAGGCCATCGAATGCGCGTCCCTCAAGGACGTTGCCGTGGATGCGGCCGGCCTCGCGGGCCTCCGCGAAATACTGCGGAGCCAGTCAGATGCAGAAGCCAGCGGAGATGTCGAGGAATTCTTCCGCCTGGACGAGGACTTCCACCGCGAACTCCTGCGACAGGCGGGTCATGAGTCCGCCTGGGCAGCCGTCAACTCAGCCAAGGCCCACCTGGACCGCGCGCGGCGCTTGAGCCTACTGGATACCAGGCCTGTGGCCACGTTGATTGAGCAGCATACGGCCGTGGTGGACGCGCTGGAAGCCAACAACCTGACGGATGCGGACAGCTCATTGCGCCTCCACCTGCGGGGCGTCTTCGAGGACGTTCAGCGCATCCAGGAGAAAACTCCGGAGCTCTTTTCCGACGGCGCAGTACGTCGGCCCATACGGCGGAGCGTCGCCCGCCTGACGTAAGAGGACGACGGCGGGAAGTCCCGCCGTCGTCCTTCAGCCGTGTGTTCTTGCAGTTGCCGTTGCTTACCGTCCGTTGACGGGCACGCCAAGCATTTTCGCCAAGGCGCCAAGGATCCTGTCCGTAACCTCGTCGATTCCGCCAATTCCGTCCACCTGGGCCAGGATCCCGCGTCCGGCATACCTGGCCACCACAGCTTCGGTCTGCTGGTGATACAGGTCCAGCCGGTGGCGGATGACGGTTTCGTTGTCGTCGCTCCGGCCGGCTTCCTTGGCCCGGAAGAGGAGTCGGCGGACAAGCTCCTCGTCGTCGGCCGTCAGCTGGAGCACTACGCCCAGTTCCTGCTCGCGGGCGGCCAGGAGCCCGTCGAGGTAGTCCACCTGATCGGATGTGCGCGGGTAGCCGTCCAGTAGGAAGCCGCTCCCGACGTCGTCCTGGCAAAGGCGGTTTCGGACCATTTCGTTGGTGACGGTGTCCGGTACGAAATCGCCATTGTCCATGTACTTCATAGCCTCGACCCCGAGCGGGGTCCCGCCCTTGACGTGGGCGCGGAAGATATCTCCGGTGGAGATCGCGGCAACACCGAGGCGCTCGGAGATCCTTTCGGCCTGCGTTCCCTTGCCCGAACCGGGCGGCCCGATAATCAGCATTCTCGTCATTCAGTACCCCTCACTGGGTTATGGGACGTCGTCGTCCTGGCCCGATGCTACGGATCCAAAGGTTGCGAACGGGCTGCATCGGCACCTGAGAGCAGAGTACGACGGCGGGACGCACCCGCCGTCGTACTCTTTCCTTTTGTGCTGTTACCGGTAGTCCTGGCGCAGTGGGCGGTCAGGTCCGGGCGTGCTCGGCGAGCACGGCATCGATCTGGCCGGCTGCCTCCTTCATGCCTTCCTCCATGCCCATCTTGATCATTTCTTCCATCTGCTCTTCGGATTCGAAGGTGGACATGATGGTCATCCGCGTGCGGCCGCCGATGTCTTCGAGGTCCACGCTGGCATGGGCGCTTCCCAAGGCATCCACCGGAGCGCCGGAGTCGTCGGCAAAACCGTCATCGAACTCGAGCTTCCGGGGCGCGTCGATGGCGGTGAATTTCCACCATCCTCTGGGCTTCTCCCCTTCAGGAGTGGTCATGTAATAGCTGGCCTTCCCGCCGGGCTGGAAATCAAAGCCCTCGAACGTAGCGGGGTAGCCAGGAGGCCCCCACCAGCGCTCGAGCTGCCGGGGGTCTTCCCAGATCTGCCAGACGCGCTTGACGGCGGCATCGAACTCGGCAACGAGGGTGAGGCTGAGTGCCTCGAGATTGGTGGTGGAACTGATAACAGGCATGGCCGTACCTTCCTATCCTTCAGCCAGGATGTCCGCGATCCGTTCGGCACGCTGCCGCCAGATCGTCTCGTACTCGTCCAGCAGCCGGCGGGCCTTCGCCAAACCTTCGTGATTGCCCCGCACGATCTGCTCCCTTCCGCGCTTCTCCTTGGTGACCAGGGAAGCGCGCTCCAACACCGCCACATGCTTTTGGACGGCGGCGAAACTCATGGCGTAGAGGGCCGCGAGGCCGGACACCGAATACTCCGCCACCGTGACCCTGCGGACAATGTCCCGGCGGGTGGCGTCCGCGAACGCCTGGAAGAGGCGGTCGACGTCGGCATCACTCATCTGATCTACAACCATTTGGTTGTACGATACGCCGGCCGCTGAGGGGTGTCAACGGATATTTTTGTTCCTTGGCGGAACCTGGCTCCGGCAGCTGCATGTCGGGGTATCACGTGTCAATGGGATCTATGCGATGATCGGACTGTGACCGCGGAGACGAAACCCAACAAGCGACCCACCAGCTTTGATGTCGCCAAGAGGGCCGGGGTTTCCCGCGCCACGGTCAGCCACGTGCTGAACGGCCAAGGTTCCCGCTTCCCGGAGCAGACCCAGCAAAAGGTGCTCAAGGCCGCAGCTGAGCTTCAGTACAAACCGTCGCCCGCCGGACGAGCCCTGGTGACCGGACGCAGCGACATCCTTGTGATACTCATACCCAACGCGACTTTCGGCACGAACTTGCAGGATCTCGTGGACAGCGTCAGCGCCCAGGCGGCCCGCCACGGCCTGAGCGTGGTGGTGCGCTTCGCCGGGCGCGATGCGGCGGAAACCCTTGCCGCCATCCTGCACTTCCGGCCGGTGGCCGTGGTGGACATTGGAGTCCTGTCCCCCGAAGACCGCGAAACGCTGGAGGCGACCGGAGCGGTGGCCATTCCGCGGTACAGGCAGTCACGGGAACCTGAAGGGGACCTCAACTTCCTCGTGGGGAGGGCCATGGCGGAGGAACTGCTTCGCGACGGACCCCGCCGACTGGCCTTCGCCGCCTTGGTTGACGAACGGCAGGACCCCTTCGGGCCGCCACGTTATGCGGGGATGAAAGCTGCGGTGCGCGCCCGGGGACTGCCAACGCCGGAACGGCTGGACATTCCACTCAAGCTGACAGGGGCGAAGGCGGCCCTCGAAGCCTTCGCAGCGCAGGGCACGCCGATGGGAATTGGCTGCTACAACGACGACGTTGCCATCGCCGTTCTGGCCGCCGGCCGGGCTCTCGGGCTCAAGACCCCGGGCGATCTCTCGGTGGTTGGCGTGGATGCGACGGAGGTGGGACAGCTCGTCTCCCCCCGACTGACAACTGTGCTCATGCAGGACGACGCACTCATGGAGCAGATCGCGGCAGACCTGGCTGAGCTGCACCAGAAAGAGGCAACGCAGCAGGTGCATGACCCGCGGCCGATGGTCAGAATCATCCAGGGCGAGACCACCTGAGGCCTCATTTTCGGCAACACTCCGGCGGTGCGTTGACATGCGGTGTTACTAGTGACATGCTCGTTACATGGACCTGTTGGACAGCTGGACAGCTAGACAAGACCGGGTGGTACGCGTCGGTGCGGCCGAAGCGGTTTTTGCTTCGCTCCGCGGTGCCATCGAAGCCGGCAAAATCCCTGTCGGTACGCGGTTGGACTCAGAGGCATCCCTGGCCAAGCAGTACGGAGTCAGCCGGACCATGGTCCGCGAGGCCCTGCGTTCCTGCACGGCCCTCGGACTGACCGCCACCCACACCGGCAAGGGCACCTTTGTCATCGCCGACAAAGTGGCCCAGGACCTCAAGCTCGGCAAGTACTCCGCCAGCGCCCTCGTTGAGGCCCGCCCCCATGTAGAGGTTCCGGCCGCAGGCCTGGCCGCCCAACGCCGCACCAACGAGGACCTGGAAGCCCTCCGGGAAATTCTCCGCGAAATGTCGGAAGCTGAGAACCTGCAACAGTGGGTGCAGCTTAACACCGAGTTCCATGTCACCATCGCCCGGTCCAGCGGCAACGGCGTCTTCGAATCATTCCTCTCGGACATCTGTGAGGCGATGGCGAACCAGTCCAACACCCTCAACCTCGTTGCCGACCGGCGCAAGGAATCAGGCGATGAACACGCCCGAATCTTCGAGGCCATTGAGCGCGGCTCCGCCGAGGATGCGTCCCAAGCGATGACCATGCACCTGCACGGGGTGGAGTGTGCCCTCGGCACCATCGTCCCGGGCGGTGGTCCCACCGGGGCAGGCCGTACCGGCTAAATACGCCCGCTATTCCGCAGTCCACCCATGCCTCCGCCATCCCGCGGTGCCATCAACTACGCCCCAAAACGGCTCCCAGCATGCCGTCCACGCCCGTCAACGAAGCCCTGTGAGGACCCCATGACCACCGACCTGCCCACCCTTGATGCCCTTCCGGAGACCCGCTCCGAGCACGATCTCCTCGGTGATCGCGATGTCCCCGCCACCGCCTACTGGGGCGTCCACACCCTTCGCGCCGTCGAAAACTTCCCCATCACCGGCCAGCCGCTGTCCTCCAACATGCACCTGGTCCGCGGCCTTGCCGCCGTCAAACTTGCAGCCGCCCGCACCAACCACGAACTTGGCCTCCTCGACACCGAACGGGCCACAGCCATCGAAGCCGCCTGCACGGACGTGATGAACGGGCACCTGGCCGACCAGTTCGTCGTCGACGTCATCCAAGGCGGCGCCGGCACCTCCTCGAACATGAACGCCAACGAGGTCATCGCCAACCGCGCCCTGGAGATCCTTGGCCACCCCAAAGGCGACTACACACGCCTTCACCCCAACGACCACGTGAACCTCTCCCAGTCCACCAACGACGTCTACCCCACCGCGGTGAAACTGGGCACTATTTTCGCCGCCCGGGAACTGCTCGACGCCCTCGCCGAACTCGAGGAAGCTTGCGCCTCAAAGGCCCTGGAATTCCGCACTGTCGTCAAGATGGGCCGCACCCAGCTCCAGGACGCCGTCCCGATGACCCTGGGCCAGGAATTCGGTACGTACGCCGTCACTATCGGCGAAGACCGTCTGCGCCTCGCCGAAGCCGAGCTCCTTATCCATGAGATCAACCTTGGCGCCACCGCCATCGGCACCGGCCTGAACGCCCCCGCCGGCTACGCCGAAACCGCCTGCCGGCACCTGGCCCACATCACCGGCCTGCCGCTGCTCACCGCGCCGGACCTGATCGAAGCCACCCAGGACGTCGGCGCCTTCGTCCACCTCTCCGGAGTCCTCAAACGCGTCGCCGTGAAGCTCTCCAAAATCTGCAACGACCTGCGCCTGCTCTCCTCCGGCCCCCGCGCCGGTTTCGGCGAAATCAACCTCCCGGCCGTGCAGTCCGGCTCCTCGATCATGCCCGGCAAGATCAACCCGGTCATCCCGGAAGTGGTCTCCCAGGTGGCCTACGAGGTAATCGGCAACGACGTCACCATCACGATGGCCGCCGAAGCCGGGCAGCTCCAGCTCAACGCCTTCGAACCCATCATCGTCCACAGCCTCCACAAGAGCATCTCGCACCTGGAAGCAGCCAGCCGCACCCTCACCGCACGCTGCATCCGCGGCATCACCGCCAACACCGATCACCTCCGCCGAACCGTCGAACAATCCATCGGCCTGGTCACCGCCCTGAACCCCCACCTCGGCTACGCCACCGCCACAGCGATCGCCCAGGAAGCCCTTGCCACCGGCAAAGGCGTCGCCGAACTCGTCCTCGAACACGGCCTCCTCACCCACACCCAACTCCTGGAACTCCTCAGCCCCGAACGCCTCGCCAACCTGAGCAAAGAGTCCCCAACCGCCCCCTAACCTCGCAAGCTCGGCCAGGGAACCCAGCGGTCGCGGGCCCATCAACCGCCCCCTGACCCGCGGGCCCGGCTAGACAAACTACCCCCGCACACCTTCAACCCCGCCTATCCAGGGAGCAGGGGCACACCGACGTGCCCAGATTCCCGGACCGGCCAGAGAGAAAGCGGCACTCAATGATGAAGGCCGTTCCGCTACCGGGCCACCAGCCCGGCCTCACCCAAGGAGTGATCATGAAAAACAAATCAACCATGTGGATCCTGGCAGCACTCGTTATCGGAATCATCACCGGGCTGGTGTTCCACTGGCTACTGCCGGACGCAACCCGCGAATCGGTGGTGTCTGTCCTGGACACCGTGACCCACATGTTCCTGAACCTGATCAAGATGATCATCGCCCCGCTGATCTTCGCCACCCTGGTCTCCGGCATCGCCGGCGCTGCCAAGTCCGCCGGTGTGGGGAAGCTCTTCGGCCGATCGATGATCTGGTTCCTCTCCGCCTCCGTCCTGGTGGGCGCCTTCGGTTTCATCACCGCGCACGTGCTCAATGTGGGCGACGGCCTCAACCTCGTGGCGGGCGGCGATGCTGGGATGGAAACGAAGACCCTCGATTACGCGGAGTTCGTCACCAACATCATCCCGACGAGCGTCTTCGCGGCCCTGACGGCCAACAACCCCCTGCAGATCCTGGTGTTCGGCGCGCTCTTTGGCATCGCCCTGCTGAACCTCCGGAAGAAGGGCCGCTCCTCGATCGCGGATGCCATCGATGAACTGATGGGCGTCATGCTCAAGGTCACCGGCTACGTGATGAAGGCGGCCCCGGTGGGTGTCTTCGCCGGTATCGCAGCGGCCTTCACCGCCGAGGGCCTGGACGCTTTCGCCACGTACGCGTCGTTCATCGGCGGCTTCTACGTGTCGCTCTCCGCACTCTGGGTAGTCATGATCGCCGTGGCAGTCGCCTTCCTGGGTAAGGCCGCCTTCCGGCTGGTCCGCATTGTTCGCGAACCGATGGTCATCGCCTTCGCCACCTCCAGCAGCGAGGCCGCCCTGCCTAAGCTCATCGAGGGCCTCACCAGGTTTGGCATCGAGAAGCGCACTACCGGCTTTGTGCTGCCCCTGGGCTACTCCTTCAACGTGGACGGTTCCATGATGTACATGACGTTCGCGTCGGTCTTCCTGATCAACGCCTACGGCATCGACATGGACCTGGGCCAGCAGATCGCGATGACCGCTATGCTGCTGCTCAGCAGCAAGGGGATGGCCGGTGTGCCGCGCGGCTCACTCGTGGTGGTTGCCGCCGTCGTGCCTGCCTTTGGCATTCCCGCAGCAGGCATCGGCGTCCTGCTGGTGATCGACCAGCTCCTGGACATGGGCCGCACGGCCACCAACATCCTGGGCAACGCGATCGCCACCGCGGTGATCGGCCGGACCCATGATCGGGAATCCGCACTCGTGGAAAGCACGACGGCGGCATACGCCGACGGCGCCCCTCCCACCGATACGGCGGCAGAGCACCAGGAACGCGAGCACGCGACAGTTCGCTGAAAGGCTGCGGCACATGTCCCTCGAAGTTCAGACCCGAACACTGGTACGCCCCGCCGACAGCAGCAACGATGGGCGGCGCACCACGGTCAGATCCCTCATCATCGACTACCTTGCGAGCAACGGGGCCAGCAAGGTGGCCGATATCAGCGCCGCAGTCACGGCTTCGCGGAACTGCGTCAGGTACCACCTGGCTGCGCTGGAACGCGCAGCAATCGTCCGTTCCAACATCTCCCCCGGGACCCGGGAGGGCTGCACGCCCTTTTACGCGCTGGTCCCGGGAAACCGGGTTGCGGACAAGACGTCCACCTAGACCCCAGATGAGCTGCCAGCGGTTGCTGGCGGCTCATCTGCATTTGGGGACCGCCGGAGGTATGTCCCGAAACGCCAGACTCTTTTTCCGGATGGTTGACACGTGATACCAATCAATGATCTCCTTCATTGACACGTGATACTAAATCCAGGAATCACCGAAACAGACTTTGGACCGCCACCTGCTTCCCGCGGGCTGGACCCACATCGCTTACAAGGGAGAAACCGATGACCCGCGCTTCGTTCAATGCAGGATGGGCCGTACGGCCGAAGGTCAGCCTCTTCGCTGAGTTTTCGGGCCCCCTCGCCCCGCCGCAGCCCGTCACGCTGCCGCACGATGCGCTGATCGGGCTGCCGCGTTCGGCCGATTCCGCCCAGGGTTCGCACACCGGCTACTTCCCTGACGGCACCTTCGAGTACTCCAAGACTTTCGACGTGCCCGAGGACTACCGGGGAAAGCGCATCGCCCTCGAGTTTCAGGGCGTTTACCGGGATGCGATGGTCTTCGTCAACGGGGACTTCGCCGGCCAGCGCCCCTTCGGCTACTCCACGTTCAACATCCGGCTGGACCCATTCCTGAAGTACGGCCAGCCCAACACCATCCGCGTTGATGCGCGCGTCCACCAGGACTCACGCTGGTACTCCGGCGCCGGCATCTACCGGGACACTTTCCTGTCAGTGACCGAACTGGTGCACCTGGCCCCTAACGGGGTCCGGATCGCGACGCCGGACATCACGGCCGGGCGTGCCGTCATCGACGTCGCAACCACCGTCGAGAACGAGGGACTGTCTACCGCCACCGTGACGGTGGGAACGGAACTGCACGACGGCGATGGCAAGGTGGTCGCCGTCGGCTCCGCCCCCGTGACGCTGAAGGCGGGCAGCACCGCCGTCGTCCGCCAACGCCTCTACGTCACCGAACCGAAACTGTGGGGCGTGGACAGCCCGCATCTTTATTCGGCGCGGACCAAACTGCGCGACGTCCTGGAGGTGCTGCAGGAAGACACCACCATCTTCGGCATCCGGTCCCTCCAGCTTGACCCGTTCAACGGCCTCCAGATCAACGGCGAGACCGTCAAACTGCGCGGCGCCTGCATCCACCACGACAACGGCGTCCTCGGCGCGGCCACTATCGCCCGCGCGGAGGAGCGCCGGATCCAGCTGCTCAAGGAGGCCGGCTTCAACTCCATCCGGAGCGCCCACAACCCTGTCAGCCAGGCGATGCTGGACGCCTGCGACAAGCACGGCATGCTGGTCATGGACGAAACCTTCGACGTGTGGACCGAAGGAAAGTCCTCCTTCGATTACTCGCTATCCTTCCCCGAATGGTGGGAACGCGACGTCGAGGCCATGGTGGCCAAAGACTTCAACCACCCGTCCGTGGTGCTCTACTCCATCGGCAACGAGATCCCGGAAACCGGCAGCGGACTGGGCTCCGGCTGGGGACGCCGGATCGCCGAGAAGATCAGGTCCCTCGATCCCACCCGGTACACCACCAACGGCATCAACGGTTTCGTATCGGTCATCGCGGATGCTGCGGAGATGATGAAGCGGGCTGGAGCAGGAGACGACAGCCAGGGCGTTAACGCCATGATGAGCGAGGCCGGCGAAGCGATGGGCCGCATCAGCGCCTCTGCCCTCGTCTCGGAACGGACCGCGGAATCGCACGCGGCGGTGGATGTTGCCGGCATCAACTACGGCGACGGGCGCTATGTCCAGGACAAGGAACTCTTCCCCAACAGGATCATCGTTGGAACCGAAACATTCCCGGATCGCATCGACGTCCTCTGGAAGCTTGTGGAGGAAAACCCGCACGTGATCGGCGACTTCACCTGGACCGGCTGGGACTACCTCGGCGAAGCAGGCATCGGCCGGGTGCAGTACACCGATGAGAGCGAGGGGGCACCCGCATTGGGAGCGCCGTATCCGTGGCTGCTGGCCTGGTGCGGTGACATCGACATCACCGGCTACCGCCGGCCCGCCTCCTACTACCGCCAGACGGTCTTTGGGCTGCGCCACGAGCCCTACATTGCCGTCCAGCGCCCCGGGAACTACGCCCGCGAACACGGCATGGGCCCCTGGACGTGGACGGACAGCATCTCCAGCTGGAGCTGGGATGTCCCGGCGGGCTCACCCGTCAAGGTGGAGGTCTACAGCGACGCCGACGAGGTGGAGCTGCTCCTGAACGGAAGCCCCGTGGGCCGCGTCCCTGCCGGACCGGACCACCGGTTCCGGGCGCACTTCGAGCTCACATATGAGCCCGGCGAACTGGTGGCAGTCGGCTACGTCGGCGGTGCCGAGCAGGGCCGCACTACGCTTTGCACGGCCACCGCGGATGTCTGCCTGACCGCCAATGCCGACCGCACCGAGCTGCACGCCGATCACTCGGACCTCAGCTATGTGGCCATCGAGTTCCGTGATGCCAACGGCACGCTGGCCACGAACGTTGAACGTCGAGTCGCTGTGATGGTGGAGGGCGCCGGCGTGCTGCAGGGGCTGGGCAGCGCCCGGCCCGACACAACCGAAACCTACACCGGGACGAGCCACACGTCATTCGACGGCCGGCTGCTCGCCGTCGTCCGGCCCACGATGGCGGGCGCGATTACCGTGCACGTCAGCGCAGATGGATTTGAGCCCGTCACCGTCAGCCTGCTTGCCTCCGCAGCTGACGCCGGCGAAGCCGCCGTCCTCGGCAACGAGGTGGGCGCCCTCGCCTGAGAAACCGGGCCACAAGGCAAACCGGAACGGGACGACGGCGGGATATTCCCGCCGTCGTCAATCTCCATGGGGGGCCTACTGCGGGAAGCAGGCCTCCGCGGAGCCGAGGTGGATTTGCGCTCCGCCTTTGACGAACTCCCCGAATGTAGCGAACCCGCCAGCTTCGGCGATGGCCTTGTAGGTGTTGACGTCGAGCACACCGGCGGTGGCCTCCGCGGAGACGATGAGCCCTACGCAACTGGCGTGGTGGTTGGCTGCCTGTGCTGCCGGCAGCCCCATCGTGAGGGCGACAAGCGTCGCTGCGGACAACATGGCGAATCGACGGACGTAAGTGTTCATTGTTTGCCCCTGGAAAGATCGGTTTCCATCAAAGGATGTGTGGCAGTTTGTGCGGCCGGGCCGCGGCTTCGCCGGCTCGGCGCAGGATGGCCTGACCGTTGCCCCCAGGGCGTGGGCCGAAACGCGGCGCCCGCCGCTACGGCGGCGCCTTTGCAGACAGGGCACCGGTTCGGCGTGCCCTTGGGAAAGATTACCGCCGTTGAATTTTTGCGTCCATGGCGGGCGTGTAATCGGTCACACTTTGGGCATTTCGGTTGTCAACCCCTCTTGCAACCGTGAACCATGAATGAGGGAATTCGTTTCCCGCCTACCTGAACCAGCAATCCTCACCGACGAGGATGCGGCTCCAAACAACGACGTGGGGCCGTCGACTGCATGAGTGAAAGTACTGACAATGATGTTTGAAACCACTGATTCCGTAACGCTGAAAATCTGGGACCGCTCGGCCATCGATCACACCATCGACGCCGCCGTCCAGGACCTGACTCCCCGCGCCAAGGCCGCCAAATGCGGAATCGCCGTCACCCGCAGCGGACCCAACACCTTCACGGTTGGCCTGAGCCGCAACGTTCCGCAGGGAGCCACGTTCGAGGAAGTCACTCGCTAGGAACCCATTACAGGGGTCGACGGCGGGACCACCCGCCGTCGACCTCTTGCGTTAAGCCTGATGTCCCCCAAAAACGCCACAGTGCCGCAAATTGCTGGCACACTAAGCCAATGGATGAGGCACGCACCACCACCCGCCGGCCAGGGCTCCGGGCAGCCATGTTTGTCGATTTCGACAACGTCTACCTGGGCCTGCAGGCACTGGATCCGCAGGCGGCGAGGAGGTTTGCCGAAGACCCCAAGCACTGGGCTGATGCGCTGTCCGCCGGCGGACCTGGAGAGGATTCGCGCCGCTTCCTCATCCGCAACTGCTACCTGAACCCAGTGGCGTTCTCGAAGTACCGCACCTATTGGACCCGGGCGGGCTTTCGGGTCATCGACTGCCCGTCGCTGACGCAGCGGGGCAAGAGCAGCACGGATATCAACCTCGTACTGGACGCGATGGACACACTGACGGGTGTCAGCGAAATCGATGAGTTCTTCATCGCTTCGGCCGACGCCGATTTCACGTCCCTGATCCAGCGTTTCCGAGCCGCCGACAAGCTGACCACAGTCATTGCCGCCGGCGCCGTGGCCTTCGCGTACCGCGAGATGGCGGACAGCGTGGTGGAGTCCCACGACTTTGTGGCGATCCTCAACGGCACCACCGCGGAGCCCATCCACGCCGTGGCCTCTGTCCAGCCCCAGCGTGAGGCGCAAGGAGCGGCGAAGACAAAGCCGAAAACAAAATCCAAGCCCGTTTCCGCCGCGATTCGGGAAGTCTGCGACCTCGTCCGCACCGCACCCGGCCCGGTTGTGGGGGCCATGGTCGCCCATAGGGCTCTCACGGTGGATCCTTCACTGAAGACTGACTGGGGGGGCTTTGGGAAATTCGGGACGTGGGTGGCGCAGATCGGCCAGGGCGTTGAATACTCGCCTTCACGCGGCGGCTGGGTGTGGGACGGGCAACGGTTCTCCAGTGACGACCTGCCCGTCGAAGCCGAGGCCGAGCCTGGCATCGAGGAGCGGGTGACGAGGGTGACCGACGTGCCCGCGCTCTCGGAAGCCCAGTTCCGGCAGTTGTTCCAGGCGATGGCGGCAAGGCTTCAGGAGCAGCCCGTCAACCGCAGCGACCTTTCCCGGCTGGTCAGGGATGACTGTGTCACGGCAGGCCAGCCGGTATCGCGTGGCGCGGTGAACTTCGTGATCCAGGGCCTGGGCTATGTCAATTTCCAGTTGGATGAGACCGCCACGGCGGAAGCGCTGGCAGCGGCCTGGACCGACGACGTCGAAGAGCTGTGCCGGGTGGCACTGATGGAGTTCGACGACGGCGAGCGGCAGGCGCTGCGGCGCTGGGCAAGCGGCGGCTTCCTGAGCGTTTAAGGGTTTGAGTCGCCGCCCAGCAGGCCACTTTCTCGAACTGGCTCTGTTTTTCCAGTCCAGTTTGCCATTACGGTGAGAGGCATGCATATACCACTGATCCACATCGATGCCTTCGCCACACAGCTGTTCGAAGGGAATCCGGCAGCCGTGATGCCTCTGCAGGCCTGGCTGGAAGACGACGTCCTTCAGCAGCTAGCCGAGGAGAACAACCTTTCCGAGACAGCCTTCGTTGTTGCCGAGATCCCGGCTGAGGCCCCACCCTTCGACTCCTCGCAACCCGCGTACCACCTCCGCTGGTTCACGCCGGCCATTGAGGTTGACCTCTGCGGGCACGCGACCTTGGCCACGGCGTCGTACCTCTTCACCGATGTCCACCCGGACGCCAAGCGGCTGCAGTTCTGGAGCCGCAGCGGCTGGCTTTTTGTAGAGCGCGACGGCGACGGCTTCATCCTGGACTTCCCTTCCGAAATGCCCCAACCGGTGGCCGTGGACCCCTCGGTCGCCCAAGCCCTCGGCGTTCGGGCACTCGAGGCCTTCCTGGCAACGGACCTCATCCATATCGTGAAGGATGCCGAGACGGTGCGCACCCTGACCCCCGACTTTGGGGCCATTGCAAAGCTGCCGGTTCGCGGCGTCGTCGTCACCGCTGCGGGTGACGGAACCGGCCACGACTTCGTCTCACGGTTCTTTGGTGCCCGGGCGGGCATCGACGAGGACCCGGTAACCGGCTCGGCACACTCCCAACTGGCACCTCTGTGGGCCGGCAGGTTGGGCACTAACGTCCTTTCTGCCCGCCAGCTCTCGGCCCGCGGCGGAACTGTGCTCTGCCGTGTGGAGGGGGAGCGCACCCTGCTCTCCGGCACGTGCGTGCGGTACCTCGAGGGCACTGTCTGGCTCGCGGCCTAGCCACGCTCCGGCGGCACGCGGCTTTTAGGCAATGTTCGTCCGCTTTCCGCCGCGCGATCCCGGGAGCTCCGGGGAGCCACGGTAAGGGCTGCCACCGTCTCGAGCCGTGGGTGCAGTTCGTCGCCTTCTTCCACGACCCCCGTTTGCCACCACAGTTTCAGGCCGTCAGGCGCGACCTCCAGGCTGGCAAGGTTGTTGTTGAACCAGGGCCCCTTGACGCGTTTCCAGCGGAAAGGCGGCTCCGGCACGCGCGCTGATCGCGCTACCAGTGCCCCTACCGGGGCGGCGAGTCCGTACGCCATGATGGCCCCGAAGTATCTCATCAGGCGGGGAAGGGGATTGCGGATCGGGGAACAGACCGCCTGCATGATCCGGCTGCCCGAGGAACGTTCAACCTCCGCGACGTAGGAGAAGTGCACGTCCCCGGACAGGAATGTGACGGTGTCCGGGGACGCACCGCGCTCGCCATCGGCAACCTCGGCCGCCATGGCAGCCACCTCCCGGAAGCTTTTTTGGAACGCGGCCCAGTGTTCGAGATCCACCGCTTGGCGCAGCTTCTCACCGGCCCGGGCAGGGCGCTTTCCCCACGCGCCCTCGGAAACAGCTTCATTCCACGACTCGACGTGGTGCAGGCCCATCGGCAGCAGGAAAGGCAGTGACGTAGCCACCAGCAAATGACGGAATCCGCCGCGCATCTGGCCGTCAAGCCAGGCCATTTCCGCACCATCGAGCAGGGCGCGGTCCTCCGGTGCCAGATTCCGGGCCGCACGGGAGTCAACCACGATCAGCCTGGTGTCTCCGAAGTCCCGGCAGAAACTCCACCGGTAGGATTCCGGCTCCTGATCGGCACGGTCCGCGAAACTGTCCAGGTCGGCGCTGAGGTCGAGTTCGGCTTCATCCCGGTGCCGGATGATCCGCTGCCAGATGGCATCGCCCAGCCGCTCCTGGGGCGAGAGGTTGCCCAGGTGCTGGTAGACCCAGTAGGAGGCCAGTCCGGCGACAATCCGCTGATGCCACCATGAGGTGGCTTCCATTTCCTTCTTCCAGCTCAGTGACGCGTTCCAGTCGTCGCGGATGTCGTGGTCATCGAAGATCATGGCACTGGGCAGGGTGGACAGCAGCCACCTGTTCGCCGGGTCGGACCAGGCGAGATTGTAGAGGTGGGCATACTCCTCATAGTCCTTCAGCTCCTCCCCCGGCGGTTCCTCCATGTCCCGGCGGCTCCGGATGAAATCCTGCATCTGCTCGCTCGTCAGGTCGGCGTACACCTGGTCGCCCAGGAAAACCACCAGGTCCGGCCATGCCACGCCTCCACGGGAGGCCATCGCCAGTGAGTAGGCGCGGAGCGAGTCGACGCCGTGCGTCCGGTTGCCGGTCGCATCGTGCGGGACGCTGGTGCGGCAGGAGCCGTAGGCCATGCGCAGTGGCTTGCCGGGTTTCAAGGTGGCGATCACAGGGGGCGGAAACCCGGATGCTGGCTCGGGCCAGACTTGGACGCCGTCGATTTCAGCAGTGTAGGGAAGCACGGACCCTGGCTCAATCCCATCGGCCTCCACCAGGACGTAGTGGTGGCCGTGAACGGCGAAGGTGCGGGCCTCCCAGCTGCGATGGCCGGCCCGGACGGTGACGCGGGAATCGTTCCGGGTCTCCAACCAGATGCTGGCGGAGGTCTCATCCACGTACCGCATCATGGGACCAAGCACCAGGGAAGTCGTCATGCCTTAGTTGTACCCGTTCCGGACCGCGCCAACCATACGGGCCGCCAGGAGCCGAGGATAAAACTCAAGTTAAAGCACGACGCCGGTCCCCCACCCAAGAGGTGAGGGACCGGCGTCGCGTGAACGGAGCGTTACCAGCCGCGCTCTGCGAGGCGGTGCGGTTGCGGGATGTCGTCCACGTTGATGCCCACCATGGCTTCGCCGAGCCCGCGGGAGACCTTGGCGATGACGTCGGGGTCGTCATAGTAGGCAGTAGCCCTGACGACGGCGGCGGCGCGCTGGGCAGGGTTGCCGGACTTGAAGATGCCCGAGCCGACGAACACGCCGTCGGCGCCAAGCTGCATCATCATCGCCGCGTCCGCCGGGGTGGCGATGCCGCCGGCGGTAAAGAGCACCACCGGAAGCTTGCCGGTGGTCGCGATTTCCTTGACCAGTTCGTACGGGGCCTGCAGTTCTTTGGCCGCGACGTAGAGCTCGTCCTCGGGCAGGGCAGCGAGCTTGGCGATTTCGGCGCGGATCTGGCGCATGTGCCCGGTGGCGTTGGAGACATCGCCGGTGCCGGCCTCGCCCTTGGACCGGATCATTGCCGCGCCCTCGTTGATGCGGCGCAGCGCCTCACCCAGGTTCGTGGCCCCACAGACGAAGGGAACGGTGAAGTTCCACTTGTCGATGTGGTTGATGTAGTCGGCCGGGGTCAGGACCTCGGACTCGTCAATGTAGTCCACGCCCAGGGACTGCAGGATCTGGGCTTCGACGAAGTGGCCGATCCGGGCCTTGGCCATGACCGGCACGGACACGGCGTCAATGATCGCCTCGATCATGTCAGGATCGGACATGCGGGACACGCCGCCCTGGGCACGGATATCGGCCGGAACGCGTTCCAGCGCCATCACTGCCACGGCACCGGCGTCTTCGGCGATGCGGGCCTGCTCGACGTTGACGACGTCCATGATGACGCCGCCCTTGAGCATCTCAGCCATGCCGCGCTTCACACGGCTGCTGCCCGCGACGGCGACATTTTCGTAAGGGAGTCGTTTTAGGGTCACTTCTTGCTCCAAAGAGACAGGGCGCCTGTGAAGCCAGGCATTCGAGTATTGGGATAGGCCCCGGGGTGCGTGTGCACACCCGGGGCTAGAGGTACTTCACCGAGTCAGCATTCGATGACGTTTACCGCGAGGCCGCCCCGTGAGGTCTCCTTGTATTTGGACATCATGTCGGCGCCGGTCTCCCTCATGGTCTTGATGGCCTTGTCCAGGGATACCTTGTGACTGCCGTCGCCGTGTAGTGCAAGGCGGGCGGCGTTGATGGCTTTGACGCTGGCGATCGCGTTCCGTTCGATGCAGGGGATCTGCACCAGCCCGCCCACGGGGTCGCAGGTCAGGCCGAGGTTGTGTTCGATCCCCACTTCGGCGGCGTTCTCCACCTGCGCAGGTGTGCCACCCAGCACTTCACAGAGGCCGGCGGCGGCCATGGAGCAGGCGGAACCCACCTCGCCCTGGCATCCTACTTCGGCTCCGGAAATGGAGGCGTTGATCTTGAACAGGATTCCGACGGCGGCAGCCGCCAGCAGGAAGCGGATCACGCCGTCGTCGTTGGCGCCGGGAACGAACTTCACGTAGTAGTGCAGCACCGCGGGGACGATGCCGGCCGCGCCGTTAGTGGGTGCGGTGACGATCCGGCCGCCGGCAGCATTTTCCTCGTTGACGGCAAGGGCGAACAGGTTGACCCATTCCATCGCCCGGAGCGGGTCGCTCACCCCGGTGTCCGCCGTGAGGGTCTGGAATAACGACGGCGCCCGGCGCCTCACGTTCAGACCGCCTGGAAGGATCCCTTCCGCCGCGCAGCCGTTGTCCACGCATTCACGCATCACCGCCCAGAGGCCCAGCAACTTCTCCCGGAGCTCCGCTTCAGTGCGTCAGGTCAGCTCGTTGGCGAGCATGACGTCGGAGATGGACATGCCTTCCCGGCGGCAGATCGCCAGGAGTTCGTCGGCCGTACTGAACTCGTAGGGCAGGACGGTGGCGTCGGCCACCACCCGGTCGCTGGCGTCGGCGTCGCCGTCAACGACGAAGCCGCCCCCAATCGAATAGAAGCTCCGCTCGCTGAGGACGGTCCCGGCGTGGTCCAGGGCGCGGAATGTCATGCCGTTGGGGTGCGCAGGGAGGGACTTGCGCCGGTGCAGCACCACGTCTTCGTCCCAATTGAAGTCCACGCGGTGGACCCCGCCCACCCAAAGTTCGGCGTCGAGGGCCGCTGCGGCCACCTGGTCATCAGCTGTTGTGGTATCCACGGTTTCGGGGTCCAGCCCCTTAAAGCCCAGGACCACGGCCTTATCCGAGCCGTGGCCCCGCCCGGTGGCCCCGAGGGAGCCGAACAGTTCGGCCTGCACGCGCCTGGTGGAACTCAGGTGTCCTTCGCTTTTGAGCCCGTCGGCGAACAGCTTCGCTGCCCGCATCGGGCCGACCGTGTGTGACGACGACGGCCCGATGCCAACGGAAAACAGATCCAGGACGCTAAGTGCCATTAAGGGACCTCAGGGGAGGCGTATTCCCGCATGGCATCGAGGAGCCAGCGGCCCAGGAACTCTGCGAATGAGGCCCGCGGGAAAATGCGGTAGCTCTCGTCGCCGATTTTCCACAGGACCACCGGGATGTTTCCAATTTCCGTGGAAAGCGCGGTGCCGGCTTTGAACTCGCGGGGGTGGAGGTCCAGTGAGCAGCCCTTTTCCAGGACGGCCCGGGACCGCGGCCCGGTGAGTTCGAACGTGGTGCGGTTGGCGGAGAGGTCCACAACCTGGCCTTCGCCGTCCGCGAGGGCTTCCCGGAGCGCCTGGAGAAGGTCACCGCCGAGGGACTCGTGGGCTTCCAGGGGTGCCACCACCAGGAATTCCTCGGGCCCGAGCCACAGCACGGAGGTGTCTCCGGCACCGCTCACGTCACCGCACGTTGCGGGCAGGCCGCCCGTGACCGAGGCGATCCGCTGCCCGGCTTCGGTGTTCCGGCCAACCCGAATGCCCACCATGGTCAGGAACGTGATTTCGCTCAGTTCCACGGTGCCGCGGACGGAGCCGGTTTCAAATGCCGCCCGGAGCAGTGCAGCCGGGCTGGTCCGGAGGGAGAGGTTCTTTTTGGTTGCGGGTGCTGCTGTTTCAGCCATCTTTGCGGGTCCCTTCGGGGTCAAAAAGTACGGTTTCTGCGACAACAACGTCAACCACCTGGTTTCCTGCGACGGCCACCAGGGTCTCGCCGATCCGGTTGCGGCCGTTCTTGATCAGTGCCAGGCCGAAGGAGCGGCCCAGTGCGGCGCTGTGGTAGCTCGAGGTGACAAAACCCTGCATGGGCACCGGGCCGTAGGCGGAGTTCACCGGGATGCCCTTTTCCACCAGTTGGGTTCCTTCCGGCAACCTGATGGTGCCGTCGATGGGCAGCACGCTGACCAGGTGCTTACGGTCACCGCGCTGGGCATCGACACGGGCGTAGGAGCGCTTGCCGATGAATTCCTTGGCCTTGGAGACGATCCATTCCATCCCTGCGTCCTGCGGGGTGACGGTGCCATCCGTGTCCTGGCCAACGATCGGGTAGCCCTTCTCGGCGCGGAGCACGTGCATGGTCTCGGTGCCGTACGGGGTGATGTTGAATTCGGCGCCGGCCGCGGCAACGGCTTCCCAGGTGTTCAGCCCGTACCAGGCAGGCACGTTGATCTCGTAGGCCAGCTCACCGGAGAAAGAGATCCGGCAGACCCGGGCACGGACGCCCGAGGCGAGGGTTGTTTCGCGGAAGGTCATGAACGGGAAGGCTTCGGTTTCCAGTCCGCCGTTGGCGGCGAGCTCCGGTGCCACCTTGGCCAGGACCGCGCGGGATTTAGGCCCGACGACGGCAATGGTGCTCCACTGTTCAGTCACCGAAGTGCAGTGCACATCCAGTTCCGGCCACTCCGTCTGCAGCCACTCCTCCAGCCAGTCCAGCACCTTCGCAGCGCCGCCGGTGGTGGTGGTCATGAAGAAGCGGTCCTCGTCCAGGCGCAGGGTCACGCCGTCGTCGAAAATCATGCCGTCTGCCTGGCACATCACGCCATAGCGGGCGGAACCGGGCGCGAGCTTCTTGAACGCGTTGGTGTAGATCCGATTAAGGAACTCACCGGCGTCCTTGCCCCGAATTTCGATCTTGCCGAGCGTGGTGGCGTCCATGAAGCCCACCGATTCGCGGACGGCAGCGCATTCACGCAGCACGGCCTCGTCCATGTCCTCGCTGCCCTGCGGGTAGTACCAGGGACGCTTCCACTGTCCGACGTCCTCGAACAGGGCACCCTTGGCAACGTGCCAGGGGTGGATGGAGGTGACGCGGGCGGGGTCGAACAGTTCGCCGCGCTGGCGTCCGGCGAGAGCCGCGAACGCTACGGGGGTGAACGGAGCCCGGTAGGTGGTGGTGCCGATGTCGCCGATACCCCGGGACGCTTCGCCTGCCTGGCGGAGCGCGGCGGCGATGACGCCGATCGCGTTGACGCCGGAGGTCTTGCCCTGGTCGTTCGCGGTGCTGATGGAGGTGTAGCGCTTGATGTGCTCCACGGAACGCATGCCGGCTCCGGTGGACCGAAGGACGTCTGCAACGCTCTGGTCCCGCTGGAAGTCGACGAAGTGGTGGTGCCAGTCGTCCGGAGTTCCGGTCTGCCCGGGCACCAGCCACAGCTGGCGGGTTGGGGCGGACGCCTTCGGCTCGCCGATGACGGCGGGTTCGGTTTCCGAGGTGAAGCCGGCGGCGATGGCAGCCGCGGCCCCGGCGGAGATGCCTTCGGCGAGGCAGTCGGCGAGTTCGAAGCTGCCTCGACCGGAGCCGATGGTCTGCTGGTTGGGGACCACGGTGCTTGGCACGAAGGCCGCCAGGTCGTCGTCCCAGCGCAGCTTGCCCTGGCGCTGGGAGTGGAGGTGCACCAGCGGGCTCCAGCCGCCCGAGACAGCCAGCAGGTCGCAGGCGATCTCTTCGATGCCGGAGGTGAGTTCGCCGTCGTCGTTGATGCTGCGGACGGTGACGGCGTTCAGCCGGCCGTCGTCCGTTCCGGCGTCATCGGTTCCGGCGGCGGTGTTGGCCACCGCGCTGCCGACCAGTACCCGGGTGCCGGCTTCGACGGCGGCAGCGGCCACCTCGGTCAGCTTGGGGCGGGCGTCGACGACGGCGGCGACCTTGACACCGGCGGCGCGCAGGTCCGCGGCCAGGGCGTAGGCGCTGTCGTTGGTGGTGCTGATGACAACACGCTGTCCGGGGGCTACCGCATAGCGGTTGAGGTAGCTGCGGACTGCCGAGGCGAGCATGATGCCGGGCCGGTCGTTGTTTTCGAAGACCAGAGGGCGTTCGTGGGCGCCAGGGGCCAGCACCACCTGGTTGGCACGGATGTGCCAAATACGCTGCCTGGACACGCCGGACGCTGCCGGGGTGGACAGGTGGTCGGTGCGGTTCTGGACGGCGATGACGTAGTTGGAGTCATAGGCGCCGAAGGCGGTGGTGCGGTTCAGGACGGTGGATTCCGCGCCGGAGACGAGCTCAGCTTCGATATCCGCCACCCATTCCAGGGCAGGCTTGCCTTCGATGGTCTGCGCGAGCTCGGGGGCCGTGGAACCGGACAGCAGGGATCCGCCCAGTTCGGGCTGATCGTCCAGCAGCATGACGCGGGCGCCGGTGCGGACGGCTTCGCGGGCTGCGGCCAGGCCGGCGGGGCCGCCGCCGATCACCAGGACGTCGGTGTGGACGTACTTCTTGTCGTACTCCGCGCGGTCCTCCTCGGGATCCAGTCGGCCCAGGCCGTTAAGCAGTTCAGCCTTCAGGCCGTCCACCAGGGTGACGGTGGTTGCGGGGAGCATGGACTCAGCCACGTGGCCCGGGAACCGTGGCGCGATTTTCACCAGCGCGTTGGCTTCCTCTACGCCGGCGGACATGATGCCGCGGGCCCGGTCCTCGTAGAGCGAGTTGCCGACGGCGATCCGGCCGTTGGCGAGCAGGGCGGAGGCCAGCGTGTCGCCGGGGTGGCCCGTGAATTCCTCGCCGTCCACGGTGAAACGCCAGGAGATGGTGCGGTCGATGCGTCCGCCGGCGGCGAGGCGGGCGTTCTGGGAAGTCACTTGGTTGCTCCTTCCGGGGCGGTGGTGCTGGCGGGGGCGGTGCTTGGTGCAATGCTGGTTGCAGCGATGCTGGGAGCCGCGGTCCCGGTGGTGGTGCTGTCCGGGGCGGTGCTGGCAGTGCCGGACTCAGGTGCCGGAGCAGCCTTGTCAGGCCGGGGCGCGCCCATGGGGTAGATCGCCTGGATCTCGTAGGTGACCGTGTCGCGGAGCATGTTGAACCACTGGCGGCAGCCAGTGCTGTGGAGCCAGCGTTCGGCAAAGGCGCCCTTGGTGTTGTCCCGGTAGAACAGGAACTCGGCCCATTCGCGGTCGTTCAGTTCGTTCGGGTTTTCCGGATAGGCCACGTGGGCCTGGCCGCCGTAGTGGAACTCGGTCTCGTCGCGGGAGCCGCAGTTGGGGCATGAAATGAGGAGCATGTCCGGACTCTCTTCTAGTGGGCCACGGCGGCTGCGCCGTGTTCGTCGATCAGGGCGCCGGTTTCGAACCGCTCCAGCGCAAACGGCTTGTTCAGTTCGTGCGGCGTTCCCGTGGCGATGGTGTGCGCAAAGGTGAGGCCCGCGGCCGGAGTGCCCTTGAAGCCGCCGGTGCCCCAGCCACAGTTCACGAACATGTTCTCCACCGGGGTGGTACCCACGATCGGAGAGGCGTCCAGGGTGGTGTCAACGATGCCGCCCCACGTCCTGAGCACGTGCGCACGGGCAAAGATCGGGAAGAGCTCGACGGCGGCCGCCATCTGGTGCTCGATCACATGGAACGAGCCGCGCTGGCCGTAACCGTTGTAGGAGTCCACTCCGGCGCCCATGACCAGCTCGCCCTTGTGGGCCTGGGAAACGTACACGTGCACGTGGTTGGACATGACGACTGTGGGGTGGACCGGTTCATGCAATTCGGAAACCAGCGCCTGCAACGGGTGGGACTGGATGGGAAGCCGGAAGCCGGCCATTTCGGCCAGGACCGAGCTGTGCCCGGCGGCGCACAGGCCCACCTTTTCGGTGTTGATGGTGCCACGGTTGGTCTGGACACCCACCACGCGGTTGCCGTCCTTGACGAAGCCGGTGACTTCGCAGTTCTGGATGATGTCCACGCCTAGTTCATCGCACTTGCGGGCGAAGGCCCAGGCCACGTGGTCGTGCTTGGCGATACCGGCCCGCGGCTGGTACGTGGCGCCCATGACGGGGTAGCGGATGTTGTCGTTGATGTTCAGGATGGGGCAGAGTTCCTTGACCTGCTGCGGGTCCAGCCACTCGGCGTCCACTCCGTTGAGTTTGTTCGCACCCACGCGCCGCATGCTTTCACGGACATCACCCAGGGTGTGGGCGAGGTTCATCACGCCGCGCTGGCTGAAGAGGAAGTCGTATTCGAGCTCCTCCGGCAGGACTTCCCAGAGCTTCAGGGCGTGCTCATAGATAGCCGCGCTCTCGTCCCAGAGGTAGTTGGACCGGATGATGGTGGTGTTCCGGGCCATGTTGCCGCCGGCCAGCCAGCCCTTTTCGAGGACGGCGATATTGGTCATGCCGTGATTTTTGGCCAGGAAGTAGGCGGTGGCCAGGCCATGCCCGCCGCCACCAACGATGACTGCGTCATAGGAGGGCTTCGGGTCCGGGTTGTGCCAGAGGAATTCCGGGTGCTCCGGAAGCAGATCGGCCATCATGCCACCTCGTTCGTGTCAGAGGAGAGGTTGGGGTAGAGCGGGAACTTTCCGGCCAGGATTTCAACCCGCTGCCGCAGTTCCGCCACGGTCTCGTCGCTGAACTCGCGCTTGAGTGCTGCGGCGATAATGTCCGCAACCTCGGTGAACTCTGCCTTTCCGAACCCACGGGTGGCCAGTGCCGGCGTGCCGATTCGAAGGCCGGAAGAGACCATCGGGGGACGCGGGTCGAATGGCACGGCATTGCGGTTGACGGTGATGCCGATCCGGTGCAGGCGGTCTTCGCCCTGCTGGCCGTCCAGTTCCGAGTTGCGCAGATCCACCAGGACCAGGTGCACGTCGGTGCCACCGCTGACGACTGTCACGCCGGACTCTGCAACATCGGCAGACAGCATGCGGTCTGCGATGATGCGGGCACCTTCCAGGGTGCGTTCCTGGCGCTCGCGGAACGCCGGCTCAGCGGCGAGCTTGAATGCCACAGCCTTGGCGGCAATGACGTGCTCCAGCGGGCCACCCTGCTGTCCGGGGAACACCGCGGAGTTGACCTTTTTGGCGATGTCGGCGTCGTTGGTCAGGATCACACCACCGCGCGGGCCGCCAAGGGTCTTGTGGGTGGTGCTTGTGACGATGTGGGCGTGAGGCACGGGGTTGGGGTGCAGCCCTGCGGCTACCAAGCCTGCGAAATGGGCCATGTCCACCATCAGGTACGCGCCTACCAGGTCAGCGATCCGGCGGAATTCGGCGAAGTCCAGCTGACGGGAGTAGGCGGACCAGCCGGCGACGATCAGCTTCGGCTTGTTTTCAACCGCCAGGCGCTCGACTTCAGCCATGTCAATCAGCATGGTGTCTTCGCCGACTCCGTACGGGACCACTTTGTAGAGCTTGCCGGAGAAGTTGATTCGCATCCCGTGGGTCAAGTGGCCACCGTGGGCGAGGTTCAACCCCAGGATGGTGTCGCCGGGCTGGATCAGGGCGAACATCGCCGCTGCGTTGGCCTGGGCGCCTGAGTGGGGCTGCACATTGGCGAATTCGGAGCCGAACAAGGACTTAAGACGGTCGATGGCGAGCTGCTCGACCACATCAACGTGTTCGCAGCCGCCGTAGTAACGCTTGCCCGGGTAGCCTTCGGCGTACTTGTTGGTCAGGACGGATCCCTGTGCCTCCATGACGGCAGTCGGCGCGAAGTTTTCGGAGGCGATCATCTCCAGCGTGCCCTGCTGGCGCAGGAGCTCCTGCTGAACGGCTGCGTGGATCGCAGGATCGGTCTCTGCGAGCGTACGGGTCAGAACGTCGACCATCTTTTCTCCTCTGCTATCTAATATCCTGTTGATATATTAGTTTCGTGACTCAAGTATGCTATCCGGGCCAGTGGGTGTCAACAGATTTTTCAGGCCGTCCCAGAGGCGCCAAAAGCGCGGCTGCAAGGGCCGCGCTTTGGATGGCACATCGAGAGGAGGGGCTTAGATCAGGTGAAGAGCGCCTTGCGGACGGCATCCTCGAATCCACTGACATGGCTCCTCGCCAAGTCAGCTGCCCGCGCCTCATCGCCGTCAATCACTGCACCGAGAAGGTCCAGGTGCTCATGTACGTGGCGGGAAAGGTCCGGAAGGCGATCCAGCACCATGCACCAGATGCGGGTGGCGAGGTTGTCGTACCGGATCAGGACGTCCTCGAGGTGGGGATTTGCCGCAGCTGCATAGATGCCTTGGTGGACGCGCGCATCAAGGCGCAGGGTTTCAACGACGGAGGCTGCCTGGATATCGAAGGATTCAACAGCACGCATCACGGCCCGCAGTTGCTCGCGCTGCCGTTCTGTAGCCACCCGGGCGGCACGCGACGCTGCGAGCGGTTCAAGCTGCGTCCGGATTTCCGAAATGAAAGCCAGGTCTGTCACCTCCACACGGGTGGCAAAGGTGCCCCTGCGCGGATACGAAACCACCAAGCGGTCAAGCTCAAGCCGCTTCAAAGCTTCCCGCACCGGAGTCCGCCCCATGCCGAGGTCCCTGGCGAGGTGGTCGTCGTTAAGGAGATCGCCGGGTTTGATGTCCAGCATGAGCAGCCGGTCGCGGATGCGCTCGTACGCCACGTCCGCCAACGACTTCTTGACTCCATCTTCCACGATCGCCAACGCTTCAACTGCCATAACCTGGACCCCTTTCCATTCAAGCCAAACAGGCTATTGACCTCGCCCACTGACCAGTATACGCTGATTCCCAGCCCTAATATATCAGTTCATGATCTGAGAATATATCTAACGGGAAGATACCTAAAGGAGGAGACATGACCCTAGTGGCAACAGACTCATCAACCAGCACGCTGACCCAGACCGACCCCCGCGTGAAAGACCAGGCCCAGAAGTTCGTGCTCACACTGTCGTGCGTCGAACGTGCCGGTATTGTCCAGGCGGTCACCACCTTTCTCTTCGAACGTGGCTTCAACATTGAGGAGCACCAGCAATTCGACGACGGGCTCCGCGAGACGCTGCACCTGCGCACCGCATTCTCTGGTTCCCCCGAGTACACGCCGGAGCGGCTCCAGGAGGAGTTCAGCGCCATTGCGGACCGCTTCGAGATGAAATTCAGCTTCCATGACCAGACCAAGCAGCGCATCCTGGTGATGGTGTCCAAGTTCGGCCATTGCCTGAATGACCTGCTCTTCCGCTGGCGCGGCGGCAGCCTCGGCGGCGATATTGTCCTGATCGTTTCCAATCACGAAACCCACCGGGCGATGGCCGAGGCTGCAGGCCTCCCCTTCCTCTATGTTCCGGTGACGCCCGAGACGAAGGCCGACGCCGAACAGCGCCTGCTGGACCTCATCGACGAATATGACATCGACCTCGTGGTGCTCGCCCGGTACATGCAGGTGCTCTCCGATGACCTCTGCCGCTCCCTTGAGGGCCGGGCCATCAACATCCACCACTCCTTCCTTCCTGGCTTCAAGGGAGCACGCCCGTACCACCAGGCGTACGACCGCGGCGTCAAGCTGGTAGGTGCCACAGCCCACTACGTGACTGCGGAGCTGGATGAGGGGCCAATCATCGAACAGGAAGTCATCCGGGTCGATCACAGCTACGGCCCCACCGCACTGTCGACGGTCGGGCGGGACGCGGAAGCGCTGGCACTGTCCCGCGCCGTGCGCTGGCACTGCGAGCACCGTGTGTTGCTGGACCAAACCAGCACTGTCGTGTTTCGGTAAGCACGACCACCACATCAGCACAGACAACACACGAAAATCAGCAGGAGAAACCACATGGCTTCGACGCCAAGCATTGTCATTATTGGAGCAGGAATCGTCGGCACGAACCTGGCCGATGAACTGGTCACGCGGGGTTGGAACAACATCACTGTCCTGGACCAGGGCCCCCTGAATATGCCCGGAGGCTCCACGTCCCACGCCCCCGGCCTCGTTTTCCAGACGAACCCCTCAAAGTCCATGGCACTTTTCGCCAAGTACACGGTGGAAAAGCTCCTGTCCCTCACGGAGGACGGCCAAAGCTGCTTCAACCAGGTGGGCGGCCTTGAAGTTGCCACCACGGAAACCCGTCTGGCAGACCTCAAGCGCAAGCTCGGTTACGCGCAGGCGTGGGGCATCGACGGCAAAATCCTCTCCCGCGAAGAGTGCAAGGAACTCTACCCGCTGATCAACGAGGAAGACATCCTGGGCGGCCTCCATGTACCTACCGACGGCCTGGCCCTGGCTGCCCGCGCAGTCCAGTTGCTCATCAAGCGCACCGAAGCAGCCGGCGTAAAGTACATCGGCAACACCGAAGTGACCGGGATCGAACAATCCAACCGCCGCGTCACCGGCGTCGAGACCGCCGACGGCGTGATCCCGGCGGACATCGTGGTTTCCTGCGCAGGCTTCTGGGGCGCCAAGGTGGGCGAGCTGATCGGGATGTCCGTCCCGCTCCTCCCGCTGGCCCACCAGTACGTCAAGACCACGCCGGTTCCCGCCCAGAAGGGAAAGAACGAACTGCCCAACGGCGCTCAGCTCCCCATCCTGCGCCACCAGGACCAGGACCTCTACTACCGCGAGCACGGCGAGCGCTACGGCATCGGCTCCTACGCACACCGACCCATGCCCGTGGACCTGGACGAACTGGGCAGCTACGAGCCCAGCAGCATCAGCGAACACAACATGCCTTCCCGCCTGGACTTCACCCTGGAGGACTTCCTTCCCGCGTGGGAAGCAACCAAGCAGATCCTGCCGGCACTGCGTGAAAGCGAAATCGAGGATGGCTTCAACGGCATCTTCTCCTTCACCCCGGACGGCGGCTCCCTGGTGGGCGAGTCCAAGGAAGTGGACGGCTTCTTCGTTGCCGAGGCCGTGTGGGTCACCCACTCCGCCGGCATCGCCCGTGCCGTGGCAGAGCTCCTCGTGGACGGAAAGTCGCAGATTGACCTTGGCGACTGCGATATCCACCGCTTCGAAGAGGTCCAGCTGACCCCCGAGTACGTCAGCGAGACCTCCCAGCAGAACTTCGTGGAAATCTACGATGTCCTGCACCCGCTGCAGCCCAAGCTCTCTCCGCGCAACCTTCGCGTCAGTCCCTTCCACGCCCGCCACAAGCAGCTGGGCGGCTATTTCCTGGAAGGCGCCGGCTGGGAACGCCCCTACTGGTTCGAAGCCAACGCCGAACTGCTGAAGGAAATGCCGGACGAATGGCAGCCGCCGGCCCGTGACGCCTGGTCCGGAATGTTCAGCTCCCCCATCGCCGCCGCGGAAGCCTGGAAGACCCGTACGGCAGTTGCCATGTACGACATGACCCCGCTCAAGCGCCTTGAGGTCTCCGGCCCCGGAGCCATGAAGCTGCTGCAGCAGCTGACCACCGCCGACATGACCAAGAAGCCGGGGGCCGTCACCTACACCCTCCTGCTGGACCACGCCGGCGGGATCCGAAGCGATATCACCGTGGCCCGCCTGAGCGAAGACACCTTCCAGCTCGGAGCCAATGGAAACATCGACACGGCCTACTTTGAGCGGGCTGCACGCCACCAGACGGAGAACGGAACCGCCAGCGACTGGGTCCAGGTACGCGACACCACCGGCGGGACGTGCTGCATCGGCTTGTGGGGCCCCCTCGCCCGGGACCTGATCAGCACGGTCAGCAGCGACGACTTCTCCAATGACGGCCTGCGCTACTTCCGGGCGAAGAAGGTTGTCATCGGCGGCGTCACCGTCACCGCAATGCGGCTGTCCTACGTTGGCGAGCTGGGCTGGGAGCTGTACACCAGCGCGGACAACGGCCAGCGCCTTTGGGACGCACTGTGGAAGGCAGGGCAGCCGTTCGGCGTCATCGCTGCCGGCCGCGCCGCCTTCAGCTCGCTGCGCCTGGAGAAGGGCTACCGCTCGTGGGGCACCGACATGACCACCGAGCACGACCCCTTCGAAGCGGGACTCGGCTTCGCCGTGAAGATGACCAAGGAAAACTTCGTCGGAAAGGAAGCACTGGAGGGCCGGACCGAGGAAAACTCTGCCCGCCGCCTGCGCTGCCTGACGGTCGACGACGGGCGCAGCATCGTGCTGGGCAAGGAACCTGTCTTCTACAAGGACCAGGCAGTTGGCTACGTCACGAGCGCCGCTTATGGCTACACCGTGGCAAAGCCGATCGCCTACGCGTACCTGCCCGCCGCCGTCTCCGTGGGTGATTCGGTTGAAATCGAGTACTTCGGCCGGCGCATCCAGGCCACGGTCACAGCGGATCCACTGTACGACCCCACGATGACCCGGCTCCGCGGATAAGAGCCGCAGGGCCATTCAAGGGCACGCGGCCCGGACTCATTCCCTCGCAACCGGAGTCCGGGCCGCTGCTTTTCCATGGCCTGTTTCATGCCCAGGCCAGTCGACTAGAGCTTCAGCCCCAGGAAGACACATGATCAGTTCACAAACAATAAACGACTACCTCGCCAGGCTTGCCTCGCGCGAACCCACTCCAGGCGGCGGCGCAGCCGCGGCTCTCCACGCCGCCCAGGGGGCGGCACTGGTCGCCATGGTGGGCAGGTACACCACCGGCACGAAATACGAACAGCACGCCGACCTCGTCGCCAGGATCATCAGCAGCGCAGATGGCCTGGTGGCCCAGGCCCTGCACCTCGCGGACGCCGACCAGCACGCGTTCCAAGCCGTCATTGACGCGTACAAGCTCCCTGCCGGTACTGACGACCTCAAGGCTGCACGGACAGCGTCCATCCAGGACGCGCTCGTCCAGGCCGCGAAAACGCCGGCACAACTGATCCTCGTTGCCGGCGCCGTTGTGGATCTTGCCACGGAACTGTTCGAGGTGGCCAACGCCAACGTGATCAGCGACGTCGCCGCCGCCGTCGACGCTGCCCGGGCAGCCGCCACCACTGCACGGGTAAACATCGACATCAATGTGGTGGCCATCAAGGACACCGAAACACGTTCCCGGCTGGCTGCCCAGACCGATGGCCTTGAGGAAAAGGTCATCCTGGCAGCCGACTCGCTCGTCAAGCGCGTTCGCGAAAGGATTCTCGGTTGAGCACCACACTCCTCTCTGGACGAAACCTGGCAAAGCTCATTCAGCAGAAGGCCCACGACGAAGCCCGGAACCTCGAAACTGAGGGCCTGCGCCCCACCCTTGCAGTGGTGGTGGCCACCGATGACGGCTCCACGCTCTGGTATGTGCGGTCCATCGAACGGGCTGCTGAAAGCGCTGGCATCAATTGCCGGATCGTGGACCTGGGCCACGACGCGACGGGACAGGTTCTGGCCTCAGTCCTGAAGGACCTCAGCGCCGAGCCGTCCGTCAACGGCATCATCCTTCAGACGCCATTGCCTCCCGGCGTTGACGCAGATGCGCTGGTTGGGCACATCGCCCCCGAGAAGGACATCGACGGCGCCAACCCCCTGAGTCTTGGCCGGCTGGCTGTGGGCCAGCCCTCGTTCGCCCCTGCCACTGCACGGGCCGTAACCGAGATCCTGGACCACTTCGACATCCCGGTGGCGGGCCGAAACGTCGTCGTGATCGGACGTTCCGCCGTCGTCGGGAAACCGCTGTCACTGCTGCTACTGGAACGCGACGCCACCGTCACCGTCTGCCACTCCAGGTCAGGAGCACTGGAGAAATACACCAGGACGGCCGACGTCGTGGTGGTCGCCGCCGGGCGTACCGGCCTGCTGAACGGCGGCCACATTTCCCCCGGGGCGGTTGTGATCGACGTCGGCACCAACGTCCTATCCGACGGGTCCCTCGTGGGGGATGTGGACGAAGCCAGCGTCCGGGGCATCGCCGGGGCGCTGACACCCGTTCCCGGTGGCGTCGGCTCAGTCACCACGGCCCTGCTTCTCCTGCACACCGCCGAGGCCGCGCGGGAACAGTCGCGTGCCTTGGTCCGGGGAGCAGCCGGGTAATCCACGGCAAGCACCACTGCTTCGCTTAGGCCCAGTTGTTGTCTTCGCGCCCGTGCAGATCCCTGCGATCTGCACGGGCGCCTAGGCCGTGTCCTGCCAAGGGGCTACAGGACGGCCCTGATGAGGTTCTCGAAGTCCGTCACATGCTTGGTTGTCAGCCGCGCGGCAGCTTCGGAATCCCCTTCTGCGATGCACTCGAGCAGCTCAATATGCTGGGCAATGTGCTCGGACACCGGAGGAAGTTTCTCCAGCACAAGGCTCCAGATCCGCGTCGCCAGGTTGTCGTACCGGATCAGGACATCCTCTAGATGCCGGCTCCCGGTGGCCCGGTAAATCATTCGGTGTACCCGCATGTCCAGGCGCATCAGGTTCTGCTGGGAGTGCATTCCTGGCAGGAGCTCCCCGACTTCCCTGGCAAATTCCTTGATCTCTTGCCGGAGTTGCGGCGACGCCATTCGGGCAGCCCGTGCTGCGGCCGCAGGCTCTAAGAGCTGCCGGATTTCGGAGATTTCGGCCAAATCCGTGATGTCCACCCCTGCGGCGAATGTTCCCCGCCGGGGATATGCCACCACCAGATGGTCGCTTTCAAGGCGCTTCATCGCTTCGCGGATCGGCGTCCTGCCCACTCCGAGCCGCTTCGAAATCACTTCGTCGTTCAATGGTTCGCCAGGCTTGATGTCCAAAACGATCAGTTCATCACAGAGCACCCTGTAGGCGAAGTCGGCGAAGGACTCGTCCTCCTGCCTCGTTGGCAGGAAGGACCCCCCAACATCCGACGGTAGTTCTCCACCGCTTGCCATTTCCAAGTCTCCTCCCGATGCACAGCCGAGCCTTGACGCGAAGGCCTCGTGTACATAGTATTCCTAGAACTGATATATCAATATGCCATGAAAAAAATGTCAACCCTAACGGAGAGCAATGAGCACAGAAGCTGTTGCAAGGATACGGCTGGAAGTGGTTCCGTCCGCCGATCTGCTCACGCAACTCCCCGCGGCTTTTGACACCATGGGATCCGTCAGCGTCACGTGCCTCCCGCACCACGGGCCTGCACGGACCGTAGAGACGTCCGTGAACCTGGCGCGCCTGGGCTACAACGCGGTTCCCCATCTCGCAGCCCGCAGCATCACGGGTGAGGCAGAACTCCACTCGCTGCTACTGCAACTGCAGGAGGCCGGCGTATCGGAGCTGTTTCTCGTTGCCGGTGACCGGCGCACGCCTGCCGGCCCCTACAGCTGGAGCGGAGAACTCCTTGAGGCGGTCAACGCCTACTCACCCGACTTCTCGATAGGAATTGCCGGTTATCCGGAAGGCCACCCGCAGTTCAGCCAGGAGCAACTCAGCAGCAGCCTCCTCACGAAAGCACCTTTTGCGTCCTCCATGGTCACCCAGATGTGCTTTTCCGCCGAGGCAATCAGCCGGTACCTCCGGTCAATCCGCACGAGCGGCATCCAACTGCCCGTGTGGGTTGGAGTCCCGGGCCCGGTCTCCATCAGGAAACTGGTCTCCCTGGGAGCACGCCTCGGGGTGGGCCGCTCCCTCAAGCTCGCCCGCGGGACCGGGATGGCGGAAGCCCTCTGGCGGCGGGACGACTTCCTGAGCTACGACAGCGGGCGCCTGATCCGCGAGGTACACCAGGAGTTGGCAGGCGATCCCCTCTTTGCCGGGTTCCATGTCTACACCTTCAACGACCTCGGCCGGTTGCCTGGCCTCCTGGATGGTGTACGCGCACTGCAGCCGACCGCCACCTTGGCCTCGGGCAACACCTCCATTCCACTGATTCCTGCCAAGATCTGAAGGGAAGATCACATGGCTTCAAAAGCCCCCAAGCAGAATATCGACGAGTCAAAACTGACCGTGACGAAGCCCAAAACGACGGCCGTCGGCATTCCGGCTGTTGCGAACGCGTTGAAAATTTCCCTTGAGCAGATGGGCCCGCTGCGCAGCATCCAGACACTCCTGGCAGTCAACCAGGTTGACGGCTTTGACTGCATGGGCTGCGCCTGGCCTGAACACGAAAAGCGCAATGCTGCGGAGTTCTGCGAGAACGGCGCCAAGGCGGTGGCCGAGGAAGGCACGCGCCGCCGCGTCACTCCTGAATTCTTCGCGAAGCACTCCATTGCAGACCTGAAGACCCGTGACGACTACTGGCTGGGTCAACAAGGCCGGCTCACGCATCCGATGCTCCTCGAGGAAGGCGCAACGCACTACAAGCCCATCGCGTGGGACGACGCTTATGAGCTGATCGCCCAGGAGATCAGGGACATGGAGCACCCCGATCAGTCTGTCTTCTACACTTCCGGGCGGACATCGAACGAGGCAGCCTTCGCCTACCAGCTCCTCGTTCGCGGCATCGGAACGAACAATTTGCCCGACTGCTCCAACATGTGCCACGAATCGTCCGGCTCCGCCCTGGTCGAAACGATCGGCATCGGCAAAGGCTCCGTCAGCCTCACGGACCTGGAGACGGCGTCGCTGATTTTCGTGGCGGGTCAAAATCCGGGCACCAACCACCCGCGCATGCTCAGCGCACTGGAGAAGGCGAAGAAGAACGGCGCCGTCATCATCTCAGTGAATCCGCTTCCCGAAGCCGGGCTCCTGCGGTTCGAGAATCCGCAGAACATATCCGGCATGGTGGTGGGCACGCAACTGACCGACGACTTCCTCCAAATCCGCGCCGGCGGCGATCAGGCCCTCTTCCAGGGGCTTGGCAAATACCTTCTCGAAGCCGAAGCCCAAGGGCGCAAGACCCCCGGCCTGTCCACTGTGCTGGACCATGAGTTCATCAGGGACCATACCGTTGGCATCGACGATTACCTGCGGTACCTCGAAAAGGCGGAGTGGGACGACATCGTCGAAGCCACGGGGCTGACGCTGGAACAAATCAAGTCCACAGGCGAGCGCCTCCTGGCCTCGAGCGCCACGATCGTCTGCTGGGCCATGGGCCTGACCCAGCACAAGCACTCGGTACCCACCCTCCGCGATGTGGTCAACGTCCTGCTTCTGCAAGGCAACATCGGTAAGCCCGGAGCAGGCGTCTGCCCCGTCCGCGGCCACTCCAACGTCCAGGGCGACCGGACCATGGGTATCTTCGAGAAGATGCCCGAGAGCTTCCACGACCGGCTTGACCACGAGTTCGAATTCCGCTCCCCCCGGGCGCATGGCTTCGACACCGTGGCTGCTATCCGCGCTATGCGGGACGGCAAGGTCCGCGTCTTCATCGGCATGGGCGGCAACTTCGTGCGGGCGGCCCCGGATTCCGAGGTCACCGAACAGGCACTGGCCAACACCCGCCTGACGGTGCAGATCTCCACGAAACTGAACCACTCCCATGTGTCCACGGGTCGCCGTGCGCTGATTCTTCCGACGCTCGGACGTACGGAGAAGGACACCCAGCGCACCGGTGACCAGAGGGTGACAGTGGAGGATTCCATGAGCGCGGTCCACGCCTCCCGGGGTCGCCTGAAGCCCGCCAGTGAACACCTGCATTCAGAAGTGGCCATTGTGTGCAACATCGCCCACAAGATCTTCACCGGCAGCGACAACCTCCCGCTGCCCAATACTCCCAAAGCCGACTGGCTCGCCATGCGGGACGACTACTCCATCATCAGGAAGCACATCGAAGCGGTCCTCAGCGGCTTCGAGAACTTCGAGGAACGGATCCAGAACCCGGGCGGGTTCGTCCTTCCCCACCCGCCCCGGGACGCCAGGAAGTTCGATACCGCCTCGGGCAAGGCGCACTTCACAGGCAACGAACTGGAATTCATCAGGGTCCCTGCCGGACGGCTCGTCCTCCAGACGCTGCGCTCCCACGACCAGTACAACACCACCATCTACGGCAAGGATGACCGCTACCGGGGCATCCACGGCGGGCGCCGCGTAGTCCTGATCAACGCCGACGACATTACTGAGCTGGGGTTCACGGACGGGGACATGGTCCATCTCATCTCCGAATTCCAAGGGACCGAACGACGCGCCGAGAACTTCCGCATCGTGTCATACTCGACGCCCAAGGGTTGCGCGGCGGCCTACTACCCGGAAACAAACGTCCTCGTGCCTCTTGATTCCGTAGCCGACACCAGCGGCACGCCGACCTCCAAGTCCGTTATCGTGCGGCTTGAGCGGGCCGAATCGTGAGCTCTGTACTGACGACGGAAGCAACCGTTGCCACAGGTGTGGACGGGCCAAGGGTGGAGCGGGCTGTCCGCGAATACCTTCTGGCCATCGGCGAGGATCCCGAAAGGCCCGGACTGGCGGACACCCCGGCCCGCGTGGCCCGCGCCGCCGCGGAAATGTTCGGCGGGCTCCATGAGGATCCCCTGGCAGTCCTGGACAAGACCTTCGACCTCGGCCACGGTGAAATGGTCATCGTGAAGGACATCCCGTTCTATTCCACCTGCGAACATCACCTGGTGCCGTTCCATGGCGTGGCACATGTGGGCTACATCCCGTCTGCTGAGGGACTGGTGACCGGCCTCAGCAAGCTCGCCAGGCTGGTGGACGTCTTTGCGCGAAGGCCGCAGGTCCAGGAGAGGCTCACCACCCAGGTGGTAGACGCACTTGTTACGTCGCTGCGGCCCTTGGGGGCAATTGTGGTGATCGAGTGCGAGCACCTGTGCATGTCAATGCGGGGCGTCCGCAAGCCCGGGGCAAAGACCATCACGTCTGCAGTCCGTGGTGAACTGCGCCTGCCGGCCGCCCGGGCGGAGGCACTGAGCCTCATCCACGGGCGCTAAGAAATCTCTCTGGACATGCCCCTACGGCTGCCATACGATGTAACTGATATATCTTTATTGACCAACTTAAAATATCAGCCTCGTACGCCCTCTTCTGCGCGACGACCAACAGCACTAACACACACCAGACACCATCAACGGAGAAGCAATGTCTGATATCACTCAAGCCCAGGCCGATGCCATCCTCGGCGCCGCCCGAGAGTCGGCCCGTGAGACGGGCACCGCCATGAACATCGCGGTAGTGGACGCCGGTGGCAACCTGAAGGCCTTCACCCGCATGGATGGCGCCTGGCTCGGCAGCATCGACATTTCCATCAAGAAGGCCCGCACTGCCCGCTACTTTGACATGGCAACGGGATCCATCGGCGAACTGTCCCAGCCAGGGGGCCCGCTGTTCAATATCGAAGTCTCCAACGGCGGACTTATCACGTTCCCGGGCGGACTCCCCCTGCACGATGAGGACGGCACTGTCATTGGCGCAATCGGCGTCAGTGGCAGCACGGTGGAGAACGACCACACCGTAGCTTCCGCAGGAGCTGCCGCCCAGCGCTAGGCAGGACCGGGACGCCATGCCACCGGCACGGCATCCCACTGACAGCCTTCGTCCTCGCGAAGGATGAACTGTCCCGTTTCCCGTGAATGGTGCTTCGGTGGCCTGAAACCTGGGGAGGTATCCTCATCGAAGCACCGCTTTCGGGCAACGGGGCAGCGCCGGCAACTTGCCGGACCAGTGCAAGGCAATCCGAGATGGCAGGCCTGGCACCAAATCCCAGCACCACCCCGCAGCCAAAAGGAGTGTCCATGTCAGGAAACAGAGCCGTCGCCTACAAAGAACCCGGTGTCGTCGAAATTATCAATACCGACTACCCGACGTTCGAACTCAAGGATGGGCCTGGCGTCAATCCGGCCAATGTGGGCCGGAAAGTACCCCACGGTGCGATCCTGCGCACGGTGACCACCAACATCTGCGGTTCCGACCAGCACATGGTGCGGGGCCGCACCACCGCTCCCAAGGACCTCGTCCTCGGCCATGAAATCACCGGTGAAGTGGTGGAAGTCGGTCCGGACGTGGAATTCATCAAAGTCGGAGACATCGTCTCCGTACCGTTCAACATCTCCTGTGGCCGTTGCCGGAACTGCAAGGAGCGCAAGACCGGCATCTGCCTGAACGTCAACCCGGACCGTCCGGGCAGCGCCTACGGTTATGTGGACATGGGCGGCTGGGTGGGTGGACAGGCAGAATACGTGCTGGTCCCTTACGCTGACTGGAACCTGCTCAGGTTCCCGGACCGCGACCAGGCCCTGGAAAAGATCATGGACCTGACCATGCTCTCGGATATCTTCCCCACCGGGTTCCACGGCGCCGTCACCGCCGGAGTCGGCGTCGGGTCGACCGTGTACATTGCCGGCGCCGGCCCGGTCGGCCTCGCAGCCGCCGTCGGTGCGCAGTTGCTCGGTGCCGCCGTCGTCATTGTTGGTGACATGAACGAAGACCGTCTGGCGCAGGCCCGCTCCTTCGGGTGCGAGACGGTGAACGTCTCCAACGGAGATCCAAAGGACCAGATCGAGCAAATCCTTGGCGTTCCCGAAGTGGATTGCGGTGTCGATGCTGTGGGATTCGAAGCCCGCGGGCACGGAAAGGATGCATCCCATGAAGCCCCGGCCACGGTGCTGAATTCCCTCATGGACATTACAGCCGCAGGTGGGGCCCTGGGCATCCCCGGCCTGTACGTCACTGGCGACCCCGGTGGAATTGACGACGCCGCCAAGCATGGTTCCCTGTCGCTGTCATTGGGCACCGGGTGGGCAAAGTCCCTGTCCTTCACCACTGGCCAGTGCCCCGTCATGTCATATAACCGCCAGCTGATGATGGCCATCCTGCACGACAAGGTCCAGATCGCCAAGGCAGTGAACGCCACAGCGATCCCGCTGGAGGATGCACCGCGCGGCTACGCCGAATTCGACGCCGGCTCGGCAACAAAGTTCGTGCTGAACCCGAATGGATACGTCAAGGCGTAGCACCCCAACTGACCGGGCCGGGGATTGCGGGGCAAGCACCACGTGGTGCACGCCTCGCGGTCCCCGGCCCGCACATTTTCAGCGCATCACTACCATCAGGAAAGGGCACCCTTGCTCGCCCAAGATACCGCCACCAGCGGCAGCAGTTCGGTGTTGCGCTCCGCAGGGCCACCTTCCGGACATCCCTCCCCCACCTGGCTCGAAGCCCGGCAACTGGCTTTCGATTGCGCCGTCCCGCTCGCCCCCGCGGAGCTTCCGCTCGCGTTGGCAGCGGGCCATACCCTGACCCGCGACGTCGCCGCACTGCAAGAACTCCCCCATTACGCCTCCTCTGCCATGGACGGCTGGGCCGTCAACGGCGCCGGTCCCTGGATCCTTACCCGCCATGAGCCCGTTTTGCTTCCCGGCCGGGCCAGTGTCATAGCCACCGGCGGACTAGTACCCGTTGGCGCCCAATCGATACTCCGCAAGGAAAGCGGCCAGGTCCTCCGCGGCGCTGACGGCAGCCTTCTCCTGCGACTCAATGACAGGGCAAAGGAAGGCGAACCCGGCCGGGGCCAACACATTCGTCCTGCCGGCGAGGAAGCCGCGGCCGGGGAAGTGCTGATCCCGGCCGGCACAACGCTGAACCCGGGCCACCTTGCCCTCGCCGCCGTGGCTGGCCACGACAACCTGCAGGTGCAGGCCAAGCCGGTGGTCGGAATAGTGCTGACCGGTTCCGAAGTAGTCACGTCGGGCGTTCCGGAACCAGGCCAGGTCAGGGACACGTTTGGTCCGCAGCTGGGGACTGTCATTTCCCTTCTCGGTGGCACGCCTGGCGGCTCCCTGCGGATCGGGGATTCCTACCCCGAGTGGCTCGCGGCACTCGACGGTTCAGAAGCCTTTCCCGCACGCCTGCCGGACGTAACCATTACCACTGGCGGAACCGGCTGTTCCGGGACAGATCATTTTCGCGCCGCCATCGCTGCCCTCGGCGGACAGCTGTTGGTGGATGGCATCGCCATGCGGCCGGGCCACCCCGCGGTCCTGGCCAAGCTCCCGGACGGCCGCTTCGTCGTCGGGCTGCCCGGTAACCCCCTGGCAGCAATGATGGCCCTGATCACCGTAGGTGGACCGCTGCTGGAGGCACTCGGAGGCAAGCCCCTGAGCGACGTTGGACAAGTGACTTCCGCGGCTGACATTGATCCGTGCCCCGGCCGTACGCGCCTGATTCCCTGCACGTTCATCGAGGGGCTTGCCTTCCCCGCCTCGCATACGGGACCCGGCATGATGCGTGGACTCGCTTGTGCCGACGGCATCATGGCCGTTCCCCCTGCTGGAGTCCAGTCCGGCGAGCCGGTTCCTGTGCTCCCGCTCCCCTGGACGCAGGCCAACGAAACAATCCATACCACCACCAACCGCGCACGGAGGACCCCATGGCCCGCATGACACAGCGCCGCAAGATCCACCGCTTCCACTTGGACGGCTCCGGCACCGAGTACCCGGTGCGCTTCAAGGAAGACATACTCGCCGCTGAGGAGCCCCTGGAAATCCGCATCGGCGGCCGCTCCTTCGCTGTCACCATGAGGACCCCGGGCGACGATTTCGACCTGGTGGCCGGGTTCCTGGTCTCGGAAGGCATCATCAGTTCCCACTCCGAGCTGGTATCGCTGCGCTTTTGCGCCGGCGACGCCGGGGGAGAACAGACATATAACGTGGTCGAGGCCCAGTTGAGGCCGGATGTACGCATGCCTGACACCATGCGGCATGTCTATACCTCAAGCTCCTGCGGCATCTGCGGGACAGACTCGATCGACTCCGTCCGCAAGACCCTTCCCTTCGATCCTGCCCGGGACACGCTGCAGATTCCCGTGGATGTGCTCGCCGAACTGCCGGAGCGGCTTCGCGAGGCCCAGGCGGTGTTCGACAAGACGGGCGGCGTCCATGCGGCCGGCCTTTTCAAGGTGGATGGCGCCAGCCCTGAGTTGCTGTGCCTCCGGGAGGATGTCGGACGCCATAACGCTGTGGACAAAGTGGTGGGCTGGGCGCTGCGCCAAAACCTGCTGCCTCTGAGTGGCACCGTCCTCCAGGTGTCCGGGCGCGCGTCCTTCGAACTTGTCCAGAAGGCCGCCATGGCCGGCATTCCCGTCCTGTCTGCTGTGAGCGCGCCCTCCAGCCTGGCCGCCGACCTCGCCGTCGAGACCGGAGTGACGCTGGTTGGATTCAGCCGGGGACACAGCCTGAATGTCTACGCCGGGCGCGAAAGGCTGGGCCGCCCGCAGAAGGCCCGCGAAGAAACCTATGCCAAGCTTTGACGTTGTCCTCGCCGAGCTCAGCGAGGCCCCCATCTCGGTGGACCGGGCCACAGCGGCAGTCCAGGGCGATGAAGCCGGGGCAGTGGTCAGCTTCAGCGGAGTGGTCCGAAACCACGACGGCGGCATGGCCGTCAGCAGATTAGGCTACTCGGCCCACCCCACCGCGCATCGCGTCCTCGCCCGAGTGGTGGAAGAACTGGTCGCGGAGCATGCCGGGAAGGCCGACAAGCCGGTCCGCATCTGGGCCGCCCCCCGCGTCTTCTGAACGTCCCTCGCAAGTAATAGAGAAATAGGAGAATAATGACTGCCATTTCAACGACCCAGTCAGGTGCGCCGGTTACGTCCGACGCGCATTCGAAGTCAGTTGGTGCCGACG
>NZ_JBBCBS010000010.1:0-122546 GCF_037203945.1 Pseudarthrobacter sp. CCNWLW207 | reverse complement strand
TACCGCGACTCCAAGATCCTTGAAGTGGGGGAGGGCACCACGGAGGTCCAGCTGATGCTGATCGCCCGCGAACTCGGACTGTAATAGCCGGCCGGAGAGGATCACTGATGATTAACAAGGTTGTTGCCAGCGCCGAGGAAGCCATAGCGGACATCCCCGACGGCGCCTCCCTCGCGGTGGGAGGGTTCGGCCTGTGCGGAATCCCCGTGGCCCTGATCGACGCCTTGCACAGGCATGGCACCACGGACCTGGAGACCGTCAGTAACAACTGCGGCGTGGACGATTGGGGGCTGGGCGTCCTGCTCCGCGACGGCCGGATCCGTCGGACCATCAGTTCCTACGTTGGAGAAAACAAGGAGTTCGCGCGCCAGTACCTCTCCGGTGAACTGGAAGTTGTGCTGACGCCGCAGGGGACCCTCGCGGAGAAACTCCGGGCCGGCGGCGCCGGTATCCCTGCCTTTTACACCAAGGCGGGGGTAGGCACGCAGGTGTCCGACGGCGGCCTGCCGCAAAAATACGACGCCGACGGCGGCATCCTCATCGCCTCCGCCGCGAAGGAGGTCCGTCCCTTCAACGGGGTCGATTACGTCCTCGAGGAGTCCCTGACTCCTGACTACGGCCTGGTCCACGCCTGGAAGGGCGACCGCCACGGCAACCTGGTCTTCCACGCAACGGCCATGAACTTCAACCCGCTCTGCGCCATGGCCGGCAGGATCACCATCGCCGAGGTGGAGGAGCTGGTGGAACCGGGGGAACTCGATCCGGAGCATGTCCACACCCCAGGTATCTTCGTCCAGCGGGTGGTGGTTGTTCCGGCCGGCGAGAAACGGATCGAAAAGCGGACCGTGGCCCTCAACCGGCCGGCGGCCACAGAACAGGCAGGAGTGTAGCCATGGAGTCCAACCGACCGCAGGGAGCGCCTCCCCGCCCCGAAGCCGTGCGCCCGGAATACCGGCGCGCCGCCGTCGGCCACCCGGACGCCGCTAACCCGGAGACCAAAGGGTGGACACGCAATGAACTGGCCGCCCGGGTGGCCCAGGAACTCAGCAATGGGCAGTACGTGAACTTGGGCATCGGCATGCCGACGCTCATCCCCAACTACATCCCGGCCGGTGTGGAAGTTGTGCTGCATTCTGAGAACGGGATCCTGGGCGTGGGACCGTATCCCACCGAGGATGCCGTGGACCCCGACCTCATCAACGCCGGGAAGGAGACCGTCACGGTCAACAAGGGTGCGGCGTTCTTCGATTCAGCCTCGTCCTTTGGCATGATTCGCGGCGGACACGTCGACGTGGCCGTGCTCGGCGCGATGGAAGTGGCCCAAAACGGCGACCTCGCCAACTGGATGATCCCGGGCAAGATGGTCAAGGGGATGGGTGGAGCCATGGACCTGGTCTTTGGCGCCAAGAAGGTGATTGTGATGATGGAGCACGTGGACCGCAACGGCCGCCCCAAAATCGTGGAGCAGTGCACGCTGCCCCTGACCGGTAAAGCCTGCGTTGACCGGATCATCACCGACCTCGCCGTGATCGACGTCGTCACCGAAGGGGGGTCCTCACGGCTGGTGCTGCGCGAGTTGGCCCCCAACGTGTCGGTCGAGGAAGTGGCTGCGGCCACCGGCGCCGAACTCTTCGAAGAGGACCAGGAACTTACCGTATGACGGCGGACAATCCCCCTGCCGTTGAACAGCCTGCCGTTGAACAGCCTGCCGCTGAACCGCGCGTCGTTGAACAGCGCGGCCTGTACTTCGACGAACTGGAGGAGGGCGTCCTGTATGCGCACAGGCCGGGCCGCACCGTAACGGAAACGGACAATGTCCTGTTCACCACCCTCACCATGAACACCCAGGCGCTGCACCTTGACGCAGCGTGGAGCGCCGGCCAGCCGTTCGGCCAGCGGCTGGTCAACTCCATGTTCACGCTGTCCACTGTGGTGGGGCAGTCGGTGTCGCAGCTGACCCAGGGCACCATCGTCGCCCAGCTGGGCCTGACCGATGTGTCCTTTCCCCACCCGCTGTACCACGGCGACACGCTGTATACCGAGACTGTGATCACCGGGAAGCGGCTCTCGGGCTCCCGGCCCGGACAGGGGATTGTGACCATGCAGCACACCGGCCGCAACCAGGACGGCACCGTGGTGGCGTTGGCCACGAGGAGTTGCCTGATGTGGACGCGGGAGGCTCATGCCGGGCAGCAAACCGGGGGCCAAAAGGGGACAATGGCTGTATGACCTTTGTGATGGGGCCAGCCCTCCTCTTTTGCCCTGCAGACCGCCCCGAGCGGTACCAGAAAGCCTCCGACCGTGCAGACGCCGTCATCCTCGACCTCGAGGATGCGGTGGCACCCGCGGACAAGCAAAGGGCCCGCGGCGCGATCCTCGCCCAGCTGGGCGCCGGCGGCGAAGTACCCGAACTGGACCCGAGCCGGACCATCGTCCGGATCAACCCTGCCGGCACCGAAGAGTTCGAGAAGGACCTGCACTGCCTGGCGCACACGCCGTACAAGACGGTCATGTTGGCCAAAGCGGAGAGTGCCGAACAGCTCAGACAGCTTGAGGACTTCCATGTGATTGCCCTCTGCGAGACGGCGGCCGGCGTCCTGAATGCCCCCGCGATCGCCGCTGAGCCGAACGTGGTGGCGCTGATGTGGGGTGCCGAAGACCTGTTGGCATCCCTGGGAGGCACGTCCAGCAGGAAGGACGACGGCGGATACCGCGCCGTAGCCCTGCACGCCCGCTCAAGCGTTCTCCTGGCCGCCGGCGCCTTCGGAAAGGCCGCGGTAGACGCCGTGTACGTCAACATCCCGGACCTGGAGGGTCTTGCCGTGGAGGCCGCCGATGCCGTCGCATCCGGGTTCAGCTCCAAGGCCTGCATCCATCCCACCCAGGCGGCCGTTGTCCGTGGCGCCTATGCCCCGTCCGAGGCCGATGTTTCTGCCGCGACGGAGCTGCTGCAGGCGGCAGCCTCCGCTGGGTCAGGCGTCTTCCAATACAACGGCAGGATGATCGACGGCCCCATCCTCAAGCATGCCGAATCCACCATCCGCCGGGCGGGCATCCACAGCTAGGGATCCCTCGCCCGATCGCTCAGCTTGTCGGCCGGCGTCCCGGAGTCCGGCGGAGGGACAGCGGCGGAATGGCCTCATACAGTGGCGTCCGGACCCACCGTTCGCCGGTGTCACGGAACTCAGCCCGGGTGGCGAACCGGTACAGGTAGCTGCGGGCGCGCACCCACCGCGGGCGGCCGCCGTCGAACGGGTCGTGGCGGAGCAGCCGCAGCACCTGGCGGTCGGCTTCGAGCAGCTTGGCGAGGAAGGCATAGAACCATTCCTCATGGACTGTCCGGAGCGGGAGGAACCACATCAGCCAGTCCAGCCGGAGGTGGTAGGGGGCCCACTGGCGCGGCAGCCGGCGCACGTCCCCGGGCTTTCCCTTGAAGCCGTACTCCCGCCAGTCGGCGGATTCGTCCGGATCCTCATCCAGGGTGCCCTCGACAACGATCTCGATCCGCTGTTTGGTGACCGTGCCGAACGCGCCGTAGGTATTGACGAGCTGCCAGCGGTTGAAGCTAGCGTTCATCAGCTGCCGCTTGGAGAACAGGTTGCGCACCGGCCAATAGCTCAGCACCGCAAGGAGCAGGGTTGCGGCGAGGGTGATGGCGAGCCACCACACCGGTGTCTCCCTGCCGTCCGCCGAGCCTTCGTGCCACTCCAGCGGCAGGAAGGGCAGAACGGCGTGGGCGACGGGGTCGCTCACGGCGGCGAAGGCCAGCACAATGGCGATCCAGTTCAGCCACGCGAAGTTGCCGCTGGCCACAAGCCACAACTGGGTGAAGATGATGATACCGGCGGCGGCACTGGCCACGGGCTGCGGCGCGAAGAGGAAGAACGGCACCACAAGCTGCGCGAAGTGGTTCCCCAGGACCTCCAGCCGATGGAACGGCCTGGGCAGCAAATGCGCCTGCCGGCTCAGGGGTCCGGGCATCGGCTGCGTTTCGTGGTGGTAGTAGAGCGCAGTCAGGTCGCGCCATTCCCGGCCGCCCCGGATCTTGATCATCCCTGCCCCGAATTCCAGGCGGAACACCAGCCAGGCCACCAGGATCAGGATGGTGCGCGGCGGGTCAGTCTGGTCCGATCCGAGGAAAGCCACGGTGAACCCGGCCTCCAGGAGCAGCATCTCCCAGCCGAAGCCATAGAACGTTTGGCCCACGTTGACGATGGACATGTACAGCAGCCACAGGGCCAGGAAGGCGATCAGGGGCAGCCACGGCGGCCCGAGCTGGGGAAGGCCTGCCACCAGGAGCGCCGCGATTGCCATCCCGGCGACGCACACTGCGCGCAGCAGCCGGTCCGAATACCGCCAGCGGAACAGGGTGGGCCGCCTCATAGCTCTGAATCCCTCAAGATAGTCGGACACCGGCAGCAGCCCGCGCGCACCCAGCAGTGCCGGGAACTGGTTGAAGGAGGAGAGGAATGCAATAAGGAAGAGTGCTGCGACGCCGCGTTGCAGCACCTGCCGGGCGAATTCGTACTCCGGCGCATCGAACCAGGAAACCCAGTCCACGGTGTCCACGTTACGCCCGCCCCCAGGTTCCGCGCACTAGGATCGGATGGTGTTTGCACTGGTGCTGATTGCCGTCATTGCGGGGGCACTGGCCCAGCGGCTGGCCGGCCTCGGATTCGGCCTCCTCGTTTCCCCGGTCTTGGTGGTACTCCTGGGGCCGTTCGACGGCGTGATGATCATCAACCTCTGCGGGGCCGCTTCGTCGCTGCTGATCCTGTCCAGGGTGTGGCGGCACGTTCAGTGGCGACGCTACTTCGGCCTGGCGCTCGCGGCCGTGGCAGGGGTTTTGCCGGGCGCCTGGCTGGCCAGCAACGTGCCGGAAGCACCGCTGGAGATCTGTATCGGCGTCCTGCTCATCGTCGCCTTGCTTGCTTCGCAGCGGCTGACCCGCAGCTCATGGCGCGCCAGCGGTCCGGTCCCCATGGCATCACTCGGCTTTTCCAGCGGACTGATGAATGCGGCCGCCGGCGTGGGCGGCCCTGCCATTACCGCCTACGCCATCGCCACCCGCTGGGACCAAAAGAGCTTCGGCGCCACGCTGCAGCCGTATTTCGTGACCACGGGGCTGACGTCCCTGGTGAGCAAATATGTTCTCTCCGGCGGGCACCTTCCCGGCCTGGAGGGATGGCAGTGGCTCAGCATTCTGGCTGCCATGGTGGTCGGAATCGTTGCCGGCGACTTGCTGTCCGGCAAGGTCAAGCCTGCCTCCGTCCGGCGGATCGTGGTGGCCATCGCCTACCTCGGAGCCGCGTCCACACTGACCAAGGGTTTCGTGGAACTGGCTTTTGGGTGAGCGGGCACAGCCTGCCGGTGCGGGATACTTAAGCAATGCAGCCTCGCAGAATCGTCATCCTCGGATCCACCGGTTCCATCGGCACCCAGGCGATTGACGTCGTCGACGGCGCCCCGCACCTTTTTGAAGTGGTGGCGCTCAGCGCCGGGGGCGGAAACCTGGGACTGCTGGCCCGCCAGGCCGTCCACACGGGGGCCGCCGCCGTCGGCATCGCGTCCGGGGATCCGCGGCAGCTGCAAAACCTGATCAACGACGCCGCCCGCCAATCAGGACGGCAAGACTACCGGCCGGAGATTATCTCCGGCCCCGACGCCTCCACCCGGATTGCCGAAATCCCCGCCGACGTGGTGCTCAACGGAATTACCGGCTCGATCGGACTCGCCCCGACGCTGGCGGCCCTGAAATCGGGGGCGTTACTGGCTTTGGCCAATAAGGAGTCCCTCATTGTTGGTGGAGAGCTGGTCAAGGCAGCCGCCCGGGAGGGGCAGATTGTGCCTGTGGACTCCGAACATTCCGCCATCGCCCAGTGCCTGCGCTCCGGCTCGGCCAACGAAGTGGACAAACTGATCCTGACGGCCTCCGGCGGACCCTTCCGCGGCCGGACCAGGGAGCAGTTGCACAACGTTTCGCCCCGGGAAGCGCTGGCACACCCTACGTGGGATATGGGGCTGATGGTCACCACCAATTCGGCCACCCTGGTCAACAAGGGCCTCGAGGTCATCGAAGCCCACCTGCTCTTCGACATCCCGCTGGACCGGATCGACGTTGTGGTCCACCCGCAATCCGTGGTGCACTCCATGGTCCAGTTTGTCGACGGGTCCATCATCGCCCAGGCTTCGCCGCCGGACATGCGCCTGCCCATTGCGCTGGGGCTGGGCTGGCCCGACAGGGTGCCCAAGGCTGCGTCCCCCTGCGACTGGACCCAAGCCACCAGTTGGACGTTCGAGCCGCTGGACTCGCAGGCCTTCCCGGCTGTGGAGCTCGCCAAGGACGCAGCCAAGCAGGGAAGCACCTTTCCTGCGGTGTTCAACGCCGCCAACGAGGAAGCCGTCACAGCCTTCCACGAAGGATCCATCCGCTTCACCGACATCGTGGACACCGTCGCTGGCGTACTCAGCGAACACCCAGGATCCTCCGGGCTGACAGTGGAGTCCGTGCTGGAAGCTGAAAGTTGGGCACGGGCGCGGGCCCACGAACGTTTAGCAGTCAGCAGTCTCTAGGAAGCAGTCAATCCACCCATGAGTCCCGTACTCCTCTTTATCCTCGGTGTCGTGTTTGTGGCGATCGGCATTGCCGTGTCCATTGCGCTGCACGAAGTCGGCCACCTGGTGCCCGCCAAGCTGTTCAAGGTCCGTGTCACCAAGTACATGATTGGTTTCGGCCCCACCCTGTGGTCAAAGCGCAAGGGCGAAACCGAATATGGGGTCAAGGCCATCCCCCTTGGCGGCTACGTCTCAATGATCGGCATGTATCCGCCGAACAAGGACGACGGAACAGTCAGGCCATCGAGCACCGGCATGTTCCAGACCCTGGCCACGGAAGCGCGGTCCCTTGCCCACGAGGAGGTGGGTCCGGACGACAAGGACCGGGTGTTCTACCGGCTCCCGGTGTGGAAGAAAGTCATTGTGATGCTCGGCGGCCCGGCGATGAACCTGCTTATCGGCCTGGCCCTTACGGCGGTCCTCCTCATGGGCTTCGGCATTTCCACGCCCACCACCACCATCGCCGATGTTTCCAAGTGCCAGGTCGCCGCCGGCGAGACCGTGGATCCTGATTCTGCAGACTGCGAACTGACGCCAGCGGCCGCCGCCGGCCTCCTGCCCAATGACCGGGTCACCTCCTTTGATGGGAAGGCAGTGACCAGTTGGGACCAGCTGACGGAGTGGATCCGTACGTCCGCCGGGAAGGAAGTCAGCATCACCGTAGAGCGCGACGGCGGCACGGTCACCACCACCGTGACTCCTGTGCTGTCCGCCCGCCCTGTTGTCGGTGTCGACGGACGCCAGGCCAAGGATGACGCCGGCAACCTCCTGTACCAGGACGTCGGCTTCCTGGGCATTGGTGCACAGAGTGAACTGGTGCCACAGCCGGCGTCGACTGTCCTGCCCATGGCGGGGGAGAACATCCGGCAAGTGGCCGGTGTTGTCCTCAACCTTCCGGCGCGTGTAGTCGGGGTTGCGCAGGCGGCCTTCAGCGAGGAGCCCCGTGATCCCAACGGACCCATCAGCGTAGTGGGTGTGGGGCGCGTGGCCGGAGAGATATCGGCCATGGAAGAGGTGCCGCTCCAGTCAAGGCTGGGGGCCCTGGTTGGGCTGCTCGCCGGGCTGAACTTCGCCTTGGCCGTTTTCAACCTGGTTCCGTTGCTGCCGCTCGATGGCGGCCATATCGCCGGTGCACTGTATGAAGGGGTCCGGCGCCGGGTGGCGAAGCTCTTCGGCAGGCCCGACCCCGGCGCCTTCGATATCGCCAAGCTCTTGCCCGCGACGTACGTCGTAGCCGCCCTGCTGATGGGGATGAGCGCGCTGTTGATCTATGCGGACATCGTGAAGCCCATCAACCTGTTCGGCTAAGCCGCTTTCGGCTGATATTCGAGAATCAGCCATATAAGGCTTATTTTGGATAATCAGCTGCAAACGATTGATTATCTGAAATCAGCCACCTACGGTTAAGCCATGTACATCCTCACCATCGACCAGCGCGGCAGCAGCGAGGACGTCGACCGGGTTCCGGAGCTGATCTCCGAACTGGCCGGCCTTACTTCGGAGGCGTTCGAGCGCTCTGTGGGCGACGAACTCCAAGGACTCGTAGCCGACCCGGCCGAGGTAGTGGACATTGCCCTGCACGCGCTGCGCAGTGGCCACTGGTACGTGGGGATCGGCATCGGCTCAGTGGTGCTCGCTCCCGGGGCCAGCCCCCGGGAAGGTACCGGAACGGGCTTCGTGGCCGCCCGTAAGGCCGTTGATCTCGCCAAGACCGCAGCCGGACAGGTCCCGTTGTCGGTGGTGTCCGGCAGTATCGGACGGACAGCGGAAGTACCGCAGCATGCCCGGGAAGGAGCCGTGGCCTGCGCCCATGCCGAGGCGGTGCTCCGCCTGATCGGCCGCCTGGTTCAGGAACGGACTCCAGCCCAATGGCGGGTGGTGGACCGGCTCCGGCTCCTGCAGGGCGGTGGCGGCCGGCATGGCAGCCAGAAGGAGGTGGCCAAGGAGTTGGGAATTACGGAACAGTCGGTGAGCCGTGCCGTGCTCAGGTCCGGATGGCAGGAAGAATGGGCGGCTAGGCCCGCCGCGGCAATGCTCCTGGCGCACGCTCATTCCCAGATAGAAGGAGACCGGTGAACGCACTCTGGATAACCGCGGCCCTGCTGGTGGCCGGATTCGCCGGCTGGCCAGTGACCGCGCTGGTCTTTCGGCTGGCCAGGACCATCGATGACAAGGCGGATGCGGCCAGTGCAGCGGACCGGGCGCTCGAGGACCCGTCAGCCGACGTTACGGTGGACACCTTTCCCGCAGTCCCGCAGCCCCGCCCAGGACAATCCGTGGACGGCGAGCTGACAGCGGACGGCGGGAGGCCGTCGTCGGACGTTCCCTCTCCGGCGCCACCCGCTGCGGCCCAGCGGATCCTGCGTGGTGGGGCGATCATCGGCGTGCTGGAGCGCCTTGCGGTTTGCCTGGCCATCCTGGCCGGCCAGCCGGTGGCCATCGCGTACGTGGTGGCGATCAAAGGACTGGGAAGGTTCGCCGAGCTGAAGGAAACACCCGTGGCCGCGGAGCGGTTCATTATCGGGACCCTCACCTCCATGCTGTGGGCCGCCGGGATTGCGGCTATCGTCAAAGTGCTGTTTCTGTCCTAAGCCACCGGCCCGGCATGTGGGGTTTTGCGGCATTGCCCGGATCGGCGAAGGCCCGCCGCGGGGGATAGGGTGTCCTTATGACTGTTTTTGCTGTTGAGTACGTTTACGCTGCCAATTCCTCTGCCGCCCGCGATGAGAGCCGTCCCGCACACCGTGCCTGGCTGTCCACCCTTGCCGAGGACGGCCGGCTCCTGACCAGCGGACCCTATGGCGACGGCGCCGGTGCCCTGCTGATCTTCAAGGTCCAGGACGAGGCGGAGTTGAACGAACTGCTCAAGCAGGATCCCTTCGCGCTGGCAGGCACCATCGCCGGGATCCGGACCACCGAATGGACCCCCGTGATCGGCATCCTGGCCGCCCACGCGTCCTGATATCTGACCTCCCTCCTCTTTCGATCCACCTACCCAAGGAGTCCACGTGACCTCGGTCAGCCTGGGAATGCCGTCAGCACCGCCGCCCGTTCTTGCCCCGCGCCGGAAGACGCGCCAGATCAAGGTCGGATCCGTGGGGGTCGGCTCGGACAGCCCCATCAGCGTGCAGTCCATGACCACCACACCCACCACGGACATCAACGCCACCCTGCAGCAGATCGCCGAGCTCACGGCGTCCGGCTGTGACATCGTTCGGGTGGCCTGCCCGTCCGCGGACGACGCCGAGGCGCTGCCCATCATTGCCCGCAAGTCCCAGATTCCGGTCATCGCGGACATCCACTTCCAGCCCAAGTACGTTTTCGCGGCCATCGAGGCAGGCTGCGCCGCGGTCCGCGTGAACCCGGGGAACATCCGCAAGTTCGACGACCAGGTCAAGGAAATCGCGAAGGCGGCCAAGGACCACGGCACGTCCATCCGGATCGGCGTCAACGCGGGCTCCCTGGAGCCGGGCATCATGAAGAAATACGGGAAAGCCACCCCTGAGGCACTCGTGGAATCGGCAGTCTGGGAAGCGTCCCTGTTCGAGGAGCACGGCTTCCACGATTTCAAGATTTCGGTTAAGCACAACGATCCCGTGATCATGGTGGCGGCCTACGAGATGCTGGCCGAAAAGGGAGACTGGCCCCTCCACCTCGGCGTCACGGAGGCCGGGCCGGCCTTCCAGGGAACCATCAAGTCCGCCACCGCCTTCGGCGCACTGCTGTCCAGGGGCATCGGCGACACCATCCGGGTCTCACTTTCCGCCCCGCCGGTGGAGGAAATCAAGGTCGGCAACCAGATCCTGCAATCCCTCAACCTGCGCCCGCGCAAACTGGAGATCGTCTCCTGCCCGTCCTGCGGCCGCGCGCAGGTGGATGTCTACACCCTGGCCGAACAGGTCACCGCAGGCCTGGAAGGCATGGAAATCCCGCTGCGCGTGGCAGTGATGGGCTGTGTCGTCAACGGACCTGGCGAGGCCCGTGAGGCTGACCTCGGCGTGGCATCGGGCAACGGCAAAGGCCAGATCTTTGTGAAGGGTGAAGTCATTAAGACTGTCCCCGAGGACCAGATTGTTGAGACACTGATCGAAGAGGCCATGCGTATCGCCGAAGAGATGGGGGAGGCCGATGGCGAAGATGCTGTCAAGGGTAGCCCCGTGGTTAGCGTCTCATAAGGACGGCACCGCGCCGGCAGGGATCTCCGTTCGAACCCTGGCCGGTGCGGACACGTCGGCACTGCGGCGCCTGGCCCAGCAGGATCCGGTAGCCAACGTCTTCATCCTTGCCCACTTGCGCTCGGCCGGGACCGCCGCACCCACCACGGGTGGCGCATCGGTCCTTGGCGTGTTCGACGACGGCATGCTGGTGGGTGCCTGCTGGACGGGAGCCAACCTGGTCCCGGTTGAGCTGGATCCCGCCTATGCCGGTCTGGTTGCCGCGGCGGCCAACCGTTCGGGCCGCCGGTATGCCTCGGCTTTTGGCCCCGCGGAACCCGTCCTCGCCCTGCATGCTGAACTGGAGCTGTTGGGCCACACGGCCCACGAGGTGCGCTCCGAGCAGCCTCTCCTGACCCTCGCGGGCCCGCCTTCGGTGGAACCAAACACGGAACTCACCCTGGGCAGGCTCGCGGACTTTGACCGCATCCTCCCTGCCTGCGCCGCCATGTTTGAGGAAGAAGTGGGCTATTCGCCTTTCCTGGGGGGCCGCGAGTTCTACAGCCGGCGGGTCGAAGGGCTGATCCGGCAAGGACATTCGCTGGTACACCTCAACCCCGCCGGCGACGTCGTCTTCAAGGCCGAACTTGGAGCCGTGACAGCGGAGGTAACGCAGGTGCAGGGTGTGTGGATGAACCCTCAATATCGGGGCCAGGGCCTCAGCGCGGGCTACATGGCCGCCGTTGTCGACCACGCCCGGAAGATCGCACCGGTCACCAGCCTGTACGTGAATGGCTTCAATTCCCGCGCCAGATCCACGTATGAGCGCGTCGGGTTCACCCAACGGGGAACCTTTGCCACTGTGCTGTTCTAAGCCAGTATCTTGAGGGGGCCGTGCTCGTCATGGGCGCGTGTCAGTTGTCCAGTCCGTCCAGTTCTCCCGTGAGGTAATGCTGGACGTTCGGAGCCAGCAGCCGAACCACATCCTCAGGCGAGGCAGAGGCAAGCGGTTCCAACTTGACCACGTAGCGGACCAGCATGAGGCCCACCATCTGCGTGGCTACCAGGTTGCCTCGCAATGCCACTTCCTCGGGTGGGCCGGGAATGCCGGCCATGATGCGGCTGATGATCGTCCTGGTCACCACCTCCCGCAGCAACAACGTCTTGGACTTGGAGCCAATGGTGCCCCGGATGAACGCCACCAGGCTGTGCTGGGCCGGGCTCTCCCACAGCCGCAGTACCGCCCGCACAATTGCTTCCGCCCGATGCTCGGGGTCGTGCTGGTCCACGCCCTCCAGGACCTGTGCCGGGTCGGCCGGGAGTGCCACGCTCAGCGCGAAGAGCTCATCCTTTCCCTTGAAGAAATGATGGATCATGGCGGGGTCAACGCCGGCCTCCCGTGCCACCTGCCGAAGGCTTGTGCCCTCGAAGCCATGCTCGGCGAAGAGGCGGCGGGCCGTGGCCAGGATGTGTTCCCGGGACTCGCTTGCTCCTTCGCGCCGCCCCCTCCTGCCCGATCCTGGCTTTCGGACCTCCTGCGTGCCGCTCATGCAGTCTGCCGCCGGAGCGTGAGGGACGCCAGTACCAGGACCCCCAGGACGATGGCCAGCATGGTGGTGGCATCCGACCACAGTTGGTCCGTGGCCTCGGTGTTCGCAGCGATCTCCTGCAGGGCATCGACCGAAAACGTGAGGGGCAGGACGTTCGAGATGGATTCGAGGACCTCGTTCATCCGGTCACGGGCAACGAACAATCCGCACAGCAGAATCTGGGGCACCACCACAACCGGCATGAACTGGACGGCCTGGAATTCGGTCCGGGCGAACGCAGAGCAGAGCAGTCCCAGGGCCACACCCAGTACGGCGTTGATCACCGCAATCATGACCACCAGGCCGGGGCTGCCCTTGATATCCAGGTCGAAGATCCAGTAGGCGACGGCCGTGGCAACCAATGACTGCAGGGCGGCCATGATGGAAAACGCGAGCCCGTAACCGAACAGCAGATCGGCCTTGTGGATGGGCGTGGTCAGGAGCCGCTCCAGCGTCCCGGACGTCCGTTCCCGCAGCATGGTGATCGAGGTGACCAGGAACATCACCACAAACGGGAAAATGGCCAGCATCATCAGGCCCACCCGGTCGAACGTCCTGGGCATCCCCGGCGGGAGCGTCTCATTCTCGAAAAGGAAATACACCGCCGTCAGCAGCAGCGCCGGGACCACCAGGATCAGGGCGACGCTGCGGTGGTCGTGCCGCAATTGGTCCAGGACCCTTCGGGTTGTGGCCAGCATCATCAACAGGTTCATGACCGCACCGTCCTTTTCGGGGTTGTGCTGCTTTCCGGGGAGGCTGTGCCGTCGCGGGTGACTGCGACTTCGGTTGCCGCCGTTCCTTCCGCTTCCCGGATCATATGCAGGAACGCCCTCTCAAGGTCTGTGCTGTGACCGCGCCTGCTGAGTTCGGCCGGCGTCAGCTGGGCCAGGAGCCTGCCTTCGCGCAGCAGCAGCAGGGAACCGCAGTGGCTTGCCTCCTCCATCACATGGCTGGAGACCAGGAGCGTGGTCCCCGCCTCCGCCATGGACCGGAAGCGGTCCCAGAGGTCGGCCCGAAGAACAGGGTCAAGGCCCACTGTGGGCTCGTCGAGGACCAGCAGGCGGGGACGGGCAACCAAGGCGCACGCCAGCGAAACCCGGCTGAGCTGGCCGCCGGAGAGGTCGGCTGTTTTTTGCCGTGACTGCTGTTCAAGCCCGACGGCGGCAATTGCCTCGGCGGCATCGCGTCGCCCTTTCCGGTGCATCGCTCCGAAATAGCGGACATTGGCTTCCACGGTCAGGTCCGGATAGACGCTGGGGGACTGGGTTACGTAGCCCACCCGGTGCCGTAGCGACGGATGGCCGGCCGGAAGGCCCAGTACCGTCACGGATCCCGAGCTCAGCCGCTGTACTCCCACGATGGCCCTCATCAGGGTGGTCTTTCCGCTCCCTGACGGCCCCAGCAGGCCGGTGATCCTTCCGGCCGGGATGGCAAAATCCAGGCCCTGAAGGACGGGAATCTTTCCCCGGACCACGTGCAGGGACCTGGTGGCCACCGCGACGTCATCTCCGGGCCTGGCCAGGGCCGCTGCTGCTGAGTGGGACACGACTGCCTCCGGGTGATGGTGACTGTACGCTGGCGAAAATCTATAAATTCACCACTTGATGAATTAAAAATAGACCCCCATTGGAGGGTCGTCAACAACTTCGAATGGAAAAAACCCTTGTCAAGGTGTCGGCGATCACATAAGTTCGATCTAGCTGCGCTGGAGTGTGGGTGGGCGGTCTCACCAGTCCTCACCAGTACCAAGCGTCAACGCCGTGGAGCCACGCCCGGATGCAATGACCAGCCGTTTACGGCCAGGGGCTTTGCATCGCCGGGCGTGGCTCTATCGCGTCCTGGCCGATGACCTGAGTGGCCCGCAAGGAGTCCTGCCGCAGGGGAAGGGCAGGCTTTGCCGGTAGATTAGTACCCAGACGAATTGCCCGGCCCTGCATCCAGCAGCCATTCCCCAGAAACGGATACCGCCCCGTGGTCACAAGACTGTCCCAGCTTTTCCTGCGCACCCTGCGTGAAGATCCCGTCGACGCCGAGGTGGCCAGCCACCGGCTTCTGGTCCGGGCCGGCTACATCCGGCGCGCGGCGCCCGGCATCTACACCTGGCTGCCGCTCGGGCTCAGTGTGCTGCGCAAGGTCGAAGCCGTCATCCGCGAGGAAATGGCGTCGATCGGGGCCCAGGAAGTTCACTTTCCGGCGCTGCTGCCGCGGGAACCCTACGAGGCCACCAACCGCTGGACCGAATACGGTGAGGGCCTGTTCCGGCTCCAGGACCGCAAGGGCGCGGATTACCTGCTGGCACCCACACACGAGGAAATGTTCACGCTCCTGGTCAAGGACCTGTACTCCTCGTACAAGGACCTTCCCCTAAGCCTCTACCAGATCCAGAACAAGTACCGCGACGAGGCGCGCCCCCGCGCGGGTCTGCTGCGCGGACGCGAGTTCATCATGAAGGACTCCTACTCCTTCGACGTGGACGACGCCGGCCTGGACGCGAGCTACATGGCCCACCGTGGCGCCTACCTCAGGATCTTCGAGCGCCTGGGCCTGGAGGTTGTTCCGGTTGCGGCCACCGCGGGCGCCATGGGCGGGTCCAAGAGCGAGGAATTCCTGCACCCCACCGAGATCGGCGAGGACACGTTTGTGCGCTCCGCCGGCGGTTACGCGGCAAACGTGGAGGCAGTCACCACCGTGGTCCCTGAGGACATTGATTTCACGGATGCCCCCGCCGCGGAAGTCCTGGACACCCCGAACACCCCCACGATCGACACGCTGGTTGCCGCCTCCAACGAGCTTGCTCCCCGCAGCGAGGCCGACGGCGGCCCCTGGACGGCCGCCGACACCCTCAAGAACGTTGTCCTGGCAGTCACCCTGCCCACCGGAGAACGCCAGCTTGTGGTTATCGGCCTGCCGGGTGACCGCGGCGTTGACCTGAAGCGCGTGGAAGCCAACATTGGTTCGTTCCTGCCCATCGCAGGCGAGATCGGACTGGAAGCAGCCAACGACGACGACCTCAAGAAGCAGCCCCTCATCGTCAAGGGCTACCTGGGCCCCGGTCTGACCCTGGACGAACCCCTGCTGGGCAGCGAAAGCTCCACCAACCTCCTGTACCTGGTTGATCCCCGCGTTGTCAGCGGCACCGCCTGGATCACCGGAGCCAATGAGGCCGGCAAGCACGTGTACGGCCTCGTCGCAGGACGCGACTTCGGCTGGGACGGCGTGATCGAATGCACCGACGTCCGCGAAGGCGATCCTGCCCCGGACGGCTCCGGCCCGCTGGAGATTGCCCGCGGCATCGAGATGGGCCATATTTTCCAGCTTGGCCGCAAGTATGCCGAAGCCCTTGAACTGAAGGTCCTGGACCAGAACGGCAAGCAGGTAGTGGTCACCATGGGTTCCTACGGCGTGGGCGTCACCCGCGCCGTCGCCGCCCTTGCTGAGTCCAACCATGACGACAAGGGCCTGACCTGGCCCCGCGCCGTCGCTCCCGCGGATGTCCACGTGGTGGCTGTAGGCAAGGGCGAAGAGATCTTCACCGCAGCCGAAAAACTGGCCCTGGATCTTGAGGCCGCAGGCCTGGACGTCATCTATGACGACCGGCCCAAGGTGTCCCCGGGCGTCAAGTTCGGCGATGCCGAACTTGTAGGCGTCCCCACGATCCTGGCTGTTGGCCGCGGCCTGGTGGACGGCGTTGTGGAGATCAAGGACCGCCGCAGCGGCGAAGCGGAGAACGTTGCAGTGGACAAGGCGGTTGACTACGTGGTCACTGCCGTCCGCAACAGCTGACCCGCAGCGTTGATCTCGGGTTTCGAATCGGTCCAGCTCACCACCCTCATTTTGATTGTGGTGGCTGGATTCGCTGCCGGCTGGGTGGATGCAGTTGTTGGCGGCGGGGGACTGATCCAGCTTCCGGCGCTGCTCCTGGTGCCTGGCATTACCCCCGTCCAGGCGCTGGCCACCAACAAGATGGGCTCGATTTTCGGGACCACAACCAGCGCTGTCACCTACTACGGGCGGGTCAAACCGGACCTGAAGACTGCACTGCCCATGGCGGTGATCGCCCTCGGCGGCAGTTTCGGCGGGGCGGTCCTGGCGGCCACCCTGCCGGCAAGCGTGTTCAAGCCCATCATCGTGGTAGCACTTGTCGCCGTCGCGCTTTTTACTGCCCTCAAGCCCAACGTCGGGGACATCACGGTGCTGCGCCACGACGGACACACGCACTACGTGGTGGCGTGCCTGATTGGGGCGGTGATCGGCTTCTACGACGGCCTCATCGGGCCGGGCACCGGCTCGTTCCTGGTCATCGCCCTGGTCTCAGCCATGGGGTACGCCTTCCTGGAAGCCAGTGCCAAGGCGAAGATCGTCAATATGGCCACCAATGCCGGTGCGCTGCTGTTCTTCCTGCCCCACGGCTCCCTGCTCTGGGGCGTCGGGCTGCTGTTGGGCGCGGCCAACATGGCGGGTGGATACCTCGGCGCCCGCACCGCGGTCAGCCAGGGGAGCCGCTTCGTCCGGATCGTCTTCCTGGTGGTGGTAGGTGCCTTGATCATCAAACTCGGCTACGACGTCTGGCAGGAGAACTTCGCGGAGGCGTAGCATGCTCCTATGTCAGCAGGCGCTGGGCAATATTCCGAGGCACTTGAGGCCGCCGCACGCCACGCCCAGGAGTGGCTGGCGAGCCTGCCGGACCGGCACGTTGGTCCGGGCGTGGCAGCCCACGATCTCGTGGACGTCTTCGCCGGACCGTTGCCACAACAGGGCATGCCCGCAGCAGACGTGGTGGACTACCTCGCGCTCAAGGCGGAGCCGGGCCTGATGGCCATGCCGTCCGGCCGCTTTTTTGGTTGGGTGATCGGCGGGACGCTGCCTGCTGCACTGGCGGCCGACTGGCTTGTCAGCGCCTGGGACCAGAACTCCGGCCTGCGTTACGCCACCCCGGCGATAGCGGCCATTTAAGAAGCCGCCGGCCACTGGCTGCTGCAGCTGTTGCACCTGCCCGGGGACGCCGACGTCGGCTTTGCCACCGGTGCCACCATGGCAAACTTCACCGGGTTGGCCGCCGCGAGGTGGCGCCTTATGGCGGACGCCGGCTGGGACCTGGACGCCGACGGCCTGGCGGGCGGACCCCGGATCAGGTGCTTCGTGGGACAGGAGCGTCACGAGACTATTGACCTGGGCCTGCGCTACCTTGGGCTGGGCCGCCCCGCTGAGGTCCCCGCGGACGCCCAAGGCAGGCTGATCCCCGGGGAGTTGGACCGCATGCTGGCCGAAGGTTCCGGACCAGCCCTGGTGTGCCTCCAGGCCGGAAACCTCCACTCGGGCTCTTTCGATCCGTTTGAGGACGCCATCGGCGTTGCCCGGCAGCATGGTGCTTGGGTGCATGTCGATGGTGCCTTCGGGCTGTGGGCCGCGGCGGTACCGGAACTTAGTGACCTCACCAACGGCATGGAGCTCGCCGATTCCTGGGGGACTGACGCACACAAGACCCTGAACGTACCGTATGACTGTGGCATCGCCGTCGTACGGGATTCCAACGCGCTGCGCAGCGCGATGGGGCTGCAGCACACGAGCTACCTGATCCACGACGCCGAAGGTCCGGGTGACCCGTTCGAAAAGGCCCCGGAGCTGTCGCGCCGGGGCCGCGGAGTACCGGTCTGGGCGGCCCTCCGCTCTCTGGGCAGCGACGGCGTGGCCGCGCAGGTCAGGGGCCTGGTGGAGGCGGCTTCCGGGATTGCAGCGGCATTGGCCGCCGTGGACGGCATCGAGGTGCTCAACGATGTTGAGTACACCCAGGTCTCGCTCGCCTTCGGAGATGACGCCACCACGAGGGCGGTGACGGCCCGGGTGATCGAGGACGGCAAGGTCTGGATGTCCGGATCGCGGTGGCAGGGCAGGGACGTCCTGCGTGTGTCAGTGAGCAATTGGAGCACGGACGCGGACGACGTCGGCACCGCGGTTGATGCGGTCACTTCGGCCTTTGCGGCGGTCCGGGCGGCCAAGGCCTGATATCGCCCTACCCCCAAGAGCCACGGTTTTTGTCAAGATCGGGGGACGTGGCCACCGTTTATCCCGCTGCCTCTGGACAAAAACTTCCAGCCTGTCCCGGTTCCGGCAGGGAATGCGCGGGCGGCAACACGTCCAGGGTCCGGCCGGCCAGGGTGCTGGCCACCCACAGCGAGCGTGCCAGGTCCCCTTCGTGGTGCGGGCGGCCGGCGTAGGAGAGGGCGTTCTCCACTTCGCGGGCAACACCCCACTGGCGTGCCACTTCACTGTCCAGGCCAGCTGCCTCGCTGAAGTCACAGCAGCGTTCCCGCAGCCCTGCCTGCGGGTCGCTGCGGGGGAGGTCCTGGATCCGGTTCCAGAGCAACGGTGCCACCGCGAATTCCGGTTCGCCGATCATGGGCTGCGGGTCGATGGCCGCGAAGCCTGGTCTGTCCTGCCATGTGGGACGGGCCAGGATGTTCAGGAAGTGGAAGTCGGTGTGCACCAGCACGTCGTGTCCGGAGCGGCGCCCCACGGCACCGCGGGTCTGGCAGACTTCCAGGGCGGCTTCCAGCAGCCACCGGGGGAACGGCCGGCCCTGCTGCTCCCAGTCCGCGGGCAGGTCGTCGCTCCACTGCTCGGCCCGCCCGGCGATGTGGTCGAACTCGAGCCATTGTGGCCGGTGGTCAGGCTCCAGGCTCAGCTGGCGGAGCAGGCCGCCCCACACGGTTACGGCGTCATCCATCGGGACATCCTGCAGCGAGGTGTCCGCGTCCAGCCGTTCCAGCAGCATGGAGCACGTTCCGGCGTCGGCTTCCAGCAACCGTACGGCGCCGTGCCCCGCCCACAGCTCCAGGGCGTGCCGTTCGACGCGGGCTTCATCATGCGGAAAGGCAACCTTGAGGGCGGCCAGTGTTCCGTCGTTGCGGCGAACCGGGACGACAATTCCGCCGTGTCCGTTCCATGGCACGCCACCGGGAGCCAGGTCGATGCCAAGGTCCCAATGCTCCATCCGGCCGCTCAACAGGGCAGGCAGTGCGGCCAGCCAGGCCCGTCCTGCGCTGTTTCTGCTGTATCTTCTGGCGAGGTCTACGGGGATCGGCACCTGAATCTGCTGGCTCATCGATTCCAGCGTAGTTGACCCAGGCTTCCAGGGGCGGAGATGCCGACGCGTCCTCATCCCGGCACATTGCGCCGGGATGACAGCGTTAGACCATTCCGCTGGCCCCGAGCAGGTTGCCAATGGTGAAAGTTGCCGCCAGGGCCAGCGCTCCGCCCACCACCACCCGGACTGCCGCGCGTGTTTTGGAACCGCCCCCGATCCAGGCTCCCAGCGCGCCGGTCAGGGCAAGTGCCACCAGCACGGTGCCAAAGGTCAGCGGAACCCGGGTCCCCGGCGGCGGCAGGAGGATGGCCAGCATCGGCAGGACCGCGCCGAGCGTGAAGGCCACAGCCGAAGCGAAGGCGGCGTGCCAAGGACTGACGATGTCCTCTTCGTCGATGTTGAGTTCAGCCGAGAGATGCGCTGCAAGGGCATTGTGTTCGGTCAGTTCCACAGCTACCCGGTGGGCGGTTTCGGGGGTGAGGCCCTTGTCCTGGTAAATTGCGGCCAGTTCCGCGAGTTCCTCTTCCGGCTCTTCGGCGAGCTCGCGCCGCTCCTTTTCGATCAGTGCTTTCTGGCTGTCGCTTTGGCTGCTGACGGAGACATACTCACCCAACGCCATGGACACGGCGCCGCCCACCAAGCCGGCAGCGCCCGCTGCCAGGATAGGTCCAGTGTTCGCGGTTGCACCTGCCACGCCCACCACGATGGCGGCTACGGAGACGATGCCGTCGTTGGCGCCCAGCACTCCGGCGCGCAGCCAGTTCAGGCGCTGGGCCACGTCGTTGTCATGAGGCTCGGTTTCGAGGTGGCGCTGCAGGTCCTTCTTGTCCGCCGGAACGCCGGCTGGCTCCTGGGAATCCATAAAATCAGCAAACCACCACTTGGGCCTGCTTGCCAGCATCAGGAATTACGTGGCTGGCTCAGATGTGGTGGGGACGGCGTTCCCGGGCATGTCCGGCAAGGGGGGAAGCTGTGACTCGTCCAGTTCAAGGCCGGGAATGGCTCCCGGGTCCCCGCCCCAAACGATGGTCCGCTTCGCGGCGGACACGAGGGCCGACACCGCCCAGCCACGGGTTGGAGCCGTGCTGAACGCCACAACGTCCCCATAGGCCGGCAGGGTGCCGGACTCAAGGTGTGACAACCCTGCGGCGGGCGCACTCAGGAATGCACTGTCGAGTACGTATCCGGGCGGCGTTGGCGGCACCGCTGCGCAGTGCATGGTGGCGTAGGCCTCAGCCTGCTCGGCGAGGTCCAGGTGTTCCGCCAACAGGGCGGACGCCTGGGCCGCGGCTGCCGGGTCGAGGCGCGTCAGCGCAGCCTGGTAGCCATAGATAGTCTCACGTTCGGAGTCCAGCGCGGCAGTGAGTGCCGAGTCCTCCCCAACACCACCACGATCGTCGTCCCCTTCGCCTGACGGTCCGGAACTGGGGCACTCGGCCGGCGTGCGGGTGGCCTGGCCCGCGGGAGCGTCGGGCTCCTGCCAGCCAGGCAGTTCCTCAGCCGGAATGCCGGCGGAAGCGGCTACGTTCCGGGCCACGAGTAACTGCGCGGCACCGGCGCCGGCGAGGAGGCGGGCCATGCCGCCGTCGGCTTCCAGCGCATCGGTGAGGCGCCTCGCCCCGCTGGCGGACAGGGCCGCCGCGAACTCGGCCGCGGTAGATGGAACGGCCGACGTCGGACCCCCGGGAGAGGCGGTCTGGCCGGCGGAAGAGTCAGGGGAGGCGGCCTGCCCCGCATCTGACCGGGTGGGGGAGGTGGGGGTGTCACCGGGCAGCAGCAGGGTCCGGGCCTGGATGGTCAGCAAAGTCACAACGCGGTCCAGCACTGCGGTATCCTCGGGCGCACCCGCTCCCGCGCCGGCTTCAGTCAGGTCCCTCCCGGCAGCCCGCAGAGCCAGGGTATCGGCCAGTGCAGCAGCCCGGGCACGCTCGGAAAAAGGCGTTTCCGCAGGTGCAGGGGGCTGATGGGGGATGAGGACCATGCCCAGGCTCATCACGAGCAGGGCTGTGAGCGAAAAAACGGCATACCGGAAATACCGCGTTCGGGCGCTGATTTCGGTGCTGTCGGCTTTCACAACAGACCATGTTGTCACGCCGGACGGCAAACCCGGTGCACCACTGCGCCCGGAAAATCGCTAGGCTAGTAGTCACAACATCATCTATCGGGAGGCGGCCGGCATCGTGAGTAATGCAGAAGCCACGACTTCATCAGACCGTACCGGAACGGGTAGGGCTGACGTTGCGCCTGCCTACAATCCGGAAGCTGCCCGGCTTCGGGCCTTACTTGAACCCTCGGTCCAGGCCAACCGCCTGTACCTTGAGGACGTCTCCATCATTCCCGGCTCGCACCGGGTGGTCCACGTGGTGGTGGACCTGCCGCAGGAGGAGACCGGCGGCGTCAATTTGGACGTCATCGCCGATATCTCCAAAGTCCTGTCCGACGTCCTGGACAACGACCCCGGCGATGACGGCCGTCCCTATGACCTTGAAGTTTCCTCTCCCGGCGTGGGCCGGCCCCTGACGGAAGAGCGCCACTGGCACCGGGCCCGGGGGCGCCTGGTCAAGGTCAACGTCATCCAGGGCGATAACGTCACCGGCAGGGTCAAAGCTGTGGACGAATCCGGCGTGACCCTCGTCCCGGAGATCGCCGTCAAAAAGGGTATGAAGCCCAAGCAGGGCGAACCCGTAAAACTTCCTTTCGACAGGATCCGCAACGGAAAAGTCGAGATCGAATTCAGCCACCTCGACGAGGCCGGTCTGGAACCTGAGCACAATGGACCTTCTGAGGAGGCCTGATGGATATTGACATGAGCGCACTGAGACTTCTGGAGCGTGAGCGTGAAATTCCGCTGGACCTCCTGATCCCCACCATTGAGCAGGCGCTCCTGGTGGCCTACCACAAGTCGCCCGGCGCCTTCGAGAAGGCCCGCGCAGAACTGGACCGCAAGAGCGGACACGTGACCATCTGGGCTGTGGAGATCGACGACGACGGTGCCCCCATCGGCGAGTTCGAGGACACTCCGGCAGGGTTCGGCCGCATTGCGGCAAGCACGGCACGGCAGATCATCCTGCAGCGCCTCCGGGACGTCGAGGACGACGCCGTCCTGGGCGAGTTCAAGGGCCGCGAGGGTGAACTCGTTGCCGGGCTGATCCAGCAGGGCAACAATCCGCACATGATCCAGGTCAACCTGGGCACGGTGGAAGCGCTGCTCCCGCCGCCCGAGCAGGTGCCGGGGGAGAAGTACACCCACGGCAACCGGCTCCGCGCCCTGGTTATCGACGTCCACCGCGGCACTAAGGGCCCGTCCGTCACACTGTCCCGGTCGCACCCGGGCCTTGTCCGGAAGCTCTTCGAACTGGAGGTGCCGGAAATCGCCGACAGGTCCGTGGAGATCGTTGCACTGGCCCGCGAAGCCGGCCACCGCACCAAGATCGCCGTCAAGGCCAACACCCCTGGCATCAACGCCAAAGGTGCGTGCATCGGTGAAATGGGCTCACGCGTGCGGGCGGTCATGACTGAACTGAACGACGAGAAGATCGATATCGTCGATTTCAGCGAGGACCCAGCGACCTTCATTGCCAGCGCCCTGTCCCCGTCGCGTGTGAATTCCGTCACGATCATCGACGAAGCCACCCGTTCGGCCCGGGTTGTCGTCCCGGACTACCAGCTGTCGCTGGCCATTGGCAAAGAGGGCCAAAACGCCCGCCTGGCAGCAAAGCTGACCGGCTGGCGGATCGACATCGTCTCTGACGCCGCGTCGCCGCGCGAAAACTGAACCTGACCAGGTCCGGCAGCCGACGGCGCATACCCTCCGTCGGCACGCCGGTTTCCGGCAGAATGGCCCCGAGGGGCTAGAATAGACAATGACCGCGCCTAACGGCCGGTATTCGTGCGCTCTTGCGTGCCCTCCCTGCAGTTTGCTGTGGCGGGCTGGCATGGGCTGGCAGCTAGTACGTCAGGAAGATGCTCACCGTGGCAGAAGTGCTTCACAGCGAGAATCAACCGCAGCGTACCTGCATCGGATGCCGGAAGAAGGGTCCGCGGTCGGAGCTCCTCCGGCTCGTGGCTGATGCCAGCGGTTCGTCCGCTGTCATAGTCGATGAACGACGCCGGATGGCTGGCCGGGGTGCATGGCTGCACCCCAGCGAATCGTGCCTGGCCCTGGCGGTCAAGCGGCGAGCATTCGGACGTGCCCTTAACGGCGCGACCGGGACCGCCGACGTCGAACGCCGGATCAAGGCAGGCGCGGGCGCTGAAGGCCCGCTGCGGTTACCTCCGGTAGCTGCAGCAACAACCGTCCAACCTGAAAGCGGGTCAGAAAACTGATGGAAACCCGATGAGTTCCCAGCGATGAGTGCGCAACGATGACAACTTTGTTGCGCTCTGCAATGGGCCCTGCAGCCGCAGCCGCGGTGAGGGTCCGCAGTAAGAAGTAGACGGTTCGTGCCTGGCTCGGTGCGGACCGAGACAGGAGAAATGTGGCCAAGGTCCGCGTACACGAGCTCGCTAAAGAGCTCGGTATTACTTCCAAAGATGCAGTGACAAAACTGCAGGAACTGGGCGAATTCGTTCGCTCCGCCTCTTCCACCATTGAGGCCCCGGTGGTGCGGAAACTCCGCAACGCCTACCCCGACGCCGCGGCTAAGGCCGCAGCTCCGGCAGCCGCGCCCAAGGCGCCTGCCCCGTCGGCAGAATCACGTCCGGCAGCACCTGCTCCGGGTCCAGCAGCCCCCAAAGCTCCGGCGCCTGCCGCTGCAGCGCCCGCAGCCCCGGCTGCGCCCGTTGCCGCTTCTGCAGCTCCGGCTGCACCAGCCCCGACTGCTTCGGCTCCGACTGGTTCGGCTCCGGCAGCAAGCGCTCCGTCCACCGGAGCCAAGCCCGGCGCCCGTCCCGCCCCCAAGGCAGAGACTCCGGCAGCACCCACCCGCTCAGGCGGAGCTGCACAGGGCGGCTCTGCGCCGCGTCCCGGCGGCCCCCGTCCGGGCAACAACCCGTTCGCCACGTCCCAGGGCATGCCCCGCGGCCGCGGCGATGGTGAGCGCGCTCCGCGTCCGGGTAACAACCCGTTCGCTACCTCCCAGGGCATGCCCCGCGCCGGTGGCCGTACCGACGGCGAACGCCCCGGTGGTCCCCGTCCGGCAGCCGGTGCCGGTGGCCCCCGTCCCGGTGGTCCGCGTCCGGCAGCCGGTGCGGGCGGTCCCCGTCCCGCAGCAGGTGCCGGTGGCCCGCGACCCGGGGCACCGCGTCCCGGTGGTGCCGGTGGAAACCGTCCTACTCCGGGCATGATGCCTAACCGCACTGAGCGTCCCGCACCGGCTGGTGCAGGCCGTCCGGGTGCCGGTGGCCGTGGTCCGGGACGTCCGGGTGGCGCTCCAGGTACCGGTGCTCCCGGTGCCGGTGGCGGCGCTCCGGCCGGCGGCGGCTTTGGCAAGGGTGGCCGCGGACGCGGTGGCACCCAGGGTGCTTTCGGTAAGGGCGGCGCAGGCCGTGGCAAGCAGCGCAAGTCGAAGCGTGCCAAGCGCCAGGAACTTGAGCAGATGAGTGCCCCGTCGCTGGGTGGCGTGAGCGTACCCCGCGGCGATGGCAACACCGTAGTGCGGCTCCGCCGCGGTTCGTCCATCACGGACTTTGCCGACAAGATCGAGGCAAACCCCGCAGCGCTGGTCACCGTTCTCTTCCACCTGGGCGAAATGGCCACGGCCACCCAGTCACTGGATGAGGAAACCTTCGCACTGCTCGGCGAGGAGCTTGGCTACAAGCTCCAGGTTGTGTCGCCGGAGGATGAGGAGCGCGAGCTGCTCTCCACCTTCGACATCGACTTCGAAGCAGAGCTGGAAGCCGAAGGCGACGAAGACCTCGAGGCACGTCCTCCGGTTGTCACCGTCATGGGCCACGTTGACCACGGTAAGACCCGCCTGCTCGACGCCATCCGCAAGTCGGACGTCATGGCCGGCGAACACGGTGGCATCACGCAGCACATCGGTGCTTACCAGGTCACGCACAACCACGAAGGCACCGATCGCAAGATCACCTTCATTGATACTCCGGGCCACGAGGCGTTCACCGCCATGCGTGCCCGTGGTGCCAAGGTCACTGACATCGCCATCCTGGTGGTCGCAGCGGACGACGGCGTAATGCCGCAGACCGTTGAAGCCCTCAACCACGCACAGGCAGCGAATGTGCCGATCGTGGTGGCCGTGAACAAGATCGACAAGGAAGGCGCCAACCCGGACAAGGTCCGCGGCCAGCTGACCGAGTACGGCCTGGTTCCCGAAGAATACGGTGGCGACACCATGTTCGTGGAGGTCTCTGCCCGCCAGAACCTCAACATCGACGAGCTGCTCGAGGCCGTCCTGCTCACCGCAGACGCCGCCCTGGACATGCGCGCCAACCCGAACAAGGACGCACGCGGTATCGCGATCGAAGCCAACCTGGACAAGGGCCGCGGTTCCGTTGCCACCGTCCTGGTGCAGTCCGGTTCCCTGCGCGTCGGCGACACTATCGTGGCCGGTACGGCCCACGGCCGCGTCCGCGCCATGTTCGACGACGACGGCAGCGCCCTGACCGAGGCCGGCCCGTCCCGCCCCGTACAGGTCCTGGGTCTGTCCAACGTGCCGCGCGCCGGCGACACCTTCTTCGTGACCGCTGACGAGCGCACCGCACGCCAGATCGCCGAGAAGCGTGAAGCAGCCGACCGCAACGCTGCACTGGCCAAGCGCCGCAAGCGCATCAGCCTGGAAGACTTCGACCAGGCTGTGGCCGACGGCAAGATCGACACCCTCAACCTCATCCTCAAGGGTGACGTGTCCGGTGCCGTGGAAGCCCTGGAAGACGCCCTGCTCAAGATCGACGTCGGCGAAGGCGTGCAGCTGCGCGTCATCCACCGCGGCGTTGGTGCCATCACGCAGAACGACGTCAACCTGGCGACGGTCGACAGCGCCGTCATCATTGGCTTCAACGTCAAGCCTGCCGAGCGTGTTGCCGAACTGGCAGACCGCGAAGGCGTGGACATGCGCTTCTACTCCGTCATCTACTCGGCAATCGATGACATCGAGATGGCCCTTAAGGGCATGCTCAAGCCGGAGTACGAAGAGGTCCAGCTGGGCACCGCCGAGGTCCGCGAAGTATTCCGTTCCTCCAAGTTCGGCAACATCGCAGGTTCCATCGTTCGCTCGGGCATCATCCGACGCAACACGAAGGCACGCATCAGCCGCGACGGCAAGATCATCGGCGACAACCTCACCGTTGAGACGCTCAAGCGCTTCAAGGACGACGCCACCGAGGTCCGTACGGACTTCGAGTGTGGTATCGGTCTTGGCTCGTTCAACGACATCACCGAAGGCGACATCATTGAGACCTTCGAGATGCGCGAGAAGCCGCGCGTCTAGTCGTCTGAGCTTTACAGGGTCGGGGTCGTTGGGTTTTCCCGGCGGCCCCGCCCCTTCGCCGGACGGCTGGCGATCTGCGATCGCCAGCCGCCCGGCTCCGACAGGCCCGATGCCACTCCCAGGCCGCCGGAAAAACCCAACGCGGGTCCGTCGTAGGCTCGCCTGAGGCGCGTGGCATCCAAACTAAACGTGCGACGCAGCCGCCAAGCCGCCGTCGTACATCCAAATTTTTAGGAGTTGTTCATGGCTGATCCCGCACGGGCTGCCAAGTTGGCGCAGCGGATTAAGGTTGTTGTTGCCGAGGCCCTGGGCCGGAAGGTTAAGGATCCTCGGCTTGAAGGCATCACTATTACCGATGCCCGGGTGACCAACGACCTGCAGCACGCCACCCTCTACTACACCGTGTTTGGTGACCAGGCTGTCCAGGCTGATGCTGCCAAGGGTCTTGAGAAGGCCAAAGGCGTGCTTCGCCAGGAAGTGGGCCGGAACGTAACGGTCCGGCTGACTCCCAGCCTTGAATTCGTGGCCGACCAGATTCCCGTGGTTGCCTCCAACCTCGAGGAACTCCTCCGGGCCGCGAAGAAGCGCGACGCCGAGGTTGCCGCCCTCGCCGAGAAAGCCAAGCACGCCGGCGACGCCGATCCCTACAAGCGTGACGTACCTGCCGATGTGGAGATCGACGAGGACGATTTCGACGAAGAGGACCTTGACGTCACCGACGACGAAGAACTCGACGAAGACGGCAACAAGTAGGCCTCTGACGCACCACAGCGTGGCTTACAGGAAGGCCCGGACTGCAACTGCAGTCCGGGCCTTCCAGCGTTTGCCGGGCTAGGATCTAGCTATGACCCTGGCGAGCGAGAACCATGAAGCTTCCCGATACCTGGAACAGGCCGTTGAACTGGCCGTGAAGAACGTTGCCGACGGCGGTGGTCCCTTCGGTGCGCTGGTGGTGACCGTGGACGGACGCGTCCATCAAGGCATCAACCGCGTCACCCGGGACAACGACCCCACGGCACACGCGGAAGTCGTAGCGATCCGGACGGCCGCGGCGGCCACAGCGAAGTTTGATCTGCGCGGGGCTGTTCTCTACACCAGTTGTGAGCCATGCCCGTTGTGCCTGGCGGCCGCCCTCTGGGCCCGCATCGACCGTGTCTACTTCGCCGCCGACCGGCACGGTGCCGCGGCAGCAGGCTTCGACGACGCCGTGTTCTATGACTATTTCAGCGGCACCCGGCCGGAACTGTTGCCGGTCGCCCAGGCTGCTGTGTCGGCGTCGGACGCCCCGTTTGAAGCGTGGCGGCGCAATAGGCGCCGCACACACTACTGACCCGGAAGGCAGAGTGCCCAGTGGAGCCCGGCGCAGTGGAACCAACGCTCATCAAGTGCCCCAACTGCGGGAAGACCAACAGGGTTCCCGCCGATGCCGGCGGCCGTCCACGCTGCGGCAGTTGCCGGTTGGACCTGCCCTGGATCGTTACCGCTGGCGATCACAACTTCACCTTGATTGCAGAACGGTCCCCGGTTCCCGCACTCATCGATTTCTGGGCTGCCTGGTGCGGTCCTTGCCGGATGGTGAGCCCGGTGCTGGACAAACTTGCCGTGGAACGGGCCGGCCGGATCAAGCTCGTTAAGGTGGACGTTGACCGTTCCCCGCAGCTTTCCCGGCGGTTCGACGTGCAGGCCATCCCCACGCTGATGGTTATCGTCGACGGAAGAGTGGTAGCCCGGCAGGCGGGGGCGGCGCCTGCGGCGGCGCTTCGCTCTTGGCTGGATGGGGCGTTGGCCGGCAGCCGCAGTTAGGGTTCTTGACTCAGGTCCGCTCCGGCAACCGGCCAACGCCCTCCACCAACTCGTCCAGACCGCCGCACAGCGCGATCCGCACCCAACCCTCGCCGATCGAGCCGAAGGCCGTTCCCGGCGCCAGCGCCACCCCCGAGCCGGCGAGGAACCGGCGGACCCAACCCCGGACGTCGCCGTCGCTCACGTGGGAAACGTCGGCCCAGAGATAGAAGGCCCCTTGCGCGCTCAAGTACGGAATCCCCTTGGCGTCGAGGATGGCCGAAGCCGCATCCCTGTTGGCCCGGTAGTGGGCGTGGGTGTCCCGGACGTAGTCCTGCGGTCCGGTAAGGGCCGCGAGCGCCGCATACTGCGAGGGCGACGCAACGCAGGAGACAATCGACTCCATCACGTTGTTCATCTTCTGCTCCAGCCCGGGCGGGCAGACCAGGGCACCAATCCGGAGGCCGGTCAGGCCGTACGTCTTGGACAGCGTCAGGGACGTGAAGACGCGCGCCTCACCGGGCTCGTCGCTATCGAACCGCGCCGGGCTGACGTGGGGAACATCGTAGGTGAAAGCCTCGTAGCATTCATCGGAAATGATCCAGAGGTCGTGCCGGCGGGCGAGTTCCACGAGTTGCCGGGTTAGTTCCTCGCCGAGGACTGCGCCCAAGGGATTGGAGGGCGAGTTCAGCATGAGCACGCGCGTCCGGTCCGTGATGAGGGCCTCGATGTCCTGGATCCGGGGCTGGAAGTCCTCCTCCGGATACAGCGGATACCCCACCGGGACGGCGCTGAGGAGCCGGCTGGTCATGGCGAACGTTGGGTAGCCGGGGTTGGGGATCAGGATCTCATCGCCGGGGGAGAGCAGCAGGCTCATGGCAAGGTGCAGGCCCTGCTGCGCGCCGGCCACTACGTACACCCGCTCGGCGCCGATGCCATGGCTGACGCCGGCGCTGAACCTGGCAGCAAACGCTTCGCGGAGTGCCGGGATGCCGGCGTTGGGTGTGTAGTTGGTCTCGTCCCTGTCCAGGCATGCCATTCCGGCTTCAAGGACGTGGCGGGGGAGTGCGAAGCCCGGCTCGCCGATACTCAGGACGATCGCCCCGGGACTGCGCCAGGCGGCCTCGGTGATTTCGCGGATCTGGTTGACGGGTACGTCACGCGCGTGCGCGGCAAGCTCAGGCATGATTGCCATCCTAGCCGTGGCCAGGATCCGGGGCAGGCCTTGATCTGGCCCCGGGAGTGTGGGCCGGGTCCGGCGTCGGCGCCGATATACTGGGAGGCGTGCTTTCTGGACTGGTGATAGTGGACAAACCGCAGGGATGGACCAGCCATGATGTGGTTGGTCGGATGCGGCGCATCGCCGGAACCCGGAAAGTGGGGCATGCAGGGACGCTGGATCCTATGGCCACGGGTGTCCTGGTGGTGGGCATTAACAAGGCCACGCGCCTGCTCACCTACATCGTGGGCACCTCCAAGACGTACACCGCCACCATCCGGCTGGGCCAGTCAACTGTCACTGACGATGCCGAGGGCGACGTCGTTGCCTCCACCAGCGCTGCCGCGGTTACGGATGAGGCCATTCACGACGGCGTCGCGGCCCTTACGGGGCTGATCCAGCAGGTGCCCAGCAGCGTCAGTGCGATCAAGGTCAACGGCGAACGGGCGTACGCCCGGGTTCGCTCCGGCGAAGAGGTCAAGCTCGCTGCCCGCCCCGTCACGATTCACCGCTTCGAAGTGCACAGCATCCACCGGGGAGCCGGCACCGGGCAAACGGACTCCACCGTAGTGGACATCGACGTCACCGTGGAGTGCTCCTCCGGCACGTACATCCGCGCCCTGGCCAGGGACCTGGGAAACGCGCTGGGTGTCGGCGGGCACTTGACGGCGCTCCGCCGCACCCACGTTGGCCCCTATTCGCTGGAGCAGGCACGGACCTTGGAACAGTTGGCCGAGGAACTCCAGGTCCTGGAGATGTCCGAGGCCGCCAGGGCGCTGATGCCCAACAGGGAGCTCACCGCCGAGGAAACCACGGAGATCTCCTTCGGCCGCAGGATCGCAGCTGGCGCCGAAGCAGGCAGTCCCAAGGCCGCCACCGCTGATCATCCAGCCGCAGCTTTTGCCCCTGATGGCAGCCTCGTGGCGCTCCTGGCGGATTCGGGCAACTTTGCCAAACCTGTGCTGGTTTTCGCGCCCGGCAATGGCACCCGGGAGTCCTAGGCATGGACGCATACTTCTATATCATCCTGGCTGTCGGCCTCCTCTCCAGCGGCATCTGCCTGGTGGCCGGAATCCTCAAGAAGGCCCCCAACGACCTCACCATCCTGTCCGTTGCCGGCGTCGAACTGGCCCTCGTGGTCTACCTCGTGGGCTCCATTGTCAGGGTGATGGCCGGCGAACCAATCGCAGGCGAAGCCTGGGAGTTCTGGGGCTACCTGGTTACAGCCATGCTCCTGCCACCCGCCGCCGTCTACTGGTCCATCCTGGAACGGACCCGCTGGAGCAACTTTGTCCTGGCCGCCGTCGGGGTGACCGCCCTGGTTATGGCCGCCCGAATGAACCAGATCTGGTACTGAAGTGGAAGAAGCCCGCAACGTGAAATCACCTCGCTCCGAAGCGACGCCGGACAAGGCAAACCCATCTGCCAAGGACACGCGGAACACCGGCCCCGGCAGGCTCCTGATCGCCGTCTATGCTGTGTTCGCCATCTCCGCCACCGCCCGGGCCGGCTACCAGATCCTGACGAAATTCTCCGAGGCGCCGCTGGCCTACCTGCTCTCAGCATTCGCCGCCCTCGTGTACGTGGTGGCTACCGTCTCCCTGGCCAAGCCCGGAAGTACCTGGTTCAAGGTCTCGCTGGCTGCGGTGCTGGTGGAATTGGTGGGCGTGGTGGTAGTGGGAGCACTGAGCGTGTTTGACCCGGTGCAGTTCCCGCACGAAACCGTCTGGTCTTTGTTTGGCCGGGGGTATGCCTTTATTCCGCTGGTGCTGCCGATCCTTGGCCTGGCCTGGCTGTACAGGCGGCGCCCGGGCAAACGCCAAGCAGTGGCTTGATCGTTTTCCGCTCCCGGGCCGGCCGGCCGCCCACGTCCGCGGCGCCGTCCTGGTGGGCCCGTGATACCGGGTAATCTTAGAGAGTTCCGGCGCCGGTCAGGCGCCGCGTACATGTCAGTTGCAGGCAGTAAAAGGCGAGGGTGATGGTCTACATCTGGAACGATCCGTCCGAGGTCCCGGCGGACTTCGGTCCATCCGTTGTCACTTTCGGCAACTTCGACGGCGTCCATCGCGGCCACCAGCAGGTGCTGTCCCAGCTGATCCGGTCCGCCCGCCGCAACGGCACCAAAGCCGTAGCGGTGACCTTCGATCCCCACCCCGCAGTGATCCACCGTCCGGAGTCGGCGCCCGAGATGATCATGGGCCTGCACGACAAACTCGAAGCCCTGGGGGAACTGGGCCTGGACGCCATCCTGGTGATGAAATACTCCCTGAACCTGGCGGCCCTTACGGCCGAGGAGTTCGTGGGCCAGGTCCTCGTTGACAGCCTCCACGCCAGCCACGTGGTGATCGGCCACGACGCCCGTTTTGGCCGCGGCAACTCCGGCGACCTGGACACCATGAAGCAGCTCGGCGAGAAATTCGGTTTCGACGTCCAGGTCATCAGCGAGTTCGGCTCGGAGGGCTACCCCCTGCATGACGACGACGGCAAGGACCGCCGCTGCTCCTCCACCTGGGTGCGTGAGGCACTGCGGGAGGGCGACGTCGCCACGGCCGCTGCCGTGCTCGGCCGCCCGCACCGGATGCGCGGCGAGGTGGTCCACGGTGCTGCCCGGGGACGGGCGCTTGGTTTCCCCACGGCCAACCTCGCCCATGAAGCAACCGGGCTCATCCCTGCTGACGGAATCTACGCCGGGTGGCTCGTTGACCAGGCCGGCACCCGCTGGCCTGCGGCCATTTCAGTTGGTTCCAACCCCACATTTGACGGCGTCAGCCGCCAGGTCGAAGCCCATGTGATCGACCGTCCGGACGAGTCCGTGGAGGACTTCGATCTGTACGGCCAGACAGTAGTGGTGGAATTCGTGGCCAGGCTCCGGGGGATGGTGGCCTATCGTGGGCCTGAGGCACTGGTGGACCAGATGCGCCTGGACGTGGTCCAGGCCCATGATCTCCTGGTCCGCCGCTGATCGGAGCACCCGCCAGGAAAGGCAGCCGAAGTGACCGTTGAAAAGAACACCAGGAAACTGGACAAGGGCATTGTCCGCGATTTCAGTTCCCGCATGAGCTACGCCTCGTACTTGCAGTTGCCCACCCTCCTCAGCGCCCAACAGCCCGTCAGTAAACCCGAACACCACGACGAACTGCTGTTTATCATCCAGCACCAGACCACCGAGCTGTGGCTAAAGCTGGTGCTTCATGAACTCCGCAGCGCAGCGGCCTGGCTCCGCGCCGACGACCTCGGCTCCGCGCTGAAGGGAATCGCCAGGGTCAAGCACATCCAGAAGACGCTCACGGAACAGTGGTCGGTCCTGGCCACGCTCACGCCCACGGAGTACTCCCAGTTCCGCGGCTTCCTCGGCAACTCATCAGGCTTCCAGTCCAGCCAGTACCGGGCCGTCGAATTTATCCTCGGCAACAAGAACCGCAAGATGCTGCCGGTGTTCGAATCCGATCCCGAGGCGCACTCCATGCTGGAGGAGTTGCTCACTGCCCCCAGCATCTACGACGAATTCCTGTCCTACCTCGCACGGCAGGGCTTCGACGTGCCCCTCTCCGTCCTGGAGCGGGACGTCACGCGCGCCCACGAATTCTGCCCGGAACTGGTGCCGCTGTTTAAGCACATCTATGAAAACGCTGCCGATAACTGGGGAGCCTACGAGGCCTGCGAAGAGCTCGTGGACCTTGAGGACAACTTCCAGCTATGGCGTTTCCGGCACCTCCGCACCGTGCAACGGACCATCGGCATGAAGTCCGGAACAGGAGGCTCCAGCGGTGCCGCTTTCCTGCAGAAAGCACTTGAGCTGACCTTCTTCCCCGAACTCTTCGCCGTCCGGACGGAGATCGGCCAGTGAGCATGGATGCCGGGAAGGTGAACGGACAGGAAACACGGCAGGACCCCGACGGCGGCGCCCTCCTCCGGCGGGCGGCAGAACTGGATGCCGCGGACCCGTTGGCTCCCTACCGGGACCTCTTTATCGGCACCGACACGCCACTGTCCTACTTGGACGGCAACTCGCTGGGCCGCCCGCTCAAGCGCACGCCGCAGGACATCAGTGACTTCATCCGGGACAGCTGGGGCGGACGACTGATCCGTGGCTGGGACGAGGAATGGCTTGAACTCCCGCACACCATTGGCGACCAACTGGGGCGCGCCGTCCTCGGCGCCGCCCCGGGCCAGACCGTCATCGCCGACTCAACAACAGTGGTGCTCTATAAGCTCCTCCGCGCGGCCGTGGCAGCAGTGGGCGACCCTGAGCGCACCGAAATCGTCCTGGACACCGATAATTTCCCCACTGACCGTTACCTCGTGGAGGGCATCGCCCGCGAGGAAGGACTGACCCTGCGGTGGATCGAATCCGATCCCTCGGCCGGGGTGACGGTTGCGCAGGTGAGGGAGGCAACCGGCCCTGCCACCGCCGTCGTACTTTTGAGCCACGTGGCCTACCGCTCAGGGTTCCTTGCCGACCTGGAAGCCATTACTGCCGCCGTCCATGACGCCGGTGCCGTAGTGGTCTGGGATCTCTGCCATTCCGCAGGCTCGGTGGAGATCGACCTGGACGGCGCCGGCGTCGATTTCGCAGCCGGATGTACGTACAAGTACCTCAACGGCGGCCCGGGTTCACCGGCCTTCGCGTACGTCAACAGCCGGCACCTGCCGGCGCTTCAGCAGCCGATCTGGGGCTGGATGGGCCGCAAAGACTCGTTTGAGATGGCCGCCGGCTACGAGCCCGCGCCCGGGATCCGGAGTTTCCTCAGCGGCACACCGGCCATTTTTGGGATGCTCGCGATGCGCGGCACCTTGGACCTCATCGAAGAAGCCGGCATGGCGGCAATTCGGGAAAAGTCGCTCAAGCTCACCGGCTTTGCCGTGGAACTGTTCGAAGCATGGCTGGAACCCCTTGGCGTCAGATTGACATCACCGCGCGACCCGCAGCAGCGGGGGAGCCACATCACGGTGGACCATCCGGCGTTCCGCGACGTGACGGCTGAACTGTGGGAGCAGGACGTCATCCCTGACTTCCGCGCACCCCAGGGAATCCGGATCGGTTTGTCGCCGCTGAGCACGTCCTTCGAGGAAGTCCACCGCGGCGTGGCCGCCATCCGGGAACGGCTGGAGGGCCGCGGTTTCGACAACCCGCGCGGCATGCCGGTAAACTAAACGTTGGATCCGGCTGCAGTCCGTGGCGGCTGGTTCTTGTTATGTGCAGGGACTCCGGGAATTTCCCAGGGATTCCCGCGCTGGCACACCCGGCAGTGAATTACTGATTCGGGCCTCACGGCACATCTCTAGGAGTTATTGTGGCACTTGACGCCGCTGTAAAGCAGTCCATCATCAAGGAATACGCAACCGGCGAAGGCGACACCGGTTCACCGGAGGTCCAGGTTGCAGTCCTGACTCAGCGGATCAAGGATCTCACTGAGCACATGAAGGAGCACAAGCACGACTTCCACACCCAGCGCGGTCTGCTGGCCATGGTTGGTCGTCGCAAGCGCATGCTCACCTACCTCAAGAAGACTGACATCGCCCGCTACCGCGCGCTCATCGAGCGTCTCGGCCTGCGCCGCTAGTCTGATTTAGGGGCGGCCCTTTCCTTTGCCGGAACGGGCCGCCTTCTTCAGTAGAAAAACTAAACAGGAGGATCAACCGCATCACGCATTCGCGGTCCTCGGTAGTGATCCCCGGGAAGCTTCGTTGACTGAAGCCCGGCCCGTGGGTCTCGATCGATGACCGGGTGCAGTGCAGGCCAGTAGACAGATGCTGGGCTGGGTTGATGCGGCTGGACTTCCGTTCAAATCAAGAAACGGAGGTGACTCTCTTGGAGGGTCCCGAAATCCAGTTCTCAGAAGCAGTCATTGACAATGGCCGCTTTGGCAAGCGTGTAATCCGCTTTGAAACCGGCCGCCTCGCCAAGCAGGCAGCCGGCGCAGCCATGGTGTACATCGACGAAGACACCGCGCTGCTGTCCGCAACCACTGCCGGCAAGCACCCGCGCGAAGGCTTCGACTTCTTCCCCCTGACGGTCGACGTCGAAGAGCGCATGTACGCTGCCGGCCGCATCCCGGGCTCGTTCTTCCGCCGCGAAGGCCGCCCGTCCACCGAAGCCATCCTGGCCTGCCGCCTGATGGACCGCCCCCTGCGCCCCGCCTTCATCAAGGGCCTGCGCAACGAGGTCCAGATCGTGGTCACCGTCCTGGCGATCAACCCAGACGAGCTCTACGACGTCGTGGCCATCAATGCTTCCTCCATGTCCACCCAGCTCTCCGGCCTGCCTTTCTCCGGCCCGATCGGCGGCGTCCGCGTTGCCCTCGTCGCTGACGAGAACGGCTCCCAGTGGGTTGCTTTCCCGAAGCACTCCCAGCTTGAGAACTCCGTGTTCAACATGGTTGTGGCCGGCCGTATCGCCGGTGACGACGTCGCCATCATGATGGTCGAAGCCGAGGCCACGGATAACTCCTGGAACCTCATCAAGGAACAGGGCGCCACCGCTCCCACCGAAGAGGTTGTCTCCGAAGGCCTCGAGGCTGCCAAGCCGTTCATCAAGGCACTGTGCGACGCCCAGGCCGACCTCGCCGCCCGTGCTGCCAAGCCGACCGTCGAGTTCCCGGTCTTCCTCGACTACGAGGACGACGTCTACGCCGCTGTTGAGGCTGCTGCCGCCGAGAAGCTCGCCGCTGTCTTCCAGATCGCTGACAAGCAGGAGCGCGACACCGCTTCGGACGCACTGAAGGACGAGGTCACCTCTTCCCTGGCCGGCCAGTTCGAAGGCCGCGAGAAGGAGCTGTCCGCAGCGTTCCGCTCGGTCACCAAGCACGTTGTGCGCCAGCGCATCCTCAAGGACCAGATCCGCATCGACGGCCGTGGCCTGACGGACATCCGCCAGCTCACCGCCGAGGTCGAGGTTCTGCCCCGCGTCCACGGTTCGGCCATCTTCGAGCGCGGCGAGACCCAGATCATGGGTGTCACCACGCTGAACATGCTGAAGATGGAACAGCAGATCGACTCGCTGTCTCCCGTAACGCGCAAGCGCTACATGCACAACTACAACTTCCCGCCGTACTCCACCGGTGAGACCGGCCGCGTGGGCTCGCCCAAGCGCCGCGAAATCGGCCACGGTGCCCTGGCAGAGCGCGCACTCGTGCCGGTGCTGCCGTCCCGCGAGGAATTCCCGTACGCCATCCGCCAGGTGTCGGAGGCCCTCAGCTCCAACGGTTCGACGTCGATGGGTTCGGTCTGCGCCTCGACGCTGTCCATGCTCAACGCAGGTGTGCCGCTGAAGGCAGCAGTTGCAGGTATCGCCATGGGCCTGGTCTCCGACCAGGTTGACGGCCAGACCCGCTACGCAGCCCTCACGGACATCCTGGGTGCCGAAGATGCTTTCGGCGATATGGACTTCAAGGTTGCCGGTACTTCCGAGTTCGTCACGGCCATCCAGCTAGACACCAAGCTCGACGGCATCCCCGCCTCCGTGCTGGCAGCAGCACTGAAGCAGGCCCGCGAAGCCCGCCTGCACATCCTGGATGTCATCAACTCCGCGATCGACACCCCGGATGAACTCTCCGAGTTCGCGCCGCGCGTCATCGCGGTCAAGATCCCGGTTGACAAGATCGGCGAGGTCATTGGGCCCAAGGGCAAGATGATCAACCAGATCCAGGAAGACACCGGAGCCGACATCTCCATCGAGGACGACGGCACGGTCTACATTGGCGCCACGAACGGTCCGTCTGCTGACGCAGCACGCTCCGCCATCAACGCCATTGCCAACCCGCAGGTCCCGGAAATCGGCGAGCGTTACCTGGGTACGGTCGTCAAGACCACCACCTTCGGTGCCTTCATTTCCCTGACTCCGGGCAAGGACGGCCTGCTGCACATCTCCGAGCTGCGCAAGCTGGCCAGCGGCAAGCGCGTGGACAACGTTGATGACGTTGTGTCCGTGGGCCAGAAGATCCAGGTGGAAATCACCAAGATCGACGACCGCGGAAAGCTGTCTCTCTCACCCGTTGTGGCTGAAGAGGAAGGCGCCGGCGAGCCCGAGCGCGTTCACGCTTCCGCCGGGGCAGAGGGCTCTGCAGACTCCGAGTAATCGGCTCCTGCACCACACAGCATGAATCGGCGGGGCCGGTGGATGATCCACCGGCCCCGCCGCTGTTACGATGGCAGCCAGATCCGGCTGCCGCTCCCGAAAGGCTTCAATGACTGTTGTACCCCTGCCGCTTGAGCAGAACCAGCCCGGTGACACCTTCGTCCACGGAACCGACGGCGGCTCCGTCGTCAGGCGTTCGGTGCTCCCCGGCGGCGTTCGGGTGCTCACCGAGGCGATGCCGGGCCAGCGCTCGGCAACGATCGGTTTTTGGGTGGGTGTCGGGTCGCGCGACGAGGCCCCGGGACAGCACGGTTCAACGCACTTCCTCGAACACCTGCTGTTCAAGGGCACCAAGCGGCGCACGGCCCTGGAAATCGCCTCGGCATTCGACGAGGTGGGCGGGGAATCCAATGCCGCCACCGCCAAGGAGAGCACCTGCTACTTCGCACGCGTGCTGGACTCCGATCTGCCTATGGCCATTGACGTCATTGCCGACATGATCACCGGCGCCGTCCTGGATCCCGCCGAAATGGAGCAGGAACGCGACGTCATCCTCGAAGAAATCGCCATGGACAGTGACGACCCCACGGACGTGGCACACGAAAACTTTGTGGCTGCCGTGCTGGGCACGCATCCGCTGGGCCGCCCCATCGGCGGCACCCCCGCAGCCATCCGGGCGGTTGCCCGCGACTCCGTCTGGGAGCATTACCGCCGGTACTACCGCCCGGACGAGCTGGTCATCACCGCTGCTGGAGGCCTTGAGCACGACGTCGTCTGCGGCCTGGTGGTGGAGGCGCTCCACGCCGCCGGCTGGTCGCTTGAGCCAGACGCAGCCCCCGTGGAGCGGCGCTCCACTGAGCGGGCGGACATCACCGGCACTGCCGGCCTGCATGTGGTCAAGCGTGCGGTGGAACAGGCAAACATCATCATGGGCTGCCCCACCATAGTGGCCACGGATGACCGCCGCTACGTCATGAGCGTTCTCAACGCTGTTCTGGGCGGCGGCATGTCCTCGCGCCTCTTCCAGGAAATCCGCGAGAAGCGCGGCCTGGTGTACTCCACCTACTCTTTCGCATCCTCCTACGCCGACGCCGGCTACTTCGGGATGTATGCCGGATGCACACCATCGAAGGTCCGCCAGGTGCTGGATCTCCTCGGTGCCGAGCTGGACAAGCTCGCCGAAGGCGGGATTTCCGACGACGAACTCCGCAAGGCCGTGGGCCAGCTCTGTGGCGGAATTGTCCTTGCCCTGGAGGACACCGGGTCACGCATGTCCCGGCTGGGCCGCGCCGAACTGGTGTCCGGCGAGTACCAGGACATCGATGAGACCCTGCGGCTGATCAAGGCCGTCACGGCCGAGGAAGTCCAGGACCTTGCGAAGGAGCTCGCCGCAGCGCCGCGTACGGTCACAGTGGTTGGCCCGTTTGAGGAAACCGAGACTTTCGGGCTCTGAGCGGGATGTTGCTGCGCCCCGACATAATGGAGCTATGAACCGGCCGCAGAGTGGCACCGTGCACGCTGTACTCGAGGACTTCCTGGGACACTGGCGCGGAACCACGCGGCTTGCGGCGTCCGCGTGGGGCCCCGAACGAACCGCCGAAGCGGAAGTGAATTACACCCGGGCGGCCGGTGGCTACGCGGTGGTGCAGAGCTACCGGCATACGGAAGCGGACGGCACCCATTTTGAAGGACACGGTGTCTTCACGGTCGACCCCGATCACGACGACGTTCTTTGGTATTACGTGGACAGCCTGGGGCTGCCTCCAGGGGCTCCGGTCCGCTGCACGTGGGTTGATGGGGTCCTTCGAGTGGAGCGCCATAGTGACCGGGGGACCGCACGCCATACATTCCGGGTGGACAACGGGGTGCTCACGCACACCGCAGAGCTGCGCCTCGGGGACGCACCCCACTTCGTGCCTTTTATGACTTCGGAGTGCCGCCGGGCCTGACTGCCCCGTCTTAGCGCGTACGTAAAGTGCGGCCTCGCAATGGCCGTGAACGTACAGCTGGGCGCGGTGAAAGCGCGACCCTTCAGCCAGTGGTTTCCAGAATCCGCGTCCGTGGCGCCCCGGCCAAGGCGGGAGCGGCGACTGGCGAATTCCACACCGTGGCCTTGAGGTTTGCCAGTAACCGCTCGGCCTGCTCGAGCGCGGCGAAGTCCAGTTCCACCACCACATAGTGGGCGTCGTCCACCGGCCGACATACCCTGTGGGACACTACCCCCGAGGCCGCGCGGTTCACCGGATCGCGGTCAAAAGCGGCCTTCCACATCTCAAAGTCCTTGATGCTGTGTTCTATCTGGAGGGTGAACATTTCGGCATTCTCCTTAGGGTCCGACGGCCACCTGTTCCGGCGTCAATTTTCATGGACACTGCCCAAAGTAGGCGCACCTCCCGGTTGCCGGTATCCCAGAAATCTGGAGTACGCCGGTCGACGCGTTGGCGGCTGAACTCGGGCGCATACTGGGGAAATGACCACTGCCTGGACGCTCACCCGGAGCCTGGATCGGATTCGGCTCCTGAGCGACTTGACCCCCGGCGATTCCAACCTGGACCATCAGGCCCTGCGCGTCGAGGTACTGGCTGAGGTGGGCCGGATAGTGCCGTTTGATGCCTTCGTCTGGCCCCTCTGTGATCCGGTGACCGCTACCGGCATTGCACCGCGCGCGCGAATTCCGTGCCCGGAGGAATTGCCGCTGGTTATCCGGCTGAAGTACGTGTCGTTGCCAGCCAGATGGACCGGCCTGGCGGCTTCGGGGGCGCAGGCCACAACTTTGCTGCACGCCACCGATGGTGACCTGTCCAAGAGCCTGCTGTGGAACGGCGTCCTGAGGCGATACGGAATCGCGGATATCCTGTCCACTGTCTTTGCGGACAAACACGGGTGCTGGGGGTGGCTCGACCTGTGGCGGCGGGATGGCCAAGACCCATTTTCTGACACAGAAGCCGGGTATCTCGCTGACGTGGCAAAGGAGCTGACGCCCGCCTTGAGACGGTCGATAGCCCGGCAATTCGAGGCGATTAAGAGGGACAAGCGCCGTCTACCGGACGATCCAGTCGCGACGCTACCGAATGGCGACAAGGGGCGCGGTGAGCTGCCGCCGCAGGCCGTGCTCACCCTGGACGAAGAGATGGCGGTCGTGGGCGAGACGGCGTCGACCAGGGAATGGCTGGAGTTGCTTCAGCCCGGGCCGCGCCCCTTTCAGGCCGTGCCGGCTGAGGTCCTGAATGTGGCTGCACAACTGCTGGCGCGGGAGGCGGGCGTCGATGATCATGATGCAGGAGCCCGTGTGCACATCGGCTCCGGGAGGTGGGCCATGCTGAGGGCTAGCCGAATGGCGTCTGCAGGTTCCGGTTCAACACCGCCCTTGGCCGTGACCATCCAGGAGTGCCCTCCGGCGGCCAGACTGGACATGTTTGCGCGGTCTTTCGGCCTGACGCCGCGCCAACGGGAACTCTTGGAGCTCGCGTCAGCGGGGGCGAGCACGTGCCTATACGGTCCAGGACCAGTTCAAACAGATCTTTGAAAACTGTGGGGTGCGGAGCCGCGCAGCACTGCTGGCCATAGCACTCGGAATTGTCCTTGGCGCACCCGGAACATCACCCCAAGAGTGACAATCCTCGGCAACAGCACAGTTCGGCCATTCTCCGTACAGCACGCGTACGGATTTACTACCAACTGGGTCCGCGGACTTTTGCTATCGCCAGGTCCGGATCGGAGACATGTTCCAGGTCCATGGAAGGCTCACGTTTCCGATCATTCACTGCATCCTGCAGCGCAGCAGGCAGTTGGGGTGGTTCCCAGTCGTGGTGTTCGCTCGGGTAGTGCCTGCCGGTGGGTGATGTCCAGCCGGGTGGTTTGTCATTGCAGGCGCCGGTGGGGGTCCAGGTTGTGGTGTGCTTGAGCCGGTGGTGTTTGCGGCAAAGTTGCCCGAGGTTGGATAGGCCGGTGGTCCCGCCGTCAGCCCAAGCCAGAATGTGGTCCGCTTCGTTGTCCAATGACTGGTTGTTGCAGCCAGGAAACGAACACTGCCGGTCCCTAAGTCTTAGCCATTGCCGCATCGCCGGCGGGATGCGGTAGCTGTTCCGGCCGATCTCCAGCGGCGCCCCATCACGGGGGTCAACCAGTATTCGGCGAAATGAGGACGACCCGTCAGCGACCAGCTTCCGGGCCATGGACGCCGGGATCGGCCCGTACCCGTCAAGATCGGCAGGTTCGTCCGTCAGCCCCATCAGCGCGAACACCGGCACCGTCACCAGGACCTGCGCAGCCGGTGAGGACACAGGGACCGCGTCCACGTCGGTGACCAAAACGTTGCCGGAGGCCGTGTCGGTGCTGCCATCTGCCGGGCTGCTGGGGGTGAAGCCGGCGCCGAGGAGCAGTTTGGCGGCGACGTCGGCGCGCAGCTGGGTCAGGGTCCGGCCCTCCGCCGGGCCCTGGAGTGCCCGGGCTGCTGCTGTGGTGCGGTTCCAGATCCCGGCGGCCTGGTCCGCTGGAAGGTAGGCCGAAAGCCAGGCCATGCCGTCCCGGTCCGGGGCGTACTCCAGCCTTCGGTCCAGGAAGCCTTTGGCATGGCGTCTCTCGATGCTCTCCGGATGGTGCCGTTCCCGCCACGCCCTGGCATTGGCCCGGAACCTGGACGGGACCAGGCCACCGGCCGGGCACCTCTTGGCTGCGTCCGGTGCGTCCGGGTCCAGAAAGTGGGCTTCCAACGCCGCCGCGCCAGCCGCATCCAGGTCGGTCGTTTCATCGACCATGACCCGCGCGTGCTGCCACGACAGGTCCCCCTCCTGCAGCGCAGCCAACGTCAGCGGCAGTGTGGTGATCAGCTCGTGTGACTGCCCCAGCAGGGCTGAGGCAGTCCGTTCGCTGACCGTCATCACACACGCGAGTTCCGAGACGATGCCCATCTCCTGCGCAAGGCGCTGGTGCGGCTGCTCATCCGGAGGGGACATCGCCCGCGTTGCGTCGGCGAACCCGGCAGCGGCGTGAACGATAAAGGCAGCCGTGGCAGCCTGCAGCCGGCACGCCTCCTGAAGGGAGTCCAGCCAGCCATCAGCCTCAGCCCTCAGCGGATCCGGAACGCAGGCACCAGCGGATTCCGGACCTGGAACAACGACGGCAAGCGCAGCGACAGAAGCCCTAATGACCTCCAAGGCACCGTCCGCTGTTGACTTCTCCATACCCCCATCATCCAGCGACGCACCAACAAAAACAGCACAGCAAATCGCCTATGTGGATAACCTCCCGGCCCCGTCCAAGACCACATTCGCAGTGGGCTTTGGCCGCGCCCGCGAAGCCAGCAAGTATGCGTTCGCGCGAGTGTAAACAGAACGAGTGTAAACGGAAGGGCCTAGCCCCCGGCGAACGGCGGGAGGACGTCCACCACATCTCCTGGCTGAAGTGCCACACCCCGGTCCCGCACAGCCACCTCGTTGAGCAGGAAGCTGCTCCGTGAAAGGATGCGCGGCAGAGGAGGAGTTCCGGCCGGCGGTTCGGGGCGCTGCACAGCCAGCACGGCCTCGAGCAGCGACTCAACCGTGGCGCCGACGGGCAACTCGAATTGCTCCTCTTCCACACCGGCAGCGGCGCGCGCGGCAGCGAAGTATCGTACGTTCAAGAATTCAGCCTCCGATGGCGCTCATGCTGCGATCAGGCTGGACGAAATCCGGGGCGTCCAGGCCCACGTGGTCCATGCCGTGTGCCTTGGGTTTGACCCACATGGCGTCCTGCCACCGTTCAGCCAAGGCGTCATCGCTGGCCCCCTCCCGCAGGAGCCCCAGGAGGTCAAACTCTTCCCTGGAGAAAAGGCAGCTCATGATCTTGCCTTCGGCGGTGATCCGGGTCCTGCGGCAATCAGAACAGAAAGGCTCAGTGACGGAGGCGATGATTCCCACGGTGCCCAGCACGGGCCCGTGCGCGTCCTCAGACCCGGCCACCCGGCGTCGTACTTCAAAGCGTTCCGCGGGGGCACCGTCGCGGGCACGCGGATCCGGGCTTAGGACATAGTCCACGGAAAGCAGCGAACGGATCTCGGCAGCAGTGATCATGTTCCGCCGGGTCCAGCCGTGGTCGGCGTCCAAGGGCATCTGCTCGATGAAGCGCAGTTCGTAACCTCGGTCCAGCGCCCATGCCAGCAGCGATGGCGACTCCGCATCGTTGATGCCCCGCATGAGTACGGCGTTGAGTTTGACCGGCCCCAGGCCGGCAGCCCACGCAGCATCCACCCCGGCCAGCACCTGGTCGAGGAATGGCCTGCGGGTCAGCTTGGTGAAGGTCTCCTCATGCAGCGAGTCCAGGGAGACATTGATGCGGGTCAGTCCGGCCGCCTTCAGCGCGGCGGCCTTTTTGGTCAGGCCCACCCCATTGGTTGTCATGGAGATCGGCAAATCGGGGTGGTTGTTCCGGAGCGCGGCGATTATCTCCACGAGGTCATGCCGGACAAGAGGTTCGCCGCCGGTCAGCCGAAGCTCCCTGACCCCCAGCCTGTCGACGCCGATTCGGACAATCCGAACGATCTCCTCAGCTGACATGACCGCCTGCTTGGCCAGCCACTCCAGGCCCTCGGCAGGCATGCAGTAGGTGCACCTCAGGTTGCACTTGTCCGTCAGCGACAGCCTCATGTCTGTTGCCCTGCGGCCGTAGCGGTCCACCAGCCCCGCAGGGGCATCGGCAGGGCGCGCGGCAGGCCTGGGCGGCAGGGAGGCGCCTGCGGCGTCGCGTGGCTGCGGCATGCCAAGCTGAACACTCATGAATTCAGGCTACGCCAAGTTTCGCCCGGGCAGGACGTCCGTGACGCAGTGAACCGCGACTGACATACCAGTCTCCGCAAATCAGCGAAGCCTTCGCGCCTGGCCAGTGCCGCTGGGCGCGGGCGAACCTATGCTGGAGTTGTGGACAAACCCGAGCGCAGTGAGGGAACGGCCGACGGCGGCACTCGACCCCCGGCAACGCCAGGAACCGCCGGTGCAGGCAACCGGAGCGCCCGCTGGGCCGCGGCTTCCGGAGTGGTGGCGGTGGGCGGCGGGGTGGTGTTCGGAGAGCTGGTCGCCGGCCTGGTGAGCCCGGCTGTATCTCCTATGACCGCGGTCGGTGGAGCCGTGATTGACGCAGTGCCGCCTGCAGTGAAGGACTGGGCCATTGCGGTGTTCGGCACGTCCGACAAAGTGGCGTTGCTGGTGGGGATGGCACTCGTTATCGCCGCGTTGGCTGCCCTGGCGGGAGTCCTCGAATACCGCAGGCGTTTTGCCGGCGCGCTGGTGATAGCTGTCTTTGGGCTCGCTGGGGCGGCCGCTGTCCTGACCAGGCAGCAGGCGACCCCCGCCGCCGTCGCGGTTCCGTTGCTGGTGGCGCTGGCAGCGGTGATTCTGCTGCGTGTTTTGACCGGCAGGCTGCACAGGTGGCCGGACAACCCGGCTTATGCCGATGTCGCAGGGCAGCCCCGGCGAAGCTTCCTGCAGTTCCTGGCCGGCGGGGCGGCGGTCACCGCGCTGGGCGGGGCCCTCGCCACGGTGTGGCGGGGTGCGGCCACCATTGTGAACGAAGCCCGCCAGCAGCTTCGGCTCCCTGCCGCGGGATCGGCCGCGCTGCCCATTCCGCCCGGCGCGGAGGTAGGGCTTGACGGCATGGAACCGTTGGTGACGCCCAACATCGACTTCTACCGAATCGACACGGCCCTCGCAGTGCCCGCGCTTGATCCCGGGAAATGGGTCCTGCGCGTCACCGGCCTCGTGGCTGAGGAAGTCGAACTGACCTTCGACCAACTGCTGGCCAAGCCACTGATCGAACGCCACGTGACCATCGCCTGCGTGTCCAATGAGGTGGGCGGCGATTTGATCGGCAATGCCCGCTGGCTGGGCTGGCCGGTCCGCGAACTCCTTGCCCTGGCCCGGCCGCGGCCGGACGCGGACATGGTCCTCTCCAGGAGCACCGACGGCTGGACGGCGAGCACGCCCCTGGACGTCCTCACTGACAGCCGGGACGCCATCCTGGCCATAGGAATGAACGGTGAGCCGCTGCCGCTGGAGCATGGGTTTCCCGTGCGTCTCGTGGTCCCCGGGCTCTACGGCTACGTATCAGCCACCAAATGGCTCACGGAACTGAAGGTCACCAGGTTCGCGGACGACGTCGCCTACTGGACAACCCGTGGCTGGTCGGACCACGGCCCCATCAAAACGTCGTCCCGGATCGACGTGCCGCGCAGCGGCCGGGCGATCACCACGGGCACGGTCATGTTCGGCGGAGTGGCCTGGGCCCAGCACACCGGGATCGGCAAGGTGGAGGTGCGTGTCAACCGGGGTGCCTGGCAGGAAGCCGAGCTTGCCCCCGGGATCTCGGTGGACACCTGGTATCAGTGGAAGTGCGGGATCGAACTGAGTCCCGGCCAGTATGAGGTCCAAGTGCGCGCCACCGACCTGGATGGCGAACCGCAGGCAGAGGAACGCCGGGCCGTTGCGCCCGACGGAGCCACCGGCTTCCACACCATTAGAGTTGACGTGAACCCGTAACTGGCCGCAACCGAAAGCAGTCACATGCCCAGTGTCCCGCATCCGCACGGCCACGCGCCCGCCCACGACGGCGTCCCCTCCGGCGGCTCGCACCGCACAGGCAACCACCGCGCCAGGTCGGTGGAGGAGCACCGAACGGCTGTCGTGGAGCTGCTGGCACCGCTGCGAGCTGCGGGCCGCACTGAACGGGTGGCCTTGCGGGATGCCCTGGGCAGGGGCCTGGCGCACGAGGTGACGGCGCCGGTCAGCCTGCCGCCGTTCGCCAACTCGCAAATGGACGGTTTTGCCGTCAACAGTGCAGCAATGCCCGACGGCGGCGCGGAGCTCCGTGTGGCTGCCCCGGTCCCGGCCGGTGCCATGCCGGCGCCATTGGAGCCGGGCTGGGCCGCCCCGATCATGACCGGCGCCATGATCCCGGCCGGCGCGGACGCCGTCGTCCCCGTCGAGAAAGCAGTACCGGACCGGTTCCCGGACCCGGAAACGGACAGCACTGTGTGGCTGCCATCCACGGCGTCTGGAACGTTTGTGCGGTCCGTCGGCAGCGACCTCGCCGCGGGAGAGCAGGCGCTGGCTACAGGGACCTTCCTCGGACCGGCCCAACTGGGGCTCCTGGCAGGGCTGGGTATCGACGAAGTGACCGTGCACAAGGGGTTGACAGTCCTTTTGGTCACCACGGGCGATGAAGTGGTGGAACCCGGCCAGCCGCTGCCAGCCGGCAAAATCTACAACTCCAATGGAACCCTGCTGGAGAGCGCCATGCGCCAGGCAGGACTGACGGTGGTGCGCACGCGGATTGCCACGGACAGCCCCGGTGAACTGCAGGCGCTGCTGGGCAGCCAAGCGTCTTCGGTGGACCTGATCGTCACTACGGGCGGCGTGAGCATGGGGGCTTACGAGGTGGTACGCCAGGTGCTTGAGGGGCAGGGCGCCGACTTCGTTCACGTCGCCATGCAGCCGGGAGGGCCGCAGGGGATTGGCACGTTCGAGGGCGTGCCCTTCCTCGGGTTTCCTGGGAATCCGGTGAGCTGCCTGGTGTCTTTCGAAATGTTCCTGCGGCCGGTTTTGTCCGAGCTCTTTGGAACGCCCGCGCACCGGACATCTGTCCGGGCCCGGCTGGCGCACGGCCTCACCTCACCCGCCCACAAGCACCAGGTCCGCCGCGGAAGCCTCCACAACGATGGCACAGTCCGGCTGGAAGGCGGCGAAAGTTCCCACCTGATGCACGCACTGGCAGGATCCAACGCCTTGGTGCACGTCCCTGTTGGGCTCTCGGCTCTCGTGGAGGGTGACGAGGTGGAAGTATGGATGTTGTGAATTCAGAACAAAGCCCCCCTGTGCTGACGCATCTGCGCCAGGACGGCAGTGCGCAGATGGTGGACGTGTCGGAGAAAGCCGAAACCACCCGGGAAGCCACCGCCACGGCCACCGTCAACACCACTGCAGAAGTCCTGGGCCTGCTGGGATCGGGCGGACTGCCCAAGGGGGACGCCTTGGCGGTGGCCCGCGTCGCCGGCATCATGGCTGCCAAAAAGACCCCCGACCTCATCCCGCTGTGCCATCCACTGCCACTGTCCAAGGTGACCGTGGATTTCGAGCTGGGGGCGGATTCGGTCGCCATCCTGGCCACGGTCAAGACCCGGGGAGTCACCGGCGTGGAGATGGAGGCCCTCACGGCGGCCTCCGTTGCCGCCCTCAGTGTGTACGACATGATCAAGGCCGTGGACAAGCACGCTGTACTGACGGACATCAAGGTGCTGGCGAAAAGCGGCGGCAAGAGCGGGGATTGGAAACTGTGAGCACTGAAAGTACTTTCCTGCCGGAGCCGCACCGGCATGGCGACGTCCAGGGCCGGAAAGCCGGCGTGGTCATCGCGTCCACACGCGCCGCGGCCGGGATCTACCAGGACGAAACCGGGCCGGTCATCATCGACTGGCTCACCGAGCACGGCTTCGAGGCGTTCCCTGCCATGGTGGTGCCTGACGGCGAGCCCGTCGGCGCGGCGATCAGGGCGCTGCTCACCCAGCGTCCCGCCGTCGTGATTACCAGCGGCGGCACCGGGCTCAGCCCGGACGACCGCACGCCCGACGTCACGCTGCCCCTGCTGGACCGGGAAATCCCGGGCATCATGGAGGCCATCCGGCGGGCAGGGGCGGCCAAAACACCGCTTGCAGCGCTCAGTCGCGGCCATGCCGGCGCGCACGGCGGCACGTTCATCGTCAACCTGCCCGGTTCACCCAAGGGCGTCATGGACGGACTGTCCGTCCTGGACCCCGTGATCGGGCACCTTTGCGACCAGTTGGAGGGCAGCCATGGGCACTGAATCCATGTTCGAGGTAGTCCACGCAGTCCTGAGCTCCGAGCCCATCTCCGTGGACCAGGCCATCGCGGCCGTCGAATCGGATACCGCCGGGGCAGTGGTCAGCTTCAGCGGCGTGGTGAGGAACCACGACGGCGGCAAGCAAGTCGAGCGGCTCAGTTACAGCGCCCACCCCACGGCCCACCAGGTGATGGCCGACGTCGTCGCCCGGCTCGTTGCCGAACACGCGGGCGAGGGCTCCTCCACCCAGCCGGTGCGGATCTGGGCTGCCCACCGCATCGGCATGCTGGAAATCGGCGATCCCGCGCTGGTGTGCGCGGTTTCGGCGGCGCACCGGGGCCAGGCTTTTGCGGTCTGCTCCGAACTGGTGGACCGAATCAAGGAGCAGGTGCCCATCTGGAAGGAACAGTTCTTCGCCGACGGCACGGTTGAGTGGGTGGGCGCGGGCAGCTGAGCTACCGGTTGCTCCTGCCTGCCGGCCCACAGTGGGAGGTAACGCACAGCCATCGGTTCCATCCCGCGGCCGGCCCGACGGTAGGGTTAATGGCATGACCCAACAACTTTCCGCTCCCCGGCGCGTCGCCGTCCTGGGCGCCAACGGACGCATGGGCGCCGAGGCCGTCAAGGCCGTTGAAGCCGCCTCAGACCTGGAGCTGGTCGCAGCGCTCGGGCGTCGCGACTCCCTGGAGCAGCTGACCGCATCGGGTGCCGAAGTCGTGGTGGACCTGACGGTTCCGGAGAGCACCGAAGCGAACATCCGGTTCGCCGTCGAGCACGGAATGCATGCCGTAGTGGGCACCACCGGCTGGGACACCGGCCGTCTCGCCGCCCTGGAAACACTTCTCGCGGAGCACCCGGAAACCGGTGTGCTGATCGCCCCCAACTTTGCACTCGGCTCCGTGCTGGCCTCCGCGTTCGCGGCCAAGGCTTCCAAGTACTTCGAGTCAGTGGAAATCATCGAACTGCACCACCCGGACAAGGTGGACGCGCCGTCGGGCACCGCCGTGCGCACCGCCCAGCTCATTGCCGCCGAGCGACAAGCTGCTGATGTGCCGCCCAGCCCCGATGCCACCACCAGCGAACTCGCCGGTGCCAGGGGCTGCGAGGTGGATGGTGTCCGCGTCCACAGCGTCCGCCTCCGAGGGCTGGTAGCCCACCAGGAAGTGCTCCTTGGCGGACCGGGGGAGCAGCTGACGTTCCGTCACGACTCCTTTGATCGCGCCTCTTTTATGCCTGGCGTACTGCTCGGTGTCCGCAATGTTTCCTCCCGCCCGGGCCTCACAGTAGGCCTTGACGGCTACCTCGATCTGGGGCTCTGAACCGTGGCTGACGTGGTGGCCGCCTTCCGGAAGAACCGCACCAAGATCTGGGTGGGTGCCATAACGCTCCTGTTGGTGTTCTACCTGGTGGTGTCGTTCCAGCGGTCCGTCCTGCTGTTGCTGGACAGCAACCCTGCCGCCAAGGCGATCGGCGCCGCGTACCTGGTCCTGCCCATCATTGGCGGGTGGGCCATGGTCCGTGAACTGCTCTTCGGTGCCCGCACTGAACAGATGGCGAAGGTCTTGGAGGCCGAAGGCGGGCTCCCCGTGGATGAACTGCCGCGAACCCCTGCCGGGCGCATTGTCCGTTCAGCGGCGGACGCGGAGTTCGAAAAGTACCGGGCAGAGGCTGAGGCAGCTCCTGAGGACTGGCGTTCCTGGTTCCGGCTTAGCTGCGCTTACGACGCCGCGGGCGACCGCAAGCGTGCCCGGGCGTCCATGCGTGACGCCGTGAAGCTGTTCCGCGGCAAGGTTCCCGCATAGCCGCTGCGCAGAATCAGCGGCCGGTGTCCCGCTCCATGCGGCCAAGCCGGTTGGCGCCATGGCCCAGCCATTCCAGGGGGCCCCGCCACTTCAGCAGGACAAAAACCATGCCAACAATAATGGCGGTGGCAGCATGGGCGAAGTACATCCCGTCTTCGGTCCATCCAGCAGGGAGCGGCTTCAGGTAGAAGCCCGCCACCACCCAGACGTGGACGGTATACAGGGTCAGCGTCATGGCACCCGCGCCCCGGAGTGGCAGCAGCAGGTCCAGGTCCAGCCAGTCCGCGAGCCTGCCCAGCAGCAGGCAGGCGCCCACCACAGCGGCCGCCACTGCGGACGTGTGCGCCAGATCAAGGGCGGTGCCCGAGTGGGGCGCAGCAGAAGCCAGCCACCACCAGGAGCCCTCCTGAGGCACGCCGGTGAGGTTGACCTGGAGCACGCTGTCCAAAGGATAGTTGGGCGCATTCAGCACGTCCTCGAGGGCGGCCCTGCCTCCCCAGCTTTCCATCGCTGCAATACCCAAGGACTTGGTGAGGACGGCCAGCAACGTCCCGCCCGCGAGCAGCAGCCATGGCACCAAGGCCTTGGTCAGGGGAAGGCGTCCGATCAGCAGGCCCACCAACAGATAGGACATCCACTGGAGGACGGGGTAGTAACCGGTGAAGAACAGATCGCCCAACAAGGGTCCTGGCGTGGACAGGTCCTCCCAGGAGGGATTGTGCCCAAGGTGCAGGGGCGGGTTGGACGCCAGCAGCCAGGGCCGGAGCAGGTAGGCAAGGACCGGCGAAACCAGGATCCATCCTGCCGCCCAGGCGCACAGCGCCTTCGGCCGAAGGCCCAGGAACGGAAGCACGCACAGGAACAGCAGCGCGTAGTGGACCAGGATGATGGCCAGGTTCACTTCCAGCCCGCCCAGCGTCAGTCCGACGGCGGCAATCACCGCCGCGCGCAGCGCAATCCCGCGGCGCGCCGCCCCCAGCCTGGCACCCTCCGCCGGTACCTGCTTTCCCGTTGACAGGGCGAGGCCGATTCCCGCCAGTACGGCGAAGAGGGCGGCAGCCCGGCCCGAAAATGTCAGCCCGATCCACGTTGGCGTGAGGTCGGCATTGGACTCGAACGTGGGGAGCAGGTGGGTGGCCATCATGCCAAGGAGGGCCAGCCCCCGGGCCGCGTCAATGCCGCGGAGCCGTTCCGTGGCCGATGAGCTTCGGGGCGCCCTGGATGGTTTTGCCGTGGCGCGGGAGGTCATGAGCCGATCGTCTCACACGTTGCCGGGCCCAGGCAGTCACGCGCCCGGGGGCAGCGCTGTAACAGGCAGGACACTGACCTCGAGTCCTTGAATTCGAATATATGTTCGAATAGCATGGTGGGCATGCACACCCCATCGCAGCCACAGCCCCCGTCGGCCATTCCGGCGGGGAAGGGATCGAACCGGACCACCAGGAGCCTGGATGGCCCAGTGGCGCCCGCAGGTCTGATGAAGGCCATGAGCCCGGGCGTTGTGGACTATCTGTTCCGCCAGCTCGTCGCCGGCGAATCACCTGAGGACGTCCAGTGGCAGCAGGAAGGCATTGCCCTGGCTGCGCAGCCGGCCGGAGCGGAGCTGGCGCGCCGGCTGGCGGAGACGGATCTGGACGCCCTGACGCCCACGGAGCTTTTCCACTACGTCAGGGCTGCCCAGCGCCTCGCTGCCTGGGCGGAGGGCCTGCGGGAGGCTGCCGTTGGGCGGTACTGCGGCCCGGACATGCCGCCCGCGGACCAGGGCCGCCAGCGGGGCGGAGTTTCCTCGCCCTGACACGGCCCTGCGCTGACACGGTCCCGGCCTGTTCCCTAGGATGAAGTGGTGACACTAGCCCTGACTGTTTCCGCCATCCAGTACCAGGCCCTCGATGGCGGAGTTCTGCCCAACGTTATGGAGCACGTCCGGCTGATCGAGGATGCGGAATCCCACGGCGCCCGCTTGGCTGTGTTTCCGGAACTTTCCCTGACCGGCTATAACCTGGCCCTCCTGGAATCCCCGGAATCGTGGCTGGTCCAGGATGACAACCGGCTCGAGAATCTCCGTGAAATCTGCCGCCGCACTGGCATTACCGCCGTCGTGGGAGGCGCCTACCGGGAGCCCGGGGGTACCCCGAGGCTGGCTTCGCTGGCCATCCATCCGGAAGGCACCGCCCAGGCCGCGTTCAAGACGCACCTGCACGGCCAGGAAAAGGACATTTTCGTCGCTGGCAGCGGTGCCAGCCTCCTGGAACTTGACGGGTGGAGGATCGGCCTGGCCATCTGCTTCGATGCCGCCGTGCCGGAACATTCCACCGGTGCAGCCGAGGCCGGCGCGGACGCATATGCCGTCTCTGCCGTCTACACGCAGGACGAAGACCACAGGCTTGAGCTGCACTTGGGCGCCCGCGCCATGGACAACAGGATGTTCGGCATCCTGGCCAACCTTGGCGGAACAACCCCGCTGGGCCCCTCCTGTGGCCTGAGCGGCTTCTGGGGCCCGGACGGACTGCGGATGAAGAAAGCGGCAGGAAGGGGCACGGAAGTGGTCACGGCAACCCTTCAGCGGAGCGCGCTGCAGAAATTCCGCTGAGCCGGCGGCCGCAACAACGTGACACCGCAGGGCGTTATTTGACGTTCATCACGTCTCCGCCATTGTCCTAACCAGCCGCAGACAGGGTAACGTTTTTGCCATGCCTCACACCTCCGCGAACATTCCTGCCCTCGGTACCCTCCTGACCGCCATGGTCACGCCGTTCACCAAGGACGGCGCAGTGGACTACGCACAGGCGGCAGAGTTGGCTACCAAGCTCGTGGATGACGGCTGCGACGGCCTGGTGGTCACCGGAACCACTGGCGAGACCTCCACCCTCACAGATGAGGAAAACCTCGGCATGTTCCGTGCTGTCAAGGAGGCTGTCGGCGATCGCGCCGCCATCATTGCCGGAACCGGAACGAATGATACTGCGCACTCAGTGCACCTTTCCCAGCAGGCGGCCGCGCTGGGCGTGGACGGGCTCCTGCTCGTCACGCCCTACTACAACAAGCCGAGCCAGGCGGGCGTCCGGGCACACTTTGAGGCCATCGCATCATCCACCGATGTGCCCGTGATGCTCTACGACATCCCGGGCCGCTCGTCCATTCCGATCGAGCCCGAGACCATGATCCGCCTCGCGCAGCACCCGAACATCGTCGCCGTCAAGGATGCCAAAGCCGATTTCACCGCAGCCACGCGCGTCCTGGCGGAAACCGATCTTTACTTCTACTCCGGGGATGACGGACTGACGCTTCCCTGGATGGCCTTGGGCGCCGTCGGCCTCGTCGGAGTCACCACGCACGTCGCGACCCGCCGCTTCCGCGAACTGATCGACGCCGTCAACGCGAACGACCTCACAACGGCCCGGAAGATCAACTTCGAGCTCTATCCGGTCATTCGGGCCACGATGACCCGCGTCCAGGGAGCCGTTGCGGCCAAACAAATTCTTAAATGGCAGGGAGTCCTGCCCAACTCGATTGTCCGTTTGCCCCTCGTGGAGCCGGACGAAGCCGAGATCGAAACCATCCGCGAGGACTTGGCTGAAGGAGGGCTGGTCTTTTCCTAAGGCTAAGACCGGCACCCTTCCGCCTGGAAAGTAGTGCACTATGACCCAAATCGCCCTTCCCGGCCTTGTTACCCCTCCCGCCCTGCCGCAAGGCACCCTTCGGATCGTTCCGTTGGGCGGGCTCGGGGAGATCGGCCGGAACATGGCCGTGTTCGAAATCGACGGCAAGCTCCTCGTGGTGGACTGCGGTGTTCTGTTCCCTGAAGAAACGCAGCCCGGCGTCGACCTGATCCTGCCCGATTTCTCGTATATCGAGGATCGGATCAATGACATTGTGGCTGTCGTCCTGACACACGGCCACGAGGACCACATCGGGGCCGTCCCGTACCTCCTGCGCTTGCGGGCCGACATCCCCCTGGTAGGTTCCCAGCTGACCCTCGCGTTGATCGAGGCCAAGCTGCAGGAACACCGCATTCGTCCTTACACCCTGACAGTTGAAGAGGGCCAGGTAGAGAAGTTCGGCCCCTTCGAATGCGAATTCGTGGCGGTCAACCACTCCATTCCGGATGCCCTGGCAGTCTTCATCCGCACGGCCGGCGGCACAGTCCTGCACACCGGTGACTTCAAGATGGACCAGCTGCCGCTGGACGGACGCATTACTGACCTCCGCCACTTCGCCAAGCTGGGCGAAGAAGGCGTGGATCTCTTTATGTCCGACTCCACCAATGCGGACGTTCCCGGCTTCACCACGGCCGAGAAGGAAATCGGTCCCACCCTGGAACGGCTCTTCGGCCAGGCCACCAAGCGCATCATCGTGGCCTCATTCTCTTCGCATGTGCACCGCGTGCAGCAGGTCTTGGACGCCGCGGCGAAGCACAACCGCAAAGTTGCCTTCGTGGGCCGGTCGATGGTGCGCAACATGGCCATCGCGGCGAAGCTTGGCTACCTGGACGTTCCTGAAGGCCTCATCGTCGACATCAAGAACATCGACAACCTGCCCGATAACCGCGTGGTCCTGATGTCCACGGGTTCCCAGGGAGAGCCGATGGCTGCCCTGTCGAGGATGGCCAACGGCGACCACCGCGTGGTGGTGGGCGACGGCGACACCGTCATCCTGGCCTCCAGCCTCATCCCCGGCAACGAGAATGCGGTCTTCCGGATCATCAACGGCCTGCTCAAGCTGGGCGCAGACGTGATTCACAAGGGCAACGCCAAGGTGCACGTATCCGGGCACGCCGCCGCGGGGGAGCTGCTGTACTGCTACAACATCCTGGAACCGCTCAACGCCATGCCGGTGCACGGCGAGACCCGCCACTTGATCGCGAACGGCAAAATCGCCATCGAATCCGGCGTACCCACTGCCAGCGTCATCCTGGCGGACAACGGCACCGTGATCGACCTCAAGGACCACCGCGCCGACGTCGTTGGCCAGGTTGAAGTGGGCTTTGTCTACGTGGACGGCTCGAGCGTCGGCGAAATCACCGATGCGGACCTCAAGGACCGCCGGGTCCTGGGGGACGAGGGCTTCATTTCCATCATCACGGTGATCAACCGTGCCACGGGGAAGGTGGTCTCCGGACCGGAGATCCACGCCCGTGGCGTCGCCGAGGATGATTCTGTCTTCGACGACATCATCCCCAAGATCAACGCCGCGTTGGAAGAGGCGGTGCTGAACCACTCCGACCACACCAGCCACCAGCTGCAGCAGGTTGTCCGCAGGGTGGTGGGCACCTGGGTCAACCGGAAGCTCCGCCGCCGCCCCATGATCATCCCCGTGGTGCTTGAGGCGTAACAACCCTGAGCCGCCAGTGGAGTAACTGAAGGGCCCGGTTCTTCGGAACCGGGCCCCTTCCCTTTGGGCAACATGAGGGCCGGAACAGGCCGGAAATCCGCGGAATTCCGCCGTGGTTCGGGTAGCGTGGCACCTATGGCCACTCGTACTACTTCCGCGCCCAAGGGCCCCGCCAGAGGCACCGCCGGAGCCAAATCCGGCACCAGCACTGGCCGCGGGGCCGGCTCCACGGCGTCAAAAACCGGCCGGACCTCCAGCACTGCCCGCACGCGCCAGTTGCCTGCCGTCGAAGAGCGCCAGCCGTGGCCGGTGCGCGTGGTGGGCGGTGCGTGGCTGGGTATTGGCCACCTGGTGGGAGGCGGCGTCCGCAGGATCGGCCACGACGTCAGCGACCTGCCGGCAGAGGACCGCCGGGACGGCGCGGCACTGTTCAACCTTGGGCTCGGCATCTTCATCGCCACCTTTGCCTGGTGGGGTCTCACTGGGTGGTTCCCCGACGCCGTCTACAGCGTGGTCAATGGCACGTTCGGCTGGATGTCACTGCTGCTGCCCCTGATGCTTTTTGTTTGTGCGTTCCGTCTCTTCCGGCAGCCGTCCGACGGGCGGGGCAACAACCGGGTGGGCATCGGTTTCCTCATTATGACTTTCGCCGGCTGCGGCCTGGCCCATATCGTTGGCGGCCAGCCCACTGTTGCTGACGGCTTCGACGGGCTTCGCCAGGCCGGTGGCATGCTGGGTTTCCTGGCCGCTTCTCCGCTTGCTGCCATTCACGCGGCCGTTCCGGTGGCCCTTTATGGGCTGCTGGCATTTGTTTCGCTGCTTATCATTACGGCCACGCCGTTCGGTGCGATTCCGCGGCGCCTCCGGGCAGCCTACGAGCACCTGATGGGAATCGACCTGCAGGATCCGGACGAGGCCGGCGATGGCCACGACCGCAGCTACCTGGAGCAGACGGCGGCTGCGGCGGCGCCGAAAAAGAAGAAGCGGCGTCTGTTTGGAAAAGACGAGGACCCCGACGCCGGCCTTGAGGGTTACGTGGGGGACGAAGCGTTCGAGCATGCCGTCATCGACGACGACGACCCCGCCAACGACCCCAAGCCGGGCTCGGGGCCGCGGCTGGCCCCCGGCGTACGCCGCCCCACCCAGGCGGAAATCGCCGTCGAAAAAATCAAGGCCGCCCAGGGCTTGGGAACGGCATCACCTGCGGCATCGGCTGGGGAGAACGCCACCGAGGCAATTCCACTGGTGACGCCCGGCATGGTTGCTGCGGGCTCATTGAACCCGGTCAAGGTGCCCGCCAACCCGGTCGCCCCGGCGCCGTTGCCCACACCGATTCCGCAGCGGACGGAACAGCTCTCGCTGGCCGGCGACGTCACCTACACGCTTCCATCCTCGGATGTCCTGACGCCTGGCTCCATTCCGAAGGAGCGTACCGAGGCCAACGATGCCATCGTCGCGTCCCTGACTGAAACCCTCAACCAGTTCAACGTCGAGGCGCAGGTGACAGGCTTCAGCCGTGGGCCCACGGTCACCAGGTACGAAATCGAGTTGTCGCCCGGCACCAAGGTGGAACGCGTCACGGCGCTTTCGAAGAACATCTCCTACGCCGTGGCCAGTTCGGACGTCCGGATCCTCAGCCCCATCCCGGGCAAGTCGGCCATCGGCATCGAGATCCCCAACACGGACCGCGAAACTGTCTCGCTCGGCGATGTGCTCCGCAGCCAGAACGCCCGCCGTACGGACCACCCCATGGTGATGGGCGTGGGCAAGGACGTTGAAGGCGGCTACGTCGTGGCCAACCTCGCCAAGATGCCCCACCTGCTCGTCGCAGGTGCCACCGGGGCGGGTAAGTCCTCATTCGTGAACTCCATGATCACCTCCATCCTCATGCGCGCCACCCCGGACGAGGTCCGCATGGTCATGGTGGACCCCAAGCGCGTGGAGCTCACGGCCTACGAAGGCGTTCCGCACCTCATCACGCCCATCATCACCAACCCCAAGAAGGCGGCGGAAGCCCTGCAGTGGGTGGTCCGTGAGATGGATGCCCGCTACGACGACCTCGCTAACTACGGTTTCAAGCACATCGACGACTTCAACAAGGCAGTCCGCGCCGGTAAGGTCCACCCGCCGGTCGACTCCAAGCGCATCATCCGCCCCTATCCGTACCTGCTGGTGATCGTGGACGAACTCGCGGACCTCATGATGGTGGCACCGCGTGACGTGGAAGATTCCATTGTCCGCATCACCCAGCTTGCCCGCGCCGCCGGCATCCACCTGGTCCTTGCCACCCAGCGTCCGTCCGTGGATGTTGTCACAGGCTTGATTAAGGCCAACGTCCCGTCGCGGATGGCGTTCGCCACGTCCTCGGTGACCGACTCCCGTGTGGTCCTGGACCAGCCTGGCGCCGAGAAGCTCATCGGCCAGGGCGACGCCCTCTTCCTGCCCATGGGTGCCTCCAAGGCCATGCGCGTCCAAGGCGCGTGGGTCACAGAGTCCGAGATCCACAAGGTTGTTGAGCACGTCAAGGGCCAGTTGAAGGCCGTCTATCGCGACGACGTCGCTCCTGAGGCGCAGAAAAAGCAGATCGACGACGACATCGGGGATGACCTCGAGGTACTGCTGCAGGCCACGGAGCTCGTGGTCACCACACAGTTTGGCTCCACGTCCATGCTGCAGCGCAAGCTCCGGGTCGGCTTCGCGAAAGCCGGGCGCCTCATGGACCTGCTCGAGTCCAGGGGCGTGGTTGGCCCGTCAGAAGGCTCCAAGGCCCGCGACGTCCTGGTGAAACCGGATGACCTGGCCGCCGTCCTGGCCGCCATGAAGGGCCAGGATGCCCCCGCGGCCCCGGATTCCCAGACTGCTGCCCTGAGCGATAACGCCAACGCCAATATTGCCCAGGGCGGCTACGCCGAGGACCTCGTTGCCAAGGACCTGGACCAGCGCAGCCAGAACGTTGAATACTTCGATGGGGCGGACACCAGTTCGTATAACGACGACGAGGACGGTTCCGAAGACGCCTGGTCACTCACCGGGCGGTAGCCTAGGAAGGTGACTAGCACCGAAGCAACCGCCGCCGGCTCCAGCAGTTCAGGAATCTGGAATCTACCCAACATCCTGACCATGTTGCGCATCGCGCTCGTGCCGTTCTTCGTCTGGTTCCTCGTGGCCGATGCGCCCGGACTGCGCAGTGAGTCGGGGCTGTGGCGCTGGGCGGCCGTGCTGGCGTTCGCCGTCGCGATCTACACTGACAAGCTCGACGGCGACATCGCCAGGAGCCGCGGCCTCGTCACAGACTTCGGCAAGATTGCCGATCCCATCGCCGATAAACTGCTCATCGGCTCCGCGCTGGTCATGCTTTCCGTCCTTGGGGAACTGCCGTGGTGGGTCACTATCGTGATCCTTGTCCGCGAGTGGGGCATCACGGCCTTGCGTTTCTTTGTGATCCGCTACGGCGTTATCCCGGCATCGCGCGGCGGCAAGCTCAAGACGGTGGTTCAGACCGCCGCGATTTTCCTCTACCTCCTGCCGCTGGCCGCCCTCGCCCCGTGGCTGGCTTGGGTGGCTTTCGCCGTGATGATGGCGGCCGTGCTGATCACGGTCTGGACCGGCGTCGAATATGTAGTTGAAGCTTTGCGGCTCCGTTCGCAGGGCAAACGCGCTGCCAGCCAGTAGGCGGCTCTTGATCCGGCACGGCATTGTAGACAAGGAGCAGGCATGACAAACCTTCACCACCTCGCAGGGGAAACAGTCAAGAATGCCTTGGGCCGGGGGTTGACCGTAGCTACCGCAGAATCCCTGACGGCCGGAATGGTGTCCGCCATCCTGGCAGACACCGCCGGTGCCTCCGGAATGCTGCAGGGCGGAGTGGTGGCCTACCAGAACTCCGTCAAGGTGGACGTCCTGGGTGTCTCGCCAGAGCTGCTTGCGTCCGCTGGGTCCGTGGACGCTGACGTTGCCGCTGCCATGGCTGCCGGCGTCCGCACGGCTTTGGGCTCGGACATCGGCGTTGCCACCACGGGTGTAGCCGGCCCCGACGAACACGACGGAAAGGCGGTGGGGACGGTGTACATCGGGATCGCGACCGCGGACGGCACCGAGTCCTTCGACTACGGCTTTTCCGGCAACCGCGCGGAGATCCGGGGCCAAGCCTGCGGCGCTGCGCTGGAGCGCCTCCTAGCGGCCCTATCTTCCTGAAGTTACCGGGGGTAAAGTAGCCGGGAACAAATCCTGGTACCCATTAGTTATTACATTGTGTCGCTTCCGGATAGCGGAGGCGCCTAGGATGAATACACCACCACGGTTCGCTCCACGGCGAACCGGACTTATAAGGAGCAAGGCGATACAGATGGTAAAGCAGCCCGTATCCGTAAACGGCGTTGTCCGCTGGAAGGATGTGGGCCTCGCCGATCAGGGCAAGAGCGAACAGAAGGAGCGCAAGATGGTTGTACTTCGTCACGAAATTGGTGATGTTCTGCGCGATGTCCGCCAGCGTCAGGGGCGTACTCTCCGCGAAGTTTCGCACAGTGCCCGTGTTTCCCTGGGATACCTCAGTGAAGTGGAGCGCGGCCAGAAGGAAGCTTCGTCAGAACTTCTGTCCTCGATCTGCTCTGCTCTGGACGTACCCCTGTCCAGCATGCTCCGTGAAGTCAGCGACCGCGTTGCCGTCGCAGAGGGCGTGGCTGTTCCGGACACCGTTCCCCAGGAGTTCTCGCAGCGCTACGGCCGCGATCTTGACCGCGACCTGAACGCCGAACTCACCAACGAACTTTCCAAGGGACTGCTTTCCGGCGCACGGTAAGCACCCTGAACCACTAACAGTAGCCTCCGGCACCAGCCGGAGGCTTTCTGTGTTTAAAGGCTTTCGGTGTCTCGTGGCTGGGGCTCCGTTTTGGCGGGCGCCACGTCCTGGGGGAAGCCATCGCGTTCATAGGTGGCGTTGAGCTTGGCCATGTATTTCGCCAGTGCCTGCAGATCCTCAAGCGGCCATTCCCCCAGCCGTTCGCGGAAGACTTCACGCCGGGCGTCCTGGACCTGGTGCATTTTTTCTTCGCCCTTGGGCGTCAGCCGGATCGCCTGCGCGCGGCCGTCCAGGGGGTCAGCCTCCTTGGAGATGAGGCCAATGCTCTCCAGGAACGCGATCTGCCGGCTGACCGAGGGTTTCCCGACGCCGATACTCAGGGCAAGGTCAGTGAGCCGGATGGGTCCTTCCCGCCGGATAACCGTCAGCAGCCCGTAGGCGGCAGGTTCCATGTCGGGATGGACCTGGCGGGACAGCTGATGGGAGACGGACCGTGCCCTTCGCCAAAAGACGCTGATCTGGTGCTCCACAGTCTTCAACGCCGCGTCAACGGTGTTATCCGCGGGGTCGGCAGGAGCGGGAACGTCAGGGGAGTTGCTCATGGCAACAATTCTAGGGTCCCGCTCCATGAGAGACTCTATTGGTGCGAATCAGTGACTACTGGCGTCTGATGGACGACGAATTCGGTTCCGGCTACTCCCGGGTCCTGAGCAGTACCCTGATCCTGGCCGGGGTCGGCGGGCGTACCGCGGACCAGGCACTCGCCGCGGGAGTGAGTCCCCGGCAGGTCTGGCTGGCGATGTGTGACGTCCAGGACGTCCCGCCGGAACGCCGCCTGGGCCGGGACATCAAGCCGGCCCGCGACTGACCGCCATCAACCTGACACGCCGCCGGATTGTTCGAATATCTGTTCGGGTAAAGCTATGCTTTTCGTAGTGGGTTATCCACATAGCCGATGTCATCCGGCGAGAATGTCTGTGGGTGCCATTAGCGTCAGAGATGACCAAGAAACGGCCGCTGAGGCCACTCCACAATGAGAAAGCATTAGAGGTGTGAACCATGGCGGCAGCCCCGGATCGTCAAAAGGCGCTCGACGCAGCGCTGGCACAGATTGACAAGCAGTTCGGCAAGGGCTCGGTTATGCGGCTGGGCGACGAAGTCCGCGCCCCCATCGAGGTCATCCCCACCGGATCCATCGCGCTGGACGTCGCCCTCGGAATTGGCGGGCTTCCCCGCGGCCGCGTTGTGGAGATCTACGGACCGGAATCCTCAGGTAAGACCACCGTTGCGCTCCACGCCGTGGCCAACGCCCAGCGCCAGGGCGGTATTGCCGCCTTCATCGACGCCGAGCACGCCCTGGACCCGGAGTACGCCGCCAAGCTGGGCGTGGACACGGACGCCCTTCTGGTCTCACAGCCGGATACCGGCGAGCAGGCCCTGGAAATCATGGACATGCTTATCGGCTCAGGCTCGCTTGACGTTATCGTCATCGACTCCGTGGCGGCGCTGGTGCCCCGGGCGGAAATCGAAGGAGACATGGGCGACAGCCACGTCGGCCTGCAGGCCCGCCTGATGAGCCAAGCGCTGCGTAAGATCACCGGGCGCCTGAGCCAGACCAAAACCACAGCCATCTTCATCAACCAGCTCCGCGAAAAGATCGGCGTCTTCTTCGGTTCCCCCGAGACCACCACCGGTGGTAAGGCCTTGAAGTTCTACGCCTCCATCCGCATCGACGTGCGCCGCATCCAGACGCTCAAGGAAGGCGCCGATTCCGTCGGTAACCGCACCAAGGCCAAGATCGTCAAGAACAAAATGGCACCGCCCTTCAAGATCGCCGAGTTCGACATCATCTACGGCCAGGGCATCTCCCGCGAGGGCGGCATCATCGACATGGGTGTGGAACACGGCATCATCAAGAAGTCCGGTTCATGGTTTACGTACGACGGCGACCAACTGGGTCAAGGTATGGAGAACTCCCGCCGGTTCCTGCGTGACAACCCGGAACTCGCTGCCGAGCTTGAGCGCTTGATCAAGGAAAAGCTTGGGGTTGGCGTCAAGCCTGCCGAGGCGGAGTCCAAGGACACACCGAAGCTGAAGGCTGTTGACGGCTTCTAGGGACACCCCGGACTTCGTGGACGGGCAGGGCCCGGGCGTTGGCACCGGCCCAGGTCGACGCCGGAGGGGCCGGGGCGGCGGACGCTCCGGCTTCGGATCGGACGGGCCCAGCCCGGATTCCTCCGTTGCATCAGACCCGGAACCGGATCCTGCCTCGGTTGCGCGGGCGATAGTGCTGCGGCAGCTGACCAGTTCGGCCAAGAGCCGGCTGCAGCTGTCGCGAAAGCTGGCGGAGCGCAACATCCCCGAGGACGTTGCCGAGTCCGTGCTGGACCGATTCCAGGAAGTGCGGCTCATCGACGACGCCGAGTTTGCGGACATGTGGGTGCGCAGTCGGGCCCAGTCGCGGAAACTGGCCAAGGGCGCTCTTCGCCGCGAGCTTGCCGACAAGGGGATCGATTCTGATACGGCCGCCGCAGCGTTGGAACAACTCTCCGATGAGGACGAGGAAGCCGCGGCCCGCGTGCTTGTGGAGCGGAAGCTCCGTCCGGGCACGGACCTGGCGGACCGGTCAGAGCGGGATAAGACCACGCGGCGGCTCGCGTCCATGCTTGCGCGCAAGGGATACCAGCCATCGCAGGCATTCAGGATCGTGGGTGAGGTGCTGGCCTCGCGCGCCGGCTACGCGGGTGAGGACGGTCCGGCGGATGGTCTGCCCTACGACTAGCCCGTCCGCGTCGTGGGCGCCCCGGTTTGGGTAATCGGTTGTGTAGGTTTGCCAGCGAAGCGGCGCTTCCGCCGACCCGGTACCCTTAACAGGTGAGTTTGACCATTCCTTCCCCCGCATCCGGTACCGTCCCGTCAGCCGACCCTGCCGTGCAGCCGCGTACCTATCAGGTGCGCACCTTCGGCTGCCAGATGAACGTGCACGACTCCGAACGGATGGCGGGCATGCTCGAGGACGCCGGCTACGTGCCGGCAGACGGTGACCACGCCGACGTGGTGGTCTTCAACACGTGCGCGGTCCGGGAGAACGCCGACAACAAGCTGTACGGCAACCTCGGCATGCTGGCTCCGGTGAAGGCGGCCAACCCCGGCATGCAGATCGCTGTCGGCGGGTGCCTGGCCCAGAAGGACCGCGAAACGATCCTCAAGAAGGCACCGTGGGTGGACGCCGTCTTCGGAACCCACAACGTGGGCGCTCTGCCCGCCCTTCTTGACCGCGCGCGCCACAACAACGAAGCGCAGCTGGAGATTCTCGAATCCCTTGACGTGTTCCCCTCCACTTTGCCCACCAAGAGGGACTCGGTCTACTCCGGCTGGGTATCCATCTCAGTCGGCTGCAACAACACGTGTACCTTCTGCATCGTTCCAGCCCTGCGCGGCAAGGAGAAGGACCGCCGCCCGGGCGACATCCTGGCCGAAATCCAGGCCCTCGTGGATGACGGCGCCATTGAAGTCACCCTGCTCGGCCAGAATGTGAACTCCTACGGTGTTGAGTTCGGCGACCGGCAGGCCTTTTCCAAACTCCTGCGTGCCTGCGGAGAGATCGAAGGCCTGGAACGGGTGCGGTTTACGAGCCCCCATCCGGCGGCTTTTACCGACGACGTCATCGACGCCATGGCCGAAACGCCCAACGTCATGCCACAGCTGCACATGCCGCTGCAGTCCGGCTCGGATAAAGTCCTGCGCGACATGAAGCGGTCCTACCGGTCCACCAAGTTCCTCGGCATCCTGGACAAGGTCCGAGAGAAAATCCCGCACGCCGCCATTTCCACCGACATCATCGTGGGCTTCCCCGGCGAATCCGAGGAGGACTTCCAGGCCACCCTGGATGTCGTGGAGAAATCCCGCTTTGCCACTGCCTTTACGTTCCAGTACTCCAAGCGCCCGGGCACCCCGGCGGCCGACCTTCCGGACCAGCTGCCCAAAGCCATCGTCCAGGAACGATTCGAGCGCCTTACCGCCCTGCAGGACAGAATCGCGGCGGAGGAAAACGCCAAACAGCTGGGCCGCAGGGTGGAAGTCATGGTCACCGCACAGTCCGGCCGCAAAGCCGGGGAAACCCACCGGCTCTCCGGTCGCTCCCAGGACCAGCGGCTGGTGCATTTCTCAGTCCCGGTCGGGGCGCCGTCGCCCCGCCCCGGTGACCTCGTGACGGTTACCATCACCGAAGCCGCAGCGTTCCACCTCGTGGCCGACCCCACTGTGGAGGACTACAGCCTTCGGCGTTCACGAGCTGGTGACGCCTGGGACAGGTCGCAGGCCGACTCCTGCGGCGCACCGGTCCCAGGCTCGGCAAAGACCGGAGCCGGCCGCACAGGGGTTTCGCTTGGCATGCCGTCCCTGCCGGTCCGCAGCGCCTGACCGGTGGCACGCCCACCGGTCATAGCCGTTGTTGGCCCCACCGGGTCCGGTAAGTCCGACCTCGCTGTCAACCTGGCCTTGGCCCTGGACGGCGAGGTGGTCAACGCCGACGCCATGCAGTTCTACCGCGGTATGGACATTGGCACGGCGAAAATCACCACCGCCGAACGCAGGGGAGTTCCCCACCACCTGCTCGACACCCTGGACGTCACCGAGGAAGCGAGCGTCTCGGACTTCCAGCGGCAGGCCCGCGCCATCATCGCAGACATCCACCAACGTGGTAAGCGTGCCATCCTGGCCGGTGGTTCCGGACTCTATGTCCGTGCGGCGCTGGACGTCCTGGAGTTCCCGGGAACCGACCCCGACGTACGCGGCCAGCTGGAAGCGGACTATGCGGCCGAAGGTTCCGGGCCGCTCCTTGCCCGGCTCCGTGTCGTCGACCCCATTTCGGCCGACCGTGTCTCAGATGCCCGGCGTATCATCAGGGCGCTGGAAGTCCACCAGCTCACTGGGCGGCCCTTCAGTTCTTTCATGCCCCGGCGGGAGTATTTCCAGCCCGCCCTCCAGATCGGACTGGCCGTAGACCGGGATCAGCTGCGCGAACGGCTGGCGCAGCGCGTTCATAGCATGGTGGACAAGGGGCTGCTGGAAGAGGTCCGCCGACTGGACGCGGCAGGCCTGCGCCGCGGCAAGACGGCCCCGCGGGCTTTGGGCTACTCCCAGTTCCTCAAAGTCCTCGACGGCGGCGCCACCGTCGAGGAAGCCGTCGAGGAGACCATCGTGGCGACCCGGCAGTTTGCCAGGCGGCAGCTGACCTGGTTCCGCGCCGATCCCCGGATCAACTGGCTGGACTGGCAGGATCCCGACCTTGAAACCCGCGCGGCGGCGCTCTGCACCTGAACCCACGCAGCTCCCTGGCCGGGGGCGGGTTTCTGTGGCCCTGCCTTTGGCCGGTAGCCTTGGAGCATGGACGCTACCCCTGCTGTGACTCTCGAGCCCGCCTTCGCCGCCTTGGGCGGACTCCGCTTCTCTAAAGGGCACGGTACAGGAAACGATTTTGTCCTGGTCGCTGACCCTGACGGTGTCCACACTATTGCCGCAGACCAGGTGGCCGCGCTGTGCGACAGGCACCGCGGCATAGGCGGCGACGGACTCATCCGCGCCGTGCCATCGCGATACCTGCCCGAGGGCCGGGAACTGCTCGAAGGAACACCGGACGCGGAATGGTTCATGGACTACCGCAACGGAGACGGCTCCCTGTCTGAGATGTGCGGCAACGGCGTCCGTGTGTTCGTCCACTTCCTCCGGGCCGAGGGCCTGGTTGACCTGCCCGACGGCGGGGCCCTGACCATCGGAACCCGCGGCGGGGTCAAGACCGTCGTCCGCACGGGCGAGGACTACGCCGTCGACATGGGCCCCTGGCAGTTCATCTTCCCCGGCGCGGCCACCGCCAAAGCCATGGACTCCCTGGTCACAGCCGATGGCCTGGAAGTACCCCGCCCCGCCATCTCCGTCAGCATGGGCAACCCGCACACCGTAGTGGCCCTCGCCGAGCTTTCCGAGCTGGAAGCCACCCGGCTCTTCACCGCACCGCATGTCGATCCAACACCCGTCAACGGAACCAACGTCGAATTCGTGGTCCCCGCGGAGCCGCTGGTGCACGACGGCGTAGGCACCATCACCATGAGGGTCCACGAACGCGGTGTCGGCGAAACGCAATCCTGCGGCACAGGCGCCTGCGCCGCTGCCGTGGCAATCCGGCATTGGGCCGGGGCCGGCGCACCAGACGCCTGGAACGTCAAGGTGCCAGGCGGCGTCGTCGGCGTTAAATTCTTTGCCGGAGCCGGTGGGCACGAGCACGTCGAACTCAGCGGCCCGGCCGTGATTGTGGCTAGCGGGACGCTTTCCTGACCCGCAGGATCCTGAAGGATTTGGCCGTGGCTTCCCGGGTGACGGTGAACGAGGCGTCCAGCTCCTGGGACAGCCAGCGCTGAAGGGAATCGGAGCCGAGGTTCTTTTGCACCACCAGCCATGCTGAGCCGCCAGGCGCCAGCCTCGGAATCCACAGCTTCAGCAGCGAGTGGAGTTCCTCCTTACCGATCCGGATCGGCGGGTTGGACCAGATCGTGTCAAAGCGGAGTTCCGGGTCCACATCCTCCGGCATGCTGGCCGTCACGTTGCCCAGGCCGAGCGAAGCCGCATTTTCGTTTGTCAGCGTGATGCAGCGCTCGTTGACGTCCACGGCGTAGACATGGGCTGCCGGCGACTTCAGGGCCATCGTGAGCGCAATCGGACCCCAGCCGCAGCCGATGTCCAGCAGGTTTCCCGACGGCGACGGCGCCGGGACTTCGGCGAGCAAGACGGCGGTGCCCTTGTCTATCCCGTCAGGGCTGAAGATGCCACCGGATGTCTGCAGTGTGCGCGTTTCCCCAGCGAGATCCACCGTGAGCGGCTTGCGGGTAAAGGGCCCTGCGGGCGATGCGCTGAAATAGTGTGCGGACTCCATAACTGGCCAGATTAGTTGGCCCTGAAGCGTAAGGGAAACCGCGGGGGATCGGGTCTGCTAATCTGGAAGGCATGTTCCTGATCTTCGAGTAGCCGGCACGGGTTGAACCCGTCCCGCAGCCATGTCCCGCAGCGATGCAGGTTTCCTACCTTCCGCAGATGCGTCATCGACCAAGCTTTCGCCGGCTGGTCCGACCGCCGGGCAATACTCGAAGCCAGCTTCCCGCTGCGCCCCTCCTGACGTTGCCTGCGCATACCACTTCCTCCACCCTTTCGAAGGCGTGGATCCTACGCTGCACGCCATCGCTTGTACGGTGTGCGCAACAGACAGGAGTCCTGGATGACCGCCAGCCGTCAGCCCAGCGCGAATACGTCCCCACTCACCAGCAATCGGCACTATTCTGGAAATGCCGAATCTTCAAAGGAGACCATGACCAGCCAGCCCAACACCGGATCCGATCCAGCAGCCCAGGATATGAGCCCGGAGGAAATCCAAGCTGTCATCGACCGGATTCTTTCCAAGGATGTTCCGGCAAAACGAGGCCCCGCCGCAGAAGGCGACGGCAGGGCGGTGTTCGGCAAAGCCCAGGCGATCTCCCGCCTAGAAGAAGAACACAGCGCCTACGACGGCGACCAGCAGGACCTCGAAGAGCGCCGGGCACTCCGCCGCACGGCAGGGCTGTCCACGGAACTCGAAGACGTCACCGAAGTCGAATACCGTCAGTTGCGCCTCGAGCGCGTGGTCCTGGCTGGCCTGTGGGCCGAAGGAACGCTCGCGGACGCTGAAAACTCACTTCGTGAGCTTGCAGCGTTGGCCGAGACCGCCGGTTCGGAAGTCCTGGACGGCATGGTCCAGCGCCGAGCCAAACCGGACCCCGGAACGTTCCTAGGGTCAGGCAAAGCCCTGGAACTCAAGGAAATCGTGATGTCCACCGGCGCGGACACCGTAGTGGTTGACGCCGAACTGGCTCCCTCCCAGCGGCGCGGGCTGGAGGACATCGTCAAGGTCAAGGTCATTGACCGTACGGCCCTGATCCTGGACATTTTCGCCCAGCACGCCAAGAGCCGTGAGGGCAAGGCCCAGGTGGAACTGGCTCAGCTCGAATACTTGCTGCCACGCCTGCGCGGCTGGGGCGAATCCATGTCCCGCCAGGCTGGTGGCCAGGTGGGCGGCGCTGGCGCCGGTATGGGTTCGCGTGGTCCCGGTGAGACGAAAATCGAACTGGACCGTCGCCGGATCCGTACCCGCATGGCTAAGCTGCGGCGCGAGATCGCCGCGATGAAGCCGGCCCGGGAAACCAAACGGGCCAACCGGCGTCGTAATTCAGTGCCGTCCGTTGCCATCGCCGGCTACACCAACGCCGGGAAATCGTCGTTGCTGAACCGGCTGACGGACGCTGGCGTTCTGGTGGAGAACGCGTTGTTCGCCACCTTGGACCCGACCGTGCGCAAGGCGGAGACCGCGGATGGCCTGGGCTATACCCTGGCGGACACCGTGGGCTTTGTCCGCTCGCTTCCCACCCAGCTCGTGGAGGCATTCCGTTCCACACTGGAGGAAGTAGCGGACGCGGACCTCATCCTGCATGTGGTGGATGCCTCGCACCCGGACCCGGAAGGCCAGATCGCCGCCGTCCGCAAGGTGTTCAGCGAAGTCGATGCCCGCAAGGTGCCGGAAATCATCGTCCTGAATAAGGCAGACGCCGCGGATCCGTTTGTGATCGAACGACTCAAGCAGCGCGAACCCCGCCATGTGGTGGTGTCGGCGCGGACCGGCGAAGGGATCGCGGAGCTGCTGCGCGAGATCAGCAGCTCGATCCCGCGGCCCAGCGTCAAGCTTGAACTCCTCATTCCCTACAATCGTGGCGACGTGATCAGCAAACTGCATGACACCGACGCGGAAATCCTCAGCCTTGACCATGGCGAGGACGGAACGCGGGCAGTGGTGATGGTCCGGGAAGGCCTCGCGGCTGAACTGGAATCATTCGTCAGCAATGGCTGAACCGGTGGCAGGTGAGCCTTCAGGCACGGCCGGCGAGCAGTTCGTGATCGAACTGCTCGACCGCGCCGTGGCCGGAATGGGCGGACAAAGCCGGAGCGGCCAGCATGAGATGGCCAGGCAGGTGGCCCGTGCCATCGAAACCGGCGACCACCTCCTGGTCCAGGCCGGCACTGGAACGGGAAAGTCGCTGGCTTACCTGATTCCGCTCATTGCGCACTCGCTGGTGAGCAACAAGCCCACCTTGGTTTCCACCGCAACATTGGCCCTGCAGACACAGATTGTGGGCCGGGACCTGCCGCGGCTGCTGAAGACCATCACCCCGGCCCTGGACCGCCCCGTCAAGGTGGCGCTGGTGAAGGGTCGCTCCAACTACGTCTGCCGGCACAAGCTTGAAGGCGGGTTTCCCTCGGAGGAACCCTCCGAAGGCCAGCTTTTTTCCCTTGGCGAGGACACCAGCGTGCCGCACTTCGCAGCCGCTCTCGGGGGACCGGCATCGCAGTTGGGCAAAGAGGTAGTGCGGCTGCGCGACTGGGCGCAAAAAACCACTACCGGCGACCGTGACGAACTCCTCCCGGGTGTCACGGACCGTGCCTGGCGGCAGGTTTCGGTGACGTCGATGGAATGCCTGGGGGCGCAGAAGTGCCCGATGGCCGCTGAATGCTTCAGCGAACTCGCCCGCCAGGACGCGGCCGACGCCGATGTTGTGGTCACCAACCACGCGATGCTCGCCGTCAGCGCGTTCGAGGGGCTGGCTGTCCTGCCCGAATACGACGTCGTGGTGGTTGACGAGGCGCACGAACTCCAGGACCGGGTGACTGGTGCGGTGTCCGGGCAGCTGTCCGTAGCGATGGTCCATGCGGCGGCTGCCGGAGCGCGGAAGCACACGGCCATTACGGTGGACGCCCTCAACGCTGCGGCCGCCAACCTGGAACTGGCATTGGCAGGGGTTCCCAACGGGCTCCTTCCCAACGGCCTAAATGACGAGCAGCTGGACTGCATCGACCAACTGCGTGACGCCTGCAGGGCTGCCCTGTCCGACTCGAAGGGGGACAGCAGCCAGACGGCCGACGGCGGGCGCCAGCTCGCGCGCTCACGCCTGATGCTCATCCTGGAACTGTGTGAACGGCTGATCGTGGCCCGGGAGAACCGGGAAGTGGTGTGGTTCTCGCGCGCCAGCACCTTCGATCCGCAGCAAGGCTATGCGCAGCCCGACGACGCCGCACCGGCACTGATAAACATCGCACCGCTCAGCGTCGCAGGGAAGCTTCGCGAGGGACTGTTCGAAGGCCACACCGTGGTGCTGACCTCGGCCACACTGGCCATCGGCTCCGCTTTCGAGCCGGCCGCCGGCGGGCTGGGCCTTGTGGGCCCGGGCGCCCCGAGCTGGACGGGCATTGACGTCGGTTCCCCGTTTGACTACCCAAAGCAGGGAATACTGTACGTTGCCGGGCACCTGCCCAAGCCCGGGCGCGGTGTGTCCCCGGAGGCACTGGAGGAGCTCGAGGCGCTGATCAGGGCCTCAGGCGGCGGTGCACTGTGCCTGTTCTCCTCACGCCGCGCCGCAGAAGAAGCAGCCGACGCCTTGCGGCCCCGTCTGGGACTGAGCATCCTCTGCCAGGGCGATTCCACGATGACCGCCTTGGTCAAGCAGTTCGCCGACGAGCCCGACACATGCCTCTTCGGAACCATGTCCCTGTGGCAGGGAGTGGACGTACCCGGGGGCTCCTGCCGGCTGGTGGTGATTGACCGCATTCCGTTCCCTCGGCCGGACGACCCCCTTATGACTGCCCGTTCCCGGGCCGTCGCCCAGGCCGGCGGCAACGGCTTTATGTCGGTCTCCGCCACTCATGCCGCCATCCGGCTTGCCCAGGGTGCCGGCCGGCTGATCCGGTCCACCGGGGACAAAGGTGTGGTGGCGGTGCTTGATTCACGGCTGGCCACCGAGAGGTACGCCGGATTCCTCCGGGGTGCGCTGCCGCCCTTCTGGCCTACCACAGATCGCAAGATCGCGTTCGCGGCGCTGGAACGGCTGTCCAAAGAGCACGCCTGAGTTAACTGCGAAGATCAGCTGAGCCAGCCCTTGTGGGAGGGCCCAGCTGATCTTTTTGCTGCTGGGGACTGTACCTAGAGTGAACGCAGAACCGAAACGACCTTGCCCATGATGGTGGCGTGGTCGCCAAGGATGGGTTCGTACTGCGTGTTCTGCGGCAACAGCCACGTGTGGCCGTCCCGCTGGCGGAACGTCTTGACGGTTGCTTCGTCGTCCAGGAGTGCTGCGACGATGTCCCCGTTCACGGCGTCGGCCTGGCGCCTCACTACCACCCAGTCGCCATCGCAGATGGCCGCGTCCACCATGGAGTCTCCGGCCACCCTGAGCATAAAGAGCTCGCCCTGACCGACCAGTTGGCGGGGGAGGGGCATCACGTCTTCAACCACCTGGTCCGCAAGGATCGGCCCGCCGGCTGCGATCCGGCCCACCAGGGGAACCATGGCCGTATCCATGGCAGTGGAAAGCTCCGTTACCTTCCCGCCGCTGATGCCCCGCAGGGTTGCCGGTGCGGCGGAGCCCGGAGCCTTGGCAGTCCCGCCATCCAAGGTGAGCGGCATCAGGACCTCCATGGCCCGTGGCCGCTTAGGGTCCCGGCGCAGGTATCCCAACTTCTCCAGCTGCGAGAGTTGATGCGTCACGCTGGAGAGGCTGGCCAGCCCCACGGTGTCGCCAATTTCGCGCATGGACGGGGGGTATCCGTTGTCATTGACTGAACGCTGGATCGTTTCCAGGATCTTCTTCTGACGGGCAGTCAGCCCCTTGGGAGTCCTCTGGGGCTGTGGACCCCGCTGGGTCGCCCTGCCGCCGGCTGCTGCTGCCATGTTAGCCAATGCCTTTCCGTTGCCCCGGTGCCTCCGGCGCCGGGTGCCGGGAGCCTCCGGCATTGATTGTCAGACCCTGCTGATCAACTACAGAGGTGGCTGTACTTCGGGTGGTTGATCCTTGGTTCAAACGTAGGCCAGCCGCAACACTTTTTCAAACATTTGTTCTAGCGAGTCTCGACAATGTTCGTTGATAAGTGCTAAAACAGAAGAAGCAAAGTTCGAACATGTGTTCTATTCGCTTCCGGAAGCGTTCGAAGATTCGAATACTTCGGGAACGTCCGCTTCGCCGGACAAGCGGAAGGAACACTCCGGGCAGCAAAGCATGGTCCAGGAGGGCTCATTTCATGTCAGCGTTTTCAGCATCGCAGGACTCCCGTCCGCAGTTCGTCTCGGTACAGCACCTCACGTCAGTCCCGCAGGTCCGCCCCGGCAAGCAGCCGTTGCCGCCCCTTCGCCTGACGCGACGCGGACGGGTGGTCCTGATCGGCATCCCGCTGGTCCTGCTCGCTGTCCTGATCTTCCTGCTGGCGGGATTCTTGAACGCCCCCGCCAAGGCAGCAGACTCCGCAGCCGATCTCGCAGTCACACCGACAGTGTCCGTCACCGTGCAGTCCGGGGAGTCGCTGTGGGCGATCGCGGCAGCGGTTGCGCCCGAGCGCGATCCCCGTGACGTGATAGCGGACATCGTCCAGCTCAACAACCTCACTGCCGGCGCTGTCGTGCCAGGCCAGCAGCTGTTTGTACCTGTGAAGTGACGCTGCCGCTGACCGTCACATTTTCGGGGTCCATGCTTCGGCACTAAACTGTTCAGGTGAATGACCAGCTAGAGCGTCTGAACCGCCTTCCCCTCCGCAGCAACCTCCGTGGCCTGACCCCGTACGGGGCTCCCCAGTTGCATGTTCCCATTCTGCTGAACGTCAACGAAAACACCCACGGCGTTCCTGCGGACGTACGGGCCGCGATCAGCGCAGCAGTCACCGAGGCAGCCGCCGGCCTGAACCGCTACCCGGACCGTGAATTTTCCGATCTCCGCGTTGCGCTGGCCGAGTACCTTGGCCACGGTCTTGACGCAACCAACATCTGGGCAGCCAACGGCTCTAACGAAGTGCTTCAGCAAATCCTCCAGGCGTTTGGCGGACCCGGCCGCACGGCCCTGGGCTTCCCTCCCACGTACTCCATGTACCCCCTACTGGCCAGCGGCACCGACACAAAGTACGTTGCCGGCCAGCGCGCGCTCGGCTACGGCCTCAGCGCCGAATCAGCCGCCTTGCAGGTGAAGGAACTCCAGCCGAACATCGTTTTCCTGAGTTCGCCCAACAACCCCACCGGTACAGGTCTGGGGCTGGATGTTGTGGAGGCCGTGTACGCCGCCGGCGAGGAGAGCCAGACCATCGTGATTGTGGATGAGGCTTACCACGAATTTGCCCACGACGGTACGCCGAGCGCCCTGACCCTGCTGCCGGGTCGGGAACGCCTCATCGTCACCCGGACCATGAGCAAGGCCTTTGCCCTGGCCGGAGCCCGGTTGGGCTACATGGCTGCCGCACCCGAAGTGACGGACGCCCTGCGCCTCGTGCGGCTGCCGTACCACCTGTCCGCCGTCACGCAAGCCACGGCCTTGGCCGCCCTCCAGCATCGTGAGGCGCTGATGGCCGATGTTGAGGACATCAAGAAGCAGCGTGACCGCATCGTCTCGGAGCTCACACGGATGGGCCTCAAACCCGCCGCTTCGGACTCGAACTTCGTCTTTTTCGGCGGACTGGACCGGCCCCACGACGTCTGGCAGCAGCTGCTGGACTCCGGCGTCCTGATCAGGGACGTCGGAATCCCCGGCCATTTGCGCGTCACAGCCGGGACTGAGACAGAAACCACTGCCTTCCTCACATCCCTGGAAGCCATCCTGGCGAGCCAGGCAAAGCTGCCCGCCTAAACTTGAGTTAGCCGCGCTGCGCGCGCCGGCAATCACTCCTTCTTCGCAAAGGACATATGACCATGAGTTCCACCGGATCCAGCACTGCCGCGTCCCGCATCGCACGCATGGAGCGTGCCACCAGCGAATCGTCAGTACTCGTGGAGATCAACCTCGACGGAACCGGCGTCTCAGACATCGACACCTCGGTCCCGTTCTATGACCACATGCTCACGGCACTGTGCAAGCACTCGCTCATTGACATGACCGTAAAGGCCACCGGCGACACCCACATCGACGTCCACCACACCGTGGAAGACGTCGCCATTACCTTCGGTGAAGTCCTGCGCACAGCCCTCGGCAACAAGGCCGGCATCCGCCGCTTCGGCGAAGCCACCGTGCCGCTGGATGAAGCCCTGGCGCACGCGGTAGTTGATGTCTCCGGCCGGCCCTACCTGGTTCACGGCGGCGAGCCTGCCGGCCAGGAGTACCACCTGATCGGTGGCCACTTCACCGGGTCGCTGACACGGCACGTCTTCGAGGCCATCACGCTGCACGCAGGCATCTGCCTGCACATGAACGTCATCGCCGGCCGGGACCCGCACCACATCGTCGAGGCACAGTTCAAGGCATTCGCCCGTGCATTGCGTGCAGCCGTGGAGCCAGATCCCCGTGTAGAAGGCATTCCGTCCACCAAGGGTGCCCTGTGAGCGGCCAGATCCTCCGCGATGGAGCCGTTATCGACCCGGCTTCCCTGAAGAAGCCGGAATCACCGGAAGGCAAGCCCACCGTCACCGTGCTCGACTACGGGTCCGGTAACGTCCGTTCCGCCGTGCGCGCCCTCGAACGGGCCGGGGCAGAAGTCATCCTCAGCTCCAAGCCCGAGGACGTACTGAACGCCGACGGCCTCGTGGTCCCCGGCGTCGGCGCGTTCGAAACGGTCATGCGCGAACTGAAAGCCGTGGATGGCATCCGCCTCATCGGCCGGCGCGTCGCCGGTGGGCGTCCAGTGCTGGGTATTTGTGTAGGCCTCCAGGTCCTGTTCGAGGCTGGTGTGGAACACGGCACCGAGGCCGAAGGCATGGGGGAGTGGCCCGGAAAGGTGGAACTCCTTCCGGCGGAGGTCGTGCCGCACATGGGCTGGAACACCGTCAAAGTGCCGGAAGGGTCCACGTTGTTCGCAGGCGTCGAGGACCAGCGTTTCTATTTCGTGCACTCCTACGGCGTCCAGGAATGGAACTTTGACGTGGTGCAGCCGCGCATGGCACCGCCCAAGGTCACCTGGTCCGAGCACGGTGCGCCGTTCATCGCTGCCGTGGAGAACGGACCGCTTTGCGCCACCCAGTTCCACCCGGAAAAATCCGGCGACGCCGGAGCCCGCCTCCTGCGCAACTGGGTGGACGCCCTGCGGAAGCCTGCACCCGCGGATGGCAACGCCTAGATGTGGTCCATTGTCCTGATGGGGCTCGCCGGCCTCCTGGTGGGCGGTGCCCTGTCCTTCCGGCAGCAGCACAAGCCGCTCTGGACCCAAATTGGCTTCTACGTCCTGGCCGGCATGTCCCTGCTGGCTGCCGCCCTGCTGACCTTTCCCGGAAGCTAGCCCGCACCGGGCCACCTCCCACTAACAGCTGCACACCTACCTGAGGATTCTGAGATGACCACCGCAAACGATCTGCCGGTTCTTGAACTGCTCCCCGCCGTCGACGTCGTGAACGGCCAGGCCGTCCGGCTGGTCCAGGGTGAGGCCGGCAGCGAAACGAGTTACGGCACTCCGTTGGAAGCCGCCCTCAACTGGCAGCAGCAGGGCGCCGAATGGGTACACCTGGTGGACCTCGACGCCGCGTTCGGCCGCGGCTCCAATGCAGAACTCCTCCGCGAAGTGGTGGGCCGCCTGGACATCAAGGTGGAGCTCTCCGGCGGACTTCGGGACGATGAATCACTGGAAGCTGCCTTGGACCTCGGCGTGGCACGAGTGAACCTTGGCACCGCGGCCCTGGAAAACCCGGAATGGACAGCCCGGGCCATCGACCGCTTTGGCGACAAAATCGCCGTCGGCCTCGACGTCCGCGGAACCACGCTGGCAGGCCGCGGCTGGACCAAGGAGGGCGGTGACCTCTGGGAGGTCCTCGGCCGCCTGGAGGAAGCCGGCTGCGCCCGATACGTTGTCACCGACGTCACCAAGGACGGCACCCTGCAAGGGCCCAATGTGGAATTGCTGCGCCAGATGGTGGAGAAGACCGGCAAGCCCGTGGTGGCCTCCGGCGGCATTTCCAGCCTCGATGACCTCAAGGTGCTCCGTTCCCTTGTCCCGCTGGGCGTCGAAGGCGCCATCGTGGGCAAGGCCCTCTACGCCGGAGCCTTCACGCTGCCCGAAGCCCTCGACGTCGCCGGCCGCCGCTAAGCCCCGGTCAGCCTGACAGGATGGAACCGAACGGCACTGCACCTGGCCTGGACGGCGCTTCCGGCAGCATTTCCGGCACGGCCGGACCGGCGCAGCGGCACCTGCCCGGCCACATCGCAGCAGCCCTCGCCGGAGCCGGTGGAGTGGCAGACTCGGCGGGCCGGCCGTGGCAGGGCCGAAGCCTGGCCGGGGACGACGGGAAGATCCACAACTTCGAGGACGACGACGGAACGGCCGACGCCGGATACCTCGCCGCGGTTGCGGCGCTTCGGAACGGAAGCGGAGACGAGGCGGCCGTCGTCGCCTCGCTGGCGACAGCAAGGGTGTTTATCCCCATCATTGCCCAGCTCGCGGAAGAAGCCGAAGGCGAAGACGGCCTGACGGCTGACAAGCAAGCGGACATGGCGCTCGTGATGCTGAAGGCAGCCGACGGCAGGACCGCAATGCCCGCCTTCACATCCGCCCAGGCGCTGTCCAACTGGCACCCGGATGCCCGGCCGGTGGCTGTGTACGCCGCGAGGGCTGCCCTCTCCGCGGTGTCGGAACAGGCCGAACTCCTGGTGCTGGATCCCGGTTCTGAAGTCACGTTTGTGGTCCGTCGTCCTGCCGTGTGGGCACTGGCCCAGCAACGCACCTGGGTGCCCTCCTACCTGGACCGCGAAGTGGCCGCCACAATAGCGGAGGCTGCTACCAGATTCCCCGCCGTCCGGAATATCGGACTCCTGCCTGGGGCCGGCGTCGCCTCAACAACTGGGATCGGTGACACGTTGCCGGGTGGGGGCGCGGGTCCCGAACTGCAGGTGGTGCTTTACCTTGAGGACGGCCTTGACGCCGCCGCGGTCCAGGAGCTCGTGGCCGGCCTCCAATCCGCCTGGTCCAGGAATGTATTGTTTGGGGAGCGGGTTGACTCGATCGAAATCAAGTTGAGGCGCGCTGTTCAATAGCTGACGGTCAGCGGGGAGACCCCTCGGGCTGCCCGCGGCAGACCAAAGGAATTTCCGTGAATTTCGCCCTATACCGGGAGCTGCTCTCAGTGCGCCCCATCAGGCGGCTGCTGCTCGTAGGCATGATTGCCCGTATCCCGCACTCCGCCGCCGGCGTCCTGCTGACCCTGCACATCGTCCTGACGCTGGACAAAGGCTACGCTGCCGCCGGGGCCGCCGCGGCCGTGATGACCATCGGCATAGCGCTCGGGGCGCCGTGGCGCGGCCGGCGCGTGGACACAGTGGGCCTGCGCAGGGCCCTCATCCCGTCGGTGGTTTCCGAAACAGTCATCTGGTCTGCGGTGCCCCACGTGACGTACGAATGGCTGCTGCCGCTGGTCTTCATCGGCGGGCTGCTGACCCTCCCGATCTTCAGCGTCCTCCGCCAGTCCCTGGGCGTCCTGGCAGACGGCGACCAGCGGCGGACCGCCTTCGCCCTGGACTCCATCACTACCGAGATGGTGTTCATGATCGGCCCCGCCGTCGGAGCCGTGGTGGCTACCAGTGGTTACTCCGTCCTCGGGCTGACCATCGTTGGCGTCTCCACCTCACTGGCAGGGCTGTTCCTGATGTGGTTCAACCCGCCCACCCGGAGCGTCGTCCAGACCGAGGAATGTGAGGCGGACCAACGCCACGCAGCGGAAGTTGCCGTGGTCTCCGCCGCACCGGCCCACGTCCAGGAGGCGGCGGCAGACCTGATGCCAGCCGCTACCCATGGCGGACCCGGTCTCCGGGGAAGGGTGGCCCACAACTTCGCGTGGTTCACGGCCACTGTCGCGGCCGTCTTTGCGGTTGCGGCGGGCGCCGGGATGGTGCTCAGCGGCACGGACGTCGGCATCGTCGCAGCTCTCGAAACAGGCGGACACCAAAGCGAGATTGGTATTGTGTTCCTTTTCTGGTGTGCCGCGTCCGTGGTCGGCGGCCTCGTTTATGGCGCGATGCACCGTCCGGTCTCGCCGATTGTCCTCCTTCTGGGAATGGCCGCCCTGACCATCCCGATGGGCTTCGCGCACGATACGTGGACTCTGGCGTTCGTCTCGATCCTGCCCGGCCTCCTGTGCGCTCCGGTGTTGTCCGCCGCGTCCGAGAAAGTGGCGGACCTGGTGGCTGAGGAACGTCGCGGAGAGGCAATGGGCTGGTACGGTTCCGCGCTGACTGCCGGCGTGGCACTCGGCGCACCGCTCGCGGGAATTTTTATTGACGGTATGGGGTCCTCCGGCGGGTTCGTGTCCGTCGGCGTCGCCGGCGTTGTGCTGTGCCTCGTGGGACTGGTGCTCCAGCAGCGCCGGCGCAGCCGCACCGCTGCCTGACGGCACCCGCATGACGACCCGCAAAATTGACGACGGCGGCGGGGTGGCCACCATGGTCAGCCCGCCGCCGTCGTCATCCTGCCCAACTAGGTAGCAGCAGGTGTCGTTTTGAGCGTCCAAAACGACATCTACTGCCACTTAGTTGGGCTTGGGAATGGGAGTTTGGGGGAGCGCTGGTCAGTTGACCGCGCCGGTGTACTTCTCGCCCGGACCCTTGCCCGGGGCGTCAGGGATGATCGACTCTTCGCGGAACGCCAGCTGCAGCGAACGCAGGCCATCGCGCAAGGGGCCGGCATGCTGGGACCCGATTTCCGGGGCGGCGGCGGTGACCAGCCCGGCGAGGGCAGTGATGAGCTTCCGGGCCTCGTCCAGGTCCTTGAGTTCCTCGGCGTTGTCCTCGGCAGCGAGGCCAAGCTTCACTGCGGCTGCGCTCATGAGGTGGACGGCCGCGGTGGTAATAACTTCGATGGCCGGAACTTCGGAGATGTCTCGGATTTGCTGGGCGACGTCCCCCTGGGCGTCGGCAGCCTGGTAAACGTGTGAATTACTGTCTGGGGTGCTCATACTGGTAAGCTTGTCACAGACCGACTGGATGTCGTTATTTGTTATGGATGATCCCCACCGGCGCTGGGATGCGCTGAGCGGGTTTTTTTCTGTAGAATGGCAGCCAGTTTGCAAGCGGAGTCCTCTCCCACCCGCGTCAGCCGTTTTCCCGAAGGAAGTATTTCCACAGGAAGCAAGGTTGCCGGGTACCTGGTCGGGCGTCACCCAGCTTTTGCGGGGATGATGCGTGCATCCTCCGCGGAGGACCGCACATCCGATCTTCGAGGCCTTCGATTGCTCCGGCAATTGGGGGCCTTCTCTATTTTGCCGGTGGAATACCCCACAACAATCACAGGAGCTTTAACATTAGCGAGCCAAGAATCAATGAGCGTATCCGCGTCCCCGAGGTGCGGCTGGTCGGCCCTGCAGGTGAACAGGTAGGAATCGTCCGTATTGAGGATGCCCTGCGTTTGGCTGCCGAGTCCGACCTTGATCTCGTTGAAGTTGCACCTCAGGCGAAGCCTCCGGTGTGCAAGCTGATGGACTTCGGCAAGTACAAGTACGAGGCCGCCGTCAAGGCACGTGAAGCCCGGAAGAACCAGACGAACACAGTTCTAAAGGAAATCCGGTTCCGCCTGAAGATTGACACCCACGACTACGAGACCAAGCGCGGGCATGCACTGCGCTTCCTCGGCGCGGGTGACAAAGTCAAGGCAATGATCCAGTTCCGCGGCCGCGAGCAGCAGCGTCCGGAGATGGGCATCCGCCTGCTCCAGCGCTTTGCTGACGACGTCGCTGAGGTTGGCGTTGTTGAGTCCAGCCCCCGCATCGACGGCCGGAACATGGTCATGGTTGTGGGTCCGCTGAAGAACAAGGCAGAAGCCAAGGCAGAAGCACGCCGCGCCACGCAGCGTGCGGAGGCCAAAGCGCAGAACGAAGCCAAGGCCACAGGACGCATCGACGTCTCCGGCGACGACCAGGCACCGTTGACGCAGTCACTGGCTGATCTTCTCCCGGAAGGTTTCGCCATCACCACGGAGCCCGAGACCGAGGCACCCGAGGTTGAGGCGCCGGTTGAAACTCCCGCTGAAGCCGCCCCCGCAGCTGAGGCTCCCGTCAAGGAGGCCGCACCGCAGGAAGCCCCGAAGCAGGAAGCACCGAAGGTTGAGGCCCCGAAGGTTGAGGCCCCCAAGGCTGAAGCTCCCAAGGCGGCAGCCCCCAAGGCAGCACCGGCGCCAGTCAAGGCTCCGGAAGCCCCCAAGGCGCCCGCTGCAGCAAAGGTTCCGGAAGCGGCCAAGCCGGCCGCAGCGGTTCCGGCCCCGGCAGCGCCGAAGCCCGCCGCCGTCCCGATGCCGAAGCCTGTGGCACGGCCCGCAGCGCCGAAGCCTGCTGCGCGCCCCGCCCCCAAAGCGGCGCCTAAGCCGGCTGGCAAGAAGACTACTTAGTTCATAGCTGCCGGAGGCTCTCCTCCGGCAGCAAGCAACCAGCACGCCGCCCGCAGGGGCGGCTGCACGAAAGAACTGCAGACCCTGTCTGCGGATACGTAAGGAGATCGGTTCCCATGCCGAAGATGAAGACCCACAGTGGTGCTAAGAAGCGCTTCAAGCTGACCGGCAGCGGCAAGCTGCGCCGCCAGCAGGCCAACCGCCGCCACTACCTCGAGCACAAGTCCTCCAGGCTGACCCGTCGCCTTGCCGGCGACAAGATCGTCTTCAAGGGCGACGCCAAGGTCATCCGGAAGATGCTCGGCATCTAATTTCCAAGTTTTTTGGCCGCCTGCCTCCTGGCAGCAGCCACCTACCATAAAGCCTTCTCAGGCCGGCCGGGTTTCCGGTAGTAGACGCTTGGGATCAGATTTGAAGGAGTACGCACGTGGCACGTGTGAAGAGGGCGGTAAACGCCCACAAGAAGCGCCGGGTTATCCTCGAACGCGCAAAGGGCTACCGGGGACAGCGTTCACGCCTGTACCGCAAGGCCAAAGAGCAGCTGCTGCACTCGTTTGTGTACAGCTACGGTGACCGTAAGAAGAAGAAGGGCGACTTCCGTCGCCTGTGGATCCAGCGCATCAACGCTGCATCCCGCGCCAACGGTCTCACCTACAACCGCCTGATCCAGGGCCTGAAGGCCGCTGAGGTCGAGGTTGACCGCCGCATGCTGGCCGAGCTGGCCGTCTCCGACGCCAATGCTTTCGCCGCGCTGGTGAAGATTGCCAAGGACTCCCTGCCCGCAGACACGTCCGCTCCCGCCGTCCAGGCTGAAGCCCCCAAGGCCAAGGCAGCCAAGGCTCCGAAGGCAAAGGCTGCTAAGAAGCCTGCTGCTGACGAAGCGGCTGTCTAACAGCCTCCCGTTCTGGGTAGTTCGAGAACCTGCTTGAACAGCAACTAAGGTTCTTATATGAACGAAACCGGGCGCCCGCAAGACCTTCCACTCTCAAACCCCCGAGCTGATCGGGTCAGGGACGTGGCAAGGCTTGCCGGGCGCCCGGCCCGTTTAAAGCGGGGCCGGTTCCTCGCCGAAGGCCCCCAGGCTGTACGCGAAGCCCTGCGCCTCCACCAGCAGCGGCTGGCCGCCGGCGCGCCGGGAGTGGTGCACGAGGTCTTTGCCAGCGAAGCTTGCCTCGACCGCTACCCGGAGTTCGAGGACCTCGCCGAAGGGACATCCGCGCGGCTGGCCACCGACGATGTGCTGGCCGCCATGGCGGACACCGTCAATCCCCAGGGCATCATCGCAGTTTGCGGCTTTGTTGACGTCAGCCTGGAGGAAGTGCTCGACGCCGGTCCCCGCCTTATCGCGGTCCTCTGCCAGGTCCGCGATCCCGGCAACGCCGGAACAGTGCTGCGTGCAGCCGATGCCGCGGGAGCTGACGCCGTGGTCCTCACCGGAGCCAGCGTGGACATCTACAACCCCAAAGCCGTCCGGTCAACGGCCGGTTCGCTGTTCCATCTGCCGGTGGTCCTTGGGGCCGACATTGACGAGGTTGCCTCGGCGTGCCGTTCCCGGGGGATAGGGCTGCTGGCCGCGGATGGCTACGGGACCCTCAACCTGGACACCCTGCAGGACGAGAACGCAGCCCGACGGCTGGGTGCGTCCGCCACCGAATCGGCCTACCCACTGGAAAGCCCTACGGCCTGGTTGTTTGGAAACGAAGCACAAGGGCTTTCGGAGGCTGAACTCGCCCTGGCTGACCACCGCGTGGCAGTGCCTGTCTACGGGGCGGCCGAGAGCCTCAACCTCGGTACGGCAGCAACGGTCTGCCTTTATGCCAGCGCACGGTCCCAACAGGGCGGCCTGCCGGTATCGTCCGCAGCGGCAGCATCAGCGGGTTGATCCCGCGGGACTGTGGCCTGGACGTTCGATCCGCAACTTAAATGGCAGGGCCCCGGATGTTCATCCGGGGCCCTTGCGGTGAAATTCTAAATAGTAGGACGGGAATCAGGGTGCGCGCGTGCTTTTGCTGCGTCCCGTGATTGCGCCGTAGACGCCGGCGACTACCAGGCCGCCAACGATGGCGAGGATCCACGTGCCGAGGTCAAAGAATGCAAGGTCGCCCCTGTTGAAAAGCAGGCTGCCAATCCAGCCGCCTACAATTGCACCAACCACACCAAGAACAAGGCTGGTGACCCAGCCGCCGCCCACTCTGCCGGGCATTACGGCCTTAACAATGGCCCCCACTATGAGGCCGAGAATAATCCAAGCAAGAAAACCCATGTCTCCTCCTTATTTATTCGCCGGGACGAAATCTTCCCGATATTGCATCAAGCTAACACACAGCCCCCTTATTGTCAGTAGCCTTACGGCCTGTAAGGGGTGCGTGTCCCACACCTCGGCAGGTACGGTGTTTATGGGCGGAGCCGTGGCCGGCGCCGCGTTTTTCCTGTCCCAGCCCTGTAATCCTTAAGAGGTGAAGCCCACGTGGCTGCAACTGGCGGTACCAAGGCGATCGTCGCGGCCCTTGCCGCAAACCTGACAATCGCCGTCCTCAAATTCGTCGCATACATCCTGACACTTTCGTCCTCGATGCTCGCCGAAGCCATCCACTCCCTGGCTGACTCCGGCAACCAGATCCTGCTGCTGGTGGGCGGCAATCGGGCCAAGCGGGCCGCAAGTCCCGAGCACCCCTTTGGGTACGGGCGCGAGCGCTACATCTACGCCTTCATCGTTTCCATCGTGCTGTTCAGCGTCGGCGGCCTCTTTGCCCTCTATGAGGCGTGGGAGAAACTGCAGCACCCGCATGCCATCGAAGGCGCCTTCTGGTGGGTTCCGCTGGCAGTCCTGGTGGGCGCAATCATCGCGGAGTCCTTTTCCTTCCGCACCGCAATCATCGAATCGAACCACGTGCGAGGGAAACAGACCTGGGTCAGCTTTGTGCGTACCGCGAAGCAGCCCGAACTTCCCGTAATCCTGCTCGAGGACCTCGGCGCGTTGGTTGGCCTGATTTTCGCCCTCTTCGGTGTGGGGCTCACCCTCCTGACCGGCAACGGTGTCTGGGACGCCATCGGCACCGGCATGATCGGCATCCTGCTGGTGCTGATCGCCGTCGTTCTTGCTCTCGAAACCAAGTCGCTGCTGCTGGGTGAATCTGCCAGCAAGGATGACAGCGACAAAATCCACCGCGCCATCGAGTCTGGTGGGACGCGCGTTATCCACCTGAAGACCCTCCACCTTGGTCCGGAAGAACTGCTTGTGGCGGCGAAAATTTCCGTCGGCGCAGCCGATGCAGGCCGTGACATCGCTGCGGCCATCGATGGAGCAGAGGAAAGGATCCGGGCGGCGGTTCCGATCGCCCGCGTCATTTACCTGGAACCTGACCTCCACCGTGCGGACACCGGGGGCACAGCGCCATCGGAAGCCCCGGCCGGCAAAGCGGGGGAGCAGGACGCCAAAGCCTGAGTCTGCCATGGGACATAGCCCTTGGCCGCTGGCCGCCGATTCACTGGATCAGGCGGTCAGCGGTTTTTTGCGTTCCAGCAGCCCGCTGATGATGGCCACACCCAAGCCAAGGATGGCAAGGACGGCTCCTACAAGGGCTGGAGCAACATAGCCCCAGCCCCAGGCGATCACAACACCCCCCAGGAAGGCGCCCAGTGCATTGGCGACGTTCAGCGCCGCGTGGTTGAGGGAGGAAGCGAGTGAAGGTGCGTCCGGGGAAGCATCCAGCAGGCGTGTCTGCAGTGCCGGTACCAGCATCGAGCCGGCCGCACCCACAACAAACACCATGACAAACGCGGACCACGGCCATTGCGCAGCGACGGCATAAACCACCAGCGCCACGGCGATGCCGGGCAGCACCCGGTAGATGGTTCCCATCACGGACTTGTCGGCGATCCGGCCACCAACGATATTGCCGGCGACCATGCCCAGCCCATAGAGTGCGACCACCAGCGGGATCAGGGACGACGGGATGCCCGCCACTGATGTCATGGTGTGGGCTATGTAGGTGTACGTGGCGAAAAAGCCGCCGAAGCCGACAATGCCAATCAGGATGGCCAGCCAGACCTGAAGCCGTTTCAGCGCCCCGAGTTCGCGCCGGATGCTGGCATCGGGGTGCGCCGCCTGGAATGGCACGAACCTCCAGAGCAGCGCCAGGGTCAACAGTCCGATGGCCCCCACCAGGACAAACAGCAGGCGCCAGCCGAATGCTTGGCCCACCCACGTGGCCAGCGGCACGCCGACGACGTTGGAGACAGTCAATCCGGCCATCACCATGGAGATGGCCCACCCCCGGCGGGTGGGCGACACGAGCGACGCGGCGATGACAGCCGCAACACCGAAGAACGCGCCGTGGGGCAGACCGGCGGCAAAGCGGGAGACCAACATGGTGCCGTAGTCCGGGGCCAGGAACGAGGTCAGGTTGGCAAGGCTGAAGAAGAGCATCAGTCCAAGGGCCAGGTGTTTCCGCGGCAGTTTGGCTCCGACTGCGGCCAGCAGGGGTGCGCCCACCACGACGCCCAGGGCGTAGGCAGAAATGAGGTGTCCGGCTTCCGGCGTGCTGATGCCAAGGCCCACTTCCACTTCCTTGAGCAGGCCCATCATGGTGAACTCTGTCACGCCGATCCCGAAGCCTCCCATCGCCAGAGAAATGATGGCGGGCGCGATGCCGGGGGACTGGGTCTTCCGGGCGGTGGGTGACTGGATGACGCTGCTCATGTGCCTGCTTTTTCGAAAGGGGAGTGGATTGTGGCGCACGCCCGCGGGCGCCTCATCAATTGTCCCCCATAGACTGGAAGGGTGACTGGACGGATACAGGTAGTTGGCGGCGCAATCCTTGACTCGTTAGCGGAGCCCACCCGGATGCTGGTGGCCAGGCGGACGGCTCCTGAGCAGTTCGCCGGGCTCTGGGAGTTCCCCGGCGGGAAAGTGGAAGCCGGCGAACAAAGCGAGGCCGCACTGCACCGGGAACTCAGGGAAGAACTGGGCGTCGAGGTCCGCCTCGGGGAGGAACTGCCCGCCGCAACGCCCGCTGGCTGGCGCCTGAACGAGCGCGCGAGTATGCGGGTGTGGCTTGCGGAAATTTCCGACGGCGAGCCCCGGCCGCTCGAAGACCACGACCTGCTGCGGTGGATCAGCACCACCAACCGTGACGAAGCTCTCAGCCTTCCGTGGATCCCGGCGGACTTCCCGATTGTCCGGGCCCTCCTGGAATCCTTGGGCACGCTCGTGGGTTCAAGCGCTCCCCGCTGAACTATTTCCCCCAGGCGTTCGCTAGAACAACGTGGGCTGCTGCTTAAGGCCGGAGGCCGCCGGTGGGGAATCTGTAGCTGGCTTTTCCTGTGTACCGGCAAAGTGGGCAGGCGGAATGCTCCCGGCGGGATATTGTGCTTCCTCGCCGCGGGGATCGTCCTCAAGGTCACGGTGGCTGAAACCGTGGCCGCTTGAAAAGCCATGCCGCTGCTTGAAGTAGCGGACCTTTGCCGCCAGCCACGCGCGGTATTCCTTGGAGGCGTAGGATCCCGTGCCGTAGAGGCGCCGGTACCTGCCAGCCAGCTCCGGGTGGTTCTTGGCAATCCACTGCATGAACCATTCCCGGGTGCCCGGCTTCAGGTAGAGGGCTCCGGCGGTGACGCCCGTAGCTCCCGCGGCAGCCAGGGAAGCGAACAGGGAATCCAATGCTTCATCACTGTCCGAGAGCCACGGCAGGATGGGCATGGCCATGACACCGCAGGGGAGCCCGGCATCGCGTAGCCGGGAGACCAGTTTCAGCCTTGCCCTCGGGCCCGGAGTGCCCGGCTCCACGGCCTCAGACAATGCTTCGTCCGTCATGGCAAGCGAGATGCCGACACCCACCGGCACCTGGGCGGCAGCCCTCTTCAACAGCGGAATGTCGCGGGCCAGCAGCGTCCCCTTCGTGAGGATGGACAGCGGGGTGCCGGAGTCCGCCAATGCGGTGATGATGCCCGGCATGAGCTGGTAACGGCCCTCCGCACGCTGATAGGGGTCGGTGTTGGTGCCGAGGGCCACCTGATGGCGGCCCCAGGAAGGCTTGGCCAACTCTCTCCGGAGGACTTCTGCGGCATTGACCTTGACCACCACTTGGCTGTCGAAATCGAGGCCGGCGTCGAAATCGAGATACGTGTGGCTCTTGCGTGCAAAACAATAGACGCAGGCATGGCTGCAGCCACGGTACGGGTTCACCGTCCACTCGAACGGCATCCTTGAACCGGCAACCACCTTGTTGAGCACCGATTTGGCAGTGACCTCATGGAAGGTGATGCCGGCGAACTCGGGAGTGGTGACCGAACGGACCAATCCGGCGAGGGGGAGCAGGGCCGGTGATGCCACGCTTCCGGCGTCATTGCCGGGCCGCGGCATCAGTGCTTGTGCATCCCATCTCATGCCTCTATTCGAAGATATGTTCGAACTTAAGTCAAGGATGGGTGCGGTACGGCGAGCCGAAAAGAGTTGAGTCAGCCTGAATCAGGTCCCCTGCTGAGGTGCGGGGAATGAATCGATGAGCCGGAGTCCCTGCTTGCCCCATTCGATCTCCGTCTCCGCCCTGGCGATCAGCCCCTCATAGGTGAAGATCTTGTACTCCAAAGTGCGTCTACGGTCCTGCTCGGGGGTTGCTGCCAACCTCTTGTTCAGCATTTCATTGGTGGCTCCGCGCAACTCTGCGATCATTCCGGTCCACTGAGCCCGCCGCATCGTGTGGTAATCGATATGGGCCTGCATGTGCTGCCTGGCCGCGCTTGGCTCGGCCCACTCCAGGTAGGCGGCCTTGAGGTGGACCGGATCGCGCTCGCGGGAGTACTCCAAGGGTGTGTTCATCCACTGCCGGAAGGCGTCGCGGCCTTCGGACGTGATGCGGTATTGCGTCTTCTTCCCGTTGGGTCCCCAGGAGATTTCCTCCGCCTCGAGCAGGGCCTCCTTAGCCATCTTCCGTAGTTCGGGGTAGATCTGCGAGTCCGGAGCGTGCCAGACGAAAGCAACGGAGGACTCGAACCGTTTGGCCAGGTCGTAACCGGTCATTGGCTCGACCGTGAGCAATGCCAAAAGCGCGTAGCGAAGACTCATGGGGAATTCCTTTCGAGGTCTTGTCAACTAACTATATCTATAGATAGTGTGTGACCCAAGCCACCATCTATGTACATAGATAGTTGCACTCAGAGAACTGCTCCCACATCAGCATGTGACCCCGCAGCAGATGTTTGCCAGCCCCCCCGAAAGAGGTCAAAGATGACTGTGCTCCAATCCACTGGTTCCACCACCAACAAAGTCCTGGGCTATCCCTTGAACGCCTGGTACGTTGCCGCCTGGGACCACCAGGTAACCCGGAAGCCCTTGGCCCGCCGGATCGCCGACCGCCCCCTGGCCCTCTACCGGACGGAGGACGGCCAGGCCGTCGCACTGGCCGACGCTTGCTGGCACAGACTGGCCCCGCTCTCCATGGGCAAAGTGGTGGGCAGGGATGAGATCCAGTGTCCGTATCACGGCATCCGCTATAACTCGGCGGGCCGCTGTACGTCGATGCCGGCCCAGGAGAGCATCAACCCCTCGGCCACGGTGCCTTCCTTCCCGGTAGTGGAGCGCCATCGTTTTGTGTGGGTCTGGCTGGGCGACCCAACCCAAGCGGATCCGGGCCTTGTTCCCGATATGCACCAAATGGACAGCCCGGACTGGGCTGGCGATGGGGAGACGATCTTTGCTCCGTGCAACTACCAGCTGGTCCTGGACAACCTGATGGACCTTACACACGAGGAATTTGTCCACGCCTCCAGCATCGGCCAGGAAGAGCTGAGCGAATCAGAGTTTGTGGTCACGCACGACGACCGGACGGTAACCGTCTCCCGATGGATGCTCGATATCGAGGCCCCGCCGTTCTGGCTCAAGAACCTGCGTGACAAGTTCCCAGGCTTCGAAGGCAAGGTGGACCGTTGGCAGATCATTCGCTTTGAAGCGCCCTCGACCATTCGCATTGACGTCGGCGTTGCCAAGGCCGGCACAGGCGCCCCGGATGGCGACCGCAGCCAGGGCGTCAACGGTTATGTCATGAACACCATCAGCCCGGAGACATCAAAGTCCTGCCACTACTTCTGGGCCTTCATGCGCAACTACTGCCTGGACAGCCAGCTCATCACCACGCAGCTTCGCAACGCCGTGCATGGCGTGTTCGGTGAGGATGAAGCAATGCTGGCCGCTCAGCAGGCTGCCATTGACGCCAACCCGGATTTCGAGTTCTACAATCTGAATATCGACGCTGGCGGCATGTGGGTCCGCAGGATGATTGAACGGATGCTCCAGGCAGAGGGCCGCATGGTGGCGGCACTCTGAGCAACCACGGACTTCAAGGGGAAACACCATGGCAGCAACCAACAACGAAATCTGGCAGTCGGCGACGGTCGTGGCTGTCTTGGACGTGGCCACAGGCATCCGCCGGATTGAGCTGGAACCGGCCGAGCCGAAGCATGCAGAGCCCGGATCGCACATCGATCTCAGCGTGATGATCAACGGGGCGACGGAGAAGCGCTCCTACTCGGTCGTTGAATCCATTGATGGCGGGAAGAGATTGGCCATAAGCGTCTTCAAGACCCCCGTTTCGCGAGGCGGATCCATCTTCATGCACGCGCTGAAGCCCGGCGACACACTTCGAATCACCCAACCGCTGCAGAATTTTCCACTGCGCGTCGGGGCCAAGCGATACGTCCTCCTGGCCGGGGGAATTGGGATTACGGCCGTTATGCAGATGGCCACGGTGCTTCGAAACGTCAAAGCCGACTACACCCTGGTCTACGCCGGCCGGACGGTACCCGCGATGGCCTACCTGCAGGATTTGCGGGATCTCCACGGGGACCGGTTGCAGATCCACGTTGACGACGACGGTGGCAGCCTGGACGTCACAGCCATGGTTGCCGGCCTCGATATGGAAACAGAACTGTACATGTGCGGGCCCATCCGGCTGATGGATGCTGTGCGCCGGGCTTGGGCCGAGCGGGAACTCAACATGCCGAATCTGCGCTACGAAACCTTTGGCAACTCCGGGTGGTACGACCCCGAGGAGTTCCTGGTCCGTATTCCGCGGCTGGGAGTTGAGGCGAAAGTGGGGCAGGGCCGCTCCATGCTCGAGGCGCTGGAGGACGCCGGAGTGGACATGATGTTCGACTGCCGCAAGGGCGAATGCGGACTTTGTGAGGTTCGCATTCTGGATTTGAAGGGCGTCGTGGATCATCGTGACGTCTTCTACAGCGAACGCCAGCAACATGCTGCCCGCAAAATGTGCTGCTGTGTCTCGCGCGCCGTCACCTCTGCCACGGGCTACCGGGAGGACGCTGCAGCCTCCGCGTCATTGGCGGTCGTCACGATCGACGTCTCCTGATCGCGCCTGCTTCGGCACTTCGTGCATCGACTCAAACGGGTTGCGGACATCTCCGCCGCCCACAACAGAACCAGCTCCCACTAGGGAACTCCTGACTCCAAGGAATACAAGATGGATCTTCGCGAACGTATCGACAGGTCCCGGATGTCGCCATACCAATGGTTGATCATCGGGATGTGCGTGCTGCTCAACGCCCTGGACGGCTTCGACGTCCTGGCAATGGCTTTCACGGCCAACGGTGTCACCAAGGAATTTGGCCTTACGGGCTCCGAACTGGGTGTCCTCTTGAGCGCGGGCCTCGTAGGCATGGCCATTGGATCCCTCTGCCTCGCCCCCATCGCTGACGTCATCGGACGGCGGCCGATGATTCTGGCTGCCGTCGGAGTGGCCGGCCTGGGCATGGTGCTGGCAGCCACGGCCGCAGACATGCTGCAGTTGGGCATCTGGCGCTTTCTGACGGGCCTGGGCGTGGGTTGTATCCTGGCCTGTACCAACGTCATCGCCAGCGAATACTCCTCTAAGCAGCGCCGGGGTCTGAGCATTGGGATCTATACGGCCGGCTACGGCGTCGGCGCAACTCTCGGAGGTGCCGTCGCCGTCTACCTCCAGAGCCAGTACGGCTGGCGTTCCGTCTTTGTTTTCGGCGGTATCAGCACGCTCAGCATCCTGGTATTGCTGCTGTTCGTGCTCCCTGAGTCTGTCGACTTCCTCGTGACCAAGAGGCCCCGCAACGTCCTGGACCGGCTCAATCGAATTGCACGCAAAACGGGCCACCCCGAACTCGCCGTCCTGCAGGACGTTCCTGCCCCGGCCAGGAAGAAGTCAAATCCCGTCTCCGACCTCATGTCGCCCGCCAACCGGCGTTCCACGCTGCTGCTCTGGTTGGCCTTCTTCGCCACAATGTTCGGCTTCTACTTCGTCAACAGCTGGACTCCCCGTCTCCTGGTCAGCGCCGGCATGACCGAGAGCCAAGGCATCACCGGCGGGTTGATGCTCACCTTGGGCGGAATTTTCGGAGCCCTCCTGTACGGCGTGATAGCCACCCGGTGGAACAGCAAAATTGTCCTTGTGGTCTTTACCGTTCTCTCGGCCATCATGATGGTCGTCTTTATTTCGGCCGCTTCTGTGCTCATGCTCGCTTTTGGCGCAGGCATACTGGTGGGTGTGCTGATCAACGGCTGCATCGCCGGACTCTACACACTTGCTCCTTCCCTCTACCCCGCGTCCGCCCGCAGCACAGGCGTCGGCTGGGGTATCGGCGTCGGACGTATCGGGGCCATCCTTGCCCCGCTGATCACAGGCGCCCTCCTCGACGCGTCGTGGTCCGCCGTGCAGCTATACCTCGCCGTCGGTGCCGTAGTACTTATCAGCGCTGTCGCTGTTGGAATGATCCGGTCCAAAGAGCCAGTGGCGAAGGAAGCGTCATTGGAGGAACTCAGCGGAGTCTGACCATATCTGCCAACTGCACTGGCTCCTTACGGCTTCCTGACGCCGAGAGCCAGTGCAGTCCCGGACTGCCTTCAGGCCTGCAGTTCCCACACCACGGTGACGCTGGCGCCGACGCTCGAATGGCCGGCCTCCACACTGATGGCGTCCGTGGCTACGGCCCGCTCGAGCCTGGCCACAGGAACCGGGCCGGATGAGAGGGGGTGCTCGGCAACGGACACCACCGCGCCAAGCCTGGCTGAAGCGAGGGATGCAAACTGTTCGGCCGCAGCCGCGGCATCCTGCCACGCAGCTTCCCTGGCACGTGACATCACAGCGGATTCATCCGTGAAGCCGAGCTCCAGGCCGTTGAGGCGGACGTCGTCGCCGCCGGCCTCAACCACGTCCGCGATGACCGTGGAGGCAGCGCCCATCTGCCGGAGGCGGACCGTGAGCATGCTCGACGCCACATAACCGGCCACTTTCTGGCCCTCCCCGTCGCGCCAAATCAGCTCCGGCCGGACGTTCAGCCCGGACGTCCGGATGTCCGCGTCGCCAACGCCGTACTGCCGGAGTACACCGGAGACAGCGGCGGACGCCGTGCCTGCAGCCGCGTAGGCAGCACCCACGCTGTCCCGCCGGCACTCGACGCCGACGGAAATCGTCAGCAGGTCAGGGGGCGCCTCGGCCGATCCTGTTCCCGTCACGGTGATGGTCCTGGTCTTCGCACCGGCCATGGTCAAACCTCGATTCCACCGGCACTGTGCGGAGCCGGCCTAGGTGTCCTGATGTCAACGTAGCCGCCGGCCTCCAGGCCGGCCAGCTTTTCGAAGAAGTTCGCCGACCCCGGATTTCCAGTCCGGAACTGCGACCAGCCGGCGGCCAGGAAATATAGCGGAAGGAAGGGTAATCCCAGGCAGCAGGCGTACTGGCTGCAATGCTTTTCCTCATGGCCCAGAAGTGCCGCGTTGGAGGCCAGCCGTTCAGCGGAGGTGCGGCAGATGATCACATTCCCCACGGCGAAAGCCCCTGCGTGCGGCAGCCTCCACCGATAACCGGCAGCTATGACCAGTCCCCGTGGACCTTGGGTGATGGCGGTTCCCGCAGCCCGGGCAATACCGAGCCCCAGCAGCGTGGTGCCGTTGGCAAGGTTGGCGATTTGCCGCGCCCGCTGGCCTGCCGTCAATGGCCGTGCTCCTGCCAGGCGCCGCCGCAGTGTCATGAGGCCATGGTAGCCGGAGCCTTCAATTAGACTGGAGGATAGTGGCCGCCGGCAGAACTCCCACGGGTAATGTTCTGGCGGTCCTGACCTGGCCATTGAGTGCATTCATGCCGCATGGATTCACTTTCGTGGCCTGCCAGTGACGGACGCGCTGCCGGGAAACCGTGTGGGGCTGCCCTGGTCATTGAGGAAATACGTCAGCCCCGACTCGTAGCTAAGAACAGTAGATGACTGAAACTTTGCCGGGCGCCGCCATCCCGAACCCTACGGATGAAGCCGCCATCACTGCCGCTGTAGACCAGGCCATCGCCGCCATTGCCGGCGCCGGCTCCCTCGACGAACTCAAGGCGGTGAGGCTTGCCCACACTGGAGAGAAGTCACCGCTCAGCCTGGCCAACCGGGAAATCGGTGCTCTGCCGAAGGACCAGAAAGCCGTGGCCGGCAAACTGATGGGTTCTTCCCGGGGCCGGGTGAACAAAGCGCTCGCGGACCGCACGGCCGAGCTGGAAGCCGAAAACGACGCGCGGATCCTGCTGGAAGAAACAGTTGATGTCACCGCCGCGCCGCGCCGTCGTCGGGCCGGAGCCCGGCACCCGCTGTCCACGCTGCAGGACCGCGTGGCGGACATCTTCGTGGGCATGGGTTGGGAAATTGCCGAAGGCCCCGAGGTGGAATCCGAGTGGTTCAACTTCGACGCGTTGAACTTCAAGCCGGACCACCCGGCGCGTGAAATGCAGGACACGTTCTTTGTGGAGCCTCCCGAGGCCCACCTGCTGATGCGCACCCACACCTCCCCGGTGCAGGTCCGCTCCATGCTGGAGCGCGACGTACCCATCTACGTGCTGTGTCCGGGCAAGGTGTTCCGGACCGATGAACTCGATGCCACCCACACCCCGGTGTTCCATCAGTTCGAGGGCCTGGCCATCGATAAGAACCTCAGCATGGCTGACCTCCGCGGAACGTTGGAGCACTTCGCCCGGCAGATGTTTGGCGACGAAGCCCAGATCCGGCTGCGCCCCAACTACTTTCCCTTTACCGAGCCCTCAGCCGAACTGGACATCTGGCACCCTGGCGCCAAGGGCGGCCCACGGTGGATCGAATGGGGCGGCTGCGGCATGGTCAACCCGAACGTCCTCCGGGCCGCCGGCATCGACCCGGACGCCTATTCAGGTTTTGCCTTTGGCATGGGCATCGAGCGCACACTGATGTTCCGCAACGAAGTGGGCGACATGCGCGACATGATCGAAGGCGATGTACGTTTCAGCGAGCACTTCGGGATGGAGATCTAACAGTGCGTATCCCACTTTCCTGGCTGCGGGAATTCGCAGCGGTACCGGCCGGAGCAACGGCCGAAGACGTCATGGCCGAACTGGTCAAGGTCGGCTTTGAAGAAGAAGAAGTCCATCGGCCCACGGACACCCTGCAGGGTCCCATTGTGGTGGGCCAGGTCCTGAGCATCGTCAAGGAACCCCAGACGAACGGCAAGACCATCAACTGGTGCCAGGTCCGCGTGGTCCCCGAAGGGCAGGAGCAATCCCTGTCCGGCGAGGGTATCGATCCGTCCGGCGTGCAGGGGATCATCTGCGGCGCCCACAACTTCGTGGAGGGCGACAAAGTGGTGGTCACGCTCCCCGGCGCCGTCCTGCCGGGAGACTTCCGCATCTCCGCCCGGAAGACGTACGGCCACCTGTCCGCCGGAATGATCGCCTCTGTCCGGGAGCTGGGCATCGGCGAGGACCACGACGGCATTCTGGTCCTGTCCCGGATCGGACTGGATCCCGAAATCGGCACCGACGCGATGGACCTGCTGGGCCTCTACGACGAGGCGGCCGAGATCAACGTGACCCCGGACCGTGGTTACGCGTTCTCCATCCGCGGTGTAGCCCGTGAATACGCGCACGCCACCGGAACCTCCTTCACGGACCCGGCCTCCAAGGTCCAGGCACCGGCCGAGCTCTCCGGCGGCTACGGCGTCAAGCTCAACGACGACGCTCCCATCTACGGCAAGCCCGGCTGTGACCGCTTCGTGGCCCGGACTGTCCGTGGCGTCGACGCCACCAGGCCCACGCCCCCGTGGATGACCTCCCGGTTGCGGCTGGCTGGCATCCGGTCCATCTCGCTGCCTGTGGACATCTCCAATTACGTCATGCTGGAGCTCGGCCAGCCCACGCACTGCTACGACCTGGACAAGCTTTCCGGCGACATCGTGGTGCGCCGTGCGGTGGCGGGGGAGAAGATCACCACCCTGGACGATAAAGAGCGCACGCTCGACGTCGAGGACCTCCTCATCACCGATGGTTCCGGCGCGATCGGCATCGCCGGCGTGATGGGCGGCGCCGCCACCGAGGTGAGCGATTCGACGTCGAACGTCCTGGTTGAAGCGGCACACTTCGACGAGGTGTCCATTGGACGCTCGCGCCGCCGCCATAAGCTGCCGTCCGAAGCGTCCAAGCGCTTCGAACGCGGCGTGGACTGGCAGGTTGCCGGCATTGCCGCCCAGCGTGTTGTTGACCTGCTCGTGGAACTTGCCGGCGGCGTCGCCGACGAGGCCGGGACCGACGTCGGGACCGCGCCGGACGCGGTGACCATCGCCTTGCCTGCGGCGTTCCCCGCCCAGCGGATCGGCATCGACTTCACCGAAGAGCAGATCACCACCTCGCTGGTGGATCTTGGTGCAGTAGTCGAAAAGGCCGACGGCGGATGGACCGTTACCGCCCCCAGCTGGCGCAACGACCTGGAAACCAAAGAGGACCTCTCCGAGGAAATCGCCCGGCTGGTGGGGTACGACAACATCCCCGCCACCCTTCCGGTGGCACCTCCGGGACGAGGGCTGACCCGTGTGCAGCAGCAGCGCCGTCGACTCATCCAGGCATTGGCCGATGCCGGTCTGACCGAAGTGCTGGCCTACCCGTTTGTCTCCAAGGCCGCCAACGACACGTTCGGCGTCGCGGAACAGGGCGCCGACCGCAGCGCGGTTAAGCTGGCCAACCCGATCAGCGAGGAACAGGGCTACCTGCGGACCTCCATCCTTCCCGGGCTCATTGAGGTTGCCAAGCGGAACCACTCCCGCGGCTTCCGGGACCTGGCGCTCTTTGAGTCGGGCCTCGTTTTCCTGCCCGGCGACACCGTGGGTACTGCCTCCATCCCGCCGCTGGGCGTCAAGCCTGCCGACGAGGTGCTGGATGCACTGTACGACGGCGTGCCGGACCAGCCGCTGTACGTCGCCGCGGTCCTGACGGGCCACGATTCACCGGCGGCTGCGGGCCACACCCCCCGCATGTGGGACTGGTCGGACGCGCTGGACATCGCCCGGCTTGCCGGGGACGTCCTGGGCGTCGAAATCGTGGTCAGCCAGGGTGCGCACCAGGCGTTCCACCCCGGCCGTGCCGCGCAGCTTTCGCTGCGGACCGGCGAAGTGGTGGGTTACGCCGGCGAGCTGCACCCGAAGCTTCTTGCCGCGCATGACATGCCGGCCCGCTCGGTGGCGCTGGAATTCAACGCCGACGCCCTCTTCGAAGCCGCAGCCGACGTCATTGTGGCCCGCCATATCTCCACGTTCCCCGTGGCTACCCAGGATGTGGCGCTGGTAGTGCCTAGGGACATTCCGGCGGACCACGTCCTTGAGGCGCTCCGGGAGGGAGCCGGGGAGTTGCTGGAGGATGTCGCGCTGTTCGACGTCTACGTCGGGAAGGGCATTGAGGAAGGCAAGAAGTCGCTGGCCTTCGGCCTGCGTTTCCGTGCGACGGACCGCACGCTGACGGCCGACGAGGCGTCGGCCGCACGCGAAAGCGCGGTGGCCCTGGCCGCCGAGCGCTTCGGTGCCGTCCAGCGCTAGCTGACTGACGTGGAGTCCGGGCTCGTCCTGCAGGCCGTGGATCTCCGCGGCCCCCACGCGGACGGTCCGGACTCAGACGCGCAGCTGCTCGAACCCGTGGAGGCCGCCCGGGCGGCGTCCCTGGAGCCCCGTGCACGGACACGCTTTGTCGCGGGCCGGGTGGCCCTGCGCCGTTTCGCCGCGGACCTGCTGGAACTGCAGGCGGGTGATCTTGAGGTGCGATATTCCTGTCTTCGCTGCGGCTCCGGACCCGACCTAGCCCACGGCAGGCCTGGCTACACCTACAGGGGAGAGCCGTTGCCGCTGCTGCTGAGCATGGCGCGGACGCAACAGTGGATCCTCCTGGCAGGGCTGCCGGCACGAGTTGCCGGTATGCGGCTGGGTGTGGATGCCGAAGATCCCTCGCGGCTGGACTTTGACGGTTTCGACGCCGTGGCGCTCAGCGCCGCTGAACGGCGCGCCGTCGGAAATCCGTCCGGGCCGGGACTGCTGCGTGAACGTGCCCGGCTCTGGGCCCGGAAAGAGGCCTGGCTCAAAATGACCGGCGAAGGACTCCGGGCGGACCCGGGCGCCGTCGACGTTCTCGACAAACCCGGGATCACAGACCTCGACCCGGCGGACACAGGCTTGCCCGGGGCATTTGTTGCCGCTGTTGCCCTCGACGGGTAGTCGGGCCGTTCCGCTAGCCGGAGGCGTGCCGCCCGCGCATGGGCAGCGGCGGCAGGGCCTCCTCAAACAGCCAAGGGTGCAGCAGCGTCTCGGAGTCGAGGCCCGCTACCCGGTCCGCCATCAGGATGAACTCCGCGGTGGACACCGAACCGTGCTGGTGGGTCCGGGTCCATTCCTGCAGTAGCGCAAAGAAAGCCAGGTCACCGCACCGCAGCCGCAGTGCGTGCAATGCCAGGGCCCCCCGCTTGTAGACGCGGTCATCGAACATCAGCTCCGGACCGGGATCCCCGATCACCAGGTCCTGGCCCGCGGAGGAGAGCCTGCGCCAGGCGGCTGCCGCCCGGTCGCCTGCGGTCATCAGGCCGGCGGCTTCTGACCAGATCCACTCCGCGTAGCAGGCAAAACCCTCATGCAGCCAGATGTCGCTCCACCCGCTGGCGGTCAGCGAATTCCCGAACCACTGATGTGAGAGCTCATGGGCGATCAGGCGCTGGGAATCCCAGTCCGGGCTGAGGTGGTTCCGCCCCAGGATGGACAGGGTCTGGGCCTCCAGCGGGATCTCCAGGACATCGTCGGCAACCACAACTGTGTACTCGGCGAACGGGTAGGGCCCAAAGCAATTGACAAACGTGCGCATCATCTCCGGCTGCAGGCGCAGCCCCTGCAGGGCCGTGCTGGCCAGGCCTGCCGGAACAGCCGCCGACTGCAGCACACCGCCGGGCGTGTCCCCGGGGTCCAGGATCAGGGACCCGTACCGGCCGATCTGCACTGTGGCCAGGTACGTGGCCATCGGCTCTTCCTGCTCATAGGTCCACGTTTCGCGGCTGGCCCTGATGCTGTGCCCCACCAGCCGGCCGTTGCAGACGGCACGGTAATTGGCATCGGTGGTTACGGTAATCCGGTAGCTTGCCTTGTTCCGCGGGTGGTCATTGCACGGAAACCAGGAGGGGGCGCCGTTGGGCTGACCGGCCACCAGCACGCCGTCGGTAAGCTCTTCCCAGCCCACTTCACCCCACAGCCCGCGGCGGGGCGAGGGGTTGCCTTCGTAGCGTATGTCCAGCAGGAAGGTGTCTCCCGGGGCGAGATCGGCCTCGAGATGCACCACCAGTTGTTCGGCGCGCTGGACAAAACGCCGGACCCGGCGCCCGTTGAACTGCACCTTGGTGGCCCGGAGGCCCACAAAGTCCAGGACGACGGCGGACGCCTGGCGTGCGGCTGTGGCGTGGAGGACGGCCCGGCCGTTGAGCCGGTTGGCAGACAGCCGGTAATCCAGGTCCAGTTCATACCGCGAAACGCTGTAGGCATTGGTGCCATGGCCCGGCATATAGCGGTCGGACCGCAAGCCGGCCTCGGCCGTTCCCACGGCGGCTTCGGAGCTTGCTGGTTCTGTGAAACTCATGGGGACGGGCCTCAATTTGCAACGGTGGCGGACTAGCGGGTACTTACTTCAGGCGGGGTACGGGAACATCGGGACCCTGCCAGGGACTGACAGGATTGCCCATCCAGTACGTCCCGGCGGGAACGGTCTCCCCGCGCATCACCAGCGATGCCGGACCCACGGTTCCGCCTTTGCCGATCCGTGCCTGTGGGAGGATGACGCCGTGCGGGCCCATGGTGGCTCCCTCCTCGAGCGTAACAGTGTCGATGCTCATGATCCGGTCATGGAACAGGTGGGTTTGGACCACGCAGCCGCGGTTGACCGTGGAGTTGGCGCCCAGGGTTACGAGGTCCGCTTCCGGCAGCCAATAGCTCTCACACCAGGTCCCGGAACCTATCCTGGCCCCCAGTCCGCGGAGCCACCACACCAGCGCCGGCGTTCCGCTCGCCGCCCGGGCAAACCATGGGGCGCTGACCATTTCGATAAAGGTATCCACCACTTCATTGCGCCAGATAAAGGAACTCCAGAGGGGATGTTCTCCGGCCTGGATCCGGCCCACCAGCAGCCACTTGGCCACTACGGCGCTGCCAGCCGCCAGGGCGCCTGCCAGCAGCATGACGAACCCGCCCAGTGCCGCCGCAACGCCGTAGCCAAGGTTGGTGGCCAGCCAATCGAAAGCCAACAACACGCCCGCGGCGAGTCCCACCGTCAGGACCACTGGAACAAAGCGGCACAGCTCCCAGAGGGCCCGGGCCACTTTCAGCCGAATCGGCGGCTGGAACGTCAACGTACTGTCTGAGGCGATGGCCGTGCGGCGCAGCCTCACAGGAGGACTGCCCAGCCATGAGGTCCCGGATTTTGCCTTGGAGGGGGTGGCGGACAGGACGGCTACAAGGGAGTTCTTCGGGACATTCCGGCCGGCTGCCGTCATGCCGGAGTTCCCCAGGAAGGAACGCTTGCCGATTTTCGCGGGTGCGATCCTGAGCCAGCCGCCGCCAAGTTCGTACGACGCCACCATGGTGTCGTCGGCCAGGAATGCTCCTTCACCAACGGTGGTCATCTTGGGCAGGAGCAGCACGGTGGACGCCTCCACGTTCTTGCCGATGCGGGCCCCGAGCAGCCGCAGCCAGACAGGTGTGAAAAGGCTGGCGTAAATGGGGAAAAGGAGGTCCCGGGCCAGGTCCAGGACCCGTTCGGTGGCCCAGACCTGCCAGCCGATCCGGCTCCGCACCCGGTAATAGCCTTCCTTCAGTCCGGTTCCCAGCAGCCGGGTAGTGCCCAGGATCAGCAGGAGATTGGCGCTGAACCAGGCCAGTGCGGCCAGCGGCAGGGATGCGAGGAGCTGCGGCCACGCTGCGGACAGGGAACTGCTGCCCTGGACAAAAAGGAAGATGACCGCGGCAGCTGCAGCCGCGGACACGTAGGGGATCATGGCGAGGACGGCGGATGCGGAGGCGAAGGCGGCGAACCACAGACGGCCCATCAGCCGGCTGCTGGCTGGCGTTTCGGGCCAGTCGTTTTTGGCCTTGCCGCGGCGGCGGGCCGGTGAACCTGCCACCACCTGTCCGGCCTTCACTTTGCCGAGCACTGCCGAACCTGCTTCGACCTGGCCGCCGGCACCGATGCTGGCACCGGGCATCAGCGTGCTGCGCGCGCCCACCGTTGCCCCGGCGCCCACGTGGACCGCTCCGATCCGGACGTGGTCGCCGTCAATCCACCACCCGGAAAGGTCAACCTCGGGCTCGATGTTCGCTCCGCTGCCCAAGGACAGCAGGCCGGTCACCGGCGGCAGGGAGTGCAGGTGCACATTGCTGCCGATTTTCGCTCCGAGGGCCCTGGCGTAGTAGGGCACCCACGGCGCGCTGGCAAGGCTGACGGCGCCAGCCAAGTCCTGGATCTGTTCGGCCAGCCAGAGCCTCAGGTGCACCTTCCCGGAGCGGGGGTAAGTTCCCGGGCCTACGTTGCGGAGCAGCAATCGGGCCGCGGCGATGGAGAGGCCCATTCGGCCAAGGGGACTCACGAAGACCAGCCACGATGCCCCGACCCACCACCATGACACCGTGGGTGCGGCGGCGAAACCGGCCAGGCCGGCGAGGACGTTGTTTCCAGCCATGAGGTAAGTCAGCCAGCGCATGCCCACCAAAATGTGCAGGGGGACACCCATCAGCGTTTGGAAGACCTGGGACTTGCGGGCCGTCGGGCGGACAGTGCGTTCCTTGGCAGGTCCTGCGTTGACACCGTCCGGCAGGGATTGCCGGGCAGTGTCGATCAACGCGCCGACCCGAGGGGTGGCGTAGATGTCGGCGACCGTGACGGTGGGATAGCGGAGCCGAAGGGCGGAGACCAGCTGGGCGGCGGCCAGGGAGCCTCCGCCGTGTGCGAAGAAGTCGGCGTCCAGGCTTGCCGCCGGGCTGCCGAGTACGTTGGTCCACTGTTCGACGATCCAGGCGGCGTCATCCGGCAGGTTCAGTGGGGCGCTGTCACTTTCCGCAGCGCCGGATCCGGCGAGGGGCCACGGGAGTGAGTGCCGGTCCACCTTTCCGCTGGTTTTAGTGGGCAGCGATGTCACGACGGTCAACAGGGGGATCAGTGCAGCGGGGAGGCTGGCTGCCAGCAGTCTGCGTGCGGCGGCGAGGTCGGGCTCATCTTCTCCTGCGGGCGCGAGGTACCCCACCAGGACCTGGTTCCCAGCCGCCGTCGTTTGCACGGCGGCTGCTGCGCCTGCGACGCCCGGCAGGGCCTGCAGCGCGGCATCGATTTCTCCGAGTTCGATCCGGCGGCCGCCAAGTTTTACCTGTTCGTCGGCCCGGCCCATGAAGACAAGCCCGGCGGCTTCGTAGCGGACGAGGTCACCGGAGCGGTAAGCGCGTTGCCAGCCCAGGGTGGGCATCGGAGCGTACTTTTCCGCGTCCTTGGCTGGATCCAGGTAGCGGGCCAGTCCCACCCCTCCGATGATGAGCTCACCGACGGCGCCCTCGGCCACCGGCACACCGTCGCCGTCCACCACGGCTAGGTCCCAGCCGTCCAGCGGCAAGCCGATCCGTACCGGCCCGGGCCCACCCAATTCGGCCGCACAGGCCACCACCGTGGCCTCTGTGGGTCCATAGGTGTTCCAGACCTCGCGGCCTTCCACTGCGAGCCGCTCTGCAAGTTCCGGCGGGCACGCCTCGCCGCCAAAAATCAGCAGCCGGACATTCTCCAGCGATTCTGCGGGCCAAAGCGCCGCAAGGGTGGGGACGGTGGACACTACCGTGATGCCGTGGCTGATGAGCCAGGGACCGAGGTCCATGCCAGTGCGGACCAAGGCACGCGGGGCCGGGACCAGGCAGGCCCCGTGCCGCCACGCGAGCCACATCTCCTCGCACGAGGCGTCAAAGGCCACGGACAGCCCTGCCAGCACCCTGTCCTGCGGCCCGATCGGGTCCGCAGGAAGGAAGATCCTTGCCTCGGCATCGACGAAGGCAGCCGCCGACCTGTGCTGCACTGCGACGCCCTTTGGAGTTCCGGTGGAGCCCGACGTGAAGATGACCCAGGCGTCGTCGTCGGGCGTGGCAAGCCGTGCCGCGGGGAACGGTCCTTCCCTGCCTTTGGTCACGCTCAGGCCCTCACCGGTGATCATGCCGGCGATTTTGGCTTCGCCGAAGACCAGCCGGGCCCGTTCTTCCGGGTCGTCGGCATCAACGGGAACATAGGCGGCGCCAACGAGCAGGATCGCGAGGATCCAGACGTACAGTCCGTTCGTTCCGGACGGAATCCGGACGCCGATCCTGTCACCGGCACCGAGCCCCGCCAGGTGAAGTTCCCGGCCGGCGGAGCGTACGGCCGCCATCAGCTGCGCATAGCTCAGCGACTGGCGGCCATCATCCAGTGCGGACGCATCCGGATAGCGGTTGGCGGTTTCCTGCAGGATATCCACCAACGTCCGCGCCGGGGGTGATACAGCCGACCCGGGCAGCTGGGGCTGATATTCGGCAAGGCCGTCGGGCGCAGGGCCGCTGGTTTGTAGCTCGGTCACCCCTGCAGTCTCCACTGGCAAGGTGAACGGAAAGTGACGCCGTTCGTCTGGTGTCCACACTCCATTCGCCGGGCGTTTCCTGAACGGGGTCAGGGGACCAGGATGACCTTGCCCGTGGTCCGACGGCCCTCAAGGTCCTCGTGAGCCCTCGCGGCGTCGGCCAGCGGATACGTGGCGCCGATCCGGACCTTAAGGTTCCCGTTTGCCACGGCGGCGAAGATCTCGCCCGACCGCCATCGGCGCTCCTGTTCGTTGAGCAGGAAATGGCCCAGGGTCGGCCGGGTCAGCGTCAGCGACCCACCGGCGTTGAGGCGCTGCGGATCCACCGGGGGAACGGCTCCCGAGGCGGCCCCGAACAGGACGAGCGTGCCCCGTGTGCGCAGGCAGGACAGGGAACCGTCAAAAGTGTTGCGGCCCACGCCGTCGTACACCACGTCCACGCCCTTCCCACCGGTGAGCTCGCGGACATGGTGGGGAAAGCCCTCGTACCTCAGTACATGGTCTGCCCCGGCCTCCAGGGCTAGTTCTTCCTTGGCGTCCGAGGAGACGGTGGTGATGACGCGGGCGCCCCTTTCCTTCAGCAGTTGGGTCAGCAGCAGGCCTACGCCGCCGGCACCAGCGTGCGTCAGCACGGTGTGGCCCGGTTCCACCCTGAAGGAAGAATTGATCAGGTAGTGGGCAGTCATGCCTTGGAGCGGCAGGGCAGCAGCCGTGAGGTCATCGACGCCATCCGGCACCGGCAGGGCCTTGACAGCATCGAGTACGGCGTAGCCGGCGTAGCATTTGGTGCCTTCGGCCGTAGCCACCCTGCTGCCGACGGTGAAGTTCTGGACGCCGTCGCCCACCTCCTCAACCGTTCCCGCCGCTTCCGAGCCGGGGGTGAAGGGAAAGGGGACCTGGTACATGCCGCCGCGTTGGTAGGTCTCAATGAAGTTGACGCCCGCTGCCGCCACCTTGATGAGCAGTTGGCCGGGGCCGGGGACGGGGCGCTCGACCTCTGCCAGTTCCAGTACTTCGGGCCCTCCGGGCTCGCGGGCAACGATGGCGTGCGTCATGTATCTCCTTCCCCGGGGCTGGGATTTCCTCGCCCCGGATCCTGGAACCATCCTAGGGAAACCTGAGCGAACGACGAAGTGACGGCCGGTCAGGGCCGTCACTTCGGGTCAAGCTGGGGGCCGGCCGAGTTTCGCCGGAGTTGTTCAGTAGCGCCGGGTGACCGTGGCCATGGGGCACTCAAAGTGCCGGCCGGCGGAAAGTCCGACGTCGTTGAGATAGCGGACAATAATGCCGTAGGACTGCAGAAGCGTGGTTTCGGTGTACGGAACCTGGTGCTTTTGGCAGTACTCCCGGACGATTCTGGCGGCCTTGTCCAGCTGGGGCCGCGCCATGTCGGGGAACAAGTGGTGCTCAGCCTGGCGGTTCAGCCCGCCGAGCAGGATGTCCATGAACCGGCCGCCGGAGATGTTCCGTGACGTCAGGACCTGCCGGCTGAAGAAGTCAACACGGCTGTCCGCCGGAATGACGGGCATGCCTTTGTGGTTGGGCGCAAAGGAGGCGCCCATGTAGAAGCCGAAGACGGCGAGCTGGACGGCGATGAAGGCGAAGGCCATTCCCAGCGGCAAGAAGGTGAAGGCCAGGACGGGCAGGATGCCCAGGCGGACGAGCAGGATAGGCAGCTCCACCCAGCGGTGCGTCACCTTGGCCCGGCGGAAGACGAACCTGACGGAATCGATCTGGAGCCCCAGGCCCACCAGGAACAGCAGCGGGAAAAAGAACCAGCCCTGCTTGCGGGTCAGGAAGGAAAACCGGCCCTGGCGCGTGGCTGCGGCTTCGTGGTGGAAGGCGATCGCGCCGGTGGCAATGTCGGGATCCTTGGAGATCACGTTCGGATGGTTGTGGTGAGCGCCGTGCTTCTGCTCCCACCATGAATAGCTCATGCCTGCCACCGAGGTGGCCAGGATCCGGGCGGTCCAGTCGTTCGCGCGGCGGGACGCGAAGATTTGGCGGTGGCCGGCCTCGTGGGCCAGGAAGCTCAGCTGGGTGCAGATAATGCCGACTGCGGCGGCGATGAGGAGCTGGAACCAGCTGTCACCTATCAGCGCGAAACCGAACCAGGTGGCGGTCATCAGGAGCACCAGGGTGGAAAAGAGTGTGATGTAGAAACCCACACGGCGTTCCAGCAGGCCTGCGGCCTTGACGCTCTTGAGCAGTTCCGAATAGCTCAGGACAACGGCGTTGGGCTGCCGGACGCGCGATTTGGGGCGCTCCGGCGTTGAGAGGGTGGTGGTCATGGAGCCGGGGCCTCGTAACTGTTATGGGCAACGCTGCAGCAGACGTTCGCAACTGCGCGGTCAAAATCACCCTTCCACCAGCATACGGGAGCCTGTCCAGTCGGCCGGGAAGCGCAGAAAACACAATGTATAAATATCGGGCACACTGAATATTTTTGCTGTAAGATTCACTGCATGACTATTTCAGTTGCCGTCTCCGGAGCCAGTGGCTACGCCGGGGGAGAAGTCCTGCGCATCCTAGCGGGACATCCGGACGTAACCATCGGCGCCATCACAGCGCACAGCAATGCAGGCTCCCGCCTCGGCGAACTGCAGCCGCACCTGCATGGGCTGTCCAGCCGCATCCTGGAAGACACCACGGTGGAAAACCTCTCGGGCCACGACGTGGTGTTCCTGGCCCTTCCGCACGGGGCTTCCGCGGAGATCGCAGCGCAGCTCCCCGAGGGCACTGTGGTGATCGACGCCGGCGCAGACCACCGCCTGGAAGATCCGGCCGCGTGGGAAAAGTTCTACGGCTCGGCCCACGCTGGAACATGGCCGTACGGCCTGCCCGAACTTCCCGGCCAGCGTGAGGTCCTCAAGGGCGCCACCCGGATTGCCGTTCCCGGCTGCTACCCGACGTCGGCCCTCCTGGCGCTGACGCCCGGGTTCGCTGCGAACCTCCTGCAGCCCGACGACGTCGTCATAGTTTCCGCCTCCGGCACCTCGGGTGCGGGCAAGGCCGCCAAAGTAAACCTCATCGGCGCCGAGGTGATGGGCTCCATGAGCCCCTACGGCGTGGGCGGCGGCCACCGCCACACACCGGAGATCGAGCAGGGACTCTCCAACGCCGCGGGGGAAACCGTCACCGTGTCCTTCACCCCCACGCTTGCCCCCATGAGCCGCGGGATCCTTACCACCGCGACGGCGAAGGTCAAGCCGGGCACCTCCGCAGCGGACCTTCGCCAGGCGTGGGCTGAGGCCTACGACGACGAACCGTTTGTCCACCTGCTGCCGGAGGGCCAATGGCCGGCCACTAAGTCGGTCCAGGGCTCCAACCACGCGGCAATGCAGTTGGCTTTTGACCCGCACACCGGCCGCGTGATTGTCACCTGCGCCATTGATAACCTCACCAAGGGAACTGCCGGCGGCGCCGTGCAGTCCATGAATATTGCGCTTGGCCTGGCGGAGACCGCCGGCCTCAACCTGCAGGGAGTTGCACCGTGACCGTTACCGCACCCCAGGGCTTCCGGGCCGCCGGCGTCACCGCCGGCCTCAAGGCGTCCGGCAAGCCGGACCTCGCCCTGGTCGTCAACGATGGCCCCTCCAAGGCGGCGGCCGCCGTCTTCACCAGCAACCGCGTGGCCGCAGCCCCGGTCCACTGGTCCCGCCAGGTAGTCTCCGACGGCCGGGTTGACGCCGTCATCCTTAACTCCGGCGGTGCTAACGCCTGCACGGGTCCGGAAGGCTTCCAGAACACGCACAGCACTGCCGAAAAGGTCGCCGAAGTACTGGGCATTTCGGCAACCGACGTCTTTGTGTGCTCCACCGGCCTGATCGGTGAGCAGCTGCCCATGGACAAAATCCTTCCGGGTGTCGAGGCCGCCTCGGCGGCGCTCAGCACGGACGGCGGACCCGAAGCGGCCAATGCCATCATGACAACCGACTCCGTGCCCAAGGCCGCGCTGTTCATCGGCACCGACGCCGACGGCCAGGAGTTCTCCATCGGGGGCATCGCGAAGGGCGCCGGCATGCTGGCCCCCGGCCTCGCCACCATGCTGGTGGTCCTCACTACCGACGCCGACGTGGAAGCAGAAATGCTCGATGTCGTGCTCCGCGACGCCACGCGCGTCACTTTCGACCGCGCTGATTCCGATGGCTGCATGTCCACCAACGACACCGTGGTGCTGTTGGCGTCCGGCGCATCAGGCGCCGTTCCCTCAGCCGAAGCCTTTAGTGCCGGGCTGACCCAGGTGTGCGCGGAACTGGCACGCAAACTGATCGGGGACGCCGAGGGCGCGAGCCACGACATCGCCATCCGCACGTTCAACGCGGCCAGCGAGCGGGACGCCGAAACCGTCAGCCGCTCCGTGGCCCGGTCCAACCTGTTCAAGGCCGCTATCTTCGGCAAGGACCCCAACTGGGGCCGTGTCCTGTCCGCCGTGGGCACCACGGACGCAGTCTTCGAGCCGGACCAGCTAAACGTCGCCATCAACGGTGTCCAGATCTGCCGCAACGGCAGCATTGGCGATGACCGCAACCTGGTGGACCTGGAACCCCGCGAAGTCCACGTGGAGATTGACCTGAAGTCCGGCTACGCCGAGGCCACGATCTGGACCAACGACCTCACCCACGACTACGTGCACGAGAACAGCGCTTACTCGAGCTAGTCCTCGAGCAAATCCACCAGCCACCCTGGAGTAACGCCAAGCATGAACACCCAGACCCGCGAAACCACGTCCATGAGTGATGCCCAAAGCAAGGCAGGCACCCTGATCGAGGCACTGCCCTGGATCCAGCGCTTCGCCGGCACCACCATGGTGATCAAGTACGGCGGAAACGCCATGGTCAACGAAGAACTGCGCCGCGCTTTCGCGGAGGACGTGGTGTTCCTGCACCACGTAGGCATCCACCCCGTGGTGGTCCACGGCGGCGGTCCGCAGATCAACTCCATGCTGGCCCGGCTGGGCATTGAGTCCGAGTTCAAGGGTGGCCTGCGCGTCACCACCCCCGAAGCGATGGACGTGGTCCGGATGGTCCTCACCGGCCAGGTGGGCCGCGAACTGGTTGGCCTGATCAACTCCCACGGCCCCTACGCGGTGGGAATGTCCGGTGAGGACGGCGGCCTGCTCCGGGCAGTCCGGACCGGGACCATCATTGACGGCCAGGAAGTGGACCTTGGCCTGGTAGGCGAAGTGGTCGGCGTGAACCCGGAGGGCATCCTGGACATCCTGGCGGCCGGGCGCATCCCCGTCATCTCCACTGTGGCGCCCGAAATCGAGGACGACGGCAGCGGCGCAGCGGACCAGCGGGGCGAACGGGCCCAGACCACGGGCCAGGTCCTCAACGTCAACGCGGACACGGCCGCGGCCGCCCTCGCCGAAGCGCTGGAGGCATCAAAACTGGTGATCCTCACCGACGTCGAAGGCCTCTATGCCAACTGGCCGGACAGGTCCTCGCTCATCTCTTCCCTCACGGCCTCGGAGCTGCGCGAACTGCTGCCGTCCCTGGAATCGGGCATGATTCCGAAGATGGAGGCCTGCCTTAAAGCCATTGACGGGGGAGTGGAGCGCGCGCACATCGTGGACGGCAGGCTCCCGCACTCCATGCTCCTGGAAACATTCACCACCGCCGGAATCGGCACCCAGGTGGTCCCTGACGAAGAGGTGAACGCATCATGACCCACGCAGAACTGAGCCAGTCCACTGAAGGCCGGAGCAGCGATGGGGGGCCGGGTGTGGTCGGGCACCGCGGAGCGGGCGGGACCCCCATCGCTGCGGAGGCCTCGGCGACCGCCCTCGTTTCTCAAAGTAGTGGAGCCGAGTGGCTTACCCGCTACTCGACGTCCCTCATGGGCGTGTTCGGCACGCCGCAGCGTGTGCTGGTGCGCGGTGCCGGCTGCCTGGTCTGGGACGCCGACGGCAAGGAATATCTTGACCTGCTCGGCGGTATCGCCGTCAACGCCCTGGGCCACGCCCACCCGTTTGTCACGTCCGTGATCTCCAGCCAGCTGGCAACCCTGGGGCACGTCTCCAACTTCTTTACCAGCCCCACGCAGATCGCACTGGCCGAAAAGCTGCTCGACCTGACGCACGCCCCGGCAGGCTCCAAGGTGTTCTTCACCAATTCCGGAACCGAAGCCAACGAGGCTGCCTTCAAGCTCGCGCGACGCAACGGAACCGGCCCGGACGGTGCGCCCAGGACCAAGATCATCGCCTTGGAAGGTGCCTTCCACGGGCGGACCATGGGTGCCCTGGCCCTGACCGCCAAGGAAGCGTACCGTGCCCCGTTCGAGCCGCTGCCCGGCGGTGTGGTCCATATCCCGTTCGGCGACGTAGCAGCCCTTGAAGCTGCCATCGACGAGACCGTGGCCGCCGTTTTCCTGGAACCGATCCAAGGCGAGGCCGGAGTGCGGCCGCTGCCTGCCGGCTACCTGCGGGCCGCCCGCGAGGCGACCACGAAGGCCGGCGCCCTGCTGATCCTGGACGAGGTCCAGACTGGAATCGGGCGTACCGGAAAATGGCTAGCCAGCGAGGACGCCGGGATTGTTCCGGACGCCGTCACGCTGGCCAAGGGCCTCGGCGGCGGATTCCCCATTGGAGCGCTGCTGACGTTCGGCGGGCAGGTGTCCTCGCTCCTGACAGCGGGCCAGCACGGCACCACCTTCGGCGGCAACCCGGTGGCGACGGCGGCCGCCCTCGCCACGCTGCACGCCATCGAAAGCCAGCGGGTGCTGGAAAACGTCGTCACTGTGGGGGATTACCTCCGGGCTGGGCTCGCCGCCGTCGACGGTGTGACCGAAGTCCGGGGTGAAGGCCTGTTGATCGGCTTCGACCTTGACGCCGACGTCGCACCTGCCGTTGTGACCGCTGGGCTGGAGGCCGGTTTCATCGTCAACAGCCCCGGGCCGCGCACCATTCGGCTCGCCCCGCCGCTGGTCCTCAGCACCGACCAGGCCGGCGCCTTCCTTGCCGCGCTCCCGGCAATCCTCCAAACAGCTAAGGACGCGCAGTGACCTCTGTAGTTTCTTCCGCCGGCACAGCCAGCGGCACCCGCCACTTCCTGAAGGACACGGACCTCAGCCCCGCTGAGCAGGCTGAGGTCCTGGATCTGGCCGTCCGCATGAAGGCTGCGCCCTACAGCGTGCAGCCCTTCGCCGCGGAGGGCAACGGCCGCAAAACGGTCGCCGTGATCTTCGACAAAACATCAACCCGTACCCGGGTTTCCTTTGCCACCGGCATCGCCGACATGGGCGGCAATGCCCTGATCATCAACCCCGGTGAGGCCCAGATCGGCCACAAGGAATCGGTGGAGGATACCGCCAAGGTCTTGGAGCGCATGGTTTCCACGATCGTGTGGCGCACGGGCGCGCACTCCGGACTGGTGGCCATGGCGGAAAACTCCGCCGTGCCTGTCATCAACGCCCTGTGCGACGACTACCACCCGTGCCAGCTCCTCGCGGACCTGCTGGCAGTCAAGGAACACAAGGGCGAACTGGCCGGCCTCACCATGAGCTACCTGGGCGATGCCGCCAACAACATGGCCAATTCCTACCTGCTAGCGGGCGTCACCGCCGGGATGCACGTCCGCATCGCGGGGCCGGAGGGCTACCTCCCGGCAGCGGAGATCGTCGCCGCGGCCGAGGAACGTGCTGCCCAGACGGGCGGGTCAGTGCTGATTACCACCGATGCCGCCGAAGCCCTCAAAGGCGCCGACGTCGTAGCCACGGACACGTGGGTCTCCATGGGCCAGGAAGCCGAAAAGGAAGCCCGGCTGCAGCTGTTCCGGGAGTACTCCGTGGATGAGGCAGCCATGGCACATGCGGCGGACGACGCCGTCGTGCTTCACTGCCTTCCCGCCTATCGCGGCTATGAGATCTCGGCGGGTGTCATCGACGGGCCGCAGTCGATCGTCTGGGACGAAGCCGAAAACCGGCTGCACGCCCAGAAGGCCCTTATGGCCTGGCTGATGCACAAGTCAGGCCTGGCGTTCGTCGACGGTCTTTCTCCCGTTGAAGGCACCGGGGAGAGCACGTTCTAGTGTCCACCAACCCGTCGGTGCCGGGCTCCAGCCCGGCAACCAAGACAGCCCGCCAGGCGCGCATCACCGCGATCCTGACGGGCGAATCGGTGCGCTCCCAGGCGGAGCTGGCCGCGCTGCTGGCGGACGACGGCGTCCAGGTCACCCAAGCCACCCTGTCCCGGGACCTCGTGGAACTCGGCGCGGTTCGGGTGCGTGGCAAGGAGGGCGTCCTGGTCTACGCCGTGCCTGGTGAAGGAGGCGAACGCGCCGCGAAGAGCGGCGTCAGCCAGGAAATCCTGGATGCGCGGCTTGCCAGGCTGTGCAGCGAGCTGCTGGTCACGGCGGAGGCCTCGGCCAACATTGCCGTGCTCCGGACCCCACCCGGGGCGGCCAACTTCCTGGCCCTGGCCATCGACCACTCGGTCATGCCATCCATCCTCGGGACCATCGCCGGGGATGACACCGTGCTGCTCGTGTCCCGTGATCCCCAGGGCGGGCAGGACCTCGCCGCGCGGTTCCTGCAGCTCGCCGAGGAAGCGGGCGGCAGCCAGTAATACGCCGTCCCAAGGTGTGACAGGCTTTCCGTAGTCAATTCTTAAACAACGCAAACCCCAACATAGAGGAGCATTTTCGTGACTGAGCGTATTGTTCTGGCCTACTCCGGTGGCCTGGATACTTCCGTAGCCATCGGCTGGATCGGTGAAGCCACCGGCGCCGAGGTCATCGCCGTGGCAGTCGACGTCGGACAGGGCGGCGAGTCGCTGGAGACCATCCGCCAGCGCGCCCTCGGCTGCGGCGCCGTCGAAGCCTACGTGGCCGACGCGTCCGACGAGTTCGCCAACGAGTACTGCATGCCCACGCTGAAGGCCAACGCCCTCTACCAGGGCCACTACCCGCTGGTCTCCGCCATCTCCCGGCCGGTGATCGTCAAGCACCTGGTCAAGGCCGCCCGCGAATTCGGCGCCACCACCGTTGCGCACGGCTGCACTGGCAAGGGCAACGACCAGGTCCGCTTCGAAGTGGGCATCCAGACTCTCGGACCGGACCTGAAGTGCATCGCCCCGGTCCGCGACCTCGCCCTGACCCGCGACAAGGCCATTGCCTTCGCCGAGGAAAAGGGACTGCCGATCGAGACCACCAAGAAGAACCCGTACTCGATCGACCAGAACGTCTGGGGCCGCGCCGTCGAGACCGGCTACCTCGAAGACATCTGGAACGCACCCACCAAGGACATCTACGACTACACCGCCACCCCGGAATTCCCACCGGCCCCGGATGAAGTCACCATCTCGTTCGAAGCAGGCGTGCCGGTAGCGATCGATGGCGTCCGCGTTACCCCGCTGCAGGCCATCAAGGAACTCAACCGCCGCGCAGGCGCCCAGGGCGTGGGCCGGATCGACGTCGTCGAGGACCGCCTGGTGGGCATCAAATCCCGCGAAATCTACGAGGCACCGGGCGCAATGGCACTGATCACCGCGCACAAGCACCTCGAGGACATCACCGTCGAGCGTGAGCAGGCCCGCTTCAAGGCTACTGTCGGCCAGCGCTGGGCCGAACTGGTCTACGACGGCCAGTGGTTCTCCCCGCTCAAGCGCTCCCTGGATGCCTTCATCGAGGACACCCAGAAGTACGTCTCAGGCGACATCCGCATGGTCCTGCACGGCGGCCAGGCGATCGTCAACGGACGCCGCTCCGAGACTTCGCTCTACGACTTCGACCTCGCCACCTACGACACCGGCGACACGTTCGACCAGTCGATGGCGCGCGGCTTCATCGAGCTGTGGGGCATGTCCGCCAAGGTTGCCTCCGGCCGCGATATCCGCGTCGCAGGCCAGTGACGGAGAATCTGGGCCCACGAGCGCAGGGGTCCCCGGCCGAGCGCAGCGAGGTCGGGGTGCGCTCGGGGACGAACGAGGGTGCACTGTGGGGCGGCCGGTTCGCAGGTGGCCCCGCTGATGCCCTGGCAGCCTTGAGCAAGTCCACGCACTTCGACTGGCGGCTGGCCCGCTACGACATCGCCGGGTCACAGGCGCACGCCCGCGTGCTGCACAAGGCCGGGCTGCTGGACGACGCCGAGCTCGAAGGCATGCTCGCCGCCTTGGCACAGCTGGACGAGGACGTGGCCTCCGGCGCTTACCTGCCGGCGGAATCCGACGAGGACGTGCATGGCTCGCTGGAACGCGGCCTCATTGAGCGCGCCGGCACCCAGCTGGGCGGCAAGCTCCGCGCCGGACGGTCCCGCAACGACCAGGTGGCCACGCTCGGCCGCATGTTCCTGCGCGACCACGCCCGGATCATCGCCCGCGGCGTGTTGGCAACGATCGAGGCGCTGGTGGAGCAGGCCAAGGCGCACCAGGGTGTGGCCATGCCGGGCCGCACGCACCTGCAGCACGCGCAGCCGGTCCTGCTCAGCCACCACCTGCTGGCCCATGCCTGGGCGTTGCTGCGTGATGTGCAGCGGCTCCAAGACTGGGACAAGCGCGCCGGTGTCTCGCCCTACGGTTCGGGTGCCCTCGCGGGCTCCTCGCTTGGGCTGGACCCGGAAGCGGTGGCCGCGGACCTGGGCTTCTTCTCCGCCACCCACAACTCGATTGACGGCACCGCCTCCCGCGATGTCTTCGCCGAGTTCGCCTGGGTGACGGCGATGATCGGCGTGGACTTGTCGCGCGTATCGGAAGAAGTGATCCTGTGGGCCACCAAGGAGTTCTCCTTTGTGACCCTGCATGATTCCTACTCCACGGGCTCCTCGATCATGCCGCAGAAGAAGAACCCGGACGTGGCCGAGCTGGCCCGCGGCAAGGCAGGACGCCTCATCGGCAACCTGACCGGGCTGCTGGCAACACTCAAGGGCCTCCCGCTCGCGTACAACCGCGACCTCCAGGAGGACAAGGAGCCGGTCTTCGACGCCGCCGACACCCTGGAACTGCTGCTTCCGGCTGTTTCGGGCATGATCGCGACACTGAAGTTCAACACGGAGCGGATGGAGTCGCTTGCACCGCAGGGCTTCGCGCTGGCAACCGACATCGCCGAGTGGCTGGTCCGCCAGGGTGTTCCGTTCCGCGAGGCGCATGAGCTCTCCGGAGCAGCGGTGAAGCAGGCCGAGTCCCGCGACGTGGAGCTGTGGGACCTGACGGATGAGGAGTACGCCGCCATTTCGGTGCACCTGACGCCGGAGGTCCGCACGGTCCTGTCCACGGAGGGGTCGCTGAACAGCCGCAACTCTCAGGGCGGCACGGCACCGGCCGCCGTCGAACGCCAGCTTGTTGCGCTGGAAGCCGAGCTGCGGGCCGTGCGGGAATACACGGCCTAGCTACCAACGCTCTCTCACTTTCCCCAAGAAAGTGAGAGAGCGTTGTGCGTTAACCGGCGAGCGGTCCCGGCTAGCATGTGGCCATGAGCGACGCCTTCCGCAGCCACCTCCGGGCCCTGCCCGACTTTCCCACCGACCTGCCGGACTTCGACCCGGCCCACGCCCCGGCGGACCCGGTGGCGTTGTTCACTTTATGGCTGGATGAGGCCCTGGAGGCAGGCGTGCTGCAACCGCATGCCTGCAGCCTGGCCACTGCGGCCGGCAATGGTCAGCCTTCCGCCCGGATGCTGATCCTGAAAAATATCGACGACGACGGCTGGCACTTCGCCACGTCCCGCACCTCCAGGAAGGGGCGGGAACTGTCTGTCAACCCGAAAGCGGCCCTGAACTTCTACTGGCCGCAGCAGGGCCGGCAGGTCCGGGTCGCCGGCCCGGTGGTTGAGCTGTCCGCCGAAGCGTCGGCCGCAGACTGGCAGGCGCGCCCTGCAGCGGACGGCAGCGACAATCCGGACTGGCAGCTCTACGCGCTCCAGCCTACAGAACTGGAATTCTGGCAGGCCCGCCACGACCGCCGGCACGTGCGGCACCGCTATGGACCGGACGGCATCCCGCTCGGCTGAGTGTTTGACGGTTAGGATGGGCGCCATGACTGCTCCAGCACCGGCTGACCTTCTCGCCGAACTGCACAAAGCCGCCGACGTCGTGGCCTCAGCCGCCGCGAAATTCACCGATGAGGACATTAAGGCGCCATCGGCGCTGCCGGGCTGGACCCGGGGGCATGTCCTGGCGCACCTCGCCGGCATTACCAACGCCATGGCCCGCCAGCTCGAATACGCGGCCCGGGGCGAAACCATTGAGCTGTACGACGGCGGCCAGGACGGTCGGAACAAGGCCATCGAGATCGCCGCGGGCCACAGTGCGGATGCCCATCGTGCGGATCTGGCCGCAGGCCTCGACCGGGCGCTGAAAGCTTTTGACGCGCTCGACGCCGGCTCCGGTTGGGACGCGCCGATTGCCTATCGAGGGGGAGTTGTCCTCGACGGCGGGCTGGCGTTGTGGCGTGAATTGGTGATCCACACAGCCGACCTGGGCACTGGCCTTGGCCCGGAGACCTGGAGCCGGCCACTCTGCGAACACCTTTTCGGCTTCCTGGCTGCCCGCGTGGCTCCGGGGGACAAGCTGGTGCTCCAGCCGCTTGGGCTTCCGCCAAGGACTCTCGGCACCGGCGCCCGCTCCACTGTCATCAGCGGCATGATCACTGACATAGCGGCGTGGCTTGCTGGCCGTGAACCGTCGCTCGGCAGCCTGCGGGCCTCCGCTGCTGCAGACGGCGTGGATCTCCCCGAACTGCTGCCGTGGCCTTCGGGGACGCCCGCAACAAAGTAGGTCCTAGCCGGCTTCGCGTGCCAGCAGGCCTTCCGTTGCTTCTCGCGCGAGCAGGCTTTCCTTGATGGCCAGGCCCCAGCGGAAGCCGCCCAGGGAGCCGTCAGTGCGGATGACGCGGTGGCAGGGCACAAACAATGCTGCCGCATTGAACGCGCAGGCGCTGGCCGCGGCCCTGACTGCCTTGGGATTCCCTGACAGTTCGGCGTACTCCGTATAGGTGACCGGCGACCCGGGGCGTACTGTCCTCAGCACATCCCAGGCGTGGGCCCGGAAGGGCCCGGATTTCTGCAGCACGGGAACAGCCATGGCCGGTGCGGGGTCCCCGGCGTAGAAGGCCTCCACTGCCAGGGATATGGGACCCAGGTCTGTCACCGACTCAATGTCGCCCGGGCGCAGCTCCGGATGGATTTGCCCGGTCAGCTCACCTGGCCCGGCCGTCCAGCCGGAGGCCAGGACCACGCCGTCCTGCGCGAGGATGGTGAACGGACCGTCTGGGGTGGACATCACTAACAACTGGGCTTTCATTGCATCGCTTTCTCTGGAACAACTGGTTCAGGTTGAGGGGCTTTCGGCGCCGCAGCGGCGCGCCACAGGTGCATGGTGGCGTAGGACCGCCAGGGACTGACCTCACTGAAATCGGGGTTAAGCACACTGGGCCGGGGCGCCGGACCCAACAGTTCAGCGGCGAGTCCATCCCGGCTGGTGGCGGAGGTTGCGAGGGCACGGATGCCGTTTTTCACAGCGGCATCGTTCGCCAGGAAGACGTCCGGCGCACCCAGCACGCGCATCGCCACATAGCCCACCGTCCAGGGACCCACGCCCGGGAGAGGGAGCAGCTTCGCCCCCAGCCCCGGCAGGTCGTCGCCATAGCCGAAATCCAGTTGGCCCTCCGCGAGGGCCGAAGCCGCAAAGCGGATAGCGTCAATACGGCGCTGCGGACCCCGCAGCAGCGAGTAGCCCGACCCGGCAATTTCCGCCGCGGTGGGAAACAGCCGGGAAAGCCCCTCGCCGGGCATCCGGCTGGGACTTCCGGCTGCGGACAGTTGGGTCAGTGCCGTCCGGGCCGCGGCGACCGTGACCTGCTGTCCGATCATCGCCCTGATGAGAAGTTCCTGTGGGTCCACCGCGCCCGGCAGCCGGATACCTGGGGCAGTGGTCACGGAGTTGGCAAGCCGGGGATCCCCAGCCAGCGCGCTGTCAATGGCGACCGGATCAGAGTCAAGGTCGAAAAGCCGGCGCACCCTGCTCAGCAGGGCCGGGAGGTCGCGGAGGTCCACCGCGCCGATGGTGAGGGTAAGCGGGCGCCCCGGCGCGCCGCCGTCGTAATGCACACTGAAGCGGGCATCACCGTGTGGCAGCCGCAGCGTACGGGCGTACGACGTCGGTGTCCCCACCTCGATCCCCGGGATGGCCCGGACCGCGAGGAAGGAAAAGACGCCGGGGTCGAAGGGTTCGCGGTAGGGCAGGGTCAGGGTCAGCGCGGTGGCTGCCATCTCCGGCTTGTGGTGCCGCGCCGTGGAGCGCAGGGCTGTGGGCGTCATGGCGAACACCTCCACCATGGTCTCGTTGAACTGCCGGACGCTGCTGAAGCCGGATGCGAACGCGATGTCGGCAAGCTTCATGGAAGTGGAAACCAGCAGGGTGCGTGCGGTCTGGGCACGGCTTGCCCGGGCAAGCGAGAGTGGTCCGGCGCCGAGTTCATGGCTGAGGATCCGGTTCAGCTGCCGTGCCGAATAGCCCAGCCGGGCCGCCAGGCCCTGCACCCCGTCCCGGTTGATAACGCCGTCGTTGATGAGCCTCATGGCCCGGCCGGCGATGTCTTGCCGGACGTTCCACGCCGGCGTCCCGGGCACCGCCTCGGGTAGGCAGCGCTTGCAGGCCCGGTAGCCGGCGTCGTGCGCCGCGGCTGATGTTTCGTAGAAGGTGACGTTGGCTGCCTTGGGGGTGCGGGCCGGGCAGGACGGACGGCAGTAGATGCCCGTAGTCCGGACAGCAGTGTAGAACTGCCCGTCGAACCGGGGATCGCGCGCATCGATCGCGCGGTAGCGCTGCCAGAAGTCCATGCCCCCTATCCTGCCAGCCCATGATGGCACCTGCTAGCGGAAATCGGACATGGCCGTGGGCCGTTGGGTAGAGTCGGATCATGACCGTCCGCACCAGTCCCACCGAGCCGGAACAGCTCCGCGAACTATTGTCCGGAGATGCACGGAGGATCGCACCGCAACTACTGGGATCCGTCCTGAGCCACAACAGCCATGAGGGAACAGTGGCCGTGCGGATCACCGAGGTGGAGGCCTACATGGGGCCTGGTGATTCCCTGCATCCGGATCCGGGATCCCACACGTTTCGCGGCCCCACGGCACGCAACGCGCCCATGTTCGGGCCGGCGGGCCATCTATACGTCTATTTCACGTACGGCATGCATTACTGCGCCAACGTCGTCTGCGGTCCGGCAGGCACCGCCTCCGCCGTACTGCTGCGCGCCGGTGAAGTGGTGGAGGGGCAACGCCTGGCGGCAGTGAGGCGGCCGACGTCGAAATCTCCCTTTGATTTGGCGAGCGGACCGGCCCGGCTGGCCACTGCCCTTGCCCTCACTACGGCGGACAGCGGGCGGGATGCACTGAGCGAACCCTTCGAGCTGCGGCTTCCGGAAACTGCTGCGATGGAGGTCAGTTCCGGGCCTCGGGTGGGCGTTTCCGGGGACGGCGGCACCGGAGACTACCCCTGGCGCTTCTGGCTGCCGGGGGACCCTACGGTGTCCCGCTACAAGGCGGCCAAGCCACGTCCGGCGAAGTTTCAATCACGTTAACCGAAATGGTTGTAGAATGGACGGTCTGTCTTTTGCGATAGGGGAACGTTTAATGCTCGACGCCGATTTGGCCCACGAACGGGACTATGTTGCTGGCCTGTATGCGCGGCTGGAAGAATTGCGCGCCGAAAAGCGCAAGCAGTTGGCGCAGGTCCGCCGGGCCGGTGCTGTGGGCACCATGCAGAATGTTTCCGAGCGTGACGCCTTCGCCGCGCTCTATGAGGATCGCCTTGCCCAGCTCGACGCCGTCGATGACCGCCTGGTCTTCGGCCGCCTTGACCTGGATTCCGGGGAAGCCCAGTACATCGGCCGCATCGGACTCACCACCGAGGACCTGCAGCGGCTGATGGTGGACTGGCGCGCGCCCGAAGCCGGCCATTTCTACCAGGCAACCGCTTTTGACCGGCAGGGCGTGCGGCGCCGCCGGCACCTGATCCTGCAGGGCAGGGTAGTCAAGGCCATCGAGGACGACGTCCTGGACGCGGACATGCTCACCGACAACGAGTCGCTGCAGGGCGAAGGTGCACTGCTCGCTGCCCTGGACTCCAAGCGGACTGGCCGCATGTCCGACATCGTTGGAACCATCCAGTCCGAGCAGGACCGGATCATCCGTTCCTCCATCTCCGGTGCTGTCGTAGTCCAAGGCGGTCCGGGCACCGGCAAGACGGCCGTTGCGCTGCACCGCGCCGCCTACCTTCTCTACACCCACCGGGACCGGCTCAAGACTGCAGGTGTGCTGCTGGTGGGCCCGTCGTCGTCGTTCATGAAATACATCGAACGCGTACTGCCCTCACTCGGCGAAACCGGGGTGGTGATGGCCAGCCTCGGCCGGCTGATGCCTGGCATCAGTGCGGTGGCCGAACCCGAGGCCGAGGTCGCGGCCATCAAGGGCCGGCTGGACATGGCGGATGTTGTAGCCAATGCCGTGGCAAACCGCCAACGGACCTTTGCCGAAAACCGGGTCGTAGAGGTTGACGGGCGGAAGCTGGTGCTCACGCCGCGGCAGGTCCGCCGCGCCCGGGAACGCGCGCGCTCCACAGGCAAGCCGCACAATGAGGCACGCGTGACCTTCGTCAAGATCCTGCTCCGCGAGCTGACCGAGCAGATGACCGAACTCGTGGAAGCGGGAAGCCTTGGCAACAACGCCGACCGCTCCTACCTTGCGGAGGACGTCCGCACTGCCCGGGATGTACGGATCGCGCTGAACCTGTGCTGGATGCCCATGACCCCGGAGAAGCTCATCAGCGAGCTCTTCAGCAAGCCGGCGATCCTGGAAGTCTGCACCCCGCACCTCACCCCGGCCGAACGTGCGTTGCTGCTTCGCCCGGTGGATGCGCCCTGGACCGAGTCTGATGTGCCGCTCCTGGACGAAGCAGCGGAACTGCTGGGCGAACTTGACCCGGCTGCGGGCCGCGGACTGGCGCAGCAGGAGCACGATCGAGCCCGCGACCTGGCGAACGCGAAGCAGACCCTGGTGAACATGGAGGCTGCCGGTGTCGATGCGCTCATGTCGGCTGAGGAACTGGTGGACCAGAACCAGGAGCGCGAAGCCCGGCAGACAGCGGCCGAACGCGCCACGTCTGACAGGACCTGGGCCTTCGGGCACATCGTGGTCGACGAAGCGCAGGAACTTTCGCCGATGCAGTGGCGGCTTCTGGTCCGCCGGTGCCCGCTGAAGTCGTTCACCATCGTGGGCGACATCGCACAGACAAGTTCCGTGGCCGGCGCGAACTCCTGGCAGGGTGCCCTGGGTCCGCTGTTCGGGGACCGCTGGCAGCTGGAGGAACTGACGGTCAACTACCGGACGCCGTCGCAGATCGCGGAAGCCGCAGCACGGATGGCCAACGCAGCCGGCCTTGTGGTCTCTGCGCCCAAGGCGGTCCGCGAGGGCCGCTGGGCGCCCATCATCGACAAGGTGGCGGCCGGAGAAGTGGTCAGCCGGCTGGTGGAGGCGCTTCCCGAAGAGCTGGAAGCGCTCGACGGCGGCCTGCTGGCCGTGATTGCCGACGGCGACCTCCTGCCGCAGGCGACGGCGGCCTTGCGTGCCGTCTATGGCCGGCGCATCGGAACCGGCGCCGGAAGCTATGAGCAGGACATCGTGGTCATCAGCCCGCGGGAGGCCAAAGGCCTTGAGTTTGACGGGGTTGTGGTACTGGAACCTTCCAGGATGCTGAACCACGAGCACGGGCGGGTGGGGGATCTCTACGTCGCCATGACCCGGCCTACCCAGCGGCTTCGCCTGATCGCAGCAGAGGGTGTGCCTGCCGGCATCGAACGCTAGCCCGGTCGGCGGGGATTGGCGGCCACCGGCCCGGTTCATCCGGCGCCGGTGGCCGCCAATCCTGCTAACTTAGAAGTCGTGTCAGAACTCAACGATCTCGAATCCCAGCAGAACGACCCCACCTTCGCCAACATCTGGCAGGAGCTGAAGTGGCGCGGCCTGGTCCACGTCTCCACCGATGAAGGGGAGCTGGAAAAGCTCCTCGCCGGTGAGCCGGTCACGTATTACTGCGGGTTTGATCCCACCGCGCCGAGCCTGCACTTGGGAAACCTTGTCCAGCTCCTGGTGATGCGGCGGCTCCAGCTTGCAGGCCACAAGCCGTTGGGATTGGTGGGCGGCTCCACCGGCCTGATCGGTGACCCGCGTCCCACGGCGGAGCGGACACTTAACACCAAGGACACCGTTTCTGAGTGGGTGGGCTACCTCCAGGCGCAGGTCCGCCGCTTCCTCAGCTTCGAAGGCGCCAACGCCGCCCGTATGGTCAATAACCTCGACTGGACCGCGCCGTTGAGCGCCATCGATTTCCTTCGCGAAATCGGAAAGCACTACCGCGTTGGCACCATGCTTCGCAAGGACGCCGTTGCTTCCCGCCTCAGCTCCGAAGAAGGCATCAGCTACACGGAGTTCAGCTACCAGATCCTTCAGGGCATGGACTACCTCCAACTCTTCCGAGACTACGGCTGCATGCTGCAGACCGGCGGTTCGGACCAGTGGGGCAACCTCACCAGTGGCACGGAGCTGATCCGCAAGGTTGAAGGCAAGACTGTCCATGCCCTCGGAACTCCGTTGATCACCAACTCGGACGGCACCAAGTTCGGCAAGAGCGAAGGCAACGCTATCTGGCTCGACGCCGGCATGTGCAGCCCTTACGCCTTCTACCAGTTCTGGCTGAACACAGCTGATGCCGATGTTGTGGACCGGCTCAAGGTTTTCACTTTCCTTAGCCGGGCGGAGATTGAGGAGCTGGCTGCCGCAGTGGCCGAGCGCCCCTTTGCGCGGGAAGGCCAGCGGAAGCTTGCCTTTGAAGTCACGTCGCTGGTCCATGGGGTCGAAGCCACAGAGAAAGTTATCGCTGCATCGGCCGCGCTCTTTGGCAATGGCGATCTGTCAGCGCTGGACAAGCCAACCCTCGAAGCCGCAACGTCGGAGCTTCCCTCCGCAACCATCCAGGTGGATGGCTTGGGGATTGTGGACCTGCTTGTGGCATCGGGCCTGTCCGAGAGCAAGTCGGCAGCCCGGCGTACGGTGGGCGAGGGGGGAGCATACGTGAACAATGAGAAGGTTTCCGATCCCGAAGCCGTGATCTCCGAATCCGAACTGTTGCATGGCCAGTACCTGCTTTTGCGGCGCGGTAAGAAGAACCTTGCGACCGTAGAAGTCCTGGTCCCGTAGCCCGTCCAGAACCTCATTGCGCGCTCCTCTTCGGCCGATTTGCACGGCTGGAGGGGAGCGTGTATTGTTTTCTGAGTCGCCGCCGCTGAGTGGTGACAAGCCCCCTTCAAATGAGAAGCAATTCATCATGTGCACTGCACGGGAATTGATGAAATGCTTCACTTTCTGATGGGCGGATTCATTCCGCAGAGTGAATATCGGGAAAATAACCCGGATTTGCAAAGTGAATATGAATGAAATAAGATTGAAACATCGCAGCGAAGAAATGCGAAACAAAAGAATTCATTGAAATGAATTGTTTCGAGAAGTATTCGAATGTGTCTGTTGTTTGAGAACTCAATAGTGTGCCAAGTTTGTTGATACCAATTGTTTTTTGATTGGTTGTTTTGGCCA
>NZ_JBBCBS010000009.1:0-182534 GCF_037203945.1 Pseudarthrobacter sp. CCNWLW207 | reverse complement strand
AGCATCGACAAACCACCCGGCTGGACCTCACCCACCGGACGCCACTACCAAAGCGAACACCAAGACTGGGAACCACCTATGTTGCCGGCGCAGGTTTTAGCGGCGAGCTGGAACGAGACACCGCCCTAGTTCGCCGGGGTGTGGCGACCACCCAGCCTTGTCACCATGCGCCCGGGGCGCATTGCTCGTTGGTGTGGCTTTCCTGCTGTTCTCTGTGCACGCCACTGGGCAGTCGCATATGTGACTTTCATGCGGATCGGAGGGCGATGGAGCCGACGAGGGGGCCTGTGGATAACTCTGAGCGCTGAACTGTCGCCTGGGCTAACCTTAAGGAATTGTTCGGAGCGAGGCATTGAAACACTATTGGGGGAATAGCTGCCCATGACATCGCACAACCTTTTTACGTCCCGGCGCGTGCGCCTGACCCCACTCGTAGTTGTTGCGGCGGCCGCTGTGGCGCTCTCGGGCTGCAACTCGGGCAGCGGTCCCAACAGCACTGGCACGTCACCTTCCGTGTCTGCCACAGAGTCGGTGACCCCGAGCGCCACGCCGACTCCCACCGCAGCCTACAAACCAGCTGACGCAACGGGCCCCGCACAGAACGTGCCCGTGCCCGTGTTGCCTGAGGTCGCTAAGACCGAGACGAAGGAAGGGCTGGAGGCATTCGTCACACACTGGTTCGCGCAACTAAGTTTTGCCTATCAAACCGGCGATATTTCGGGTGTCGAAGCGATAACCTCACCTGGTTGCGAGTTCTGCTCAAATATCACGTCCTCGTTGAAGACCAATTATCAAGGGGGGCGGTGGCTTGCGGGCGGCAAAATAATAGTGCCTTCAACGATGACAGTTTCTGAACCAGCCGCCGACGAGCTCTACCAAGTCATAGTGCAGGTTCAGCAAGCCACGATCACCTATCACGATCCGGGGGGTTCTGAATTCAGGGCTGCCACTGAGCCTTCTGACACCGCGAACGTTCTGCTGGTCAGCTTCAAGGACGCTGCCTGGCACGTTGATGGTTTGCACCCCCTGCGCTAATGACGCTGAAGAGGCCTTGGAGAATCCTCTGCGCTGGGATTTTGGCATTCACTCTAGGAGTTGCATGTCCGTCCCCATCCTTTGCCGACAGCGGAGCTGATTCAGGATTCGGCAATTCGGGAGTCGGGGTTACAGTGTGGGTCGTCGATCCTGTCACCGGAAAAGTCAATCCCGCCGAACCGGGAACCATTTCGAGCGATCCAAACCAGTACAAGTACGAACTCCAATGCCACCTCGGCGGGGGCGATTTCAATTCCGTCTGCCTGCGGGACCAGGTCGAGTGCAAAAGTGGGCCTGAGGGCAAGGCAGGCATTCCCGTCGTCTGGTTAAAGGCACCTCGCGGACTGGCCAACCCGGTATGGACGCACCACTCCGGCCCGACGTGCCTCTACGACGCGAAGCCCGAGGACCTGCTGCCACGCATTGCCGCGGACATTCAGCGCCAGTTCGAGAACTTGCCGGTCAAGGCGGGGTCAGTCGTGGCCCAGCCGAGCCCGCACACCCTCCGGGGCGCCGAGACGAACTTCTATGCCGACGCCATCGAGCAGCAGTTCGACGTCACCATGTTCGGGCAGCAGGTCCACGTCGTAGCCACACCGGTCCAGTACACGTGGAATTACGGCGACGGTACGGTGTTAGGCCCACAGCCATCGATGGGTGGACCACTTCCGCAGGAGCGCTGGGGCGAGAAAACACGGACCAGTCACGCCTACACGGCCACTGGAGACTTCCAAGTAGTCCTCACCACCTCATTCCGAGGGACGTACTCCGTCAACAACGGGCCACCATTGCCCATCCCCGGACAAGGCCAGTTCAGCGCCGCGCCCCAAACCATCAGCGTATGGCGGTCCATCACCCGCAACTACGCCGACGACTGCAACCAGAATCCCCAAGGCCAAGGCTGCCCCGGAGTGCCGTCAGTGCCCTAACCCCGCATCATGGGCCTCAATTCGTGAAGGCCGGGCAATCACGGGTGCAAGATGTCGTGCCCTGGGCGGAAACAGAAAACCCCCGCCGCTTTTCCAAGCGGCGGGGGTTTCATTGTGCCCTCGATAGGATTCGAACCTACGACCTTCTGCTCCGGAGGCAGACGCTCTATCCCCTGAGCTACGAGGGCAATTCAGGGTTCCTGCTGTTGCCAGCGGGACGTCCTAGAGCTTAGCAGGAAGGTGGCCTGCAAGGAAAAACGCCACGCCTCAGTAGCCGGAAAACGAGTCCACATGCACTCGGCGTGCCCCGGCCTCCCTGGCCGCGCGGCGGAGTGAAGCCACGCTGGCAGGAGATCCTGAGATGTAGACGCTGCGTCCGGCAATATCGGGCACAAGGGCCTGCAATGAAGCCCCATCCAGCCGGCCCCCAGCTCCGGTATTGGTTCCTGCTTCGGTGATGAACGACGGCGGGGCGGAACCGTCCGCGAGTCGGGCAACGATCCGCGCCCCCGAAGTACGAAGCTCATCGGCGTAGGCAATCTCTTCGGCATTTCTTGCCAGCAGCAGCAACACCACGTCCCGGTCCTTGGCTGCGCCGGAGGCCAGGTGTGCCAGATAGGGAGTGATGCCGATCCCGGCAGCTATCAGCAGCAGCGGCCTGGCCGGATCCCGCGGCAGCACGAAGTCGCCTCCCACCGACGTGGCGGTCACTTGGTCGCCCGGCTTCAGCCCCAGCAGGACTTTCTTGGCGGCTGACAAGGGGTCAGCTGTCCGGACCCCGAACTTCACCTCATCCGAACCGGGCGCGCTGGTCAGGCTGAACACCCGGCGTCGGCCCTTCCCGTCCGACTTGGCGTGCGGAAGATCAAGTTCCATGTACTGGCCCGGTACAAAGCGCACAGGCCGGGACGGCTCGAACGCAAATTCTGTGGTGCTCGGCGTCAAGGGCCTGGAACCGGTGAAGCGCAGCTTCAGCCCGCCCCGCTGTCCCACCAGGAAGGCCAGCAAGTTGCCGAGCAGCAGTGCCAGCTCCGGTGAGTTGGCAATAAAGCCCAAGTTGTACGGCACCGCAAACACCACGCCCACCACCGCGCCCAGCGCCAGCTGTTGCCAACGGCGCGGCGGCAGCGTCAGCGGCTCGGTCAGCATAAAGCCCACGAAAAACAGGAGCGGGCGTTGGGCGAAGGCCTGCCAGAGGGCGCTGCCGAAAGAGAGTCCGGCTTGCAGCAGTTCCGTCGTGATAATCGCAGTCGCGACCACGAGGAACACAGTTGCCATCAGAAATTTGCGGGTTCGGTAGAGCACCAGAAGGATTCCAGGGACCAGCAGCCACAGCATTGCAGGGGTCGCCGCCCACCACGTTGCAATGTTCAAACCTGTCAGCCCCGTGACGAACGCGCCGGCTGCTGCCGGGTTGAAGATGTGCCGGCCACGCCAGGCAAGCGCGTACTTTGACGCGGAGGCAAGGACGCACGCCAGTGCCACGCCTGCCATATCCATGGGCGCGAAGGTCGGCCAGAACAGGAAGTAGAGAAGCAAACCAGTGATGAGCGACGACTCAGAATGCGGCCGCACACGGAACAGTGCGGCAAGCCCCCGGTTGGAGACATAGGTCAAACCAAGGCAGAGCACCAGGTGGACCAGCATCTGCGGGATGCCGAACGTGAGCCAGCCGAGGGCGTTCAGGAGGAGGCTATACGCGGCGAGGGCGGACAGCACCAGGAGGATGAGCCGGTACATCGTGTACTTGCCCAACAGGGTGTCCAGCCGGCCTGCCGGGGAAACGGCTGCCCCTGTCTTGGGGGCGTCAACGGGGCTCATGTGAACAGTGTCCCTTCAAATCCTGCCGAATAGGCGGCGCTACCATCAGAAAATACCGTCAGCCACGAAAAGTCGAAGGACTCTTCCAACACGGCGCCGGGTGCGAAGAATAGCGCCGTTGCCAGCGCGTCAGCCACCATGGTGCTTTCCGCCATGGTCCAGGTGGCCACGGCAGTAGTGACCGGACGTCCGGTGGTGCCGTCCAGCACGTGATGCAGGCCGTCGCCCCACGCCCGGCGGTTCGACGCCGATGCACACAACGCCCCGCCCGCCAGCGACACTTTTCCGATGGCCTTGGATGGGTCATAGGGATGCTCCAATGCCACCATGACGGCATCGGGGCCGCTGTGAAGCAGGTCCCCGCTGGCATCAATCAGGAAGTCCTGCTCGGCGTGTGAGCGCAGTTCCGCCGCCAAGAGATCCACCAACTGTCCCTTGCCGGCCGCTCCAATGTCCAGGACAAGGGGCACGCTGGTGGTGAGTACGTCGCCATCCCAGTCCACTGCATCCTCCCAACGGAGGGCGGGAACCGGCGAACCCGCGGGACGAAGGGAATATGAGGAGTCGTACCCCAACCGCTCAAGGCTGCCGCCGATCAAAGGAGTCATGGCGCCGGCCGTGATGTCGTATAGCTCGCGGTACAGGCGGCCAAGAGCCGCGGCTTCGTCCGAAAACCGATACCGCCCGGGCAGCCGGGCCATGGCACCCACCGTTGAATCGGGTCGGAACCGGGACCAGTCGCCGTCGTACCGCTCCACCACGGCCAGCAGCCGCGCGCGGAGGGAGCCGTCAAGCGGCCGGGGCGTGGAGATTTCCCAACGGGTACCGATCCCGTCGAAACTGAACCCGTCCCAGTCCGGCTGCGGCACGTCCTACTTTGCCTCTGCCTTGATCTTTTCGAGTGCCTGGTTGAAGCCGCCGCTGGTGAGCGAGGACCCTGCCACCTTGGAAACGTTCAGTTCGTCGATGCTCTTTCCCACGATTTGCGCTGCGATCCCGCTGGCAAATTCGCCCTGGAATTTCCGCGTGTTCGGGTTCGAGGGATGCTGGGTGATGTTCACAGCCGTGACATTGCCCGAAGCAAGGGTCAGTTCAACACCAACAGTTTCGGTACCGTTCGGGGAAACATAGGTGCCGTCCGCGCTGTACGTACCGTCCTGGTAGACGGAACCACTGCTGGCGAGCGACGACGAAGTGCCGGAAGGGGAGGTGGTGGATGGCGCGGCCGACGTTGCAGGCGAACTGTTGCCGGTGGTAGCCGGCGTGTCCTGTGTAGCGGACGGCGCGCAGCCGGCCACCGTTCCTGCGAGGGAAAGGCCGGCGATACCGGCGAAAACACTCTTGCGGACTGACGGTCTCATGAATGGGTCTCGTTTCGTGGGCTGGGTGCTTACGGTGTTCTCAACGTCGGATTCACCGTAATGGTTCACCCTGTGATTCAGCCGTGCAACTGCTGTGAGGAAAATCGCTGTTGCCTGGTCGAGTTAGTGCCAGTCACGCGCAACGCTCAAATTCGTCCATGTGGCGGCCCCCGGTAGGCTAGAGGGGTGACTCCCGAAGAACTCTCCCTCGCCATATCCACCTGCCTGAAAGACGCCGTCGCCGCTGGCGAAATCGCGCTTTCCGCATCAGCTGTCCCTGATGAGGTGCGCGTGGAGCGACCGAAGAACCGGGACCACGGTGACTGGGCTACCAACATTGCGCTCCAGCTCGCCAAGCAGGCAGGCACAAACCCGCGTGAATTCGCTACGATCCTTAGCGCCCGGCTGAAGTCCATCAACGGTGTCTCCGCCGTGGACATCGCCGGACCCGGCTTCCTGAACATCACGGTGGATGCCGCCGCGGCAGGTGCCTTGGCGAAGGCCATTGTGGAAGCCGGACGGGAATACGGCACCAACACCGCGCTCGCCGGCCACGTGGTTAACATGGAATTCGTCTCCGCGAACCCCACCGGACCCCTCCACATAGGCCACACGCGCTGGGCCGCCTTGGGCGATGCGATCGCCCGCGTCCTGCGTGCCTCCGGAGCCGAGGTCACCGCTGAGTACTACATCAACGACGCCGGCTCGCAGATGAACGTCTTCGCCAACTCCGTTTACTCCCGGCTTCATGGACGCCCCGTGCCCGACGGCGGCTACCCCGGCCAGTACATCGCGGACCTCGGCCACGAGGTACTCAGCGAGCACCCGGACATCCGCGAGCTGACGGAGGTCGCCGCTATCCCGGTGATCCGAGCGGCGGCCTACAAGGCCCAGATGAAGGACATCAAGTCCACCCTCGCGGACTTCGGCGTGGCATTTGACGTCTACTTCTCCGAACAGGAACTGCACGACGCCGGCGCCATCGAAAGTGCCGTTGCCCGCCTTCGCGAGCAGGGTCACGTGTTCGACGACGGCGGTGCCGTTTGGCTGCGCACCACCGACTTCGGTGACGACAAGGACCGTGTGATGATCCGGGCAAACGGCGAGCCCACCTACTTTGCCGCCGATGCCGCCTATTACCTGTCGAAGAAGGACCGCGGCTTTACCGAGAAAATCTACCTCCTCGGAGCAGACCACCACGGTTACATCAACCGCCTGAAGGCCATTGCGGCCTGCGCAGGCGATGACCCCGAGGTGAACATCGAGGTGCTGATCGGCCAGCTGGTCTCCGTCAACGGTGCCAAGTTGTCCAAGCGTGCCGGCAACATCATCGAGCTCAAAGACCTCATCGACTGGCTGGGCAAGGACGCCGTGCGCTACTCCCTGGCCCGTTTCCCTGCGGACTCGCCACTCACCCTGGATCCGGACCTGCTCAAGAAGCACAGCAACGAAAACCCCGTCTTCTATGTCCAGTACGCCCACGCGCGTACCCGCGGCGCCGCTCGCAACGCCGTGGCCGCTGGGGTGGACCGGAGCGCCTTCGAGGCTTCCCTGCTGGACCACGCCACGGAAAATGAGTTGCTTTCGTACCTGGGCAGCTACCCCTCCATCGTGGCCAAAGCTGCGGAACTGCGTGAGCCGCACCGCGTGGCCCGCCACCTGGAAGTGATTGCCGGCGCTTACCACCGCTGGTACGACGCCTGCCGAATCGCCCCCATGGGCGACGAGCCGGTAACCGACGTCAACCGCACCCGGCTGTGGCTTAACGACGCCACCAGCCAAGTACTGGCCAACGGCCTTGACCTCCTTGGCGTTTCCGCGCCGGAACGGATGTGATCCCCATGACAGTGCAGACCGGAAATGCAGCGTCCCCGCTGGCTCCCGACTGGCTGTCGGTGCCGGCGGATCTGAACGCCCTGCACGAACCCATGTGGGCAGGCAGCGTGCAGCGGAACAACGACGGCGTCCTCACGGTGGCGGGCATCGACGTCGCCGCCCTGAAGCAACAGTTTGGGACGCCGCTTTTTGTAATGGACGAGGCCGACTTCCGTGCCCGGGCGCGGGCCTTCAAGGACTCCTTCGACGCAGCCTTCCATGACATCTGCGGGGGAGTGGACGTCTACTACGCCGGCAAGTCCTTCCTGTGCACGTCCGTCGTGAAGTGGGTCGAGGAAGAGGGCCTGCGCCTGGACACGGCCTCGGGCGGTGAACTGGCGGTGGCCGCGCGAGCGGGCATTCCCGGTGAGCGCGTGGCCCTGCACGGCAACAACAAATCCGACGCCGAAATCCACCGCGCGCTGGACATGGGCCTTGGACGCATCGTGGTGGACAGCCTCGACGAACTGGTCCGCGTCGGTGCCATCGCGCACGGGCGCGGTGAACAGGCAAAGGTCATGCTCCGGCTGACCCCCGGCGTCTACGCCCACACGCATGAATTCATTGCCACAGCCCACGAGGACCAGAAGTTCGGCCTGTCCATGGCCGCGGACTCCACCGACAGGGAAGGACTCTCCGCGGCCGAGGAAGCGGTAGCAGCTGCTGCCGCACACCCCGGCATCGAACTGCTCGGGCTCCATTGCCACATCGGCTCGCAGATCTTCGAGCCCGATGGTTTTGCGCTGGCCGCCGAGAAGCTGTTGCGGTTCCTGGCAGCCGTGCAGGAAAAGTACTCGATCGAGTTGCCGGAACTGGACCTTGGCGGCGGCTACGGCATCGCGTACACACCCGTTGACACCCCCCGCCCCGCAGCCGACATCGCGACGGCGATGGCCGCCGTCGTACGTTCCACCTGTGCCGAGCTGGGCATCACGTCACCCAGGATCTCCATCGAGCCGGGTCGCGCCATCGTGGGCAGTACCACCTTCACGCTGTACGAGGTGGGCACACTGAAGACCGTCCGTGTTGACGCGGAAGGGCAGGAGAACGTTACGTATCCCCGCCGCTATGTGTCAGTGGACGGAGGCATGAGTGACAACGCCCGCCCGGTGCTGTACGACGCGGATTATTCGGCAATTCTTGCCTCCCGCACGTCGGCGGCGTCACCGCAGCTGTCCCGCGTAGTGGGCAAACATTGCGAGAGCGGCGACATAGTTGTTAGAGATGTATATCTGCCCGAGGACGTGGCAGCCGGTGATCTGCTTGCTGTACCGGGTACCGGCGCCTACTGCTGGGCCCTGTCAAGCAACTACAACTATCTGGCCCGGCCGGGCGTTGTCGCGGTGCGCGATGGATCTGCCCGGCTGATTGTCCGCGGGGAAACCGAAGAAGATTTGCTTAACCGCGACATGGGAGTGCCGAATGACTGAATTGCGAACCCTGAAAGTGGCCCTGCTGGGCTGTGGCAACGTTGGGGCCCAGGTTGCGCGGATTCTCATTGAGGACGCCGACGCCCTTGCTGCCCGCACCGGTGCGCACCTGCAGCTCAGCGGCATCGCCGTACGCAACGTCAATTCCAAGCGCGACGTTGAGCTGCCGCAGGAACTGTTCACCACCGACGCCGAGACCCTGGTCAAGGACGCCGACCTCGTCATCGAGCTCATGGGCGGCATCGAACCTGCCCGCACCCTGATCCTCTCGGCGCTGAGCAACGGCGCCTGTGTGGTGACCGGCAACAAAGCACTGCTCGCCCAGGACGGACCCACCCTCTACGAGGCAGCTGACAAGGCCGGCGTGCAGCTGTCCTACGAAGCTGCCGTCGCTGGCGCCATCCCCATCCTGCGCCCCATCCGCGACAGCCTTTCCGGCGACCGGATCACCCGGGTGCTGGGCATCGTCAACGGCACCACTAACTTCATCCTGGACCAGATGGATTCCACCGGTGCCCAGTTCGCCGATGCCCTCGCCGAAGCCCAGCGCCTCGGTTACGCGGAAGCGGACCCCACGGCCGACGTCGAAGGCCATGACGCCGCCGCCAAGGCAGCCATCCTGGCCACGCTGTCCTTCCACACCCGGTTCGCGCTGGAGAACGTCCACTGCGAAGGCATCACCTCTGTCAGCGCGTCCGACATCGCCGCGGCGAAGGATGCGGGATTTGTTATCAAGCTGCTGGCCATTGCCGAAAAACTCACCGATTCCGACGGCGGCGAAGGGGTTTCGGTGCGGGTTCACCCGACGCTGCTCCCGCGCGAGCACCCGCTGGCCGCCGTCCGCGGTGCGTTCAACGCCGTGTTTATCGAAGCGGAAAACGCCGGCGAGCTGATGTTCTACGGCCAGGGCGCCGGCGGCACCCCCACTGCCTCCGCCGTGCTGGGTGACCTCGTATCGGCCGCCCGCCGCTTGGTGCTGGGCGGGCCCCAGCGCACCGAAACCACTACCGGCCACGTCCCGGCGCTGCCTATCGAAGCGGCAACCACCAGCTACTACATCGGCCTCGACGTCGCCGACCAGCCCGGCGTCCTGGCCCGCATCGCCCAGCTCTTCGCCGAGCATGGCGTGTCCATCGAAATCATGCGGCAGACCATCCACAAGGACGCCGAGTCCAACGTGGAATCGGCCGAATTGCGGATTGTCACCCACCGCGCATCCGAGGCTGCCCTCGCAGCCACCGTCGAGGCCGTGAAGGGCCTGGACGTCATCAATTCAGTTACATCCGTTCTGCGGGTAGAAGGAGTCTAAGTGGCTCACCAATGGCGCGGCGTTATCCGCGAATACGCTGACCGTCTGCCCGTGACGGAATCCACCAGGGTCATCACCCTGGGTGAGGGCGGGACCCCGCTGGTCCACGCGCAGAAACTCTCCGAACTGACCGGTTCCACCGTGTACCTGAAGGTCGAGGGAATGAACCCCACCGGTTCGTTCAAGGACCGCGGAATGACCATGGCCATGACCGCCGCCGTTGAATCCGGCGCCAAGGCCGTTGTCTGCGCGTCCACCGGCAACACCTCGGCTTCCGCCGCAGCCTACGCAACCGCCGCAGGCCTGAAGTGTGCCGTGCTGGTTCCCGAGGGCAAGATCTCCATGGGCAAGCTCAGCCAGGCCATCGCACACGGAGCCACGCTGCTCCAGGTTGACGGCAACTTCGACAACTGCCTGGACATTGCACGGAAGCTGGGGGAGTCCTACCCGGTCTTCCTGGTCAACTCTGTCAACCCTGCCCGGATCCAAGGCCAGAAGACCGGCGCATTCGAGGTAGTGGACTCCCTGGGCGACGCTCCGGACATCCACGTCCTGCCCGTCGGCAACGCCGGCAACATCACGGCATACTGGAAGGGCTACAAGGAGTACTCCGCGCCGTTCGAGTCCGCAACAGCCGGTACCCTTCCTGCCGTCTCCACTAAGACCCCGCAGATGTGGGGCTTCCAGGCCGCTGGCGCCGCGCCGTTCGTAGCGGGCCACCCGATCACCGAGCCGGACACCATCGCCACCGCCATCCGGATCGGCAACCCTGCCTCCTGGGACGGCGCCATCGCCGCCCGCGACGAGTCCGGCGGATTCATCGATGCCGTCACGGACGAAGAAATCCTCGACGCCCACCGCTGGCTGTCGGCCCGCGAAGGTGTCTTCGTGGAGCCCGGCTCAGCAGCCGGTGTTGCCGGGCTCTTGAAGAAGCACGCCGCGGGGGAAGTTCCGTCCGGCAAGACGATTGTCATCACCGTCACGGGCCACGGGCTCAAGGACCCCCAGTGGGCACTGCGCACCGAAGACGGCAGCGACGTGCAGCCGGTCAAGGTCTCCAACGATGTTGTGACCGTTGCAGCCGAACTGGGACTGGAAGACAAGTAGCCGTGGAAACCACCTCGCCCACCACTGTTGGCCTGCCCCTCATCGAGGCAGGACAGCGCGTCACCGTCCGGGTCCCGGCCACCAGCGCCAATCTCGGTCCCGGATATGACAGCCTTGGCCTGGCCTTGGCGTTGCATGACACCCTGACAGTGGAGAGCCTCGAAACCGACGAACTGCTTTTCGAGCTCAGCGGCGAGGGAGCCGAAACGCTGCCGCGCGATGCCAACCACCTGGTTATCCGGGCCATGGAAGCCGCCTTCGAGCGACTGGGCTACCGCCATGGCGGCTTGAAGATTATCGCGAAAAACGTCAACCCGCACGGCCGGGGCCTGGGTTCATCGGCCTCGGCTGTGGTGGCTGCAGTCTCCGCGGCCAACGCCATGGTGCCGGAGGCCGGACAGCGTGGGCGCGACTGGATCCTCCAGCTCACCAGCGAGCTGGAAGGCCATCCGGACAACGTCGCACCGGCCATTTTCGGTGGGCTGGCGCTCTCCTGGCAGGACAGTGACCAGTACAGCAGCACATGTGCCAGTGTGCTGGAGTCGGTGATCCCGATTGTGGCGGTGCCTGATTTTGAACTGTCCACGGAGGCCGCCCGCGCGCTCCTGCCTGCCTCGGTGGGCCACCATGCTGCCGCCATGAATTCGGGCAGGGCTGCCCTGCTGATCCATGCACTGACGCAGAAGCCGGAGTTCCTGCTCGCCGGCACCGAGGATTTCCTGCACCAGAGCTACCGCGCGGAAGCCATGCGGCCCAGCGCAGCCCTGATCAGCGCGCTGCGGAAAGCCGGATATGCGGCCGTTGTCTCGGGTGCCGGGCCCACGGTCCTGGTGCTGGCCAACGGCCAGGCTGAAGCCTCCGCAGTCGTGGACTTTATCAATGCCTTTACGGCGTCAAACACGCCGGATATCGCCTGGCGCGTGCTGAAGCTCGCAGTGGACGTTGAAGGTGCTAAGGTGGACTTGCACCGGCGGTGATTCCGCCTATCTGATCTGCAGCTGCATTCAGTTGTTATTTGATCTCCTACTGCGCAACATCTTCCGGTGCCGCCTGCTTGGTCTGTCGCAGGAATCTGCAGCATGAAGTGTCTGCCCCTGAACCGTCAGTCCAGCGTTCCGCCATTAATCGGAGCGTGGGTGAATCAGTATCCGGCCCTGCTGGCCGAAATCCAACCGGCAAGGCCGAATTTCCGGCTGCAGATCTGAACTGCAGCCCAGATCAAATCATCGCGTCCAGCTCCCAGTCTGGACGCCGTCGAGGGGGAAGGATCCTTCGTGACCGAAACCACTGAGCTGTCTCCAGCTGTGGAACTATCATCTTCTGCTGCCGGATCGTCAACGGCCGCACCCGCCAAGAGCAGCGGCCTAGCCGGCCTGAAGCTCGCCCAGTTGCAGGCGCTTGCCAGCCAGCTAGGTATCTCCGGCGGATCCCGCATGCGCAAGGGGGACCTGGTCACGGCCATCTCCGCCCATCGTGCAGGCACTCCGGCCACCAAGGCGCCGGCCAAGGCTGCCGGAAAGGCGACCGAAAACCACGTTGCTCCCACTGTTGCCGCGCCTGCGACTGCACCCGCCGCTGCAGCGAGCGAAACCGCGGAGGCCCCGGCCGCCGAAGGTACCCGTGCACGTGGCCGTGGCCGCAGCCGCCGGGCAGTCAGCGACGGCGTTGTTGCCGCCGCTCCGGCGGAAGCAGCCGGCGAGGCCCCGGCCGCTGCCCCCGCCGAAGCTCCGGCCTCCCAGCCCGCCGAGGCCGGCGAGGCAGCAGAAGGCGCCGGCGAACGCCGCCAGCCCCGCACCCGCAACCGCCGCCGCGGTGAAGCAGCTGCTGCGTCCCCGCAGACCGCCGAAGCTGTCGAAACACCGGCCGAACAGCCCGTTGCCGAACAGCGCCACGCGGAGCGCACTGAAACCCAGCGCACTGAAACCCAGCGCACTGAAACCCAGCGCACCGACGCCCAAGGCTCAGAAGCCGGCGACGGCCAGCGTGCCGACCGCCGTGAAGGCGGACGTAGCCGCGGTGCCCGCGACACCGCCGTTCGCGAGACCACCGACGGCGGCCGCGACAACGCAGGCAGCCGTGAGGCTGGCCAGCGTGAAGGCGCCCGTCGCGACGACTCCCGCGACAACACCCGCGACAGCGATGATTCTGACGGCGGAAGCCGCCGGAACCGCCGCAACCGCCGGGACCGGAACGACCGCAATGACCGCAATGACCGCTCAGGCGGCCAGGATAGCCGGGACAACTCCCGCAACGACCGTTTCCGCGACCGCAACGACCGCCGTCGGGGACGCGCCCAGGGACCGGACGTCGACGACGTCGAGGTCACCGAGGACGACGTCCTGCTGCCTGTCGCAGGCATCCTGGACGTCCTGGAGAACTACGCGTTCATCCGCACCTCCGGCTACCTCCCGGGCCCGAACGACGTTTATGTCTCCCTCGCCCAGGTCAAGAAGTACAACCTGCGCAAGGGCGACGCCGTGGTTGGAGCCATCCGTGCTCCGCGTGACGGCGAAGACCGCAGCCAGCAGTCAGCCCGCCAGAAGTTCAACGCCCTGGTCCGCGTGACGTCAGTCAACGGCAAGACCTCCGAAGAACTCAAGGACCGCGTCGAGTTCGCCAAGCTGGTTCCGCTGTACCCGTCCGAGCGCCTGCGCCTCGAGACCGACCCCAAGAAGATCGGCCCCCGCGTCATCGACCTGGTTGCCCCGATCGGCAAGGGCCAGCGCGGCCTGATCGTCTCCCCGCCGAAGGCCGGAAAGACGCTCATCCTGCAGTCCATCGCCAACGCCATCACCACCAACAATCCTGAGGTCCACCTCATGATGGTGCTCGTTGACGAACGCCCCGAAGAAGTCACCGACATGCAGCGCACGGTCAAGGGTGAGGTTATTGCCTCTACCTTCGACCGTCCGGCCGATGACCACACCACCGTGGCCGAACTCTCCATCGAACGCGCCAAGCGCCTCGTGGAAATGGGCATGGACGTGGTGGTCCTCCTGGATTCCATGACCCGCCTGGGCCGCGCCTACAACCTGGCAGCACCGGCCTCTGGCCGCATCCTGTCCGGTGGTGTTGACTCCGCCGCGCTGTACCCGCCGAAGCGCTTCTTCGGTGCAGCCCGCAACATCGAAAACGGTGGCTCCCTGACCATCCTGGCAACCGCCCTTGTGGAGACTGGTTCCAAGATGGACGAGGTCATCTTCGAAGAGTTCAAGGGCACCGGCAACATGGAGCTCCGCCTGTCCCGCCAGCTGGCTGACAAGCGCATCTTCCCGGCCGTGGACGTCAACGCCTCCGGCACCCGCCGCGAAGAGAACCTGCTTTCCCCCGAGGAAGTCAAGATCATGTGGAAGCTGCGCCGCGTCCTCTCCGGACTCGAAACGCAGCAGAGCCTTGAGCTGTTGACCAACAAGATCCGGGAGACCCAGAGCAACGTCGAGTTCCTCATGCAGGTCCAGAAGACGACGCTTGGTGCGAAGTCGGATAACGACAAGTAGCTGTTTTCAGGGGCGGGGTGCGGTTGCCTCGCGTGGTTCGCCACGCGGGATTTCCGCCCCCGCCCCTTCGCGTGGTGGCCATGTCCTAACGGACTTGGCCACCACGCTTCAGCAGGCCCGATGCTACTCCCGGGGCGGAAAACCCACGCGTCGGGTGCCCGGTTCACCGTGTGCCCGGCCGCTTTGGGATGGATTCCTGTGCCCCACTAAAATGGGTGCAGAACGAAAGGTTTTGAAAATGTTTGAGTCCGTACAGGGCCTGCTTGATGAGCATGATGCTATCCAGGCGCAGCTTGGGGATCCTGCTGTTTATGCTGACCAGCGGCTGGCCCGGAAGCTGGGGCGGCGGTCTGCCCAGCTGAACGGCATTGTTGAGGCCTACCACAAGTGGGAGGGCATCCGGGATGATCTTGCTGCTGCCAAGGAAATGGCGGGGGAGGACCCCGAGTTCGCTGCCGAGGTGCCTGAACTGGAGGCTGCGCTCGAGACGGCCTCCGCGAAGCTGCGCCGTCTGCTCATCCCGCGCGACCCTGACGACGCCCGCAACGTGATCCTTGAGGTCAAGGGCGGCGAGGGCGGCGATGAGGCTGCGCTGTTCGCCGGCGACCTGCTGCGGATGTACACCCGGTACGCGGAATCGCGCGGCTGGAAGACCGAACTTATCTCGGCCACGGAGTCTGACCTGGGCGGCTACAAGGACGTCCAAATGGCCGTCAAGGGCAACTCGAACGATCCTGCCGAAGGCGTCTATGCACGGCTCAAGTTCGAAGGTGGTGTGCACCGTGTGCAGCGCGTGCCCGTGACGGAGTCGCAGGGCCGTATCCACACTTCGGCTGCCGGTGTGCTGGTGCTGCCTGAAGTTGATGAGCCCGAAGAGCTCGAAATCAACCAGAACGACCTCAAGATCGACGTCTACCGTTCCTCGGGACCCGGTGGCCAGTCGGTGAACACCACTGACTCCGCCGTCCGCATCACCCACCTTCCCACGGGGATCGTGGTGGCCATGCAGAACGAAAAGTCGCAGCTGCAGAACCGCGAAGCGGGCATGCGTGTCCTCCGGGCCCGCATCCTGGCCCACCAGCAGGAGCAGATCGACGCCGAGAACTCGGCCCAGCGCAAGTCGCAGATCCGTACGATGGACCGTTCGGAGCGCATCCGCACTTACAACTATCCCGAAAACCGGATCGCGGACCACCGTACCGGCTACAAGGCCTACAACCTGGACCAGGTCATGAACGGCGACCTCGAGCCCGTCATCCAGTCCGCCATCGAGATGGACGAACAGGCACGCCTGGACGCCATCGGCGAATAGCCTTCCCAAGAGATGACTGGTTCGGAGCGGACCCTCGCGGCAGCCGTCAGTGAGGCCACCACCATACTGCAGCAAGCCGGAGTTCCCAGTCCCCGTGTCGACGCCGAGTTGCTCGCCGAACACCTGCTCGGCGTCGGCCTCGGCCGGCTCCGGGCGATGATGCTCGGGAACTCCCCGGCGCCGGAGGGCTACGCGGACCTCGTGGCCGAACGCGCGCAGCGGACCCCACTCCAGCACATCACGGGCGTTGCGCACTTCCGCTACCTGGAACTCGCCGTCGGACCTGGCGTTTTCATCCCACGGCCCGAAACCGAGTCTGTCGTCCAGCTGGTCATCGACCACGTCAAAGGCATGGAACACCCGCGGATTGTGGATTTGGGCACAGGTTCCGGCGCGATTGCCGGTTCCATTGCCCATGAGGTTCCGGGCGCGGACGTGCATGCCGTGGAGTACAGCCCGTTCGCGCACGCGTGGGCGGCGAAGAACCTCGCTCCCCTCGGTGTGAACCTCGTCCTGGGGGACCTGCGCGACGCGCTTCCCGAACTTAACGGAACTTTCGACGTCGTCATTTCGAATCCGCCGTACATCCCGGCCGAAGCCGTTCCCAACGAGCCGGAAGTTGCGCTCCACGATCCGCCGGAAGCATTGTACGGCGGGGGAGCGGATGGCATGGAACTCCCGACGGCGGCGGCAGCTTCCGCGGCGCGGCTGCTGGTTCCCGGGGGCTACTTCGTGATGGAACATGCTGAGGTCCAGGCCGGCTGGATCAAGGCGATGTTGTCGCGGTCCGGTGTGTGGACCGGAATTACCACGCACCTGGATCTCAACGGCAAGGAACGGGCCACCAGCGCGGTGCTTTCCGGCCTGGACCACGAGTGATGAAAGAATGAGGCAGTGAGCACAACCTATAACTGCACGTCAGACGATCAGCGCGCCCTGGGACTGGAACATGCCCAGCGTGCCATCAGCGAACAGAAATGCGTCGTATTCCCCACGGACACTGTCTATGGGATCGCTGCCGATGCCTTTTCGCCGCAGGCTGTCACCATGCTGCTGGTCTCCAAAGGGCGCGGCCGCAGCATGCCGCCGCCGGTCCTCATCCCCAGGATCAATGCCCTCGACGGTCTGGCCACAGACGTGTCGGCGGACGCCCGCAAACTCGCTGAAGCTTTCTGGCCCGGCGGACTTACGCTGATCCTGCACGCCCAGCCGTCCCTGGACTGGGACCTCGGCGACACGAAGGGAACGGTAGCCCTCCGGATGCCCGCAGATGAAGTGGCACAGGAACTGCTGACCTTGACCGGTCCGCTGGCGGTGTCGTCGGCCAACCGTACCGGCCATGCTGCGGCCCAGACCGCCGCCGAGGCGCGGGAACAGCTCGCTGAGTCCGTGGAGGTCTACCTTGAAGGCGGATTCCGGCCGCTTGAGGGCACTGAGGGTGTTCCCTCAACAATTGTTGATGCCACCGGTCCGCTGCTCCGGGTGGTCCGGAACGGCGCCGTGACCCTCCAACAGTTGCGCGAGCACGTTCCAGGGGTGCTGGGGCTCGGTGAGATCCCTATGGCCGAGGAACCTGCAGACGAGACGCCAGTAGGCGACTCTGAGGTGGATGAGGCCCCCCTGGATGAAGTCCCCCTGGCTGAAGCCACCCTGGATGAAGCCCCCACAGGCGCAACGGCGGGGGAGCCAACCGGTCCGAAACAGGAGCCGAACGCTTGATGACCCTGCTCCGCCAGGCCATTCCGGTCCTCGGTGTTGATGCCACGCCCCTGAGGGTGGACGAACTGATTGATGTCCTTGAGGGGTTCGTTAACGACGGCAGCACAAGGACCGTCGTCGGCCATAACCTGCATAGCGTGACACTGACCCATTCGGATCCCGGCTTCCGCCGCCTCTACGAGGACAGCGACGTTGTGCTTCTGGACGGAGCGCCAGTGCTGTGGCTCTGGGGCCGTACCGGGCAGGCTTCCGGGCCGGTCATGGAGTACCGGCTTGGGTCAACGGACTGGATTCCCGCCCTGGGGCGGCTGGCCGGCCTGGAGCGGATCGCAGTGGTCGGCGCCGGCGCCGAGGCCAACGCGAAGGCCGTAGCAAGGTTGGAGGGCATTGTCCCGTCCGCGACGGTCTCAGGCTTTCCTGGCGAAGGCTGGAACGACGACGTCGAGGACACCGCCGCCGCCTGGCTCACCGAACAGCGTCCCCAGTTGGTGCTCCTGGGACTAGGCATGCCGCTGCAGGAATCAGTGCTGCAGCGCAGGCTGGATACCCTGCCGCCGGCCATTTACTGCGCCGTAGGCGGGGCGATCGAGCAGCTCGCCGGAATCCAGAAGCTGGCACCCCGCTGGCTGGGCCGGCTGGGGCTCGAATGGGCCTGGCGCCTGGTCCTGCACCCGCGCAGGGTGGCCTACCGCGTCTTTGGCGAGCCGTGGGTCCTGCTGTGGCTGCTCGCACGGCGCCGCCTCAGGCGGACGTCCTAGAACTTCTGCTCTTCCAGCGGAGCAAATCCCTTGGCCCGCAGCCCGGTGGTAAACGATCTGGCCCAGTCCAGGAACCCGGGCAGGTCTCGGCGCTGCGCAAAATAGCCAACGTAGCCGCCGACGTCGGCCACGAAGGACTTGACCCGGAAATACCGGCGGATCAGATAACCGCGGTTGCGGTAGTAGTAATACCGCTTGAAGGCCGACTCCGGCACGATGACATGCCAGCCGGCCCCATAGACGTGTTTGGTTTCGGCGAAGGCGTGGGGGTGCGTGATGGCGGTGGTTGTGACGGTGCCAAACCGGATGCCCGCCTTGCGGAGCCGGATGGTGAAGTCCACTTCGTCGCCCCGGATGAAGAGGCGCATGTCCGGCAGGCCCACCTTGAAGAAGACGTCTGAGCGGATCAACGCGCCGTTGAAGAAATGTCCGTCATCCAACAGGAAACCGACCTTCTCCAGTTCGGCGCGGTCGTGGGTGACTTTTCCGTCCAGGCGGAAGAAGAACGACAGCCGGTCGGGCTGGCCCGGCGCGACAACGAGGGGTACCACGGCCTCCAGATCGCGGGCTTCAGCTTCGCGAAGCAGGGTGGCCAGGCATTCCGGGTCAGCCGGTTCGGCGTCGTCGTCCATCATCCAGATCCAGTCTGCGCCGCTTGCGACGGCCTTGAGCGCCGCCAGGGCGAAGCCGCCGGCGCCGCCCAGGTTGGCCTCGGACCGGACATAGTCCACGTTGGAATGCTTACCGGCTACGTCGCGTGCGGGGTTGGTGCCGCTGTCAACCAGGCAGATGGTGTCCACGGATGCGGACTGGGCGTTGATGGCGTCCAACAAGGTGGACAGCTCCCGGTGACGGTCGAAGGTCACCGCAGCAACAGCAATACGGGGGGTCATGGACTTCCTTTCAGCATGGCTGACAGGGAATTCCCCGCTCGCAGTGCGCCGTGTGGCGCGAAGCCATGAAGCCGTTGGCGCTAGTATCTTTGACTAGAGTCCACTGTAATACAGCCGTGTAAGGCACTGCGTACAAGAAAAAAATGCACTGCCTGCTGCGCGCCCGGCGACGGAGAAGTTTCATTTATCGAAGAACAGATCCCCTGCCAGTGAGCCCATCGACCACGGAACAGCCGCTGTTGTGGCTGCCCAGCCCCAGCACTGCCGTAGCTCCAGGAGCTACGGCAGGAACTGACGAAATGGCCGCCATCGCATGATTATGTACCTGCTCATGGGCTTGACGGCTGCCGTCGTGTCCTACTCGGCAACCTGGGGTGCCCGGGTTATCGGAAACCGGCTCGAGCTCCACATGCCCATCCGCAGCCGCGACATGCATTCGACGCCGGTATCACGGCTGGGCGGCGTGGCTATCTTCCTTGGTGTGATGGTGGCCTTGATCGTGGCCAGCCAATCCTTCTTCGTGAAGGACATCTACCGGAACAACTTTTCCCCGTGGGGAATCCTCGCCGGAGCCGTACTGATCGTGCTGGTAGGTATAGCCGATGACCTGCTGGACATCCGTTGGTGGGTCAAGCTCATCGGGCAAAGTGCGGCAGCCCTGGTGGTAGCCATCTGGGGAGTCCAGATGACGATTGTTCCCTGGGTACCGGAACCGATCACCCTGGAAAATGAGATGCTTCGGGTGGTGCTGACCGCGGGGCTGATCGTGACCACCATGAACGCCTTCAACTTCATCGACGGCCTTGATGGCCTGGCTGCCGGCGTGGCCATCATCGGCGGCACAGCGTTCTTCTTCACCGCCTACTGGGTCCACCGCACATCCGTCATCTTGGACAAATCGGACCTCGCCACGCTGATTACGGTGGTCCTGGTGGGCAGCTGCATAGGGTTCCTGCCGCACAACTGGTTCCCTTCCAAGATCTTTATGGGGGACTCCGGTGCCATGCTCATCGGCCTGCTCATGGCCTCCGCGGGTATTGTCTCCACCGGACAGATCACGTCAGGGTTGTATGACCGGGCCAACGGTATCTCCACCGTGATACCCATCCTGCTGCCCTTCGCCGTACTGTTCCTCCCACTGCTTGACCTGGGCCTCGCCGTTGTTCGGCGCACGGCACGCGGACGTTCCCCGTGGTCGGCGGACCGCGGGCACCTCCACCACAAACTGCTTGATATCGGCTATTCGCACCGGACGGTGGTGATCCTCATGTATCTGTGGACCGCCATCCTGTCCTTCGGAGGGCTGGCCTTTGCAGTGTTCCCGTGGCAGATCGTGCTCTCTGTTGACCTCTTCGCCACCCTGGTGATGGGCCTCGTGACGGCGTGGCCGTACCTGCGGCGAAGGAAAGAGGAACCCGCGGCGTAACGGCGTTCGGAAATATTTCTATCTCGTGTAGAATTTAGGGGCAGCTCAAGCTGACCTCCACCACGCCCCTGGCTCCTTGCCTTGGTACCGACGATTGGGATCATATGACCTCCAACGCCGACTCCGGACCCGTGTCCGGCAACGGACCCGTTGGTGTCTCCGGTCCCACCCGGTCACTGTGGCTCCGCCTTCTTGTACTCAGCTCGCTGGCCGCTGGGGCAGGCCTGGTCCTGTGTTCCGTGGTTGCGGCATTCCTGGACGGCGTGAGTGGTGCCCTGTCGGCTGTCCTGGGCGGATTGCTGGTGATGCTGTTCTTCGGCATCAGCCTCCTCGTGGGCCATTTCGTCGGGCGCAGCAATCCATCGGGCGCCATCGGCGTCTTTGTTGCGACATATTTCATCAAAGTCGTGGGGTTCGCCGTCGTCCTGTTCCTTATCGGTGCGCCGGAGTGGCTTCACGGCCGATGGTTCCTGATCGGGGCCGTCGCCGCCGTCGTACTTTGGCAGGGTGCGGAGATCTACGGCTTTAGCAAGGCACGGTTGCAGATCTACAACGACCCCGAGACCAAGGAACCACGCGATGTCTGACCGGAAGCGAAACAGGGGCCCGTCAAAGCCTCGGGTAACCGGTTCCGCACCCGGTGTATCCACTGAAAACAACGACGGCGGATACAACGCCGGGATGGCCGTCTTCAGCTACATAATTGGCGGAATCATCGTCTGGAGTTTGATAGGGTGGGGTCTGGATAATCTGTGGGGAACCCGCTGGATCGTGCTCGCAGGCGCTCTGCTTGGAGCTGTCGGAGGATTTTATCTTTCCCACATGCATGGCCTTACCAGTCTCAGAAACACAGCCGGTAAGAGCGGCGCAGACAGCGGCCCGTCCGCGGACGGAAACACTAATGCCAAATAATTTCACACGGGGAACAGCGGAGCGCAAATCCGCGGATCCCCGACCAACGCCCAATGATGGACACTGCAGAGAGGAAACGCGTTGATCGCGCTTGCGCTCCCGGCCCAAGATTCAGGAGAGTTCACTCCTCCTGGAATTGAAGAAATGCACCTGCCGGCAATCCTGCCGTGGGGGGCGGCAGACGGATTCTCCAAGCAGATGCTGCTGGTAATCCTGTCGGTCGTCATTATCGCCACATTCTTTCTGCTAGCTGCACGGAAGCAGCAGCTTGTCCCCGGCAAGCTCCAGTTCGCTGGTGAAATGGCCTACGGCTTTGTGCGTAACAGCATCGCCAAGGACATTATCGGCGGCAAAGACTTTATGAAGTATGTCCCGCTGTTGTTCAGCCTCTTCTTCTTTATTCTCGTGAACAACATTTACGGCGCCATCCCCGTGATCCAGCTTCCGAGCTTCTCGCACGTCGGCGGTGCGTATGTCCTTGCGGGCATCGTCTACTTCACCTGGATTGCCATCGGCATCAAGAAGAACGGCATCAAGTACTTCAAGCTGGCCACCGTGCCGTCCGGAGTCCCGTTCTACATCCTGCCCATCGTGGTTCCGATCGAGATCATCTCCAACTTCCTGGTTCGTCCGGTCACGCACAGCCTCCGTCTGTTTGCCACCATGCTGGCCGGCCACCTCATCGTGATGCTTGCCGGTTCCGGCATCGAGTACCTCGTGATGCAGGAAAACCTCCTGTTGAAGGGCACCTCGGTCCTGGTCCTGGTCGGCGCCATCGCCATGTACATGCTCGAAGCCCTGATCATGGCGCTTCAGGCGTACGTCTTTACCCTGCTGACCGCCATCTACATCGAAGGCGCTCTGCACGCGGACAGCCACTAGGCTCCCAAAATCTTCCCCTTGCGGGGATGAAGCAAACCAAACAACCTGCCACACAGATGGCATCTTGAAAGGAATAAAATGGAAGGCAATCTCAACCTCGTAGGTTACGGTCTGTCCGCAATCGGCGGTGGTATCGGTGTGGGTCTCGTGTTCGCTGCCTACATCAACGGTGTAGCACGTCAGCCGGAAGCACAGCGCGTCCTGCAGCCGATCGCATTCCTCGGCCTCGCGCTGACTGAAGCCCTCGCCATCCTCGGCCTGGTCTTCGCTTTCGTTCTCTAGTCTGACTTCAGAACAAGCGAACATCCAGAACCGAGTAGATAAGGACGGGTGAATTATGAATCAGCTGATCATCTCAGCCGCCACAGAGGGTGAAACCAGCCCCCTGATGCCCAATGTCTGGGAAATGGGCGTCGTCCTCGTCGGCTTTGCTGTCCTCATGTACATCGTGGTCAAGTTCATTGTCCCGATGTTCGAGAAGACATTCGCAGAGCGTGCCGAGGCCATCGAAGGTGGCATCGCGAAGGCTGAAAAGGCCCAGGCTGAGGCCTCCGCTGCACTCGAGGAATACAAGCAGCAGCTGACTGACGCCCGCGCAGAAGCCAACCGCATCCGCGAGGAAGCACGTGCAGAAGGCGCTCAGATCCTTGCTGACCTAAAGGAAAAGGCGGCTGCAGAGTCCGCCCGCATCACCGCTCAGGCACACGTGCAGATCGAATCGGAGCGCCAGGCCGCAGTTGTGTCCCTGCGCTCCGAGGTGGGCACTCTCGCCACCACCCTGGCAGGACGCATTGTTGGTGAAGCACTCACCGATGACGAGCGTTCGGCTCGCGTCGTTGACCGCTTCCTGGCAGATCTGGAGAACCAGAACGCAGGTGCAGCTCAGTAATGGCAGGTGTATCGAGCGGATCGCTGGCCACGGCACTGACCGCGTTGGAAGCCAAGCTTCCCATCGCCTCACTGCAGCTGGCTAAGGAACTCTTCGGAATCCTGGGAACGGTGGACAGCTCGGCTGGCTTGCGCCGCGCCCTGACTGACCCGTCCCGTAGCGGTGACGAAAAGTCGGCGCTGGTCAAGCAGCTGTTTGGCGGGAAAGTCTCCGCTGATGCTGCGGATATCGCGGGCGGACTGGCCAGTTTGCGCTGGGCATCGGCACGAGATATCGGCGATGCACTCGAGACTCTTGCCGCAACGGTGGTCATCGCCGTCGCTGAAAACAAGTCTGCCGTTTCTGCCTCCGGAATCTCTGGGCTGGAAGAGCTGGAGAACGATCTGTTCTCCTTCAACCAGGCCGTTGCCTCCAGCCACGAGGTACAACGTGCCCTGTCCGAACCACAGGCAAGCGGTGCTGCAAAGACCACCCTCACCGAAAGGCTGGTTCCTGGCGCAAGCGAGGAAGCCAAAGTCCTCATCGGCCAGGCGGTCTCGCAGCCCCGAGGCCTGAAGCCGACCAGGCTGGTGGCGCGGTTCGCCGAGCTGGCGGCCAAGCGGCAGCAGCGCTGGATTGCAACGGTCAGCGTCACCCGTCCTTTGACGGAGACGCAGTTCAGCCGCCTCCAGGCAGGGCTCAACTCCCTGTATGGTCGCGAGCTCAAGGTCAACATCAACGTTGATCCTGCACTGATCGGCGGAATCCGTGTCCAGGTAGGCGACGAAGTGCTTGACGCTTCCGTTGTTTCCCGTCTGGGCCAGCTTCACCGCCAACTGGCCGGCTAGCCGGACAAGCACAACTTAACTGATAGAAACCCCGGTCATCGTGAGCAACGATGATCACGAAAACAGGAGAGCAGGGACTGCAGATGGCCGAATTGACCATCAACGCCGACGACGTCCGTAATGCGTTGAACGAGTTCGCGGCGTCCTACGAACCCGGAAACGCAGAGCGCGTAGAGGTTGGCCGCGTAACCACCGCAAGTGACGGCATCGCCCGTGTTGAGGGCCTTCCCTCGGTCATGGCGAACGAGCTGCTTCGCTTCGAGGACGGCACGCTGGGCCTCGCCCAGAACCTTGACGTCCGCGAAATCGGTGTCATCATCCTCGGTGACTTCACGGGCATCGAAGAAGGCCAGGAAGTCCACCGCACCGGTGAGATCCTTTCCGTGCCGGTAGGCGACGCGTTCCTTGGACGCGTTGTTGACCCGCTGGGCCAGCCGATCGATGACCTCGGTGAGATCAAGGCTGAGACCACCCGTGCGCTTGAACTCCAGGCTCCCGGCGTCACCCAGCGCAAGTCGGTCCACGAACCGATGCAGACCGGACTCAAGGCCATCGACGCCATGATCCCGATCGGCCGTGGCCAGCGCCAGCTGATCATTGGTGACCGCCAGACCGGTAAGACGGCCATCGCCGTGGACACCATCATCAACCAGAAGGCCAACTGGGCTTCCGGAGATGTCTCCAAGCAGGTTCGCTGCGTCTACGTCGGTGTTGGCCAGAAGGCTTCCACCATCGCAGCAGTCCGCCAGACCCTTGAGGACCACGGAGCACTCGAGTACACCACCATCGTGGCGTCTCCCGCTTCCGACCCCGCAGGCTTCAAGTACTTGGCCCCTTACGCCGGTTCGGCCATTGGCCAGCACTGGATGTACGGCGGCAAGCACGTCCTGGTGATCTTCGATGACCTGTCCAAGCAGGCCGAAGCCTACCGCGCAGTGTCACTGCTGCTGCGCCGCCCGCCGGGACGCGAAGCCTACCCGGGTGACGTCTTCTACCTGCACTCCCGCCTGCTGGAGCGTTGTGCCAAGCTCTCCGACGAGCTCGGTGCGGGTTCGATGACCGGCCTGCCGATCGTCGAGACCAAGGCAAACGACGTTTCCGCCTACATTCCGACCAACGTGATCTCGATCACCGACGGCCAGATCTTCCTCCAGTCGGACCTCTTCAACGCCAACCAGCGTCCCGCTGTTGACGTTGGTGTCTCGGTGTCCCGCGTTGGTGGCGCTGCCCAGGTCAAGTCCATGAAGAAGGTCTCCGGTACCTTGAAGCTGGACCTGGCCCAGTACCGCGACATGCAGGCTTTCGCCATGTTCGCCTCGGACCTGGATGCAGCTTCGCGCCAGCAGCTCACCCGTGGCGCCCGCCTGATGGAACTGCTGAAGCAGGGCCAGTACTCGCCGTTCCCGGTCGAAGACCAGGTTGTGTCCATCTGGGCAGGCACTAACGGATACCTCGACGACGTGCCGGTGGAAGACATCAGCCGGTTCGAGTCCGAGTTCCTGGAGCACCTCAAGCACAAGTCCTCGATCCTCACCACGCTGGCACAGACCAACGTTTTGGGCGACGACACCGCAGAAGCACTGAAGACCGCCATCGTGGACTTCAAAAAGGGTTTCTTCGGCGAGGGTGACAACCGCCTGGTAGGGGCTGGCCACGAGGAGCATGATGCTATCTCCGAGGGCGAAGTCGACCAGGAAAAAATCGTCAAGCAGAAGCGCTAGTTCCGTTGAACGGGGTGCGCCGGACCCACGGGTCCGGCGCACCCGGTCTACGGAATCTTAGGAAAGGATAAGTATGGGAGCCCAGATTCGGGTCTACCGCCAGAAGATCAGCTCGACCACGTCGATGCGCAAGATCTTCAAGGCGATGGAACTGATCGCTACCTCGCGCATCGGCAAGGCCCGTGCGCGCGTAGCAGCTTCACTGCCTTACGCGAACGCCATCACGCGCGCCGTTTCTGCTGTCGCCAGCCAAAGCGAAATCGACCACCCGCTGACCACTGAGCCGGAGCAGATCCGCCGTGCCGCAGTCCTGGTAATTACCTCGGACCGTGGCCTGGCAGGATCCTACTCGGCAAGTGTGCTCAAGCAGGCGGAAGGTCTCAACGAGCTGCTCCATGCTGAAGGCAAGGAAGTCAAGACCTACCTCGTCGGCCGCAAGGGACAGGCGTACTACGAGTTCCGGAACCGCGAGTATGCGCGGGTCTGGACCGGCGGCACTGACGCCCCTGAATTCGCCACTGCGCGGGAAGTCGGGGAAGCGCTGCTGACGGATTTCGCAACGGCCTACGAAGAGGGCGGCGTGGATGAAATCCACGTTGTGTACACCCGCTTCAAGTCCATGGTGACCCAGGAGCCGACGGTCATCCGCCTGCTCCCGCTCGAGGTCGTTGAAGAGCAGGCCGCTTCGGAATCGGAGCTCTTGCCGCTGTACGAATTCGAACCGGAATCGGAGCAGGTTCTTGATGCCCTGCTGCCGCGCTACATCGAATCCCGTATCTTCGCAGCCATGTTGCAGGCAGCAGCTTCCGAGCTTGCTGCGCGCCAGCGGGCGATGAAGTCCGCCGGCGACAACGCGACGGACCTGATCAAGAAGTACACACGTCTGCGCAACACGGCCCGCCAGGCTGAAATCACGCAGGAGCTTTCCGAAATCGTTGCCGGCGCCGACGCCCTCGCGTCCTAGCCTTCGGCATTTTCGGTTCCCGCGGGACCTGCACCACAACAGATAAACTTAACCCCACGCCATCTACTGAGTGAAGTGAGAGAGATGACTGCCACTGCTACCGAACACGTAGCCGCAACGTCCGGTGCCACCGGCCGTATTGCACGTGTTATTGGCCCGGTTGTCGACGTCGAATTCCCGGCTGACGCAATCCCGTCGATTTACAATGCCCTGTCCACGGAGATCACCCTCAACGGTGTCACCAAGACCATCACGTTCGAGACCTCCCAGCACCTGGGTGACAACCTCGTCCGCGCCATCTCCCTGCAGGCTACCGACGGACTCGTCCGCGGCACGTCCGTGGTGGACAGCGGCGCCCCGATCTCCGTGCCTGTTGGCGACGGCGTCAAGGGCCACATCTTCAACGTCCTGGGCCAGCCCCTCGACGTTGCCGAGTCGGAACTGGAGATCAGCGAACGCTGGCCCATCCACCGCAAGGCTCCTGCCTTCGCTTCGCTTGAAGGCTCCACCGAGATGCTGGAAACCGGCATCAAGGTGATCGACCTTCTCACCCCGTACATCAAGGGTGGAAAGATCGGCCTCTTCGGCGGCGCCGGCGTGGGCAAGACCGTTTTGATCCAGGAAATGATCACCCGTGTTGCCCGCAACTTCGGTGGTACCTCCGTATTCGCCGGTGTGGGCGAGCGTACCCGCGAGGGCAACGACCTCTGGGTGGAAATGGAAGAGGCTGGAGTCCTCAAGGACACCGCCCTTGTATTCGGCCAGATGGATGAGCCGCCGGGAACGCGCCTGCGCGTGGCATTGTCGGCCCTGACCATGGCGGAGTACTTCCGCGATGTCCAGAACCAGGACGTGCTGCTCTTCATCGATAACATCTTCCGTTTCACTCAGGCAGGCTCCGAGGTTTCCACCCTCCTCGGCCGCATGCCTTCGGCTGTGGGCTACCAGCCCAACCTTGCGGACGAAATGGGCCTCCTCCAGGAGCGCATCACGTCCACCAAGGGCCACTCCATCACCTCGATGCAGGCTATCTACGTTCCCGCAGATGACTACACCGACCCGGCCCCGGCCACGACCTTCGCACACCTCGACGCGACCACGGAACTTTCCCGTGAAATCGCCTCCCGTGGTCTGTACCCGGCCGTTGACCCGCTGACGTCGACTTCCCGAATCCTGGATCCCCAGTACATCGGCAAGGACCACTACAACACGGCTGTCCGCGTGAAGCAGATCCTGCAGAAGAACAAGGAACTCCAGGACATCATCGCCATCCTCGGCGTTGACGAACTCTCGGAAGAGGACAAGATCGTCGTGTCGCGTGCACGCCGCATCCAGCAGTTCCTGTCCCAGAACACCTACACCGCCAAGCAGTTCACCGGCGTCGAAGGCTCCACGGTTTCCATCAAGGACACCGTCGAAGGCTTCACGGCGATCTGCGACGGCGACCTTGACCACATCGCAGAGCAGGCGTTCTTCAACGTCGGCGGCCTGGATGATGTTGAGCGCCAGTGGGCCAAGATCCAGGAACAGACCAAGTAATATGGCTGAGCTTGAGGTTGAGATTGTCGCAGCGGACCGTTTTATCTGGTCCGGAGCGGCCACGATGGTCAAGGCCCGCACCAGCGATGGTGAGATCGGAATCCTGCCCGGCCACTCGCCCCTGCTGGCGATCCTGGCCGAAGGTGAACTGGCCATCCAGCCGGTTTCCGGTGACCGTATTGCCGTAGTTGTTGACGGCGGATTCTTCTCCGTCGACAACAACCGCGTGGTTATTGTTGCTGACAACGCCCAGCTGGGTGACGCGGCTACTGCTGGGATCCGCTAGCACGACCTTGATGGACGCACCGAGTCTTCCGTTCATCGCCATGGCAATCGCCTTTGGATTGCTGATATTTGCACTGTGCCTTTCCGGGGTGCGCCGCTTCAATTTGCGGCGTGCCCTGGGCACGGTGGACGCCTCCATTTGCGTAGCTGGAAACAGCTGGCAGATGGGGGTTTGTCGTTATCAGGACAACGACCTTGAGTGGTTCCGGCTGCTCTCCCTCAGTGTCCGGCCCAAGCATAAGTTCAAGCGAAGTTCCCTTGAGTTGCTTGGCCGCCGCAAGCCGACCGAAGCAGAGGCCGTGAAAGTCCAGCCCGACGTCGTAATTGTGGAACTGCGTTATGAGGGCCAGGACCTGCGGCTGGCCATGAAGTTCGATGCCTACACCGGGCTCTCATCCTGGCTGGAAGCCGGGCCGGTCATCGGTGTCGGAACCTGGCGCTAGCCGGCGTGGACTTCATTGCTGATGTCCGGCTGACTGACGGACCGGTATTTTGGACCGCCTCGGCACTGGGGGCGGCTGCAGCCGTATACCTGCTGTGGCGCCCCGCAGCCGAGGGACCGCGTCCATGGTGGCTCTCAGTCCTGGTCTCCGTTGCCGGCGGCTTCGCCGTAGTGGGCCTGGTGCACTGGGCGCTGATCGACGTTTTTTCGACTTTCCCGGAGGACCTTCCGGATGACGTCCTGCTCTGGGCGGTTCCAGCTGTAGCCGCCCTGATCCTGGCGCTGATCCGCCTGCCGCGGTCCACCCAGCGGGCGCGGGGCGCCGGTATTGTTGCTTTCTTGCTGGTGCTCCTGTTGTCCGGAGTCCAGATCAACGCGTACTTTGGCCTCAACCGGACAGTCAGCGACCTCATGGGCACCGCGCTGGCCCGGATCCCGGCTCTGGAGCCTACCCTGACTCGCCAGCCTGGCGGCCCCTCTCCCGTGCCGTTGGCAGGCTGGGCCCCGCAGGGGGAGGTGCCTGACGAGGGCGCCCTCCGAAAGGCAACCATCCCCGGAACGGCCTCGGGGCTGGAGACGCGGGAGGCCTACATCTACTTGCCGCCGGCCTATTTCGCCACCAACAGGCCCGCGCTTCCGGTCCTGGTGCTGTTCTCCGGACAGCCGGGCGGTCCAGCCGACTGGCTCACCGGCGGCGCACTGAGGACACACCTGGACACGTTTGCCTCCGGCCACGGCGGTATTGCACCGGTTGTCGTGGTGGCGGACCCCAACGGGACACAGTCAGCTAATACGCTGTGCCTGGACAGCCGGATAGCCCGGGCGGACACCTACCTGTCCGTGGACCTTCCGGCATGGATCAACACAACCCTGGATGTGGACCCTGACCACGGGCGATGGGCTGCGGGCGGATTTTCCTTCGGCGCAACCTGCGCCCTGCAGATGGGCACCCGCCACCCGGATCTTTACAGCTCCGTGCTGGCGTTCTCCAGCGAACTCGAACCGGCCCTTGCCAAGGAACGGCAGAAAACCATCGACGCGGCGTATGCCGGAGACACCGCTGCCTTTGAGCGCGAGACCCCGCTGACCAGGATGAACCAGCAGCGGTTTGACGCCAAAGCAGTGTACTTCGCAGCGGGGGAGCGGGACCCCGAATTTGTGGAATACATGGACACCCTGGCCGAGGCTGCCAGGAAGGCCGGCTTCACTGTCGAAGCCACGCAAGTCCAGCATGCCGGCCACTCCTGGGACACGCCGTCCCGCGGGATGGCGGACGGGCTTGCGTTCCTGGCCGCCCGCTGGGGTATCAGGTCATGAGTGCCCGAACCGATGTCCGGACGGCCTCGCTCGCCTGGGCCACTGTGGGCCGGCCGGCGTGGCAGCGCTCTAAGGCGCGCCTCAGCTCGATTCCCTTCACCCTGGGCGTCCTGGGGGCCTTCATTCTGACCGGAGCCCTGACCGGAAGCTATCTTGCCGGTCCGCCGGAAACCATGCTGGACCTCGCCAGCGTCAGCGGGCCGGGACTGAAGTCGGGCCTGTGGTGGTCGCTGTTTACGTCGATGTTTTTCGCCACCAACCCGCTGGCCTATTTGACGGCATCACTGATGATCCTTCTGCTGCTGGGACTCGCCGAGCGAAAACTTGGGACACTGCAGGCTGCTGTGTTCTTTGCCGCCGGCCAGTTCGGCTCTGTAACTCTCTTCCTCCTGATCACCCAGGTGGCCAGATACGCAGGCGATGGCTGGTTGGGCCTGATGGCGGACAGCCACCTCATCGGCCCTTACGCCGCCGTTCTCGCTGTTGGCCTCGCCGCGAGCGGCCGGCTCGCAGTCCTCTGGCAGAGGCGCTTGCGGACGGGGCTGGTGTCGGTGTCGCTTCTCCTTGTGCTCTATGTTGGCCACCCGGAAACAGTGATTGGTTTCTTGGGGGCACTCCTTGGCCTCGTCGCCGGCTGGTGGATCCAGGGCGAGCACGGCCACCTGCACCGGCACCGTTCCACAGGCCGCGAAACGCGCAACCTGCTCGCCCTGACGGTGGCCGTTTTTGCCGTTGGACCCATCCTTACGGCGGTGGCGAGGACCCCCACCGGTCCCCTTGCCCTGCTGCGCGACGTAGTCCTGAATCCTCTGCCTACGCTGAGCCAGTTGGAATCCTATTGCGGTTCCACGGTTGAGGCATCCTGCCTGGAGGCGGGCCGGCAGGGTTTCGCAGGACCGGTGGGGCTGGCCCTGGCGATCGTTCCCGTCATCTTGCTGCTGATCTGCGCGGACGGAATGCGCCGCGGGCGGCGGCTTGCCCTGCGCATCACGCTGGTGATCCAGTTGGCCGTCACAGCGCTGGCGGCCGTCTACCTGGCGCTTTTTGCGCTGATCCCGCACTATCCGTCGCGGCCGCATACGGCGGCGATGGGGTCAGGCTTCGCACACATCCTGCCACTCGTGACGGTGCCCCTGCTGCTGGCCGCCGTGCTGTGGGCCAACCGCAGGCAGTTCAGGGTGGAGACCGTCCCCGAAGCCCGCCGAACGCTCATGGCTGTGCTGGGCGGGGCCCTGCTGTTGCTGGCCGGGGGCTACAGTGCGGCGTGGCTCAGCGCGGGCGGAATGACCCGCGACGGCGGCCCCTTGGGACTGCTTGCTGAACTGTCGCGGCAATACCTGCCCGTGCCCATCCCCAACCTTTATCGCAGGGTGTTCGCAGACCGCGACGGCGCAGAGTCCTTCATCTTCGCCTTCTCCGGTCCCGTTTTTTGGGTGATCGCCCTGGCCGGCGTCTGGTTCGTACTGCTGGGGCGGCACCATGGCAGCGATGCCGGCGCGTCCGACAGGGCGAGGGTGCGAGGGCTATTGCAGGAGGGCGGCGATTCATTGTCCTGGATGGCTTTGTGGGAACCCAACGTGTACTGGTTCAGCCCGGATCATAGGGGTGCCGTCGCGTACCAGCAGCACGGTAGCGTCGCGCTGACCCTTGCCGGACCCTTTGGCGCGCGGGCCTCGCGTTCCGGTGTTGCTGAAGGCTTCCTTGCACACTGCAGCCGGCATGCGCTCATTCCCGCGTTCTATTCCTGCGACTCCAGCCTCTGGCCACCGTTGCAGGACCGGGGCTTCCACCGGGTGGCGGTTGCCCAAGAGACCAGGCTTGCGGTACGCGAACTGGAATTCCGTGGGAAGGAATGGCAGAACGTGCGGACCGCCCTGAACCGTGCAGCGAAAATGGGCGTCACCGCTGTTTGGGGGAGCTATCACGGTTTGCCACAGGCACTGCGCGGCCAGCTCAGCGAAGTATCGGAGGAATGGGCGGCCGAAAAGTCCGTCCCCGAAATGGGCTTTACCCTCGGCGGGCTGGATGAGCTGATGGACGACGACGTGCTGTGCTGCCTTGCCGTTGACAGGGACGGCAACGTACATGGGGTGACCAGCTGGCTTCCCGTGTACGACGGCGGCAAGCTGGTCAGCCGCACGCTGGACGTCATGCGCCGCGGAGCCGGCGGGTTCCCGGGAGTCATGGAGTTCCTGATTGCCTCGGCAGTGCTGGAGCTACGAAAGTCGGTGGAGGTCATTTCGCTGTCCGGATCTCCGCTGGCGCGGCGCCCGGAGGATGGGCAGGCGAGCGGGGAAGCGGACGGGCAGGGGAGCGGCCAGCCCGGCCCGGTGCATGCGGAGAACCTGGTCCGCATCCTGGATGTGGTCGGACATGCGCTCGAGCCGGTTTATGGTTTCCGTTCGCTGGCTGCCTTCAAGTCACGCTTCAAGCCGGAGTACCGCACTCTGTACCTCTACTACCAGGACCCGCTGCACCTTCCAGCAATTGGCAGGGCGCTCACCAGGGCGTACCTGCCGGGGCTGTCCCTGCGGCAGGGCGCCAGGCTCCTCCGCGAACTGGTGAACTGACAAGCGGTCCCATGGTGGGACAAAACATTTATGACTGGGGAAGTCTTCGGGGAATGCCGTAACGGAAGGCCCGCCACATTTGGCTTTTGGTAAATAACAAAAATGATCCCCGGCAATCATGCCGGGGATCATTAATTCGCGGGGGCCGCACACGTGCGGCCGGCAGGCGAGGGACTAGACCAGCGTCACGCCGGTAGCCTGGGGACCCTTGGCGCCCTGACCGATTTCGAACTGAACACGCTGGTTCTCGTCGAGGGTCTTGAAGCCACCGGTCTGAATCTCGGAGTAGTGAACGAAGACATCGCCATCGGAGTCATCCGGGGTGATGAAGCCGAAGCCCTTTTCAGCGTTGAACCACTTGACGGTTCCCTGTGCCATTTATTTCTCCTCATAATGGAACTTTTAAGTCCAGCACACCTCGTGCTGGCCTTGGTCACTCCGCGAGAAGAATCCTGGATTGCCGTTCCTAGGAACTGGCCCTGCAGGAGCTTCGCGCTCGCAACATGTCTTGCGAGCATGAAAAACACCTACACAAAGACTCAGATAAGAATTTCATGTCACTACCCTCAGGTCAACGGTCCAGACAGCCAATCCGGTAAATTTTGCGTAAAACAAGCGTTAAACCCCTCGTCAGGGCCTTGTAACGGCCGCATCTCCGGATTCGCCGTACTGAAGTGCCTAGAAAAGCCGGGATTCGCTGTCGTCCACACCGCGCATGGCGTCATAGTCCAAGGTGACGCAGTCGATGCCGCGGTCATTGGCCAGGACCTTGGCCTGGGGCTTGATCTGCTGGGCGGCGAAGATGCCGCGGACGGGTGCCAGCAGCGGGTCACGGTTCAGGAGTTCAAGGTAGCGGGTGAGCTGTTCAACGCCGTCGATATCGCCGCGGCGCTTCAGTTCGATGGCCACGGTGGCCCCGCTGGCGTCGCGTGCCAGGATGTCCACCGGGCCGATGGCGGTGAAATACTCCCGGCGGATCAGTGAAAAGCCGGAACCGAGGGTTTCTATCTGGTCCGCGAGCAGGCGCTGGAGATCCGCCTCAACGCCGTCCTTGATCAGGCCCGGGTCAACACCAAGGTCATGGGAGGACTCGTGGAGGTGCTCATGGATGTTGATGATGAGCCGGTCATCGGTCTTGGCGGACTGGACGGTCCACTGCTCCGTGACTCCCAGTTCGAGATCAACGTCCTCCGGGGAAGACACACGCAAAGTTGCCGGCGGGCTCATCCAGTTCAGCGGTTTGTAGGAGCCGCCGTCGGAATGGACCAGCACCGACCCGTCAGCCTTGACCAGCAGGAGCCTGGTGGCAAGGGGGAGATGGGCTTTGAGCCGGCCAACATAATCAACGGAGCATCGGGCTATGACAAGTCGCACGCCGTACACACTACCGGGGCTGGGGCAGAATGGAGGCATGCCGCGTTCGAACCGCCCCCGCCGCCCTGCCTCCGGAAAACCGGGCGCCGCTGCAGGCAAGAAGGGAAACGGCGAGGTCCCGGAACTCGACCTGGAGCGGGCACGGGCGGGCATTGCCCGCCGCGAAAGCGCCCCCGACGGCGACTGGATGGTCCGGACCATGACGGCCCGGAACGCGGAAAAGACGTACGTCTGTCCTGGCTGCTCCACGGCCGTACTGCCCGGGATTGCGCACCTGGTGGTGTGGAAGGATGACCACCTTTTCGGCGCGGCCGCCGGCCTGGCCGAGCGCCGCCACTGGCACACGAACTGCTGGATGTCACGCAGCTACCGGTACCGCTGAGCAGACCGGTAAACCGGTGGCCGTCAGGGGACAATCCCGGCAGCGCAAAGTCGCTAAGCTGGCAGGCATGACTTTTGATCCGGCGTCGTACGAGTTCACCGTTCCTGTTGGCCCTGCACCCATTCGTGCCTCCACCGTTCTCCCCGCGAGGCGCGAAAACGTTGAGCTGCGCACCGAAGACGGCCACACCCTGGTGGGGGAACTGGCGCTGCCCGAGTCCGGAGAGATTACCGCGACGTTGATCACGCTTCACCCACTGCCCACGCACGGGGGGTTCATGGACTCCCACGTGTACCGGAAAGCGTCGTACAGGCTTCCGGCACTGGCGGGCGTAGCGGTGCTGCGGTTCAATACGCGCGGAACCTCTTCTCCCCGCGGCACCAGCGAGGGAGCCTTCGAGGAGGGGATCGGCGAGAGGTTCGACGTCGAGGCGGCCGTCCGCTTCGCCGTCGAACGCCAGCTCCCGAACCGGTGGCTGGTGGGCTGGTCCTTCGGCACCGAACTCGCACTGATGTACGGCGCAGTAGAACCGGTGGCCTCCCAGGTCGAAGGGGCAGTGCTGCTGTCCCCGCCGCTGCACCGGGCAACGGATGCCCACCTGGGTGCCTGGGCGGCGAGCGGCAAACCCCTGACAGTGCTGGTGCCCGAACACGATGATTATCTGCGGCCCGAGGCCGCGGCGGACCGCTTCCGGCTGGTACCGCAGGCCCGCGTTGTGGGGGTCGACGGCGCCAAGCACCTGTGGGTGGGCGAAAAGTACGCCGCGCGGGTACTTAACGAAATCGTGGATGAGGTTACGGAGGCTGGATCCGGCCCGGAAGGCCTGCCTCAGGAATGGGACGGCCCGGCAGCCACTGCTGCGGCCTAGTGCTTGTCCTGGCGGACGATATAGATCTCCTTGACCAGCAGGAGGATGGCGGCTGCGGTGGGGATTGCTATCAGGGCGCCCAGGATGCCCAGCACGCTGCCGCCGGCGATCACGGAAATAACGGCTACGGCGCCCGGCACTGCCACGGCCTTCTGCATGATGCGCGGGGAGATGAAGTACGCCTCAAACTGCAGGTAGGCGAAGTAGCAGATCGCGTAAATCGCGGCCGTCTGCCAACCCTCCGTCAGCGACACCAGGAGCACCACCACCGCCGCAATCAGTCCGCCCACCAGCGGGATGAATGCCAGCAGAGCCACCACAAAGGCGAGCAGGACGGCAAACGGGATGCCCAGGATGGACATCACCACAAACGCGAAGGTGGCATTGAGCAGCGCGACGCACGCCTGTCCGATGACGTAGTTGCCCACCGAGCGCGTGATTTCTTCGGAGAGCGCCTGCACGCGCGGCCTGCGCGACCGGGGTGCCAGGCGGTAGCCCCACTTCTTCATGGCCGGGAGCGCCGCGAGGAAGTAGAGGCTCAGCACCAGGACGATCAGGGTGCCGAACAGCCCGTTGGCCACCGTTGAGCCGAATCCCACCACCCCACCGAAGATGCCGCCCATGGCCTCGGGGTTATTGACGAACTTATCCAGTTCGTCCTCGATGCGGTCCCGGACGCCGAACTGGTCATCCACGCTTCGGAAGAAGTCCGAATCTATAAAATCGCGCACCCAGACCGGTGCCTGTTGGACGATTTCCGTGACCTGCTCCACGATGGTGGGGATCAGGGTGGCAAAGAATCCCACCACCGCGGTGACCAGCACTGACACCGAGACGAGGATGCCGGCAGGGCGCGGAATTTTCCTGCTTTCAAGCCAGCCGACCACCGGATCCAGGCCCAGGGCAATGAAGAGGGCGGCAACTATCCAGAGGAGTAGTTGGGTGGTGTTGGAGCCGATCCAGTAGACCAAGAGCGCCAGCCCCACGCCCACTGTGCCCATGAACCCGAGGTAGAGCGGGTGTTGCGGCGAGATTCGTGGACCTGGTTGGCCAAACTGCGGAGGTGACTGCACCGAATCGGAGTCGGCAGACTCTTCCTGCTGTGAATACTCGGGAGGCATCTCAAAGCGGAGCCGGGGCTGCGCACCGGGCAGCGGCTGGCGGAGCCTTCGTAATACGGATCCCAAGGCAGCCGCGGCGCCTGATCGCCGGACCAGGACAGGCCGCTCCGGCCCCGTACGCTGCGCGGGGACAGCGGGTGGATTTTCCTGTCCCGCGGGGGATTCTTCCGTCTTGTCAGTCACTGCTTTTTGGGGCCTGTTCCGTGCGTGGCGCCGCGGCTGCGGGCCGGTGTGATGATCATCGCAAACACTATCAGCAGCCTTGTCAACAGCCGGGAGGATCGCCTGTCCAGGAGCGGCTGGGACGCGCGCGTCAGGCCCCCGACTGAGCTATTGGTAACAAAACGGTTACTATTGAAAGCAAACCCCCGCTGATGATAGGTGTTTCCTTTGCGTTTCAAGACTGCAGTCGCACTCGTGCTGCTCGGCCTCCTGACACTTCTGGCCGGTATCGGCCAGAAGACCATCTGGGCTCCGTCCGAGACCTTCACGGCCTCGGTACCCACAGATGCCGCCGAGGCGCCGTTGACCGTCATTGACCAGAACCTCCGCACGCTTCACGGCGGCACGGTAAAGATCAACATCAAGGGTGATGGCAACTTCATCCTCGCTGCCGGCCGTCCGGACGACGTTGACGCATGGGTGGGCCAGGCCGCCCACAACACCGTCACGGGGGTCTCCGAAGACAACAAGTCCCTGAAGGTGGAGCACGCCGACGGCGAAGCCACAGCCCCGAACCCCGCAGGATCAGACCTGTGGGTGTCCAGCGAAAACGCCAGTGGCGAACTGGACTACTCGTGGACCCCTCCCGCGGACGGTGAATGGTCGCTGCTGCTGGCCTCTGACGGCACGAAGGCTGCCCCGGGCACAGTGTCGATGACGTTCCCGAACGACATCTCCACGCCGTGGGCCATTCCGCTGATGGTCATCGGCGGCCTGCTGATCCTCGCCGGCATTGCGTTGGCTATCCTTTCTGCACGAACCCGGAACGGCGACGGCACCGGCCAGGGAAGCCTGTTCGCCCAGCGGGCCCGCGCCAAGGCCGAGACACGCTCCACGGCCCGCCTGGGCATGGTGAGTGCAGGCATGGTCACAGCAGCTGTCACGGCAGCCGTCGTAGCCGGAACGGGCGCGGCCGCCAACGCAACCACAACTCCTGCGCCTTCATCGGAGCCCACAGCTTCCGCCTCCGAAGCGGCCGCTCCATCCTCGCGTGTCCTCCTGGACGCGCAGTTCCGCCGCATCCTGGAGCAGGTCTCCAGTGCCACTGACGCCGGCGACGCCGCCAAGGACGCCGGCAAGCTGGCCGATCGCGTCGCGGGAACCGAGCTGGAAGTACGGACCCAGAACTACAAGATCCGCTCCCAGGTGGGTGCCTACGAGGCACGGATGCCCGTTCGCTCCACGAAGCTGCTTACCACCGTTGTCACTAGCAAGCGTGACTGGCCGCGCCAGGTCCTGGCCGTGACCCAGGGCGACGGCAACGTGGTGCCCCAGCTGCTGACCCTGGTACAGCCGTCACCGCGGGAGAACTACAAGCTCGTGGAAACCACCCCGCTGCAGCCGGGGACCACGTTCCCGTCCATCGGCAGGAGTGGCACGGAGACCCTGGCTCCGAACGACAAGACCGGCCTGCTGTACAGCGGGGAGGAGGCCCTAGCGGGCCTGGCAGACCGCCTCAGCTCCCCTGACTCGAGCTTCAAGGACAAGCTGGTGGAAGGTGAGTCTTCGCCGTACATCGCCGACACACTCTCCTACCAGGCTGAAGTGGTCAAGTCCGGTGAGAACGGCAACTTCTCCTTCACCCACAAAGTCGTGCCGGAAAGCACAGTGGTGTTCCGAACGGCCGACGGCGGTGCCCTGGTTTTGGGTCGGTTGAACTTCGCGTTCGACGGCACTCCCAAGGCTTCCGGCGACAAGCTCACCATCGGTGACGACGCAGCTGCGCTTGCCGGAGGCAAGGAAACCACCACCGGCATGGTGCTGAACTTTGCCGAGTCCATGGCCGTCTATGTCCCGCCGACCGGCTCAACGGACCCCATCAAGCTCGTTGCCGCCACCCGTGGACTGGTCGGAGCAAGTTTCAAGTAGGCAGGCAGCAGGGCACAAGCCCGCTGTGCATTACCCCCGGCAGCGGCCGGAGTGGCTAGAGTGGAAAGCATGAGTTCGCCAGCTTCCCGCCCAGTCCCTCCAGCCGCTGCCAGCCTGCTTAACCTGCGAGGCGCCGTCGACCTTTCCGCACTGAAACAACGCCAGGCGCCGGCTCCCGGTCCCGGAAATGCGCCGGGTAATCCGCCCCTTTCCGGGGACGCCGCCGGAACCTCCGAGGCCGGCCCGGCACCGCTGCGGGTCAATGTCACAGAAGGAAACTTCCAGGACCTGGTGGAGCTCTCCACCAGGGTGCCGGTGGTCTTCGCCCTCTGGGCCGCCTACTCACCGGAATCTGCCGGAATGCTGGACACGCTCGAACGAGTCGTCAACAGCTATGGCGGCCGGCTGGTTCTGGGCACAGCCGACATCGATGCTTTTCCGCAGCTCGCGCAGGCCTTCCAGGTGCAGGCAGTTCCTACCGCCGTTGCCGTGCTCAAAGGCCAGCCGGTCCCGCTGTTCCAAGGCTGCGCGGACGAGGCACAGGTCAGGGCGCTGCTCGATGAACTGCTGAAAGTCGCGGCCGCCAATGGCGTCACCGGCAGCCTGGGCAATGGAGCGCCCGCGGACGCCGAACCCGCGCCGCTTCCCCCGCTGCACCAGGCCGCCTACGACGCCATCGAGGAGGGCGATTACCAGGCAGCGGCCGCCGCCTACCGCCAGGCGCTGCTGGAAATGCCAGCAGACGCAGAGGCCAAGGCCGGCCTGGCTCAGGTGGAAATGATGGCCAGGCTGCAGCCGCTGTCCGCCCAGGACACCGAGGCGCTGCGGACCCAGGCAGCCGAGGAGCCCGATAACCTTGACGCCCAGCTCGCCGTTGCGGACCTGGACGTTGCCGGCGGCCACGTCGAAGACGGCCTCAACCGCGTGGTCAGCTTCATCGGGAGGAACTTCGGCCCCGAACGGGAAACGGCCCGTGTCCGCCTCCTGGAACTTTTCGACGTTGTGGGCACCACCGACGAACGCGTGGCGAAGGCGAGGCAGAACCTGGCCCGGGTGCTGTTTTAGTGTCGGCGCTGTTCCGGCCGCTGAGGCTGCGCTCCCTGGAGCTGACGCACCGCGGCTGGGTGTCACCCATGTGCCAGTACAGCTGCGAACCCGACGGCGCCCCCGGAGTCCCCAACGACTGGCATCTGATGCATTTGGGGTCCTTCGCCGCCGGCGGCGCTGCCCTCATCCTCACGGAGGCGGCGGCCGTCAATGCCGAGGGGCGCATCAGCCCGCGGGATGCCGGACTGTACAACGACGAACAGGCCGAGGCCTGGCAACGGATCACGGACTTTGTGCACCGCCACGGCGCCGCGGAGCCGAAGATTGGCGCCCAGTTGGCCCACGCCGGGCGGAAGGCATCCACGTACTGGCCGTTTTCGGGCCAGCGCGGCAGCGTGCCGGAGTCCGACGGCGGCTGGGCCACAGTAGGCCCGTCGCCGTCGGCCTTTGACGGCTATGCCGAACCCGCCGAGATGACCGAGGAACAGATCCAGGGGGTGATCAGCGACTTCGCTGCCGCCGCCATCCGGGCCGTCGATGCCGGTTTTGACACCCTGGAACTGCACGGGGCACATGGCTACCTCCTGCACCAGTTCCAGAGCCCGCTGACGAACACGCGGACCGACTCCTGGGGCGGGGATGAAGCTGGGCGGAACCGCCTCGTGCTCGCCGTGGTCGACGCCGTCCGGAAAGTCATGCCGGAGTCCATGCCACTGCTGCTGAGAATCTCCGCTACTGACTGGGCGGAGGGCGGCATCGACATAGAGGCCTCCGTCCGCCTGGCTGCGCAGGCCCATGAACACGGTGTTGACCTCATCGACGTCTCCAGCGGGGGAGCGGTGGCCCACCAGCAGATCCAGCCAGGCCCCGGATACCAGACCGGCTTCTCCGCACGGATCCGACGGGAAACCCGGGTACCCACCGGCACCGTGGGCCTGCTGACCTCGCCCGGCCAGGCCGAGCACGCCGTCGCCACCGGACAGGCTGACGGTGTGTTCATCGCCCGTGCCGCGCTGCGGGACCCGCATTGGTGGCTCCGGGCGGCCTTCGAACTGGGGCATGATCTGGCCTGGGCCCCGCAATATGAACGTGCCGTGCCGCGGCATTCCTTTTAGGCGGCCCTACTCCTTTGTCCCTACTCCTGCGGGAGGACCCCCCACACGGGACCGTAGGGCTACTCTGGCTTTATGACTGCTCCGCATCCTGATCCGGTGGTGCACGCCGGCCCGGTTCCCGCCCTGTCCATCCGCGGGCTCGCCAAGCGTTTCGGCGGAAAAATCGCCGTTGACGGTATCAGCCTCGACGTCCCGGCCGGCTCATTCTTTGGCATCGTGGGACCCAACGGTGCCGGGAAGACCACTACCCTGTCGATGGCCACCGGCCTGTTGCGGCCGGACTTCGGCACCGCGGTGGTCCATGGCGTGGACGTCTGGACCAGGCCGCTGGAGGCGAAGAAGCTGATGGGCATCCTGCCCGACGGAGTGCGCCTCTTTGACCGGCTCACCGGAGAGCAACTGGTCACCTATGCCGGGCTGCTGCGCGGAATGGAGAAAGACGTGGTGTCCGCCCGCGTGGGCGAGCTGTTGTCTGCCCTGGACCTTGGCCAGGACGCGGGCACCCTGGTGGTGGACTACTCGGCAGGCATGACGAAGAAAATTGCCCTTGCTTCGGCTTTGATCCATGCGCCCCGGGTGCTGGTGCTGGACGAGCCTTTCGAATCAGTAGATCCTGTATCGGCCTCAAACATCCGCGCCATCCTGGACCGTTACGTCGCCTCCGGCGGGACGGTGATTGTCTCAAGCCACGTCATGGACCTGGTGCAGCGCATGTGCGACCACGTCGCTGTGGTAGCCGGGGGCCGGCTGCTCGCTGCTGGGACGGTGGACGAGGTCCGGGCCGGCGCCTCCCTGGAAGAGAGGTTTGTCCAGCTCGTTGGCGGCCGCAACCACACGGAAGGCCTGGAATGGTTGCGCACCTTCTAAGGCTGAAGCTGACCCTGCTCCGCAATGGCCTCCGGCGCAGTCCCTGGCAGCTGGTGGGCATGGCCATCGGCGGGCTGTACGCGCTGGGGCTCGTGGGCGCCCTGGTGGTGGCGCTGGTCCTTTTGCGCGGCGCGGACCCGGAGCTGGCCCAGACCGTGGTGGTGCTCGGCGGCTCGGCGGCCCTTGTGGGATGGGCCATTATCCCCCTGGCCGCGTCCGCTGCGGACCTGACCCTGGATCCTGCCCGCTTCACCACGTCCGCCATCCCCATGCGGCAGCTCCTGACCGGCCTGGCACTTGGCGGCCTGATTGGCATTCCCGGCCTCGCCACTGCACTTGTGGCGCTCGCTACCGTATGGACGTGGGCCCGCGGACCTTTGCCGGCCGTGGCCGCCCTGGCGGGTGCCGCCGTCGGCGTCCTCAGCTGTATTGTCCTGTCCAAGGTGGTGACCACGGCAACCGCCAGCCTTGCGTCGTCGCGGCGCTTCAAGGACGTCAGCGCCATTGTCTTTATGATCCCGCTCATCATGATGGGCCCGATCGTGGCGGGCGTGAGCAGGGGTGTCTCCGCCTCTACGGGCTTCCTGCCGGAGTTGGCGGCCACGTTGTCCTGGACGCCCCTGGGGGCTGCCTGGTCACTCGGCGGCGACGTTGCCTCCGGGAACCCGGGTTCGGCGGCGGTGAAATTCCTTATCGCCCTGGCAACACTCGCTGGCCTCGCCTGGTGCTGGAAGCTCTTGCTTGAGCGGGCCCTCGTCAATCCGCCCTATGCCGGAAGCGGGAGCCGGAAAGGCGGAAAGCTTGGCTTGCTTGGCCTGCTGCCGGCCACTCCTGCCGGTGCCGTCACGGCGAGGGCGTTGACGTACTGGCTGCGCGATCCCCGTTACTCAGGTTCACTTGTTGTGGTTCCGCTGCTGCCCATCCTGCTCGTCTTCCAAGGCAGCCAAAGCGGTGACTATGCCACCCTGGCACTGGCAGCGCCTTTGGCCGCGTTCTTGCTGGCGTGGTCCATCTCGGCGGATGTCTCCTATGACAACACGGCTTTCGCCCTGCACCTGGCCACCGGTGTGAAGGGAACCGATGACCGGCTCGGCAGGGCGCTCGCCTGCCTCACCTTCGCCCTGCCGGTGGTGCTGATCTTCGCCGTGGGCCAGTGCTTCTTCACGGGCAGCTGGGATGCACTCCCGGCCCAGCTGGGCCTCAGCCTGGGCATCCTGTTCACCGGGCTGGGCTTGTCGTCCGTGGTCTCGGCACGCTACACGGTGGCCGTGCCGTTGCCCGGGGACAGCCCGTTCAAGAAGCCCCCTGGCAATGTGGGCCAGACCCTGGCGGTGCAGTTCGTAGGGATGGGAGTCCTGAGCCTGCTGGTCCTGCCTGAGGTGGGGCTGTTCATCGCGCAGCTTGTCACTGGCAACCCTGTCTTCGGGTGGGCGAACCTGGCCGTCGGACTGATGCTGGGGCTGGCGCTGTTTGGGGCAGGGATCCGGCTGGGCGGCAAGTGGCTTGACGCCCGCGGACCCGAACTGCTGGCCCAGCTGACCGTTAACCGCTGAATCCGCAGAACTCCAGAAAGGTGGCCCCGAGTGGAAGTTGTCATCCTTCCAGGCAGCAAACAGATCGGGAAACTGGCAGCAGACGCCGTCGAAGCGCTGCTGCGTCGAAAGCCCGCCGCGGTTCTGGGGCTTGCCACGGGCTCCTCGCCCCTTCCCGTCTATGACGAGCTGGCGGCACGGCACGAGCGTGACGGGCTGGACTTCAGCGCGGCGCACGCGTTTGCGCTGGACGAATACGTTGGCCTGGAGCCCGGGCACCCGGAGTCCTATCGCGAGGTGGTCAGGCGCGAGTTCACCAACCGGGTGAATATCCTCCCGGAGAACGTGCACACTCCGGATGGTGCCGCCGAGGACCTTCCGGCTGCCTGCGAGGCCTATGAGGACCAGATGCGGTCCATGGGGGGAGTAGACCTGCAGCTTCTGGGCGTTGGCACGGACGGCCACATCGGCTTTAATGAGCCGGGCTCGTCGTTCGCGTCCCGGACCCGGATCAAGAGCTTGATCGAGCAGACGCGCCGGGACAACGCCAGGTTCTTCAACAGCCTCGCAGAGGTGCCGCACCACGTGGTGACCCAGGGGCTGGGCACCATCCTTGAGGCTAAGCACGTTATCCTCATCGCCACGGGAGCGCAGAAAGCCCAGGCTGTCCGTGACTTTGTGGAAGGGCCTGTCGCCGCCATCTGCGCGGCCTCGATCCTGCAATTCCACCCGCATGCCACCATCCTGCTGGACGAGGCTGCAGCGTCGTCGCTGAAACTCGCTGATTTCTACCGGCACACTTACGACAACAAACCCGCCTGGCAGGGGCTATAGGCGCAGGGGCTGTGAGAAGCGAAACGGTCCTCCCGCCGTCGGACGCCACCCTCCCGGAACGGCTAAGATGGATGCCATGACTAGCATGACGGACCCTCTCGAAAACGACCCGATGCGCGAGCTTTCCGGGGCTGGAACGTCCACGGCCACTATTGAGCGCGAGGAACTGCGCCAGGAAGTTGAGCCCGGTGACCGGGAACGCTTCTCGCATTACGTGCGCAAAGAAAAGATCATGGAATCCGCGCTGACGGGTGAGCCCGTCATTGCCCTCTGCGGCAAGGTGTGGACGCCGGGCCGGGATCCGCAGAAGTTCCCGGTATGCCCCATGTGCAAAGAGGTTTATGAAGGCCTCCGCCCGGGCAACGACGGCGGCAAGGGTCCCGGAGGGGACTCGGGCAACAACAAGTAGTGACGGAGACGCTCTTTGGCGGCCCCACCCTGCCCCCGGCTTATCCGGAACGTGCAGCCTGGGGAACCGCCCCAAAACTCCGTGCCTGGCAACAGGAAGCCCTGGACCTCTACTTCACCACCGGCCCCCGGGATTTCCTGGCGGTAGCCACCCCCGGGGCAGGAAAGACCACCTTCGCGCTGCGTGTGGCGTCCATGCTCATCGAATCCGGGACGGTCAACCGTGTCACGATTGTTGCGCCCACCGACCACCTGAAACGGCAGTGGGCCGACGCCGCTGCCAAAGTAGGCATCGCCATCGACCCCAATTTTAAGAACTCCGATGGCCAGCACGGCCGCGGGTTCATCGGAGTCGCGGTCACCTATGCCCAGGTGGCCAGCAAACCTATGCTGCACCGGGCCAAGACGGAGGCCGCCCGTACCCTGGTGATCCTCGATGAGATCCACCACGGCGGCGAGGCCCTGTCCTGGGGCGATGGGCTGCGCGAGGCGTTCGATCCCGCTGCCCGGCGGCTATCGCTGACGGGTACCCCGTTCCGCTCGGATACGTCGCCCATCCCTTTTGTGGAATACGCGCAGGACCGGGACGGCATCCGCCGCTCCAAAGCGGATTACACCTATGGCTACGGCAACGCCCTGCGGGACCACGTGGTCCGTCCCGTAATGTTCATGGCGTACTCCGGCCAGATGCGCTGGCGCACCAGCGCCGGGGAGGAGATGGCGGCTTCGCTTGGCGAGGCTGCGGTCACGAAGGATATTACTTCCCATGCGTGGCGGACGGCGCTGAATCCGGCCGGAGAATGGATCCCGGCTGTCCTTGCCGGAGCGGACAAACGCCTCAGCGAGGTGCGCCGGACGGTCCCGGACGCCGGCGGCCTGGTCATCGCCACCGACCACGAGGACGCCAGGGCATACGCCGGGCAGCTGAAGCGGATCACCGGCGAGTCGCCCACGGTGATCCTGTCCGACGACGCCAAAGCCTCCAGCAAGATCGAGGAATTCACGGCCAGCGAGAAACGGTGGATGGTCGCCGTCCGGATGGTATCCGAAGGCGTTGACGTTCCCCGGTTGTCAGTGGGGGTGTACGCAACGTCTACCTCCACTCCGCTGTTCTTCGCCCAGGCTGTGGGACGCTTTGTGCGTGCCCGGAAACGGGGTGAGACGGCATCGGTCTTCCTGCCGTCCGTGCCGCAGCTGATGGCGTTGGCAAACTCGATGGAGGCCGAGCGCGACCACGCACTTGACCGCCCCGAGAAGGAGGACGCCGACGGGCTGTTCAATCCCGAGGATTCCCTGATGGCGGAAGCGAATCGGGAGGACAAAGCGTCGGACAGCCTGACCAAGGGCAAGTTCGAGGCCCTCGATTCGCAGGCCTCGTTTGACCGTGTCCTGTTCGACGGCGGCGAGTTCGGCACCGGGGGAGAAGTGGGCTCGGAGGATGAGCTGGACTTCCTCGGCATCCCGGGGCTACTTGACGCCGAGCAGGTGGGCACGTTGCTCCGGCAGCGCCAGCACGACCAGCTCAACCGGAAGAACCGGCGCTCACCGGCGGCCGAACAGGCGCCGACCGCTCCTGCGATCCCGGACCACAGGATGCTCATGGACCTGCGGAACGAACTGGCCAAGAACGTGGCGGCCTGGTCCGCGCGGACCGGAACCCCGCACGGTGTGGTGCACACCAAGCTGCGGACGGTGTGCGGCGGACCCCCGGTGGCCCAGGCGAACGAGGAACAGCTGCAGTCAAGGCTGCGGAAGCTCCAGGACTGGTTTATCGGCAGGAAATAGCAGCCCGTTTGGAGCTGTCGTGACGTAAAGAGAGGAGTGGCCCGGTGCAGAGCACCGGGCCACTCCTGCAGGTGCCCGCCCTGCAATCAGGCGACGTCTACGCCCCCGAGCTCCATTTCGGCCACGGCGTCGTCGAGGTCTTCCGCGATTCCGGCGGTGAGGGAGCGGATGACCGTTACCGAGTAGCCCGCTTGGACCGCATCGAGGGAGGTTGCCATGACGCAGTAGTCCGTGGCGATCCCCACAACCACCACGTCCTCGACATCATGGCTTTGGAGCCAGTCATCAAGCCCGAAGGCGTCGTCGGCTGCGGCGTAGCTTTCGGGATCACCGGCGGAGAGGGACCCGGGCTGGCGGTCCCCGGTGGGCACTGCGTCCTCGGGCGCCAGGAGCCCTTCGAATCCCGAGTACGCTGCTGCGAATTGGCCCTTCTGGAAATAGGCCTGGATGTATTCGGTGTCCAGGTCCGGATGGAGTTCTGCCCCTTTGGTCCCCGCAACGCAGTGCGGCGGCCAGCTGTCCTTGAAGTCGGGCTCCTCGGAGAAATGGGCACCGGGATCGATGTGCCAGTCCTGCGTGGCGACGATGTGGTCGAACTCAAGGTGATGTGCGTCCACGTAATCGCTGATTGCCGCGGCTACCTCCGCGCCGCCGGCCACAGCCAGTGAACCGCCTTCACAGAAATCGTTCTGGACGTCGACAATGATCAAGGCGCGTGACATCAGTACTCCTCGTAGATGGTGGGAATGGCGGCTTCGCCGCGCTGCAGCCGGTTGACCACGGGTGGAAGTTCGGCCATGGTGTCCGCGTGCCGCTGCCGGGCGCGAAGAACGCCTTCGTGCCCGGTCCAGCCCGGAAGGAGTTCGCCGTTCTTCATGAACTGCTGGAGCAGGGGCCGGTCGTTGCCGTCGTCCTCGGGGCGATGTCCGATTCCTACTATTTCCTGGGTGGCGATTCCGTGCTCATTGAGCTTCCGCAGGGCGTACTTGCGCCCGCCCATGCTGGTCTTGTTCTTGGCAGCCTTCGCCACCGAGACGAAGTTGCCGTCGTCGTCGGTGCGGCTGACGAGCTTGTAGACCATGCTGGCAGTGGGTGCGCCTGAGCCAGTGACCAGTGACGTGCCCACGCCATACGAGTCGACAGGCGCGGACTGCAGTGCGGCGATGGCGAACTCGTCCAGGTCCGAGGTAACCACGATCTTGGTGTCCTCGTTGCCAAGTTCGTCCAGCAGCTGCCTGACCCACTGTGCCTGCGCGACGAGGTCGCCGGAATCCAGCCGCACAGCACCCAGCCGGGGCCCTGCCAGCTCGACGGCGGCACGGACTGCCGCTTCGACGTCGTACGTATCCACCAGCAGCGAGGTGGCCGGCCCCAGGGAGGCGATTTGCGCCTCGAAGGCCTCCCTTTCGGTGTCATGCAGGAGCGTGAACGAATGCGCGGCGGTGCCCACCGTCTTGATGCCGTAGCGGATCCCGGCTTCGAGGTTGGACGTGCTGTCGAACCCGGCGATGACGGCGGCGCGTGCGGCGGCCGCTGCGGATTCCTCGTGCGTGCGGCGGGATCCCATCTCGATGCAGGGCCGGTTGCCGGCCGCAGTGATCATACGGGAGGCTGCGGAGGCGATGGCGCTGTCGTGGTTCAGGACGGAGAGCAGGTAAGTCTCCAGCATGCAGGCTTCGGCGAACGTTGACTCGACGATCAGGATGGGCGAGTTGGGGAAGTAGGCCTCGCCCTCCGGGTAGCCCCAGATGTCCCCGGAGAAGCGGTAGTTCGCCAGGTAGTCGAGCGTGTCCTGGTTGACCACGCCGGTCCGGCCGAGGAAATCCAGTTCCGCCTCGCCGAACCGGAAGTCAGCGAGACCTTCCAGGAGCCTGCCCGTGCCCGCCACAATCCCGTAGCGGCGGCCGTCCGGCAACCGCCGTGCGAAGGCCTCGAAGACCGACCGGCGGTGCGCGGCGCCGGAATGGAGCGACGCCTGCAGCATGGTCAGTTCGTAGTGGTCTGTGTAAAAGGACGTGCGGGGATGGTCCCAGCCGGCAGAGGTACTCACAAAATTCACTCTAGTCCCCACCGGCTCCCATCGTCTCGCTTCGCTTCGCCGCGGGGCCCTCGCCGGCGTGGGCCCATCCACCGGCGTGGGCCCACCCCCCGGCGTGGGCCCATCCACCGGTGTGGGCCCATCCGGCGGGGGCCTCCCCATAGAATGGACAGATGACCTTAAGCGTTGCGCTCGGCCCTGATACACAGGAGGGCACCCGGACCGGGACAGAGGCGTCCACCGACTCCCTGACCGCCCCGGACATCCCCTGGAACCTGGTGATCTGGAACGATCCCGTCAACCTGATGAGCTATGTCAGCTATGTTTTCCAGAGCTACTTCGGCTACTCCGAATCCAAAGCGAACAAGCTCATGATGGAGGTCCACAAGAAGGGCCGGTCCATTGTTGCGCACGGCAGCAAGGAACAGGTCGAACGCCATGCCGTGGCCATGCACGGCTTCGGGCTGTGGGCCACCGTGGAGAAGGCATCCGGAGGGCCGGGAGGCAATTCCGGCAAACCGGGCGGATCCGGGCAGGGCAGGGGCAAGCGTGGCTAAAGCATTCAAATACGGACTCAAAGGCATCACCGGATTCCTCGAACCTGCTGAACGGGAACTGCTCCGCAGCCTGATCGATGACGTCATCTCGATGCTTCAGCCGGAGGAGCGGGCCAACCAGGATCCGCTGACCGCGATGATCGGGCTGGACATGGACGTCCAGGAACCCACCGACCGCGCGGTCCGGCGGTTGCTTCCCAACGTGATGAAAAACGACGACGGCGCGTCCCTGGAATTCCGCCAGCTCACCGAGCGTTCACTGCGGGAAACCAAGATCGGTGCCCTCCGGGCCGCCGCCCTTGACCTGGACAAAGACGAAATTCTCCTGACCCCTGAGGGCGCCCGACACTGGTCGATGGCCCTGAACGACGTCCGCCTGGTGCTGGCGGAACGGCTGGACATCCGGGATGAGGAGGACGCGGAGCACGTCCACCTCATGCAGGACTGGTCCCAGGCGGAGGACGTGGAGAGCTACCTTGCCCTCGTATATAACTTCGCCACATGGCTGCAGGAGTCGCTGGTCCAGGCGATGCTCCAGTCCTTGGACACGCGGGCCTGAATGCTGTCCTGTCCGGGCTCTCCTTTCCGGTGTGCGTCAGCCTCCTGCTTCGGGGATATATCCTGCAGTGTGACAAATTAGACATGAGTCGGCCGACACAATGTGATGGCCGCACCCACAGGGAAGACCTATCCTCGAATAATCATGACAACAGCCTCGAGCACGGATTCGACAGCAGCTGCGGCGGAGTCCCCAGCCAGCAGCATTCCCGGCGGTCACCTGGGATCCCGGCCCATCGGCGTCTTTGATTCCGGCGTCGGCGGACTGACCGTGGCGCGGTCCATCATCGACCAGCTGCCCAACGAATCGATCCTTTACGTTGGCGACACCGCCCATGGGCCGTACGGGCCGTTGCCCATCGCCGAAGTCCGGGCAAACGCCCTGGGTGTGATGGACGAACTGGTGGACTCGGGCGTCAAGCTGCTCACCATTGCCTGCAATTCGGCGTCGGCCGCTGTCCTGCGCGACGCCCGTGAGCGGTACACCGCCAAATACGGGATTCCCGTTATTGAAGTGATCCAGCCCGCTGTGCGGCGGGCAGTGGCTGCCACCCGGAGCGGACGCGTGGGCGTCATCGGAACGTCCGCCACCGTTGGGTCCCGAGCCTATGAGGACACCTTTGCCGCCGCGCCGGACCTCGAGATCACGTCAGTTGCGTGCCCTGAGTTCGTCAGCTACGTCGAGGCAGGCATTACAACCGGCCCGGCGCTGCTCGCCATCGCCGAAGAGTACCTGGCACCGCTGAAGGCCGCCGGCGTTGACACCGTTGTCCTGGGCTGCACCCACTACCCGCTGCTGACCGGGGTCATTTCCTACGTCATGGGCGAGGACGTCACGCTGGTCTCGAGCGCGGAGGAGACGGCCAAGGATGTCTACCGCGCGCTGGCAACCCACGACCTCCAGCGCACCACGGCAACGCCGCCCGAACACCACTTCATCGCCACGGGCGATGCCGGACAGTTCGAAGCGCTCGCGCGCCGCTTCCTGGGGCCGGAGGTCCTCTCAGTGCGGCACGTGGACCATGTTTCCGCCCAGTACCCCACAGGCAGCCTGGCCCGGATCACCCCCGAGATGATTGCCGCTGCGCAGAGCGGAGCCGGAAGCATCAGGCCCCAGCGGCGGTTGTCGAACTTCGTGGGCAATGCCGGCCGGGCCGGGGGTCCTGCCCAGTGAAGCTCACCATCGTTGGCTGCACGGGTTCCTTCCCGGGACCCGGCTCGCCGGCGTCCTGCTACCTGCTTACCGCCAACGACGGCGAACGGACCTGGAAGATCGTGATGGACCTGGGCAGCGGAGCCTTGGGCGCCATCCAGCGCTACACCGATCTCGAGGACATCGATGCGATTTTCCTGACCCACCTGCACCCGGACCACTGCATGGACCTGTGCGGCTTGCACGTAGCGGTCCGCTGGAAGCCGGGCGGCTGGGGACGCGGCCGGATTCCTGTGTGGGGTCCGGCGGCAACGGCCAACCGTATGGCAACTGCGTATGGCCTGGAGCTGGACCCCGGCATGCACGAGGAATTCGACTTCACCAACTGGACCGAACGCGAGTCCGTAAACCTTGGCCCATTCACCATCACTCCGTTCGCCGTGAACCACCCGGTGGAGGAGGCTTACGCCCTTCGGGTGGAGGTCACAGAGCCGGATAAGGAAGGCAACCTGGTCAGCCGGGTGCTGACGTACTCCGGGGATACCGATTCCTGCGCCGGCCTGGAGGAAGCGGCCAAGGACGCAGACCTCTTCCTTTGCGAGGCAGCCTTCGAAGAGGGCCGCGACGACGGCATCAAGGACGTGCACCTGACCGGCAAGCGCGCGGGCGAGGCGGCGGCGGTTGCCGGCGCGCGCCGGCTCCTGCTCACGCACATCCCCGTCTGGACCTCACCTACCACCGTCATGGCCGAGGCCCGCCCGGTCTTTGGCGGCGACGTCGCGGTCGCGGTGGCCGGAGTGCACTACACGATCTAGGAATACGTGGCCGTTGGGTAAGTACTGGTACCGGGCCTGGGGTGGAGCGCGGAAGGGGTGCCCGTGGCCGGGCTGCCCGCGGCTAGTCGATAAGCTAAAGGTATGACTTCAGAAGCAACCGCAGTGCCCGTGGTACCCGTAGTGCGCGCCGATGGCCGTACGCCCGACCAGCTCCGCCCCATCAGCATCACGCGCGGGTGGTCCAAGCAGGCAGAGGGTTCGGCCCTGATCGAGTTCGGCAACACGCGGGTCCTGTGCACGGCTTCGTTGACGGCTGGGGTTCCGCGCTGGCTCAAGGGCGAGGGCAGGGGCTGGGTCACCGCCGAATACGCCATGCTGCCCCGCGCCACGAACACCCGTTCGGACCGCGAATCGGTCAAAGGCAAGATCGGCGGGCGGACGCACGAGATCTCCCGGCTGATCGGCCGTTCGCTGCGCTCCATCATCGATACCAAAGCTTTGGGCGAGAACACGATTGTGCTGGACTGCGACGTCCTGCAGGCCGACGGCGGAACCCGGACCGCGGCCATCACGGGAGCCTACGTGGCCCTGGCCGACGCCATCCGCTTCGCCCGCGACAACAAGCTGATTGCCAAGAACGCCCAGCCCCTGATCGACACCATCGCCGCAGTCTCGGTGGGCATTATCGACGGCGTACCCATGCTTGACCTGCCCTACGTCGAGGATGTCCGGGCCGAGACTGACATGAATGTTGTGGTCACCGGGTCAGGGAAGTTCGTGGAAGTCCAGGGCACCGCGGAAGGGGCCCCTTTCGACCGTGACGAGCTGAACCAGCTGCTCGATCTTGCCCTCCTGGGCACAACCCAGTTGGCGGCGATCCAGCGCGAAACCCTCGCGGACGCCCTGTGAACCCGGCAGCACCAGGCGGGGGCCTTCCGGACAGCGCTGGATTGGACAGCGCTGAATTGGACAGCGCTGGATTGGACGGCACCGTGCCCCGGCTGGTCCTCGCCACCCACAACGCGGGCAAGCTCCGCGAGCTGCGTGAGCTCCTGCGCGGCCAGGTTCCAGGGCTCGACGTCGACACCCAGGTAGTGGATGCCGCGACGGCCGGTGCACCGGACGTCGTCGAAACAGGCGTGACGTTTGCCGAGAATTCGCTGCTCAAGGCCCGTGCCGTGGCCGAGGCAACCGGCCTGGCGGCGATCGCCGACGATTCAGGGCTGGCTGTGGACGTCCTTGGCGGGGCCCCTGGCATCTTTTCTGCACGCTGGGCCGGCCGGCACGGTGATGACGCCGCCAACCTGCGGCTCTTGCTGGACCAGCTCTCCGACGTCCCGGACGGGCACAGGGGTGCGGCCTTCGTCTGCGCCGCGGCGCTCGCCGTGCCTGCGCCGGGCGGCACGGCCCACGAAACGGTGGAATACGGGCAGCTTGAGGGGATCCTGCTGCGCGAGCCCCGGGGTGTGGGCGGTTTTGGCTACGACCCCGTCCTGCAGCCGCTCGGCGAGGACCGCAGCTGCGCGGAACTGTCCCCGGAGGAGAAGAACGCGATCAGCCACCGGGGCAAGGCCTTCCGGGCTCTGCTGCCCGCCATCGTTGAGGCCCTCGCCCGGACGTAGCGCGGTCTCTGATGACACCGGATCTAAGAGACAAAGGAAGGGAGCCCTGCATAAGCAGGGCTCCCTTCCTTTGTGCAGGCGTTGTGCCTGCGGTGCTCTTCAGGACCTAGTCCAGGTTGGTCTTGCGCTCTTCAGCGGGGGCGTGCTCTTCGATGAATTCGTCCACCGCATCCGTTCCGAAGACGGCTGCCTGGCGCTTGGCAGAGATGCCGCGGAGTACTTCGATGCCGATCGGGATCACGGAGACCAGCACGATCGCGATGAAGATGATGTCCAGGTTGTCCCTGACCCACGGGACCCTGTCGCCCAGCAGGTAGCCCAGGAGGGTGACGCCGCTGCCCCAGAGAACAGCGCCGATCACGTTGAAGAGGAAGAATTTCTTCTTGTCCATCTGGGCCACGCCCACAATGACCGGAACGAAGGTCCGGATGATTGGAACGAAGCGCGCCAGGATGAGCGCCTTGCCGCCGTGCTTTTCGAAGAATGCGTGGGCGTTCTCCACGTTTTCACGCTTGAAAAGGCGGGAATTTGGTTTGTTGAAGATGGCAGGACCGGCCTTGGAACCGATCAGGTAGCCGGTCTGGTTGCCGATGATGGCTGAGACGGTGATCAGCAGTGCCAGCAGCCAGACATTGAACTTGATGGTGTCGGTGGCCACCAGCAGGCCGGCCGTGAACAGCATCGAATCGCCGGGCAGGAAGAAGCCCACCAGCAGGCCTGTCTCGGCGAAGACGATGCCGCAGACGAGCAGCACTACCCAGGGAGCCAGTGCAGGGTCGGCCAGGAAGACTTGGGGGTTCAGCCAGTCGGGCAGGAATGATGCCAGCTGCGGCTGGACCGGTCCTGCACCTCCCAGCATGGGCACGGCGAGGTCGCTGATCGCAAGAAAGTTCACCTACTCAGGGTACTTGACCTAGCCAGTGGCGGTGGCGCGGATGCCACCCGTCACTCAGTGGACCAAGTACGGGAATCCGCTGCTCATCCTCGCCGCCACCCGCCGTCGTGCAGGTGATATCCGCGACAGCGCCGCCGTGGTGCCGCCGGAAGGGCCCTGCCCGGCGGTAAAGTGTGGGCCGTGGGTTTGGACTTTACGGCGATCGACTTCGAAACGGCCAACGGCTTCCGCGGTTCACCGTGCGCGGTGGGCTTGACGAAGGTCCGGGGTGGAAAGGTCGTAGCCGAGGCGTCCTGGCTTATGCGGCCCCCGGCGAACCACGACCACTTTGACTACCACAACGTCCGGATCCACGGCATCCGGGCCGAGGACGTTGCCGGGCTGCCCCGGTTTGGTGAGCTGTTTCCGGAAATCGGTGCCTTCATCGGCGACGACATCCTTGCGGCGCACAATGCGGCCTTCGACCTCGGCGTCATCAGGTCAGGCCTGGAGGTGTCGGGCCTTCCCGGGCCCGCCTACGACTACGTCTGCACCGTGATGCTGTCCCGCCGCTGTTACTCGCTGGTCTCCAACTCCCTGCCGTTCGCCGCCGAGGAGGCCGGCGTCCCGCTGGTCAACCACCACGACGCCGGGGAGGACGCGCGGGCATGCGCCGGCATCCTGATCGACATCGCGGCACGAAACGGAGCCAACAGCATCGCCGAGCTGTACCTGTCACTTGGCCTTGCCGTGCCCCACCAGCAGGCCTTCGATCCATCCCGGGACGCCCTGTCCAAGCAAAGCCTCGCTGCAATCGACGTTGCCGGCACCGGCGGCAGTGGCGCCGCCCGTCCACTGCCGTTCCGGTCGGGCTGGCCTGAGGAGGGTGCCAACCCGCTGCCCAATGCCGACGCCGAACCCGGCCATCCGCTGTTCGGCCAGACTGTCGTCTTCACCGGAGAGCTTTCCATGGCCAGGCCCGAAGCCAAGGTCCGCTCGGCAGAACTGGGCGCGCGGCCCGAAAGCAGGGTGACGGCACGGACCACCGTGCTCGTGGTGGGAGACGGGTTTGTGGCCTCGGACCTGCGCTCGGGGAGGCTGACCGGCAAAGCCCGGCGGGTCCTGGAACTGCACGAACGTGGCCAGATGATCGAAGTGCTCTCCGAAGGCGAGTTCCTCCAGATGGTGGGCGGCTACGCCACTGCCGGCGTTGCTGCGGGAGCCCACCCGGCCTGATGCCTGGCGCCATTCATCTGGCGCAACAAACCTTCCACGCCGCCCGGTGTACTCCTAGCCTTGCAGCATGATCAAATCCACGGGCGTTCAGACCACCCCTCCGACCACGCGGACGGGGATCGACTGGCGCGTGGTGTTTGCCTTCCCCAACCCGGTCAACGAATACGCTGCCCGGATCACGGCCGGGCTTGTAGTGCTGCTGGCCGGCATCACGCTGTTAACCGGTTCCGGGTGGGGACTGCTGTTGATCGCCGCCGGGTTTTGGCTCCGGGTGCTGTTCGGCCCCAGGATCTCCCCGCTGGCCCTGCTTTCGGTGAAAGTCCTGGCACCGCGGCTGGGGCGGCCTAAGCTCGTCCCGGGACCTCCCAAGCGCTTCGCCCAAGGTCTGGGCACCGTGGTCTCTACCACCGCCCTGATCCTTTTCGCCGTTGGGGCAGCCCCGGCAGCCTGGATCGTGCTGGCGGTGCTGATCCTGGCAGCCTCGCTGGAAGCCTTTGCAGGCTTTTGCCTGGGCTGTGTCATCTTCGGGCTGCTGCAGCGCCGTGGCCTCATTCCCGAGGAAGTCTGCGAAGCCTGCAACAACATCTCCCTTAGGCGGTTGTGACGCCCACCAGCAGGTCCGCCATGCCGCGGATGACGTGCGGAGCCTCTAACCGCTCGAGCCAGGCAGCCGGGAGGCACGCCTCGCCGTAGTAGGCGCCGAGGATGTTGCCGGCGATGGAACCGGTGGAGTCGCTGTCCCCGCTATGGTTGACGGCCAGGCCGATGGCGGCACGGAAGTGGTCTTCCGGTGCGCTTGGGGTGGTTTCGTCAGGGGCGGTGGCAAGGACCGAGTAAAGCCCGACGGCGAACGCCTCCTCCGCGACCCAACCCTCGCCGAGCTGCTGCACCAGTTCCTCCGGCTCTGCAAGCCCGGTTTCGGCCAGGCGAACGGCAGCCTCCAGCCGCGCCGGCAATTCCGGTGCGACGTCGGCGATGGCCCGCACATCAACCAGGACAGCCGCCGCAGCCGACTGCAGGCTTTCACCGGACACCAGGCGGTGGATCAACAGGCTGAACGCTCCCGCACTCTGGCGCGCGGACGGGTGGCCGTGCGTCAGGGCCGCGGCGTCGGCACTGAGCTTGTAGACGGCGTCGGGCGTGATGTGGGGTATCAGCCCGAACGGTGCGGACCGCATGACCGTCCCGCAGCCCTTGGAGTCGGGGTTGACCGGACGGAAGGACGTGCCCATCTCGCCGGTGGCGAGTCCGCTGATGCAGGCCGAGCCTGGGGCGCGGCGGTGCCGGAGCACCTCCTGAGTGTCGATCCAGCGTGGCTGGGGAACCGGGGCGGAGGACGGTGCCGCCTCACCTTGGCTGGCCAGCCAGCGAAGGTATGCCAGCCACAGGCAGGCGTTGACGTCGGCGCCCACGCCGGAGTTGGCCCATTCGAGGGCCTCGACGAGGCCGTCCACGGTGTAAAGGGTCATTTGGGTGTCGTCCGAAAAGTGGCTGCCGCCGTCGACCGCTGAAAAATCCGTCAGTCCTTCCGGACCGAACCGGCGGCGGATGTCCGCGATGGAGTCGAACTCGACGGCGTAACCCAGCGAGTCGCCCAGCGCCCCGCCCAGCAGGCAACCATGGATGCGGGACTCCAACGAAGGCACGGCAAGAATGCCCGGTTCATAGCTCATGCCAGTAAATTTACCGTGGCGAAGGCCGTCGCCTGCACCGGACGCTAAGCTCGGTTCCAGCCAACGCCCAGACTCCGGTGGCACAATGCAGGGGCTGCCTGGTGCATTACAGCCCACCGCAGTTCCCGGCCACTGTGCCTGACCCCTACGAAAAGGACCGTCCAAACATGACCATGCCTGTGCCCGTTCACCACGCCCACAACGCCGAGCCGTACGGCAGCGGCGCTGTCGCCGTCCGTCACGGGCTGGTGGCCAGACTGTCAGCCGAAGCATTCGGCAGCTTGTTCCTGGTGGTGGCGGGCCTCGGTGTGCCGCTCTTCACCATTCCGCAGTCCAGCCCGCTGCCTGCCGCTCTCGCCGCTGGCCTCGCTGTCACTGCCGTAATGCTGGCGTTCGGCTATGTGTCGGGCGGACACTTCAACCCCGCCGTGACCGTCGGCCATGCCGTAGCCGGGCGGATCCGCCTGGCAGACGCCGCCGCGTACATCGGGGCGCAGCTGGCAGGTGCCCTGCTCGGCGCCTTGGCGCTCTTCGCGATCCTGCGCACGCTTCCCAGCATCCAGGACAGCCGGACGGCGTTCGATACCGTCACGGCGGGTTTTGGTGAGCATTCCATTATCCAGGCGCCCATGGCCGCTGTCCTGCTGCTGGAAGTGCTGGGCGCCGCCATCCTGGTTGCCGTGTTCCTGGGCACCACCGCCCGGAACGGCCTGAACAAAGCCGCTGCACCCGTCGCAGTGGGCCTCGCCTTCGCAGTGCTGCTGCAGCTGGGCCAGTCCGTGGGCAACGCGCCCTTCAACCCTGCCCGCGCCACGGCGTCTGCCGTTTTTAGCTCGTCCTGGTCGCTGGAGCAGCTCTGGGTCTTCTGGGTGGCACCGCTGGTGGGCGCAGCCATCGCAGGGCTGGTTTTCCGCGGCTTCGCGGTTTCGACTCCTGCCGCCGGCGGAACGTCCGTTGCTGTTTCCGCTGACGCGGCGGACGCGGACCTGGAAGAATCCGATGAGCTCGAAGAAGCGGAAAACCTGGACGGGCCGGAAGGCTCGGTTGCGTCCGAGCCCGCGGCGGTCCCGGCGACCAAAAGCAACGAGGCCCAGGAGTTCTTTGACGGAAAACGCGGTTAGGCCTCCCGGCCAAGGGTCCCCGCATGCACTGCGCAGGGGCCCTTGCAGCGGGGTTGGCTCAAACTGTCAGTGGCAGCCGATAGCGTAGGAATATGCGGTTATTGCACACATCGGACTGGCATCTGGGCCGGTCGTTCCACGGCGTCGGGATGCTCGATGCCCAGCGGTCCTTCATCGACCAGTTGGTCAAGGCTGTTTCGGAAAACGCTGTTGACGTTGTCCTGATCGCCGGCGACGTATACGATCGCGCCCTGCCGGGAGTGGATGTGGTGGGCCTGCTGGACGATGCCCTGGTAAGGCTCACCGGAGCCGGCGCCCAAGTGGTCCTGACCAGCGGCAACCACGACTCCGCCATCAGGCTGGGGTTTGCCTCCCGGCTTTTGGAACGGGGCGGGGTGCATCTTCGCACTCGGCTGGCCGAACTGGACCAGCCCCTGCTGCTGCCGCTGGATGCAACGCCCGTGAAAGACGGCGCAGCCGGCGCCACGCTGGCCATCTACGGCATTCCGTGGTTGGAACCGCGGCTGGTGGCCGAGCCGCTGGGCGTGGAGACGGCCAGCCACTTCGAGGTCACCCGGGCAGCTACGGACCTCATCCGCGCGGACCTCCGGCGCCGCGCCGGGCAGGGCACTGTCTATTCCGTCGTGCTGGCACACACCTTCGCCAGCGGCGGCATCAGCTCGGACAGCGAACGGGACCTCAGCATCGGCGGAGTCGGGGCCGTCCCCCTGGACCTGTTCGACGGCTTCAGCTACACGGCCCTGGGCCACCTTCATGGCCGTCAGACGCTCTCTGCCCAGGTCAGGTACTCCGGATCCCCGTTGGCCTATTCCTTCTCGGAAGCCAGGCACCAAAAAGGGGGCTGGCTTATCGACGTCGGCCCGGCCGGAGTCGCCAGCGTGACCGAAGTGGCCTGGGAGGCCCCCCGGAAACTGGCGGTACTCCGCGGCGGGATCGCGGAACTGCTGGAATCCAGTGACCACACCTGGGCAGAAGATGCCTACTGCCAGATCACCCTGACGGACGCCCAGCGGCCCGCCCAGGCCATGGAACGCCTGCGGTCACGTTTCCCGGACACGCTGGTGCTGGGATTTGACCCGCAGGGCGCGGCCACGAAGCCCGCGTCGACCTACAGCAGCAGGCTGGCCGAGGCAGAGGACGACCTCTCCGTCTGCTGCGGATTCCTGGACCATGTCCGTGGCCGTGAACCCGACGACGCCGAGCGGAGTGCCCTGGCAGCTGCCTTGGACAACGTGCGGCTCCAGGAGGCGTCGCTGTGAGGATCCATCGGCTCAGGATCTCCGCTTTCGGACCGTTTGCCGGCACCGAGGAAATCGATTTCGACAGGCTGAGCGCCCATGGGCTGTTCCTCTTGAACGGACCCACCGGCGCAGGCAAGACCAGCGTCCTGGATGCCATCTGCTTCGCGCTCTACGGCTCTGTACCCGGCGCGCGGCAGGACGGCAAACGCCTTCGCAGCGACCACGCGGACCCGGCCACCGAACCGGCCGTCAGCTGCGAGTTCTCAGCCCAGGGGCGGCATTTCGAAGTCACCCGCTCGCCGTCCTGGGACAAGCCCAGCACCCGGGGGAAGAATGGGTTCACTACCCAGCAGGCCAAAACCCTGCTCCGCGAACGGGTGAACGGGGAATGGACGGAAAAATCCGGTCGCAACGATGAAGCGGGCGCCGAAATCACCGGCCTTTTGGGGATGGACCGGGAACAGTTCACGCGCGTGGTCATGCTGCCACAGGGAGACTTCGCCGCATTCCTCCGCTCAAAGGCGGCGGACCGTCTGGACCTCCTGCAGAAACTTTTTGGCACACAGCGTTTCGAGGCAGTGGAACAGGAGCTCTCCCTCCTTGCCCAGGAAGCGCGCAACGATGTTTCGCGTCTCAACGGACAACTTGAGCTGCTCACGGCCAGGGCCGAAGCCGAGGTATCCGCTGTTGGCATTGATGAATCCGACGCGCCGCCGGCAGCAGACCCGGCGGCCCGGATTGAGTGGCTGCAGGCAGCCCTCACCGTCCGCGCCGCTGGCCTGGCCGGCGAGGCCGAGGCAGCCGCTTCGCTGAGCAGGGAGCACCGGCAGGCCCTGGACACCGCGGTTGCCCGGACCGGGCGCCGCTGCCGGCTGGAGTCCGCAACAGCGCGGAAGGCCGCCGCGGAGGAAGCAGCTCCGCTGCTGGCGGCGCACGCCGCCCGGCTTTCCCGGCACCGCCAGGCGGAAGTCCTGACCGGTCAGCTGCAGGCAGTGGAGAAGGCAGAAGCCCAACTCCGCAGTGCCGCTGCCGCACGCGAGGCGGCCCTCACCCTGCTGCGAATGGCAGTGGAGGAGGATCCGGAGCTTGGGAGGCTTGATCCGGACGCCCCTGATGCTGAACGGGAACTGGACAGGCTGCGCTCCCTGCTGGCCGTTGTGGAAGCACGGCTGCCGGACGAAGAGCGGCTTCGTGCCCTCACGGCCAGGCGGACAGCGCTCGGCCGCACAAAGGAAGAACTGCAGGCCGCCGGGATTGAACTTGATGGCCGGCTCAAAACCCTGCGGGCGGAGTATGCGGACGTGTCATCGGGCCTGGAGCCACTCGCCGAGCTGGCAGCAGCCGCCGTCATGCACACCAAGGAAGCCGCCGCGGCCGACGAACTGCTGGACGTCGTCCGCCGCCACCATTCGGCGGTTGCGGCGCAACTGTTGGCGTCAGAGCACTACGAGGCATGCCGTGAGGATCAGCTGCAGAAAAAGCGCCGCTGGCTTGACCTTCGCGAAGAGCGCCTGGCCAATGCGGCAGCTGAACTCGCGGCCCAGCTGGCCGACGCCCTTCCGTGCCCCGTATGCGGCAGCCCGGATCACCCATCCCCGGCAAAGGCCGCCCAGTCAGCCCTCCAGCTGGGCCAGGCCGAAGAAGAGGCCCGGGAGGTGTTCGAGGCGGCCGAGGCCCGGCTCTCAACGCTGGGCACGGAGCTGGCAGGAGCCAAGCAGTTGGTGGCCGTCCTTGCTGGTCAGGGTGGCGATACACCCGAAGCAGAAGCCCGGAAAGCGGCCGACGAGGCCCGGCAGGCCGCTGAACGCTCAGATCAGGCGGCTGCCAAACTGGAAGGGATGCGGCTGCGGCTCACGGAAATCGAAACGCGCATCGCAGAAGCAGAGACCGCCAGGGCCGCTGCCGGCGAGGAGCTTGCGCAGGTGCAGTCCACACTGGCTGAGGTCCTGGAACAGGCAACTGCCCTCCACGAGTCACTGTCTGGCCTCCGCTCCGGCCACCGCGACCTCACGCACCGGCTGCGCGCGCTGCAGGAAGCATCCCGAACGCTTGAAAAGACGGTGCAGGCGCAGGCCCAGCTGGACCAGGCCGAGGTTCGGGCCGCCGATGCCAGGCAACAGTTGGAGTTGGCCCTGCCCGAGGCAGGCTTCAACACAGCCGGGGATGCCCGGGCGGAACTGCTTGACAGCGCCGAGGCTGCCTCCCTGCAGGCAGAGATCCGCGCCGGCCACGATGAACAGGCCAGGGTTGCGGAGCTCTTTGCCTCCGAAGAAGTGATGCTGGCCCTTGAGGAACAAGAGTTGGACCTGTTCCCGGACGAGGCACAGCTCGGGGAGTTGCAGGCAGCTGCTGCACAGGCTGAGGAGAAGGCACGCGCGGCCGGCCTTTCGGCGGCAATGGCGAAGCGCTGCGTGGAATCCCTGAATGACATCATGGCGGAATACCAGGACCTCGCCGGCTCCGGAAACGCTCCGCGGGAGCGCGCACGGATGCTGACGGCCCTGGCGGACGCCGCCGGCGGACGCGGTGAGAACACCTACCGCATGAGCCTGAACAGCTACGTCCTAGCGGCGAGGCTGGAACAGGTGGCCTTGGCAGCATCTGAGCGACTGGTTGCCATGAGCGACGGCCGTTACCTGCTCCAGCACACCGATGCCAAAGCGGCACGCGGGGCCAAATCGGGGCTGGGACTGGAGGTGGTGGACCAGTGGACCGGGCACCGCCGTGACACGTCGACGCTCTCCGGCGGTGAATCATTTATGGCATCCCTGTCGTTGGCCCTTGGCCTGGCCGATGTGGTCCAGCATGAGTCCGGCGGAATCCAGATCGAAACCTTGTTCGTGGACGAGGGCTTCGGCAGCCTGGACGAGCAATCGCTGGAACAGGTCATGGACGCCCTCGAAGGGCTGCGGGACGGCGGTCGGGTGGTGGGGCTCGTGAGCCATGTGGGCGAAATGAAGCAACGCATCGGAGTGCAGCTCCAAGTGGTCAAAGGCCGCAACGGGTCCGCACTGCACATCTCAGATACGGTTTCGCCGCTTTCCTGACACCGGGTCGCCGAAACCCCAGGTGCCGGGCAACCGCTATAATCGGACAGTTACCGGGTTGCGCGCATCGGGAGGAGGGACGATGCGCATGACTGAACGAGCCCGGAACCTTGAATCCTTCAACCCTCCCATCAACTCCCTCCCTGCAGCACGGTTCCAAGACCGGCAGTCCTCCAACTGACGCTCCCCGGCCGACTGCCAAGGGGCGCTTCGCGCAGCTTCCGCAGTTGGCCGGACGTACCTTTATTCCCCTGGGACTCTTTGCAAGGCTGCCCTTGGCCATGCTCACAGTAGGGACCCTGACCCTGGTGACTTCGATCACCGGCTCGTACGCTGTGGGCGGCACTGCGGCAGGTGCGGTCGGTATCGGTTCCGCGCTCGGCGCGCCGGTACTCGGGGCGATGGCAGACCGCCGTGGTCAGCGTCCTGTCCTGCTGATCGCAGCCGCCCTCAACGCCCTCGCCGTACTCGCGCTGATTGCCGCAGCCTACGCCACGGTCCTGGCCGGGGCCTTCCCCGCAGCCCTGCTCGCGGCCGCGTTTTCCGCCGGGGCCAGCTGCCCGCAGGTCGGCCCGCTGGCACGGGTCCGCTGGATGGCGTTGACGTCCCAAAACTCCCCAAACAGCCCGGCTGACAGCAAGGCGTCGAACAGGCAGGACCTGGACACAGCCCTGTCCTATGAGAGCACCGCGGACGAACTCACGTTTGTGCTGGGTCCTGCCTTGGTGGGAATCCTGGCCAGCTTGGTCGCGCCCTGGCTTCCCCTTGCCCTTGCTGCTGCCCTGACCATCACCCTGGTCCCTGCGTTTGCCATCCACCGGACCCACCGGGCTGTTCCTGTCCACCGCACGGTACCCCGGGGACCCTTAAGCCAAGGCAATGAGGGCACGAACGCAGCTGCGCCGAAAGCCACCCCACGCACCATCCCGTGGGCGGTGGCCCTCCCTGTTCTGGCCATGGTCTGCATGGGCACCTTCTTCGGGTCCACGCAGACAGCACTGAGTTCGTTTGCAGCGGGCTTTGCCACCTCCGAAATCGCCGGATTGCTGTATGCCGTGATGGGCGTGAGCTCCGCCGTCGCCGCATTGTCCGTAGCGTACTGGCCGCAGCGCCTCACCCTCTCGGCACGGTGGCTGCTCGGCGCCGTCCTGATGGCGGCCCTGGCGTTCCTGCTCTTCGTTCCGTCGTCGGTTGCGGGTATGGTGCTGGTGCTGCTGGTTCTGGGAATCCCGGTTGGCCCGGTGATGGTGACGGTCTTCGCCATCGGCGGCCTCATCTCTCCCGCAGGACGGCTGGGAACGGTCATGACGGCGCTGGCCAGCGGCATTGTGGCAGGCACAGCCGTCGGATCCGCGGTTGCGGGCCAGCTGGCACAGGCCCATGGCTATTCAGTGGCGTTCCTCGTACCCGTCGCAGCGTCGGTTGCCCTTATCCTGCTTGGTGCTGCGTCCGCCGTCGTGCTTCGACGGAAGCGGCCCTAAGCCGCCGCGCCGCAGCAGCGCCCATCAGGCCAGCTGGCGTTCAATCCTGGCAGCGCTTTCGGCCAAGGCAACACCCATAGTGGCGGGGTCATGCGAGGACCGGATATAGACGACGGCGAGGGCGGCCGGCCGCCCCCCGGGCACCCGGACCGGGGCAGCCAGGGATGACACTCCCGCAATGACCTCGTCATGGCTGGCTGAGTACCCTGCGCGGCGGGCATCAGCAGCCTCGGGCCGGTAGGGTATCCCCGGCGCCAGCTGGGCCCACTCGGCCTCTGTCAGTGCTGACTGGATGGCGATGCCCGGTGCCCCCGCGCTGATGGGATGCCGGGTGCCAGGGTGCTGGGCGACTGTCGCCCCTGAATGGCGCGGTTCCACGGTCACCAGGGTGATGCAGTCGAGGTGGTCCCAGACGGCCACGAAAGCCGTCATGTCCAGGGTGTTGGCCAAGTGGGTGAGTTCGGGGAGGGCGGCAGTCTGGAGATTTCGTGAGACGCCCCGAGCCAGGACGGCCAGGCCGGGGCCGGGCTGCACGCGGCCGGCGTCGTCGCGCACCAGCAGCGAGTGGTCCTCCAGCGTCCGCAGGATCCGGTACGCGACGGACCGGTGGACGCCCATGGCGTCGGCAAGCTCGGCGATGGTCATCGGGCTCTGGGCGGCGGCCAGGATCTCGAGTGCCCGGATGCCGCGGGAAAGTGTCTGCGACGGCGACGCCTGCGCTGCTCCGGCGGGGGCGGCGGCTGTGGGATTCATGGTGTCCATCCTAGGCGGCTCCGGGCGGGGGATCGGCCCACTCTTGTGCTGACGCCTTCATCCGAGTAGCGTCCTATATACGAATTAGTAGTTCAAATATAGAACTCCGCGTGTGAAAGCGTCCACCATGTGGCGCTCGCGGGTCCTGCGTTGAGGATCAGTGATGATTTCCGATTCACGGAACACGGCCGATCCGTCAGCCGCCGGCCGGACCTCGGCCCCGCGGTCGCATCACTTCCGCGGCAGTCTGGGCAGATATGCCACGGGGGTCGCCATTGTGACCTTCGACGGCGCAACCAGGCGCCACGGCATCACGGTTAACTCCTTCACGTCCGTGTCCATGGAGCCACCTTTGGTGCTCGTCAGCATCGCCCGGAGCGCCAGGGCCCACGACGAATTGTCCGGCCGGGCGTTCACGGTCAATATCCTTGGTGCCGAGCAACGCCAACTGGCCTTGCACTTCGCCGGGCGGCCGGGGCCGGAGCCGTTGTGGGTTGAGGGCGGGTCGGCGCCGCGGCTATCAGGTGTCCTGGCCTGGTTCGAGTGCAGGCCCTGGGCCGCCTACCCCGGGGGAGACCACACGCTCTACGTGGGCGAGGTGGCCGATTTCAACTACCGCAGCGGTGACGCGCTGGCCTTTGCCAACAGCAGCTTCACCACCATTCCGGAGAGCCAGTTGGGAATGGAGAACCTCCTCTGACCCCTTGCTCCCGCCACGGGACCACCACTTGGCAGTTCAACGACGAACGGAGAAAACACGATGGGCATCCGCACCGGCCAGCAATATTTGGACAAGCTCAATTCCATGACGCCGCAAGTAATGATCGACGGCGAGATGGTCACCGGGAACATCGCAGAGCATCCGTCTTTCGCCAACGTGGCCCGCACGTACGCGCGGCTCTTTGACATGCAGCACGAGCCGCAGCATGCCGCTGCGCTGACCTATGTCTCGCCCACCTCCGGTGACACGGTCAGCGCTTCCTTCCTGATCCCGCGGACAAGGGAGGACCTGGCCCACCGGCGGGCTGCCACCAGGACGTGGGCGGAGTACTCCAACGGGTTCCTAGGCCGCACCGGCGACTACATGAACAGTGCCCTGACGGCGCTCGCGGCCTCCGAAAAGTGGTTCGCGCAGGTGGATCCGATGTTCGGCGAAAACATCCGCAACTACTACGAGCACTGCCGTGAAAACGACCTGCTCGCCACCCACACCCTGATCCCTCCGCAGGCCAATCGCTCCGTCTCAGGCTCTGAGCAGCTCGGCGGCCAGCTTTCCGCCCGCGTCGTTGAAGAGCGCAAGGACGGCATCGTGGTTCGGGGTGCCCGGATGCTGGCCACGATCGCCCCGATCGCCGACGAACTGCTGGTGTTCCCTTCGACGATCCTTCGCGGAACCCCCGAGGATGCCCCGTACTCCTACGCCTTCGCGGTCCCGAACGACGCCGAAGGCGTCCGGTACCTGTGCCGCACCTCGCTGTTCCACGGTGGAAGCAGGCACGACGAACCGCTGGCCAGCCGCTTCGAGGAGACGGACGCCGTCGTGGTCTTTCACGACGTCTTTGTCCCTAACGAGCGGATTTTCATGCTCGGGCATCCGGAACTCTGCAACGTTTTCTATTCCGAAACCGGAGCCGCCGCGCTCATGACGCACCAGGTGGTCACGCGCACGATTGCCAAGAGTGAGTTCTATCTTGGCCTCGCCTCCGAAATCGCGGATTCGATCGGCATCGACGGCTTCCAGCACATCCAGGAGGATCTCGCCGAGCTGATCCAGACCGTTGAGATCGGCAAGGCGCTGATGACGGCAGCGGAGGCTGAAGCGGCGTTGAACGACGACGGCGTGATGCTGCCCAAGTGGTCTACGTTGAATGCCGCCCGGAACTGGTATCCCAAAGTTGCCCAGCGCTTTCCCCAAATCATCCGGAAGTTTTCGGCGTCCGGCCTGATGGCCCTTCCCGGCGAAGCCGACGTCGCCGGGGAAGCGCGGCCGGACATAGACCTCTACTTGCAGGCCAAGACTCTTACCGGCCCGGAGCGCGTGAGGCTGTTCAAGCTGGCGTTTGACGCGAGCGTCTCGTCGTTCTCGGGCCGGCAGGCGCTCTATGAGTACTTCTTCTTTGGGGACCCCGTGCGGATGGCCGGCGCCCTGGTCAGTTCCTACGACCGCGGGCCGGTCCGGGCGAGGGTGAGGGAGTTCCTGACGAGGGAAGACTGATGCATCCGATCCCGCCATCTGTCGAAATATCTGCGAGGGGCGTGTTTTCCCTCACATATTCGTAGTACGCTACTAACTAACTGACCGTTCTGTCGGTAATCATGAAGGCGTTTCACCTGGCAGCATCCCTGCCTTAAACAATGGAGTTTCAATGACCACACCTTCTTTGGTGGATTCACTTGCCGGCCCCAGCACCCGGAGGGAAGAACGCAAGGTCCTGGCCGGGACCCTCGTAGGCACCACCATCGAGTGGTACGACTTCTTTATTTTTGCCCAGTTGACGGGAACCCTGCTGTCCCCGCTGTTCCTGGCGCCGCTGAACGATTCCAACCCCGGCCTGGCGCAGATCCTGTCGTTTGCCCTGATCGGCATCAGCTTCCTGTTCCGGCCGCTGGGCGCTGTCGTCGCCGGCCACCTCGGGGACCGCCTCGGCCGCAAGGCGATGCTGGTGTTCACCCTCGTCATGATGGGTGCCGCGACGGCGCTGATCGGCATGCTGCCCACATACGCCCAGATCGGCGTCTGGGCACCGATCCTGCTGATCACCCTGCGCATCATCCAGGGCTTCTCCGCCGGCGGCGAATGGGGCGGTGCCGCGCTGATGGCGGTCGAACACGCACCGCTGAACAAGCGCGGCCTGTTCGGCGCCTATCCGCAGATTGGTGTTCCGGTGGGCATGATCCTGGCCACCGGTCTGCTGTTCTTCCTCAACAGCAGCATGTCCAAGGAGGACTTCGCCGCCTGGGGCTGGCGGGTGCCGTTCCTGCTGTCCATCGTCCTGATCGTGGTCGGATACCTGATCCGCCGGGCCGTGGCCGAGAGCCCGGTCTTCAAGGAGATGGCTGCCCGTAAGGAAGCGAGCAAGGCACCCCTCGGCGAACTCATTCGGAAGCACAAGAAGGCTGTCCTGTACTCCACCATGATCTTCATCGGCAACAACGCCGCCGGCTACCTGCTGATTGCCTTCTTCATCTCCTACGCCACAAGGATCCTGAAGATGCCCACACCGCAGGTCCTCCTGGCCACCACGCTGGCATCCTTCGGATGGCTGATCTTCACCCTGGTCGGCGGCTGGCTGTCTGACCGGATCGGCCGGGTCAAGACGTTCCTGATCGGCTATGGCATCGTGTTTGCGTGGATGATCCCGATGTTCGCGCTGATCGACACGAAGGACATCATGCTCTATGGCGTGGCATTGTTTGTCCTGACCATCGGGCTCGGACTGTCCTACGGTCCGATGTCCGCCATGTATGCAGAAATGTTCCCGGCCAACGTGCGCTACTCGGGCATCTCCATTGGCTACGCTTTCGGTGCCATCCTCGGCGGAGCGTTCGCTGCCACCATCGCGGAGTCGCTGCTGCTGAGCACCAAATGGACCGGCTCGATCGGTATCTACATCATGATCCTGTGCGTGATCTCGGCCGTCGGCGTCCTGCTGGCCAAGGAGACCAAGGGCCGCCCCCTGGGAATCAGCCACCACTAGGGAGACTGCGCCGCGTCAGCGGATCTTTCGATGGCAGGCACGGACCGAAGGGTTCCGTGCCTGCCGTCCCTGTCGTGAAGGCCGGCGGGCTATTGTTCCAGCTGGCTGATGGCGTCCTCGTCCGTCAGTTGCTCGAAATGGCGGTAAAAACTTCCCACGGCCCGGAACTTGCCCGGCAGGTGCAGGCACAGTACGGCATCGCAGACGGACGACACCGCAGCCTCCGCCTCCACTGAACCGACGGGCGCCGCGGCCACCACGTGGGCTGCGCCGCCGGAACGGACCGCTTCGACCGCCGCCCTCATCGTGGCTCCAGTCGCGAGGCCGTCGTCGACCAGCAGGACCGTTTTTCCCTTGAGGTCATGCTTGATGGCCGGGTAGGTTTCAACCCGTCGGAGAAGCTCTGCGCGCTCCCTCTGCTCCACTTCATCCAGCCACTCCTGCCGGACGCCATGTTCCAGGACGCGGGACATGAGGGGCCTGTTGAGCAGGCGCACAACGCGCCCGTCTGACCACGCCAGGGCTCCGTACGCGGTCTCGTCATGGCCCGGGATTCCGAGCTTCCGGACCAGCACGGCACCGAGCGGCAGGTACAGGGCCTTCGCCGCGGCCGCCGCAACCGGGATTCCGCCGCGGGCGAGCCCCAGGACAATCGCGTCGGGACGTTCCCGGAACTGCGTCAGCACCGCAGCCAGACGCTCACCGGCATCCGTGCGGTCTTCAAAACGCGTGCTCATTGTTCCCTCTCCCGGCTGACTCCGCCCCGCTTCCAGCCTACCGTCTGCGGTGGCAGCACCGGGAAGTACCGGCCCGTTCCAACCCGGCAGGCCACAAGCTTTCAGCTGCCTTCGGACGTGGTGCGGACGGGAGTTATGAAACCCCTGCGGGTCAAACCGCCAGGAAGTCTATGGCGCCCTGCTTGAAGGCCCTGCCGGTAATGGCGTTGGTGTGGTTTCTGCCCGGAAGCAGCAGCTGCTCGGCCATGGAACCTGCCGTCCTGGCCAGCTCGGCCAGTTGCGGCATGGTTGCAGCCCGCTCATCCTTGTCGCCGGCAACCAGGAGCACGGGCATGTGCGGGACGGCCTCGGCAGGATCGTAGGGCTCGTCCTTGATCGCTTCAACCAAGGAAAGCAGGGCAAAAATGTTGTTGCTGGGCAGCAGCATGGCCATCTTCAGCAGCCCCGCGGTGGACTCGTCCGCGATGGGAGTCCCGTCTGCAAGGTATCGCTGGGCCGCCACGAGGTCGAAAGCGGCCAGCGGGTCCGCGACGTTCGGACCGCCCAAGACCAACCGGTGGACGATCTCGGGCTGGGTGGCGCCGAATTCCCAGGCGAGCCTGGAGCCCAGCGAGTAGCCCACAACGTCCATCCCGCTGGCTGGGTCGCCGTCGTGCAATGGCCGGACGCCGGCGTCGAACGCGATCTGGAGCAGGTCAGCGCGGATGCGGCTGGGGGAGTAGGAATCCCGGTCCTCCGGGGCGCCGCTGCGGCCGTGTCCCGGCAGGTCCACGGTGATGACGCGCCGGCCCGCCTCCAGCAGGGCCGGCACCCACCCGGTGTCCTCCCAGTTGAGCTTGCTCGAGGAGGAAAATCCGTGGAGCAGCAGGATGGGCCGGAGTCCGGCGTCCTGCGCGGGATCGTGCACCTGCACGTACAGCTGGGGATCGGTGCCCTCAACGGTGTGGGAATGCATCTCGCCTGTGTGCCTGCCGCTCATGGTGTCAGTCCTCATCAAGTACGGCGCTCAGGCGGACCCGGCGCTTCGGTGCCTCGTCCTTCGGGACCGTGCCAACAATTCCGGCGGTGTTATCCGGCACCTCGAACACGATCAGGGGGTCGCCGACATTGATCCTGTCACCTGCCCCACCGAAGGTACGCACCACTTTACCTGCCTGCGGACTGGGCAGTTCAACAGCGGATTTGCTGGTTTCGACTTCCACCAGCGGCTGGTTCCGCTCCACGTGGTCACCGGGGGAAACCAGCCATTCGAGCACAGTTGCTTCAATGAGGCCCTCGCCCAGGTCGGGGAGCGGGAACGAGATTTCAGCCACGGCGGTACTCCAATACGCGTTGGATCCCGTTGAGGATCCGGTCGACATTGGGGATGTATTCGTCTTCGAGGTCGCCGGAAGGGTACGGCACGTCGAAACCGGTTACCCGTTCCACGGGCGCCTTGAGCGTGTCAAAGCAGCCCTGCGTGATCAGTTGCGCCACCTCCGCGCCGAGGCCGGAAGTCAGCGGTGCTTCATGAACGACGACGGCGCGCCGCGTCTTCGCTACGGATGCCACCAAAGCTGGCGCGTCGATGGGCTTGAGCCAGCGCAAATCCAGGACTTCGATGTCCACGCCGTCCTCAGCCGCCAGTTCCGCCACCTGCAGGCAGCGTGCCACCATCGCACCCCAGGCGACCAGGGTGAGGTGCCTGCCTGGCCTCATGACCTTCGCAGCGTCGGGAGAGCCGCCGTCGGCCTCGGCATTGGCGATATCAACCTCGCCCTTTTGCCAATAGCGGGACTTCGGTTCCATAAAGATCACCGGGTCCGGCCGCGTGGCTGCGTACTTGAGCAGGTGGTAGGCCTCGTGCGGGTTCGACGGCGACACCACCTTCAGGCCGGGAACGTGGGCGAACAGCGCCTCGAGGGATTCGCCGTGATGTTCGGGGGCGCGGATCCCGCCGAAGCTGGGAACGCGCAGGGTGATGGGCATCGGCAAGGTGCCGCGGCTGCGGTAATTCAGTCGGGCGATCTGACAGACGATCTGGTTGACCGCCGGGTAGGCGAAGCCGTCGAACTGCACCTCGGGGATGGGATGGAAACCAGCCATGGCCAGGCCCACGGACATGCCCAGGATGCCTGATTCCGCCAGCGGCGTGTCAAAGACCCGCTGCTCCCCGTGCTTGGCCTGGAGACCGTCCGTGATCCGGAAGACTCCGCCGAGCCGGCCGCAGTCTTCGCCAAAGACGACTGCCCTGGGGTTGTCCGCGAGGATCTCGTGAAGGGCCCGGTTCAGGGACTGTTGCATGGACAGTTGCACAACTTCGTGTCCTGGATTTCCCTGACCCATGGAGGCCTCGCTTTCAAGGATGGAGTTAGACATGCTCCGACTCCTCCCGCCAGTTGGCAGCCTGGGCCTGCAGGGCAGGTGTGGTTTCCTGGAACACCAGATCGAACATTTCGCTGCCAGGGCGTGCTTCCAGCGCCTGAAGGCCTGAGCGGACCATCTCTTCTTCCGCTTTGGCCTTGGCGAGGGCTGTGGCGAAAAATGCCTCGCCGGCGATCCCCCTGGTGAGCAGGACCTGACGGAACCGTTCCAGCGGGTCCTGGCCGGCGTCGTCGTGCTCTTCCTGAAGTGAGCGATAGCGGCCGGGGTCATCGGACGTGGAGTGCGGGCCGCGGCGGTATGTCATGGCCTCGATGAGGACAGGGCCGTTACCGGCGCGGCAGTTCGCCAGCGCCTTCCGGGTCGCGTCCACGACTGCCACGACGTCGTTCCCGTCGACCTGGCTGGCGGGGATGCCATAACCATCCGCCCGGGCGGCCACGGAGCCGCCCGCCACCTGCCGTTCGGTAGGGACTGAAATGGCCCAGCCGTTGTTCTGGACGAAGAACACCACCGGCGCCTTCAAGACCGCCGCGAAGTTCATGGCCTCGTGGACGTCGCCCTGGGATGAGGCGCCGTCCCCGAAGTAGCTCAGGGCCACGCCGTCCTTGTGATCCAGGGCCTGGCCGTGGGCCCAGCCGACGGCGTGAAGCACGGAGCCGGCCACCACTGCCTGGATCGGGGCAAGCCGGGATTCGAGCGGGTTGTATAGGCCGCCGTGCCAGGTGGCCTTGTGCGTGGCCATGTAGGAGACCATATCCACCCCCATGGCACGGGCAACGCCCATTTCGCGGTACGTGGGAAACACGAAGTCGCGGGACAGGTCCACGGCGTACCCGCTTCCCACCTGGGCTGCTTCCTGGCCCAGTTCGGGGGCGTAGCCGGGGATGATGCCTTGCCGCTGCCACGCGACGGCGGATGTGTCCAAGTGCCTGACGGTGACCATGAGGGAGTACAGCTCGCGGAGTTCGTCCGGGGTCAACGGCGCAGCGGGTTCACCGGGAGGCGGTGGAGGAAGAGTGCCCATGCCTGTGACCCTAGTCACCGTCGAAAGCCTAAACAATCAGCTCACATTCCACTGACCAAACTGCCAAAAGTTGCCGCCCTGTTGACCATGTTGCCTAGCAACTTGCTCATGTTGCGGCGCTCCCGTCTGCCCGCCCAACTGGGTAGCAGCAAGTGTCGTTATGAGCGTCCATAACGACATTTAGTGCTACCTACTTGGGCTGCCGTTCGCGGCTGGAGAGCCGGGCACCGATCCAGCAGGCCGCGGCGAGGCAGGCCACCAGGGCGAAAGTGCTGAGCAGCTGTGCACGGCTGCTTTCCGCACTGAAGCCGACGGCGAAGATCAGGCCCAGGAGAACCAGTCCGAGGATGGTCAATCCCGGATAGCCTTTCATTCGCAAGGGCAGCGCAATCCCGTCACGGTCTGCCCTGCGGCGCAGGATGAGCTGCGAGACAAGGGCTGTGCCCCACACCACCAGGCAGGTGGACCCCACCAGCTGGAAGAGGGCCGGGAGGATGCGTTCCGGGAACAGGAGCTCCAGCACCGTTGCGGCAAAACCAAAGGCCACGGAGACGCCAACAGCGAGCGCGGGCACGCTCGCCCTGCTCAGCCGGGACAGGAAGCGCGGCGCCTCGGCGCGTTCGGACAGCGAGTAGACCATCCGGGAGGCGCCGTAGAGGTTGGCATTCAGGGCGGAGAGAAGCGCGACGACGGCCACCAGCGTGATTGCCGTGCCGGCACCCGGGATCCGGGCGGCATCGAGAACGCCAGCGAATGGCGACGCGAGGCCCTCTGAGGTGGCAGGCAACACTGCTGCAATAACAAAAACCGAGCCGATGTAGAAGACCAGGATCCGCCACACCACCGTCCGGATGGCCTTGCCCACGCTGTGTTCGGGGTCCTCGGTCTCGGCTGCGGCAACGGAAACGATCTCCGTGCCACCGAAGGCGAAGATCACCACAAACAGGGCGGTGGCCACTCCGCCGAGGCCCGCCGGAGCGAAGTCTGTTGAGATGTTGGCCAGCCCCGGCGATGTGACGTCGGGAAGGAGGCCCAGCAGCAGGCTGGCGCCGACCACCAGGAAGAGCACGATCGCGGCGACTTTAAGGATGGCGAACCAGAACTCGAACTCGCCGAAGTTCTTGACTCCGGCGAGGTTGATGGTGGTGAACACAATCATGAAGATCAATGCAAGGGCCCACACGGGGATGATCGGCCAGACCGAGAAGAGGAGCCCTGCCGCCCCCAGGGCCTCGGCGGCAATCACGACGACGAGCTGCAGCCACCACAGCCATCCCACGGTAGCGCCCGCTGTCTTCCCCAGTGCGCGTTCGGCGTACACCGAGAACGCGCCGCTTGTGGGGTTGGCGGCAGCCATTTCCCCCAGCGCCCACATGACGAGGATGATGAGCGTCCCGGCCACCAGGTATGAAACAAGGACGGCAGGCCCGGCTGCCTGGACTCCTGCGCCGGAGCCCAGGAACAGGCCGGCGCCAATCGCGCTTCCCAGCCCCATCATGGTGAGCTGGCGGGGTTTCATGGTGTGGCCGAGGTGGGTTTCCGGCCGCACGTGCGCGGACTTCATTGTCATGCCTTTTGAACCTTCTTGGGGTGTAGGTGGTGGTCCTCGTGGGACCACTCGAATTTACCGCCTCGCCCGCCGGCCAGCGTGCGGCCGTCGTGCCATCATGGACTCAGATTGATTAGTCATCACGGCAAGGGGCTCACAGGTTGCCTCTTTGCGCTGGCCCCAGAAGGAAAATTGTATGAATGTGGATGCCTTAGACGCCAAAATTGTCCGATTCTTCACTGACTCGCCGCGGGCCTCGGTGCTCGAGGCCTCCAGGGTGCTGGGCGTGGCCCGCGCGACGATCCAATCGAGGCTGGACAGGATGACGGAGGCAGGGGTGATCAGTTCCTGGGTGCCGCAGCCCGATCCCGCCAGCTTTGGCTTCCCGGTGGTGGCCTTCTGCTCCCTGACCATCAATCAGGACCTCGGCCATGACGCGGTAGCGGAAGCGCTCGCTGCGATCCCCGAGCTCATTGAAATCCACACGGTTTCGGGGAGCTCGGACCTGATGGCAAGGATCGCCGCGCGCTCCAACCCGGATCTCCAGCGAGTGCTCGATGCCATGATTGCCACGAAGACGATCCTCCGCGCCTCCTCGGTCATAGTCCTCAATACGCACTTCCAAGGGCGGACGCTCAACTTGCTGGAAGCGGCGGCTTCGACCGCCCCGGCCCGATAAGACGACCAGGCGGCCTGCGGACCCCGCGTCGGTCCAAGTTGCGAAACATTTTGATAAGCGCCCCGCTGGCCTTAGAATCAGTTCTAGTCATTATGACTTTAACTGCCGTGGAGAGAGTGGGTGGAAAGCATGTACACCAGCGCAGCCAATGTGGCCGAACGCCGTACCGCGCCGCCGTCGCTCGCCATTTCCACGGTCATTTTCGCCCTCCGCCCCAGTGAAAAGTCCGGGCGCCCCACTTTGTGGATCCCGCTGGTCCGCCGCATCCGTGAACCATTCAAAGGGCTGTGGGCACTGCCCGGGGGGCCGCTGACCCATTCGGAATCCTTGCAGGACGCGGCGTCGCGCAACCTGCAGGAAACCACCGGCCTGGCACCGAGCTACTTGGAGCAGCTCTACGCGTTTGGCGGTTTGCACCGCTCCCCAACCCAGCGTGTTGTCTCCATCGTCTACTGGGCCCTGGTACAGCCAACCGAGGCCGCCCTCGCCGACGAATCCGAAAACGTCAGGTGGTTCCGCGCCGACCGGCTGGGCGACCTGGCCTTCGACCACAACGCCATCGTCGACTACGCCCTCTGGCGGTTGCGGAACAAGCTGGCGTACGGCTCAATTGCCTACCACTTCCTGGGCGAGTACTTCACGCTGGCCCAAGTCAGGGAAGTCTACGAAGCGGTCCTGGACCGCCAACTGGACCCGGCCAACTTCCGCCGCCAGATCATCTCCACGCCGGAGATTGAAGAAACCGGCGAATACCTCCAGGGCGGAAAACACCGCCCGCCCCGCCTCTACCGCTTCACCGGCCGCCCCGGCCTTGACCCAGATAACAGGAGCACCCCATGAGCAGCGTCAACACAGCAATCCAGCTGATCACGCGCGAACAGGCCGAAAGCGCCGCACGCACCGCGTCCGCAGGCAAATCAACGTGCAGCCCGGCACTCGCCAAAGGGCCTTGGGACTACGATCTCGCCGAGGCCCTGGCCGGTGTGCCCGCCTACGGCCCGGGAGCATCCAGCGCAGACGTTGCCCCCGCCGCTACGCCCCGCCAGGGTCAGCTGCCCGAAGAATACAAGCTGGCCACCGACGCCGAACTCGACCAGCGGATCCGCGCGGCGAAAGCCACGCTGGGGGACCGTGCCGTGATCCTGGGGCACTTCTACCAGCGCGACGAGGTCATCCAGTACGCCGACTTCGTGGGTGACTCCTTCCAGCTGGCCAACGCCGCGCTGACCAGGCCCGACGCCGAGGCAATCATTTTCTGCGGTGTGCACTTCATGGCGGAAACCGCGGACACGTTGTCCCGGCCCGAGCAGGCCGTCATCCTGCCGAACCTGGCAGCCGGCTGCTCCATGGCTGACATGGCGGACACGGACTCCGTCGAAGAATGCTGGGAACAGCTTGAGGAAATTTTCGGCACCGAGCCCGACGCCGACGGCCGCGTACCGGTCATCCCCGTCACCTACATGAATTCCTCCGCAGCCCTGAAGGCTTTCTGCGGCGAGCACGGCGGCATCGTCTGCACGTCCTCCAACGCCCGCACCGTCCTGGAATGGGCCTTCGAACGCGGCCAGCGCGTCCTGTTCTTCCCGGACCAGCACCTGGGCCGCAACACTGCCAAGGCCATGGGCGTACCGCTTGAGCAGATGCCCATGTGGAACCCCCGCAAGGAACTCGGCGGCAACGACGAACAGGCCCTGCTGGATTCCCGTGTCATCCTCTGGCACGGATTCTGCTCGGTCCACAAGCGCTTCAACGTGGCCCAGATCGAGAAGGCCAGGATCGACTTCCCCGGTGTCAACGTCATTGTCCACCCCGAGTGCCCCATGGAAGTCGTGGACGCAGCCGACTCCGCCGGTTCCACCGACTTCATCAAAAAGGCCATCGCTGCGGCTACCGAACCCACCACGTTCGCCATCGGCACCGAAATCAACATGGTCAACCGGCTCGCCGCCGAATACCCCCAGCACACCATCTTCTGCCTGGACCCGGTGATCTGCCCCTGCTCCACGATGTACCGGATCCACCCTGGCTACCTCGCCTGGGTTCTGGAGGAGCTTGTGGCCGGCCGGGTGGTCAACCGCATCACCGTCGCGGACGCCGTGCAGGCGAACGCCAGGACAGCGCTCGAGCGTATGCTCGCCGCCAGGCCGTAATGACCGCCATCCCAGCCGTCGGACAGACCCCGGCCGCTGCCGACCGCAGCTCTGCCCCCCAGCAGCTGATCGTCGTCGGAAGCGGCATCGCGGGCCTGTACGCTGCCCTCCTGGCGGCGGACGCGGGCGTCGATGTAGTGGTGCTGACCAAGGGTGCGCTCGCAGACAGCAATACGTTCTACGCGCAGGGCGGGATCTCAGCGGTGCTGGACGAACCTGCGCCGGGCGACACCGTTGCTGCCCACATCGCAGACACCCTCACTGCGGGTGCCGGGCATTGCAACGACGAAGCTGTGCGCGTGCTCTGCACTGAGGCGCGCAGGGACATCGCAGGCCTGGTGCGGTTCGGTGTGCGTTTCGACCAGGATCACGACGGCGGGCCCTCCCTTGGCCTCGAAGCCGCCCATTCCGCTCCACGGATCCTCCACGCCGGCGGCGATGCCACCGGCGCGGGGGTGGTCCACGCCCTCATCAACTCCGTGCTGTCGCAGCAGGGAACAGGAAAGATCAGGATTGTCGGGCAGGCTCTGGCAACCGAACTGATGATGGACGGCCACACCGTGTGCGGTGTCAGGTACCTCCACGGTGGCCGGAGCCTGAGCGTGCAGGGAGACGCTGTTCTGCTGGCGACGGGCGGCGCCGGCCAACTGTTTGCCCAAACCACCAACCCCGCTGTTGCAACCGCCGACGGACTGGCCCTCGCATGGCGCGCAGGCGCTGCCGTGGCTGACCTTGAATTTTTCCAGTTCCACCCCACCTGCCTGGTTCCGTCCCGGACCCAAAGCCCTGCGGACGCCGACCCCTTGTTGATCTCGGAGGCCGTCCGCGGGGAAGGCGCCGTCCTGCTGGACGCCCTGGGCAGGCGCTTTATGCCCGAATACCATCCGGACGCCGAACTGGCGCCCCGGGACGTCGTGTCCCGCAGCATCGCCCTCCACCTGGCCAAGCTCGGGGATCCCAACGGCCACGTTTACCTTGACGCAACCGTCATCGAGGCTGCCAAGGGTGCAGGATTCCTCGCACGACGGTTCCCAACCCTCAGCCAGCGCACCCGCGAAGCCGGCGTCGACTGGACCCGCGAGCCTGTACCCGTGGCCCCGGCGGCGCACTACTGGATGGGCGGTGTCGCCACCGACCTCCACGCCAGAACCTCAGTTCCCGGGCTTTATGCCGCCGGTGAAGTTGCGTGCACGGGCGTCCAGGGCGCGAACCGGCTCGCCAGCAACTCGCTCCTGGAGGGTCTTGTCTTTGGCCGGCGTGCTGTTGAGGCGTTTCTTGGGGGCAGCGCTGCCGTGCCTCCTTGGGAGTCGCCTGACGGCACTCCTCCGCGTGCTGTCTCGGCCGCTGGCGGCCTCCCCTTGACGCACGCTTCCGGAGCACCCTCAGGCGACCTTGAACAGTCCAGTATGGGTGCTGGTCGGGAAATGCTTCCGGCCGACGCGTCCGAGTGGGGGACTGTCGTGCCCGAGCCAGAGCCGTTTTCGCGGGACGCCCTGCGGCGGTTGATGACTGCCAAGGCCGGGGTGCTTCGGAATGGCGTGCTCCTTGAGGAGGCGGGGGGCTTACTGGAGGCTTGGGCCGGCGTCGTGCGTCCTGAGGTGGTTCCCCGTGACGGGGACCCGCGGGCGCACGAGGACGCCAACCTGTTGCTTGCCGCCCGGCTGCTCGTGGCTGCGGCACGGCAGCGCACCGAATCCCTGGGCGCCCACTACCGCAGCGACAGCCCTGCCGAAGCCGCCGACCTGCACGAAGAACTTGAAGAGACCTACACCCGCCCGAAAGCGAGCCTCGTCCATGACTGAATCCACGGTGTTTGACCTGGCCCTCCCCACAGCGCCGGTGCGGGAAATCCTGGAGCGGGCGTTCGCCGAGGACGCCCCTGCCGGTGACATCACCTCGCAACTGCTGATCCCAGCCGAAGCCAAGGCAACTGCCGTCCTGAACGCGCGTGTCCCCGGCGTCTTCAGCGGCGCCACCGTGTTCCGGGACGCCATGCTGCTCATCGACCCGGATACCGACGTCGAGCTCCTGCTCGCCGACGGTGACACGTTCGACGCCGGAACGCACCTTGCCCGGGTCACCGGCCGGGCACGCTCTGTGCTGCTCGCAGAACGAGTCGCCCTCAACCTGGTGCAGCGCATGTCCGCCATTGCCACCAAAACGGCAGAATTCGTGAAACTCACGGAGGGCACCACTGCCCGGATCACCGACACAAGGAAAACCACCCCGGGGCTGCGTGTCCTGGAACGCTTTGCCGTCCGGTGCGGGGGAGGGGCGAACCACCGATACAGCCTGTCGGACGCCGTCCTGGCCAAAGACAACCACCTGGCGGTCATGACCGGCGGCGATCCTGCCAAACTGACCGTGCTCCTGGCGGCAGCCAAAGCCCAGCTCGGCCACACCACACATTTCGAAGTGGAAGTGGACAGCATCGACCAGATCGAGCCGGTCCTGGCAGCCGGGGTGGACACGATCATGCTGGACAATTTCACTGTGGAAGAACTGCGTGCCGGTGTGGCACTGGTGGGCGGCCGTGCACGCGTCGAGGCAAGTGGGAACGTCAACCTGCAGACGGTGGCCGGAATTGCCGCCACGGGCGTGGATGTCATATCCATTGGAGGGCTGACCCACAGTGTGGCGGCGCTGGACCTGGGCCTGGATGTTGAGCTAAGCGTCGGATGAGTGCATCGTGATTTTCCTCGACGCCGCCGCCACCACCCCGGTCCGCCGCGAGGTGCTCGATGCGATGTGGCCTTACCTGACCGGCGAATTTGGCAACCCCTCCAGCCATCATTCACTGGGCGAAGCTGCCGCCGCGGCGCTCGCGGACGCTCATGCCGCCGTCGCCAGTGTCCTGGGCTGCCGGGCGGGGGAGGTGACTTTTACCTCGGGTGGTACCGAGGCGGACAACCTTGCCGTGAAGGGGATAGCCCTGGCACGGCAGGCCTCGGATCCCCAGCTCAACCGTGTGGTGGTCAGCGCCATCGAACATCCAGCCGTGGAGGAGTCGGCACGCTACCTTGAGCGGTTCCACGGGTTCGCCGTCGACGTGGTTCCCGTTGATGCGACGGGACTGGTCACGCCCGAGGCGCTCGCCGCCGTGCTCGGCCCTGAGACCGCTTTGGTCAGCGTGATGTACGCCAATAATGAAGTGGGTACCGTCCAGCCGATTGCAGATTTGGCAGCCCTGGCACGGGCACACGGCATCCCGTTCCACACTGACGCTGTCCAGGCCGCAGGCTGGCTTCCCCTGGACGTCAAAGGGCTGGGGGTGGACGCATTGAGCATTTCAGGCCATAAGCTCGGGGCGCCGAAGGGCTGCGGCGTGCTTTACGTCCGAGGCCGGACCCGGATTGAGCCGCTGGTCCACGGCGGCGGACAGGAACGCGGACGCCGCTCGGGCACCGAGAACGTGGCCGGAGCCGTGGGGCTGGCCACAGCCCTCACTCTGGCCCAACGGGACCAGGCCGGCCTTGAGGAGCGGGTGGCAGGGCTGCGTGACGGCTTCGTCGGCGCTGTGCTCGACGGCGTGCCGGGGGCCGTCCTGACTGGCCACCCCACCAAACGCCTGCCTTCCGTGGCGTCATTCTGTTTCCCCGGTACCAGCGGGGAGTCCGTCCTTCTCGAACTGGAACGGCAGGGCGTGGTGTGTTCCAGCGGTTCGGCGTGCGCTGCCGGCTCGGACGCGCCGTCGACGGTCCTGACCGCGCTGGGCATCCCTGCCGAGGTGGCGCAGACGGCGGTGCGGTTCAGTTTTGCCTCATCCGTCAGTGCCGCGGACCTGGAGGCCGCTGCCCAAGCCGTGCTGGCCGCCGTCGCGAGCGTCCGGACTCTGGGCCGGGCCTAAGCTCCGCCCCCAACTAAGTAGCAGCAGATGTCGTTTTGACCGCTGAAAACGACATTTGCTGCTACTTAGTTGCCAAGGCGCGACGCGGTTCAGGGAAAGCGTCAGATGTGCCGGGCGCGGCGGAAAATCCAGTGCCGGAGCATGGTGAACCTGACAGCCGTCGCCAGGAAACCGGACAGCGTGGTGGTCCAGAGTTCGTCGGCAACGCTTGCCTCCGGTTTCAGCCAATGCAGGACGCCCAGGCTGCTGCCCGTGATGAACAGGGCTACGGCAATAACGATGAGACCGTTCAGGTGGTCCCGAGCCATCCGGCGTTGCCCGGTGATTTTGAACGTCAGCCTGCGGTTCATGGCCGTGTTCAGCAAAGACGTGGCAACCAGCGCTGCGGCATTGGCCAGCTGTGGGCCCAGCCAGGGGCGTAACAGGGCATAGAGCCCCAGCGAAGCGGCCGTGCAGACGATGCCCACTCCGGTGAAGCGGATGAGTTGGCGGACGACCGGGAACCGTAGAATCCCCCGGTAATGCCTGGTGGCGGGAGCCCGACGGCCTTCGTGGACGCCCGGCTGCTGCGTCTGCGGGGCGGCGGGCGCAGCAGGGGATTCCATGGGTCAAGCCTGACACATCAGGCCGCGGAACACTCCCAAGGCGCTGCCTTCACAGGGTTGGTGAGTTCGCCAATGCCCTCCACCCGGCAGGTGACCGTATCGCCGGGAGCGATGGGCGCGCACTCTGCCGGGAAGCCGGTAAGGACCAGGTCTCCCGGGTGCAGGGTCATGAAGGATGTGAGGTAGACGAGTATCTCGTCAACCTTCCAGCCCAGGTCCGCGCTGCTGGCGGCTCCCAGTGCCTCGCCGTTGTGGACGATGCTGATGGCTGCATCGGCGTCGTCCAACGCGGTAACGATCCACGGTCCCACAGGCGTGAAGGTGTCCTGGCTTTTGGCGCTGATCCAGAGCTCGTCCGAGTTTTGCAGGTCCCGGGAGGTCACGTCGTTGCCGATAGTGAATCCCAGCACTGCAGCGCGCGCATTGTCCGGAGTCAGTCCCCGCACCTTGCGGCCGATGACGACGGCCAGCTCCGCTTCGGGGTCTACGTGGCCGGCATCCGTTGCCAGCTCGATGGCGTCGCCGGGGCCGATCACGCTGGTGGCGGCTTTGTGGAATGCCTGCGGGGGCAGCTCACGGCCCGCACTGCCCGTGTTGTGGGCCATGCCCAGCACATTGGCCGGGACGCTGGGCGCAAGGAACTCGAAGCCCTCCTGGTGCACCCGGTCTCCGGGCTCCCATCCGGGGCGCGGAGTGCTCGACGCATTCGCCGGGGAACCCGGGAAGGGAGTGTCCACCACCGTCCAGGTGGCGCCGGCATCGCTGGCGAAGTCGGCAGCACTGTTGGCTACAAAGAACTGCTCGCCTGGTGTGGCGGGGGAGGCCGGACGGACTCGGGCAAGTCGCAGCTGGGTCATGGGCGTTCCTTGAGAGATGTGCGACGGCGGCAGGCGCCTGCTTGCTGGACAGTCAGGTCAGTACAGTTCGCCGGCCGGGATCTCGACGGCGAGGCGGTTCGAGGGGCCGGCCAATGGGCACGCCCACGCCTCGTTGTAGGCGCAGGAAGGGTTGTATGCGAAATTGAAGTCAAGGACGAATTCCGCACCGGGTCCGCTGCCGTGAACACCGTGGAAAGCGCCCTTGATGGTGTCGATCAGGTAGCGTCCTGCACCGTAACTGCCTCCGGGCTGACCTGCCGTTGCGTCACGGAACGGCACAAAGATGCCGCCGCCGTACCCCACAAGCTTCCACACGGCGAGCTGCCCCATCTCCGGAAGGTCGAACGTTCCCAGCCGGACAAAATTGATCACGCCATCCGTGGCGGTTTCCACTGACATTTCCCGGCCGGCGCCCTCCAGCGTCAGCGGCACATGGAATCGGTAGATGGGATCGTAGTCTGCCGTCCTGAGCCCTGAGAAGCGTGCCTTGTCCTGGGCTGTCAAAGCAGACGCGGGATGCGTGGCGAACATCCGGTCGCGTTCGTGCCGCCAATACGAATGGGCCTCCGCAGGGCTCTCTACCGAAATCTTCCGGACCATTTCATACAAAGCGAACGTCCGCAGGCGCCAATCTGCAATGTCGATGGCGGAGATGTCCGCCGGGCTGTCATCCGCCACGCCATACTGCTCTTCCGCCATAGCCACCAGCCTAGTGCCTCGGAGCGCGCTTCCGTCGCGGCGGCGGCACCCGGCGCTACGCTGGCTGCATGACGCGCAAGAGGACAGTGTTTGGGTTTCGGATCATGGCTCTGCTGGTGGGCGGCGGCCTGGCCGCCGGGTGCAACGCGCCAGGCCAGGCTCAGCCGTCCTGGACCGCGGAGCCGGAGGCGTCCCCGTCAACTTCTTCCCCCACCGGGACGGTCACGCCGTCGGGTGATCCGACGGCGACCCAGGAGTCCGGCTCCCCCTCGCCTGGGGCGGCGGCAACGTCAGCTGCATGGAAGACCTTCTCGGATGCCGGCAAGAAAGTGAGCTTTGAGTTGCCGGAGGAATGGATCGCACAGTCTGTGACCCCTGAGGAAGGGACGCTGGCCGGTGCACTGAAGGTGGAGGTAAAGAAGCCGGACGGTACCGTTGTTGCGGCGCTGCGGACGGGACTGCCGCCGTCGGCCCCTGAATGCGCGGAAGCTGCGCGCCGGCCCTACACCGTGATCAGCAGCCTGCCCGTGGACCTTCCGGCGCTGACAGGCGAAGGGACCATCGCCCCGCACGTGGTGTTCAGGGTGATCCAGGGCTACCGGTATTTCGGGTCCTTCGGGATCACGAACATTGTGGGCGGCGCCGACGGCCAGGCGTGCGAACTGCGCAACGTGGTCCGCGGTCCGGCTGGCAAGGGCGATTACTCCTTCGGGGACCTGCCGGTGCTCAAGGCGTTCGCGCCTGATGAAAAGGTTGCACCGGCCAAGGCCTTTGACACCCTCGACCAGGCGGCCAAGTACGTGGACGAGGGGACCGAATTCGCTAACGTCCAACGGATGCTAATGTCTCTGGAGATCAAGAACTAGTCCTGCCGCCGGCCCACCCTGCCGGGCCGAGTGGAGACTGGCCAGCCGCTTCCACACACCCCGGAGATCCATGGACCGCTCTGTTTCCGCACGCCTGGTTTTCAGGACCGTAGCCGACACCAAGGTTGCGCTGGCCATAACAGTGGCCAGGAACCCCGGCTACACCTCCTTTGAGGAATCCCTGTCAGTTACGGCGGACGGGGCGCAGGTGGCGCTGACGGAACTGTCAGACCACCACGGCGGCAGGATCCACTACATGGAATTCCCGGACCCGGCCGAGGTGACTGTTGAGTATTCGGCCTCGGTGGGCGGCCAGGCCACCCCGGAGGACGCGCCGCTGGAGGACCTTATCCGCTACGTGCGCCCCAGCCGTTACGCCGAGTCGGACCGGCTCCTGCCTACCGCCTATGCCGAATTCGGCGGACTCCACGGCGAGGAGCTCCTGCAGGCCGTGCGGAACTGGGTTTACGGCGAACTAAGGTACATCAGCGGATCCTCGCGCGGGACCGACGGTGCGGTGGAAACCCTCCTGCACCGCCGGGGAGTCTGCCGGGACTTCGCCCACCTTGCCATCGCCCTGCTGCGGTCCAAGGACATCCCCGCGCGGCTGACGGCTGTCTATGCACCGGGACTGAGCCCGATGGATTTCCACGCTGTGGCCGAGGGCCACATCAATGGTGCGTGGCACGTCATCGACCCCACGGGGCTGGCCCCGCGGGAATCGATGCTCAGGATTACGGCCGGCCGCGATTCCGCCGATACCGCATTCCTCTCCACGGTCGGAGGCAGCCTCACCCTGAACCAGATGAACGTCACCGCCGTCGTGAACGGCAGCCTGCCGGTTGAGGATCCAGCCAAGCTCGTGGTGCTGCGCTAGCGGACCGGGACCCGGCGCCGCGTCAAGTGGCGCCGGGTCCTCGGAAGCACTGTTAGTGGCGTGCGCCTACAGAATGGCGCAGCTTCTCGGTGAGCCGCTTCAGTTCCTTCTGCTCGGCCGTGGTCAGGGCCGGCCCCAGGAGCCCGGAGATATCCCGGACGTGTTCCCGGCCAATGTCCTTCTGCAGCTCTGCGCCGGCTTCGGTCAGCTTCAGCAGCACCCCCCGGCCGTCGTCCGGGGCCGGCATCCGTGCCACCAGTCCGCGCTTTTCCAGCCGCTCCACCAGCCTGCTGAGGCTGGACTGGCTGAGCAGGACGTTGTCGTTGAGCTCGTTAAGCCTCAGCCAACCGGACGGACAGCGGGAAAGCGTGAACAGGACGTCGTACTCGTTCAGCGCCACCTTCCTGAAGGCGGGCCCGGCCTGGAGCTTACGCATGACCGCCACCTGGGCCCGGAACAGGGACTCCCAGGTCTCGGCGGCCAGCCGGACCGGTGATTCGCCGTCGGTTGCCATCACGCCTCCGAAGGGCTTGTCTCGGTGCTCTGCGCAGCCAGCAGCGTGGCGACCCGGCCGGCATGCGTGGGCGGGTCCGGGACGTGCGCGGGCTTGAGGGCTGCGTACTCCTTGCGCAGGACCGGCAGGACCTCCTCACCGAACAGGTCAAGCTGTTCGAGCACGGTCTTCAGCGGCAGGCCGGCATGGTCGATCAGGAACAGTTGGCGCTGGTAATCGCCGAAGTACTCACGGAACGTCAGGGTCTTCTCGATGACTTCCTGGGGGCTGCCCACGGTGAGCGGGGTCTGCGAGGTGAAGTCCTCCAGCGACGGGCCGTGACCGTAGACCGGCGCGTTGTCGAAGTACGGCCGGAACTCCTTGACGGCATCCTGGGAGTTCTTCCGCATAAAGAACTGGCCGCCCAGCCCCACGATCGCCTGGTCCGCCTGGCCGTGGCCGTAGTGCTCGTAGCGTTCGCGGTACAGGCCAATGAGCTGCTGGTAGTGCTCCTTCGGCCAGAAGATGTTGTTCGCGAAGAACCCGTCACCGTAGTACGCGGCGACCTCGGCGATCTGGGGTGTGCGGATGGAGCCGTGCCAGACGAAGGGGGCGACGCCGTCGAGCGGGCGGGGTGTGGAGGTGAAATTCTGCAGCGGGGTCCGGAACTTTCCGGACCAGTTCACCGTGTCCTCGTCCCAGAGCCGGCGCAGCAGGCTGTAGTTCTCGATGGCCAGTTCCACGCCGTCCTGGATGTTCTTGCCAAACCAGGGGTACACCGGGGCTGTGTTGCCACGGCCCAGTACCAGGTCCACGCGCCCGTCGGCCAGGTGTTGGAGCATCGCGAAGTCTTCGGCTATCTTGACCGGATCATTCGTGGTGATCAGTGTCGTGGCCGTGGACAGCGTGATCCGCTCGGTCTGTGCTGCGATGTAGGCGAGTGTCGTGGTGGGAGAGGAGGAGAAGAACGGCCGGTTGTGGTGCTCGCCGATGGCGTACACGTCCATGCCGATTTCCTCGACCTTTTTGGCGATCGCCACGGACGCCTTAATGCGCTCGTTCTCCGTGGGGGTCTGTCCCGTGGTGGGGTCAGTAGTGATGTCGCTGACGCTGAATACGCCGATCTGCATGATGTGCCTTCCGTTCTGGATGTCCGTGGTGGCTTATCACCACTATAGCCGATTTAGATGCATATGCATCTATCGACGGGTACAACACTTCCCGGACGGGATTATTCCCTGGTTGTCCGTGGCGGCTTTAGGCAGGGTCTCCAAGTGCGGCGCGGCGGCCGCTGACCTTGGGAACCATTCCGGTGGTCCAGTCACGGAACTCGTCGTCGACGTCGGTTGCCGGGCCCAGCTCCGGACGCTCATGAAGAGCCCGGAGCAGTGCCTTCTTCTCGCGCCGCCCCTCCACCAGCCGGTACAGAACGGGGACCAGGACTAACGTGAGGGCGGTGGATGACACCAGCCCGCCGATCACCACGACGGCGAGCGGCTGGGAGATGAAGCCACCGCCACCTGTCAGGCCCAGCGCCATGGGCGTCAGAGCGAACACTGTGGCCAATGCGGTCATCAGGATGGGACGCAGGCGCTGGCGGGCGCCGTGGGTGATGGCGTCCGCCACTGACATCCCCGGCTGGCCGTCACCGGGTTTCCGGTACTGGTTGATCAGGTCGATCAGCACGATGGCGTTGGTCACCACAATTCCCACCAGCATCAGCATGCCGATCAGGGAGGGAAGACCCAGCGGCACCCCGGTCACCAGCAGAAGCGCGACGGCCCCGGTGGCCGCGAACGGGACGGACACAAGCAGGATGAGTGGCTGGACGAGGGACTTGAAGGTGGCCACCATGATCACATACACAATGGCGATGGCGGCCAGCAGGGCCAGCCCGAGCTGCCGGAAGGACTCTGCCTGCTGGGTGGTTGCCCCGCCCAAAGTGGCCGTGACCCCGGCCGGAAGCTGAACATCATCCAGGCGGGACTGGACTTCGGCGCTCACGGCGCCAAGGTTGGATCCCGACGGCGTCAGGGAGACTTTCGCCGTCCGTTGCCCATTGCTGGCGGTGATGGAGATCGGAACCTCGACCTGTTCCACGGAGGCTATGCTGCCTAGGGTAGCCCGTCCGCCCGGAAGCGGGATGTTGCGGACGGCCTCGACACTGGTGAAGCGGGTCCCCTCGCCGATTTGCACGGGGAAGTCGTCAGTATCAATCCGCACCGTTCCTGCCGGGACCGGGCTGATGGTGGAGGCAAGCACGCCGGCAACCTGTTGCTCGTTCAGTCCGGCTGCCACGGCCTTCGCACGGTCAACCTTGACCTGGACAACGTTTTGGCTCGCTGCCAGGTTGGTGGCCACCTCGCTGGTGCCCGGTACTCCGCTCATCGCTTCCACCATCGCGTCGCTGGCGGTGCGGAGGTCGGCGGACGTGGCAGCGCGGAGGGTGATGTCCACTGTGGACGATGTGCCGAAGCCACCCTGCTGCGTGCCCACGGAGATCTTGCCGGCGTCGGGGACGTCTGCGAGCCGCGTGCGGACTTTCTCCTGCAACTCTGCCTGGTCCGCTTTCTCATCCGTGACCACGGTGAAGGTCGAATTGGAGGCGCCGGAGGATACTAACGCGGCGAAGCCGGCCTGGGCATTGCCGGAAGTGACCTGAACAGTCTTAATGCCTTCAATGCCGCGCAGCACTCCTTCCACCCGGACAGCGGCGGCACTGGTCTCGGAGAGGCTGGTGCCGCCCGGCAGGACCTGGCGCACAGTCAGGCTGTTTTGTCCGGACTGGCCCAGCAGGTCAGTGGCCAGCAGCGGTGTCATGGCGCCCGTTGCTACAAGCACCAACCCAGCGGCGATCAGTGTGACAACCGGATGCTTCTGGGTCTTGGTCAGGATGGGCACGTAGCCACGCTGCAGCCTGCTTCTCTGCTCGGCTTCCAGCGCCTTGGCCCGGACGGCCGCGGCGGATTCGCGTGCGGCGGGGGACCCGGGGAGAGCGGCCGACGGCGACTTCAGGAACCAATACGCGAGCACAGGGACAATGGTCAGCGACACCAGCAGGGAGGCCAGCAGCGCCATTGTGACGGTGAGCGCGAACGGGCGGAAAAGCTCGCCGGCGAGTTCGCCAACAAACGCGATGGGAAGGAAGACGGCCACCGTGGTCAGCGTTGAGGCGGTAATCGCCCCGGCAACTTCGCGGATGGCGGTCAGGATGGCGGTCACCTTGTCCTCACCGTAGGCGAGGTGCCGTTTGATGTTCTCGATCACCACAATGGAGTCGTCCACCACGCGGCCGATGGCGATGGTCAGGGCACCCAAGGTCAGGATGTTCAGGGAGTAGCCCGTCGCGGACAGCCCGATAAAGGTGATGAGCAGCGACAGCGGGATGGACACGGCTGTGACCAACGTAGAGCGCGTGGACATCAGGAACACCAGGATGACGGCGACGGCGAAGCCCAGGCCCAGCAGGCCCTCAGTGGTCAGGTCCTTGATGGATTTCTCAATGAAGGGTGCCTGGTCGAACACCTGCGTGAATTTGGCGTTGGAGCCCAGCTCCGCCTCAAGGTCGCCGATGATGCCGGCCACGGCGTGGGAGATGGCGACGGTGTCGCCTTCCGGCTTTTTGGTGATGGCAACGGCCAACGTTTCCTTGCCGTCCGTGCGGGAGATGGAGGTCCGTTCATCGTCTTTGAGTGACACGTCCGCCACCGAGCCGATCGTGGCAGGCGCCTTCGTACCGGCAAGGGGCAGCGCTTTGATCGCGTCGAGGGAGTCCACCGGACTGCCGATCTGTAGGGAGAGGGTCTTGCCCTCTTCCTCGATGGTTCCGGCAGGAATCAGCGCCCCGTTGTTGGACAACGCATCGCGGATCGCCGGAATGGTTGCTCCGCTGGACAACATGGCATCCGCGCGTGGCAGGATCTGGATGTGCTGGGTGGCGCCGCCCGTTACATCGGCGCTGCGGACGCCGTCGATCTTCTGCAGCCGGGGGACGCTGAGCCGCTGCAGGTCGGCATTAAGCTCGCTCAGTGATTTGTCCGAGGAGACTGCCAGGAACAAGATGGGGAAATCGCTGATGCTGCCGGCGATGGCCTGCGGCTGGACGTCCTCCGGCAGCTGGCGTTTGGCGTTGGAGATGGCCCGGTCTATCTGGTTCCGCGCACGATCAAGGTTGGAGCCGTACGTGAACGTCATTGAGATCTGCGAGACACCCGTGCGCGACGTTGAGGACGTTGACTCCAGGCCTTCGACGCCGTTCAGCGCCTTCTCCAGCGGCTCGCTGACCTGCTTGTCCACTACCTCCGGCGAGGCCCCAGGCATCGCCGACAGCACCGTGATCTGCGGGAACTCGATGGAAGGGATCAGTTCCTGCTTCAGCGAAGACATGGTGATCACCCCGAACACCGACGCGAAGACGGTGATCAGGGCGATCAGCGCCCGGTTCGCCAGTGAAAGTTGTGCCAGCCGGAACATCGCATGGTCTCCTGAAGGGGTTGGCGGACTGGTACGGACATCGAACTGCTGCCCGCCGACCCCGACAGGGTCAACGGCTCGCGGAAACGCTCTCCAGCTGAAGGGCCGCGGCAGTGGCCTTCTCAAGCTCCGCCGCGAGCTCCGGGTTGCTGTCCAGCTTGGTTCCGTAGCCGGGCATCATGTCCCTGAGCTTGCCCTGCCAGCCCTTGAAGTTCTTGGGGAAGGCCTTCTGCAGCAGTTCAATCATGATGGGCACCGCGGTGGAAGCCCCGGGCGAGGCACCCAGGAGCGCCCCGATGGAGCCGTCACGCCCGGCGATGACTTCCGTGCCGAACTGCAGCACTCCGCCCTTCTTCGGGTCCTTCTTAATAATCTGTACACGCTGGCCCGCGGTGATCAGTTCCCAGTCGCCGTCTTTGGCCTCGGGGTAGTACTCGCGGAGCGCCTCCACCTTGTCGCCGTGGCGCTTCGCCACCTCTTTCACGAGGTAGGCCGTCAGGTCCATGTTGTCCTTGGCCACGGCGAGCATGGGAATGATGTTGCTGGGCCGGATGGACAGCGGCAGGTCCAGGTAAGAGCCGTTCTTCAGGAAATTCGTGGAGAAACCGGCGTACGGGCCGAACAGCAGGGAGCGCTTCCCATGGACGTAGCGCGTGTCAAGGTGCGGCACGGACATGGGCGGAGCACCCACGGAGGCCTGGCCGTAGACCTTCGCGCTGTGCTGGGCCGCGATTTTTTCGTCGGTGCAGCGGAAGAACTGGCCGGAGACCGGGAAGCCGCCGAAGCCCTTGCTTTCGGGAATGCCTGAAGCCTGCAGCAGGTGCAGGGCGCCGCCGCCGGCACCCACAAACACAAACTTCGCGTGGATCCTGCTGTGTTCCCCGGAAGCCGGGTATTTGAGCGAAAGGTCCCAGCCGCCGTCGGACGCCCGGGAAATCCCGGTCACGTCGTGGCCGTAGTTGATGTCGACGCCGTTGTTCCCGAGGTATGTGGTCAGCTCGCGGGTGAGTGCACCGAAGTCGACGTCGGTGCCCTCCGCCGCGCGGGTGGCAGCGATGCGCTGCTTCGGGTCGCGGCCCTTGACGATCAACGGAGCCCATTTGGCGATCTGGGCGTGGTCCTCGGAATACTCCATGCTGCGGAACAGCGGGTGCGGCTTCAGTGCCTCGTACCGGGTCCGCAGGAATTTGGTGTTGTCCTCGCCAATGACGAAGCTCATGTGCGGGACGGTGTTGATGAAGCCCTTGGGCGAACCGATCAGCGACTGCTCCACGAGGTGGGCCCAGAACTGGCGGGAGAGCTGGAACTGCTCGTTGATGAGCAGCGCCTTGGTGGGGTCCACCGAGCCGTCTTTGGCTGCGGGGGAATAGTTGAGCTCGCAGAGTGCGGCGTGCCCGGTGCCGGCGTTGTTCCACGGACCGGAGCTTTCCAGTCCGGGCTCATCGAGGCGCTCGAAGAGGGAGATGGTCCAGGTGGGTTCAAGCTGCTTGATGAACGCCCCAAGTGTGGCGCTCATGATGCCGCCGCCGATCAGGACGACGTCGGCATTTTTGGTCTTGGAAATAAAAGTCACAGTGAGTCTCCGATAGCAGCGGCTCTGGCTGTCACAGAATATCCCCGCGCCACCCTCTTACTGAAATTGGACGGCTGCGTCAAGGCTTTAGTTGGACCTTGGTGAAAACTTCGTTTAATACAGGTGAGGCCGGGTAGCTGGCCACGCGGTCAGAGAGGGCCAATGCGGAGATGGGGAATGCGATGGGAACAGCCGGGACCGAGGCAGCGATCTGGACATTGATGGTGTGATATTGCTCATCACGTTCCTGTCCCTGTGGCATGCTGCGGGCCCGATTGATCTTTGAGAAGACCTGGGGATCCTGATAGCCGAACTCGCCGTTTTTCTCGCCGAACAGGGGGCCAACGAAGTTGTCGGCGTCGGCGTAGGCGCCATTCCAGCCGAGCAGGTGGAGGGCGTGGTCGCCCGGGGACTGGACTTTCTGGAGGTATCCGTTTGCCCAGTCCACCGGAACAGGCTTGATGTTCAGTCCGACGGCGGTCAGTTGCCGGCTGATCTCCGCGTAGACCTTCTCTGGCGTGGGGAGGTAAGGCCGGGTGGCGTTCAACGGATAGTAGAACTTCAGCTCTTCGCCGTCATATTCGGACTCTTCGAGGTACGTCTTTGCCTTGGCGGGGTCGTGGCCCAAGGAAGGCGCCTCGTTATTGAAGCCGCTGATTTTCGGCGGAACAAATTGCGTTGCCTGGGCGGTGTTGTCGATAAAGAACTTGCGGATGAGGGTGTCTTTGTCGATCGCCATTTCAATCGCCTGCCGCACCTTCACATCCTGGAGGGCAGGGACTTCCTGGTTCATGCCGACGTACATCACGGAGAACGGGTCCCGCTGCACAATCTGCATGCCCCGTTTGACCAGCTGGTCAAAGTTTCCCACCGTGACGGCGTCGTAGCCGTCGATCTTGCTGTCCAGGAGCGCTTGCATGCGGGTCTGGGGGTGGTCGTAGGTCAGGAAGTTGATCGTGGCGATCTGCCCGCGGTTGCCCCAGTAGTCCTTGTTGCTGACCAGCGTGACGCTGGTTTCGTCCCAGGCGCCCAACCGGAAGGGCCCGGTTCCCACCGGATTCGTGGCAAAGGCTGACAGAGGCTGTCCGCCCCGGTCCCTGTCCAGGACATCGGCAGTCCCGGCCGCCAGCGCTGTGGGCGATGCCATGGCGAAAGCCGGCAGGGTCAGGGCCTGGAGGAAGGCGGTGAAGCGCTGTGTGAGGTCGATCCGGACAGTGTCAGCGGAAAGGGCGGTGCAGCTTTTGAAGATGGACAGCGATGCCTCATCGGAATGGGCCTTGAACACACCCTTGAAGGAGCTTCCCGGTGCCTGTTGCCGGAGAGCCACCGGGAACGCGAACCAGCGGTTGAAGTTGGCGCAGACGGCATCGGCATTAAAGGGTGTTCCGTCCTGGAACGTGACTCCGCTGCGCAGTTTGAATGTGTAGGAGCGGCCTTCGTCGGATTCGGTCCACTCGGTTGCCAGCAGCGGTGTGGGCTTGCCCGTAGTCTGGTCCACTCCGACCAGGCCTTCCAGGATCTGGCGTGTGATCCGGTGCGACTCCACGTCGTTGGACAGGGCGGGGTCGAGCCCGAGCGGCTGGGATGCTGTTCCGAACCTGAAGGTAGCTGTGGGCTCAGGGCCAGTGGACGGCGTTGAACTTGTGGGCGATGACGGGGAAGGGCCCGGAACTCCGGTGCAGGACGTCACTCCCAGTGCCAGGAGAACGGCGCTTGTCTTGATCACCGTTCGTCGCGATGTACTGCTGGGCACTCGTTGATCACCTCTGGGCTGCTGGCCGGCTCCGCGGTCTGCGGGCCCCAGCCCAGTCTAGTTGACGGACCAGGATGATCCTGGAGACGCAGTTGGGCCCGGCCTGTACAGGCCGGGCCCAACTATATGCACGGAGCCGCCGGGGGAGTCACGCCCCGCGGCTCCGGTTTGCCCGGTGTCGCTGGTGCCCGTGGTTACTTGGGCATCAGCACCGAATCGATCAGATAGACCGTGGCGTTGGCCGTCTGGACGCCGCCGCAGATCACGCTGGCGCCGTCAACCATGAGGGCGTCCTTGCTGCCGGTGACCGTTACGGAGCCGCCTTGGACCGTGGCGTGGGTGCCGGCAATCTTGTCGGGGGTGATCTGGCCGGGGACCACGTGGTAGGTCAGGATCTTGCTCAGCAGGGCGTCGTCCGTCTTGAGCGTCTCGATCGTGGCGGCGTCGATCTTGGCGAAGGCGTCGTCCACCGGAGCAAAGACCGTGAATTCGCTGCCATTCAGCGTGTCCACCAGGTCAACCTTAGGGTTCAGCTTTCCCGAGACCGCTGCCGTCAGGGTGGTAAGGATGGGGTTGTTCGAGGCTGCAACAGCCACGGGATCGAGCGCCATGCCCGCAACAGAGCCCGCGCCGGTGGGAACCTTCTCGGCGTAGCCGGCACAGCCGGCGCCGACCAGGTTCGCAGCCGGGTCCATCGGGGCAGCGGAGCTTGCCGACGGTGACGGAGCCATGCTGGAGGATGAAGGCGTGGAGGCCGGTGCCGACGATGACGTTGCCGTGGTGGCGGAGCCGCCGCAAGCGGTCAGGCTGAGCAATGCGGCAGCGGCAACGCCTGCGACGGTGAAGGTTGTGCGTTTGATTGACTGCATTTCGGTTCTCCTTGTTAGTGCCGATCGTTGCCTTTGCGGACAGCTTGCCTGCCGCTTATGGCCTTCCGACGTGGTGGGCACCTGCCTTGGCTGGTGTCTCACTGTGTATTCGGGTGGTGCCTCGATGCGGATGGGTGGATCTCAAGGAGTTTTTTTGCGGTGGGCGCCGACGGACTGAAACTTGCGAAAGCCGGCGTCGGGGGACTTAACGAGGGAATCCCGGGCCGTTGGGCCCGGGATTCCATGGTTCATGACGTTCAACAGTGCGCAAGGGGGGACTTGAACCCCCACGCCCGAAGGCACAGGAACCTAAATCCTGCGTGTCTGCCAATTTCACCACTCGCGCTTGGCTGCCGCGGCAGAAACTTGCGACGGCGGATGCCAGGTTCCATTGTAGCGCCGGCCGGCCGTGGGTCCGGTCAGTCGCCGGACCCGTCAGGAATCAATTTTGAGGTCACGGCGCAGTTTGGCAACATGACCGGTCGCCCGGACGTTGTACTGCGCCACGGCAACCTTGCCCTCAGTGTCCACCACGATGGTCGAACGAATCAGCCCCTGGTAGGTCTTTCCGTAGTTCTTCTTTTCCCCCCAGGCACCATAGGCCTCTGCCACGGCGTGGTCTGCATCCGAGAGCAACGGGAAGCTGAGTCCTTCTGCGGCCGCAAACTTTGCCAACTTCTCCACCGGGTCCGGGGAGATGCCCAGGACTTCATAACCGGCCGCCTGCAGGGAAGCCAGGCTGTCTCGGAAATCGCATGCCTGCTTTGTGCAGCCAGGCGTGGACGCGGCGGGATAGAAGTACACAATGGTGTTGCGCCCCCGGGTGGAAGCCAGGCTGACGTCTTTACCTTGCGAGTCCTTCAAAGTGAAGCCAGGTGCTTCGGTGCCGGTCATGAGTCTGTCAGCCACAATTAATCTCCTAGTTGAAGGCGGGACATACCAGCTTAGTAAGCGTGCTGGACCGGGGCGAATCGTCACTTGGCTATACTGCTGGTATGCCTGATATGGATCATTGGCCCACTGGGCGCCTACTGTCCACTGCGGCCCGTCTCGTAGAACACTCTTGGAACGAAAAACTCGGCGCCATTGGATTGACACACGCCGGTGTTATCGCGATCGAAGTGCTTGCGGCCCAGGGCCCCATGACGCAGGCGCAGCTGGCCCAGTACGTCCGCGTCCAGGCGCAGACAATGGGCAAGACGCTCAGCAGGCTGGAGACGCACGGACACATCGCCCGTGTCCGCAGCACCTCGGACCGCCGTAGTCATGTTGTCTCTTTGACGGACCGTGGACGCGAGGCTGTCACCGCCGCAGTGGAGATGGAACGTTCGGTGCTTGCTGCCGCGTCCATTGATCCCGACGTCCTGCGCCAGGAGCTACAGGCTGTGGTGCGGGAACTTGCCAGCCAATTTGCTTCCCCTGAAGCCAAGGCACTGGCGGACGGTTCCCCAGTGGGGTAGCCGCATCACGGCCTCCAGGCGCAATCACTGGTTCCTCACAGTGGTTGCGCGTTTTTCTTTTAATCTTTGAACCAGGATCGCCAGCCGCTACGCTTCCTCGCGCGGCGGTAAACCTGCGCCGTGCACATTAAGGAACTTCTTGTACTACCGCTCCGCCGTCACCATCGCGCTTACTGCCATCTCCGGTTTGGTCCTTGCCGGTTCCCTTGCCGGCTGCGATGCCCCAGCCCATGCCGAACCAAGGGTTTCCGGAACCGAAGCCGCCGCTGCCCTCGCCCAGCTGGAAACCATCCCGGTGAAGGGGCGTGCTCCCAAGACCGGCTACAGCCGTGAGGAGTTCGGTCCCGCCTGGGCGGATGTGGACCGCAACGGCTGTGATACCCGCAACGACATCCTTGCCAGGGATCTTGAGGGCGAGACGTTCAAGCCAGGAACACAGGACTGTGTTGTCGCGTCCGGCACGCTGGATGACAGCTACACCGGCACCAGCATCAGGTTTGTCCGCGGCGACACTACCAGCTCAGCGGTCCAGATCGACCACATCATCGCGCTGTCGGACGCGTGGCAGAAAGGTGCCCAGCGGCTCAGTGCTGACCAGCGCAGGCAACTGGCCAACGACCCGCTGAACCTCATGGCCGCCGACGGTCCCACCAACAGCGCCAAGGGAGACAAAGACGCAGCGACGTGGCTTCCGCCGAACAAGGCGTTCCGCTGCGAATACGTTGCCCGCCAGACGGCCGTGAAGGCAAAGTACCAGCTGTGGGTTACCCCAGCCGAGCATGCTGCGATCGCGGGGATCCTGGGCACCTGTGAGTAAGGGCGCCTGCGGGTCTTCGTGGCTTGCCTCGGCTGGCACCGGACGGTGGCCGCAGCATGACGACAGATAAGGTTAATCCCGTGGGGACCAAGGACGAACCTTTCAGAAGAGCGCTTAACCGGCCGTACTACTACGGGTACGCCAGGACGGGCAAAACTGTGTACGCGTACACGAAGCAAGAGTGGGGCATGGGGGCCGGCTCCGGCGGAGGCGACCACAAACTGATCCGCTCCTTCTACTTCAGTCTCCTGGCAACGGCTCTCATCTTTCTCCCTGCCTCGCTGGCCTGCCTGGTCTTCGGCCTCCTTGCGCTGTTCAAGATGCCGCTCATGACACTCGTCATGGTTTTCTTCGGGCTCATCTTCGGCCTTGGGGTCCTCCAGGGATACTTTAACGTCCAAGAAGAATGGCGGGGGAGGAAGGCCCGGAAGCTCAAAGGTCTCCCGAAGCCCTGGTGGCAGGCTGCTGATGACCACGCCTACGAGTGGTTCCTCACGCACCCTGATTCCCGCATCCAGATGACCCTGGACTATTTCCCTCATTCCGCGAAGCTCCGGAGGCAGGAGGCAGCCCGATGACCTTCCCGAAAGACCGGGACGAGAAATAGGGTCCACGTGAGTCTGCGCCACGCGGTGTCTTCAACGTGGCCGCGGCTGCGATAGCTGGCGGCGCCGTCGGCCGATCGGCCCAGTTATCAGCCCGAAATATCCCTCGGCCTGATCGATGGGCAAAGCAAAACCCCGCCTTCGTGGCTTGTGGCCATGAAGACGGGGTTTTCTTGGTGCACCCCCCGGGACTTGAACCCGGAACCCATTGATTAAGAGTCAATTGCTCTGCCAATTGAGCTAGAGGTGCATCTCTTGTTTTGATCTCCCCGGGGCTTTTATTTCCCGGTTGATCTCCGCAACGACATGAAACTCTACACGAACTTTTGGCCCATGTGAAATCGGGGTGGCGGGCGGTTGGCAGCATCACGCCGAAGGGGTCAAAACCAGCACAAAGTCGGGGTTTTCGTTGTTCGTCAGCAGCCAAAAACGTCCGTCCGGAGCCTTGATGACATCGCGGATCCGGCCATATTCCCGTGTGAAATAGGCCACAGGATTTCCGGCTTCCTCGCCTTCAAGCGGAACCGTCCACAGCCGCTGGCCGCGTAGTGCCCCGAGGTACGCTGTGGCGCCAACAATTTCCAGCCCGCTCGGGGAGGATTCAGCCGTGGATGGCCACACCACTTTCGCGTCGCGGAATCCGTCCCGGTGCGGTGCCCCTGTGACCTGGGGCCAGCCATAATTGGCCCCCGGAAGGATCAGATTGAGTTCGTCGTTGACGTCCGGGCCGAATTCGCTGGCCCAGAAGCGCCCTTCACTGTCCCAAGCCAGCCCCTGGACGTTCCGATGGCCGAGACTGTAGACGGCATTGCCGAAAGGGTTGCCCGGCGCCGGGCGGCCTTCGGGCGTCAACCTCAGGATCTTTCCACCCAGCGCATTCGGGTCCTGCGGCTGCTCCCGGCGCTGCGAGTCGCCGGTCCCCACATAGAGCAGGCCGTCTGGTCCAAAGCGGATCCTGCCGCCGTTGTGCGTTGATGCTTTCGGGATGCCGGTGAAGATGACCTCCGGAGAGCCGATGGCGAATTTCCCGTCGCCGTCTGCCCTGAGGACCGCACGGGCAATCCGGTTGTCCCGCTCGGCCGTGAAGTAGAAGTAGAGCAAATTGTCCGAGGAAAAAGAGGGGGAGAGCGCGAGTCCGAGCAGGCCGCCCTCCCCGCCGGGAACTACTCCGGGAACCTCTCCGATGGGGGAGGACCGCCCGTCACGGACCGCCTTGAGCAGTCGGGAATCACGCTCCGAGATGACGGCCGTTCCGTCCGGCAGGAACACCGCTGCCCACGGGATCTGGAGCCCGAGGTCAAGCCGCTCCACCACAGCGGGCGCTCCCGCGGTGCCGCCGGTACCCGCACTCGTGCTGACTGTGGTGGGCGGCCCATTGGCATCTTCTGTGCAACCGGTCAGGAGGAGCCCGAGGCAGACGGTCCACGCCGCAGGGGCGCGGCCGAATTTACTGGAACCGGGTCCGCCGCGGGGCCCGGAAGCCGGCAGCTTCGGCGTGGGCCGCTGATTCGAACCAGACTCCTGCGCGGGTCTGCTCATACTCCGGGTGCCCCTCTTCGTAATAGACCATAGAGTCCGCGTCACCTTTGACGGTGTAATCGGCCGGGCCGCTGCCGTCGGGGGACGGCGACGCCGACCCTTCACCATACGGGCGGTCCGCCGCCAGGTAACCCGCGGGTTCGGGGACTGATTCCGAGCCGACGGACGTGGGGGACTCTGCCTTGATGGCTTCGACCTCATTCACTTCGCCTGGACTGGCCTGGACTCGGTTGGATTCGGCCTGTTCGGCGGCCGCCGGCTCGTCCACCACAACCTCGGCTGCTGCAGATTCAGCACCCGGCAGCGTGGGCGCATGTGGCCCGGTGTACTCGGGGCGATGGACCGGCCCGGACTGGCCTGCTTTGCCGGCGTCCGTGGGACCCCCGGCTGCACTACCCGCCGCAGGGGCGGTTGGGGCCGCTGTAGTCGGGGCCGCTGCATGGGAAGCGGGCGTTCCGCCGGCCTCAGACCATTGGGTCTCCCACTCGCCTTGGTCGCTGCTGACCTGAGATGGACCCGAAGCCTGGGCTGTGCCCGCGGACTGCGCGGCCCCTCCGCCCTGGGCTGCTTGGGCGCCGTGAACCTCAGTGGCGTCGTCAACAGCAGGCGGAACAGGGGCTTCCGGCATATCCCCGGCGCCCGGGGCGCCTGTTGGTGCAGGGGCTGCAATTGTCTCCGCGGATGTGGTCCCCGGTCCGGCTTCCGTCCGTTCCGGCGCAGGGGAATCCTGTTCACCAACCCGGCTGGCATCAGAGGGTTCGGGCAGCTCGGAGGCGTCATCCGCCGTCGTCGGCGGCACAGGGTCGGACGGCCGTCCAAAGCCTGCGGCAGTGGCGATCCCAGTGGTACCAGCGGCTTCCGCGGAAGCCGCGGCACTCCCTCCGGCCAGGGCGCCGTCCGCGCGGAAACCGGCCGGAGCTGCCGCTGACCTGTCGTCCTCGCTGGTGGACTTGGTGGAACTGCCGCGGTTCAGCAGCCACCAGACGACACCGACGATCAGCACGATCAGAATGATCCAGAAGACAAAATCCATATCAGGGCCCTTCAGTCCGGATGGCAGGGTTGCCGTTCACCTGACGGTACGTCGGGGCAAACGGGACTGTCTAGGTCTTCGGCAGGGAGCAGCCCGTCCGGCGGACAGTGAAGACGGCCCGAACAACGCAGCGGCAGTCCAGTAGCCTCTCTACATGGACTTCAAGAGGCTGCGGATTCTGCGCGAACTTGCCGACCGGGGCACTGTGGGCGCCACGGCCGAAGCCATGCACGTCACGCCATCGGCTGTATCCCAGCAGCTCAAAACCCTGCAGGACGAGCTAGGTGTGGTCCTTATCGAGAAGGCCGGCCGGGGAGTCCGGCTGACCGAAGCCGGGCTGGCAATGGCCTCGGCCGCTGCGGATGTCTCAACAGCAATGGCCAGGGCGGAGGCCACCATCGATACGTACCGGCACGGTTGGCAGGCCCATGTGCGGGCCGCGTTCTTCCCCAGCGCGGCGGAGATGTTCCTGCCAGGACTCCTGCACCGGGTCAAGGACATCGCCGGCTTGCAGTTTGAGGCCCATTTCGAGGACCCGGGAGTGGACGGTTTCGCAGGCCTCGCCGCCGACTATGACATCGTGCTGGCGCACAGCGTGGATGGCCCGGACGTGTTTTCCTCCCACGGGCTGATCGTGGTCCCGCTACTTAATGAGCCCTTGGACGTTGCCATGCAGTCAGGGCACGCCCTGGCGTCGAAACCCCGGCTGACCGCCCGGGATGTGGTGGGTTATCCCTGGATGGGGGTCCCCGAGGGGTTCCCCTTCGACGCCGTGCTGCGGCAGATCGAAAAGCAGGCCGGATCCACCGCGGTCCGGGCGCAGCTCTTTCCGGACCTGCGCGTGCTCGAAGCATTGGTCAGCGCCGGACACGGCCTTGCACTGCTGCCGCGGTACACCGCGGTGGCAAACCAGGACCGCGGGTTTGTGCTGCGGCCGCTGGTGGGTGTGACGGCCCGCCGCAGCATCGTGGCCCTCGCCCGGCCCGACGTCGCGGCACGGACCACCATCCGGAAGGTCCTGGACATGCTCCAGCAGGAAGCTGAGTCGGTTGCTGCTGGCCGTGGCCCGAGTGATTTCTGACACGTTGCGGGGGAGTCCCCGAGCTCCGATCTCAATATATGAGACGAGAGTCCACTATTTGATCGAAATATTCACTGAATTGGGCTTCACGGACCCTTCCGTGTCGTTGGCCTCCCAATCTGAGTCATAGACTTTGACGCATGAGTGAGGACACCCAGATCGCAACTGAAAACAAGCCTGACATCAAGCCCCGAAGCCGGGTCGTCACCGACGGAATCCACGCCGCCCCCGCGCGCGGCATGTTCCGAGCGGTCGGCATGGGGGACGACGACTTCGCCAAGCCGCAGATCGGCGTTGCGAGCTCCTGGAATGAAATTACTCCCTGCAACCTTTCCCTGAACCGTCTGGCCCAGGGCGCCAAGGAAGGCGTCCACGCAGGCGGCGGGTTCCCGATGCAGTTCGGCACCATCTCCGTCTCGGACGGCATCTCCATGGGCCACGAAGGCATGCACTTCTCCCTTGTTTCCCGCGAAGTCATCGCCGACTCCGTGGAAACGGTGATGCAGGCCGAGCGGATCGACGGCTCGGTCCTCCTGGCCGGGTGCGACAAATCCCTTCCGGGCATGCTGATGGCAGCTGCCCGCCTGGACCTCGCCAGCGTGTTCCTCTACGCCGGCTCCATCATGCCTGGCTGGGTCAAGCTCGAGGACGGCTCCGAAAAGGAAGTCACCCTCATTGACGCTTTCGAGGCCGTGGGGGCATGCGCCGCCGGCAAGATGAGCATGGAAGACCTCACGCGGATCGAAAAGGCCATCTGTCCTGGCGAAGGCGCCTGCGGCGGCATGTACACGGCCAACACCATGGCCTGCATCGGCGAAGCCCTCGGTATGTCCCTGCCGGGCTCCGCTGCCCCACCCTCGGCAGACCGCCGTCGTGATGACTTTGCCCGCAAGTCCGGTGAAGCAGTGGTGAACCTCCTGCGCAAGGGCATCACCGCCCGGGACATCATGACCAAGAAGGCCTTTGAGAACGCCATCGCCGTGACCATGGCTTTTGGTGGCTCCACCAACGCTGTGCTGCACCTGCTGGCCATCGCCCGTGAAGCCGAAGTCGAGCTCTCCCTGGCCGACTTCAACCGCATCGGCGACAAAATCCCGCACTTGGGAGACCTCAAGCCCTTCGGCCGCTACGTCATGACTGACGTGGACAAGATCGGCGGCGTGCCGGTCATCATGAAGGCACTGCTCGACGCCGGCCTGCTGCACGGCGACTGCCTCACCGTTACCGGCAAGACCCTCGCCGAGAACCTTGAGTCCATCAACCCCCCGGACCTCGATGGCAAGATCCTGCGCGCCCTGGACAACCCGATCCACAAGACCGGCGGCATCACCATCCTGCACGGTTCGATGGCACCCGAAGGCGCCGTCGTCAAGAGCGCCGGTTTCGACGCCGACGTCTTCGAAGGTACGGCCCGCGTGTTCGAGCGCGAACAGGGCGCCCTTGATGCGCTGGACAACGGCCAAATCCACGCCGGTGACGTCGTCGTCATCCGCTATGAAGGACCCAAGGGTGGGCCGGGCATGCGCGAGATGCTCGCCATTACCGGCGCCATCAAGGGTGCAGGCCTCGGCAAGGACGTGCTCCTGCTGACTGACGGCCGCTTCTCCGGCGGCACTACGGGCCTGTGCATCGGCCACGTAGCGCCGGAAGCCGTCGACGGCGGTCCCATCGCCTTTGTCAAGGACGGCGACCGGATCCGGGTCGACATCGCAGCCCGCAGCTTCGACCTGCTGGTCGACGACGCAGAGCTCGAAGCACGCAAGGAGGGCTGGGAGCCGCTGCCGGCCAAGTTCACCAAGGGCGTCCTTGCCAAGTACGCCAAGCTGGTCCACAGCGCCTCCACCGGCGCATACTGCGGGTAGTACACCGCAGCCGGTCGCCTGAACCCAACTGGGTAGCAGCACATGTCGTTATGGGCCCTCAAAACGACACCTGCTGCTACCTAGTTGGGAGGGCGGCCGATTGGTGGACAATGGAGTCCACATGGTGAGATGCGTATCGTCGTCGTTGACATGCATCTCACGCAGAGGGAAAACTGATCGCATGATCGCATTCGTTACCGCCGGCATCGCTGCAGATGCAGTCGTCGTCCTTACCAAGCGCGTGGCACATTAGCCCCGGGTAACGAACCGTCACGCGCAACCCCTCGAAGAGCCACAAGGCTGAGGGGTTTTTTTATTTCCCGCAGTTCCCAAAAATACAAATGATCCACAAGGAAGAGTCCGATGAGCAAAGGATCGCCGATCAGCCCCTCGCTGATGGCTACAAAGTCCGCTGGAGCCCCCAAGGCCCCGGAACGCGCCGACCGAACGGCTGACCATGCCGCAGTCGTCGCTGATCTTGCCGCTGTCTCTCCTGTCCTTGGGCCGAACAACGTTGTACCCCCAACGGTGATGACCGGCTCGCAAGCTATCGTCCGCTCGCTCGAAGAACTCGGCGTCGACGATATTTTTGGTTTGCCTGGTGGCGCGATCCTGCCTACCTATGACCCCTTGATGGCCTCCAGCATGAATCACGTACTGGTCCGTCACGAACAGGGAGCCGGCCACGCCGCGCAAGGCTATGCCATGGTTACCGGCCGGGTGGGCGTTTGCATTGCCACCTCGGGCCCTGGTGCCACCAACCTCGTTACCGCCATCATGGACGCCCACATGGACTCGGTGCCCCTAGTGGCCATCACCGGCCAGGTGTCCAGCGGTGTGATCGGCACCGACGCGTTCCAGGAAGCCGACATTGTGGGCATCACCATGCCCATCACCAAGCACTCTTTCCTGGTGACCGACCCCAACGACATCCCTCACGTCATGGCTGAGGCGTTCCACCTGGCCTCCACCGGGCGTCCGGGGCCCGTGCTCGTTGATGTCGCAAAGGACGCCCAGCAGGGTCAGATGACCTTCTCCTGGCCGCCAAGGATCGACCTCCCCGGCTACAGGCCCGTGACTCGCGGACACAACAAGCAGGTCCGCGAAGCAGCAAAGCTCATCGCGGCGGCTACCAAGCCCGTCCTGTATGTCGGCGGCGGCGTCGTGAAGGCCCATGCCTCCGCGGAACTCCGCGAGTTGGCCGAACTGACAGGCGCCCCCGTGGTCACCACACTGATGGCGCGCGGTGTGTTCCCGGATTCGCACCCTCAGCATGTGGGCATGCCTGGCATGCATGGCACGGTGTCGGCCGTCACTGCCCTCCAGCAGTCCGATCTCCTCATCACCCTGGGCGCCCGCTTCGACGACCGTGTCACAGGCGTACTCAAGACGTTCGCGCCGAACGCCAAGGTGATCCACGCGGACATCGATCCCGCCGAAATCTCCAAGAACCGCACGGCCGACGTCCCCATCGTGGGCTCCGTCAAGGAAATCATTCCAGAGCTCACCGAGGCCGTACGCTCGCAGTTTGAGGCCACCGGCACTCCGGACCTCACTACGTGGTGGGCGTTCTTGAACAACCTCAAGGAAACCTACCCGCTGGGCTGGACGGAACCGGAGGACGGGCTTTCCGCCCCGCAGCGCGTCATCGAGCGCATCGGCGCACTCACGGGCCCCGAAGGCATCTATGTGGCAGGCGTGGGCCAGCACCAGATGTGGGCTGCGCAGTTCATCAAGTACGAACGTCCGCACGCCTGGCTCAACTCCGGCGGCGCCGGCACAATGGGCTACGCGGTTCCGGCTGCCATGGGCGCCAAAGTGGGTGACCCGGACCGCGTGGTCTGGGCCATCGACGGCGACGGCTGCTTCCAGATGACCAACCAGGAACTGGCCACCTGTGCGATCAACAAGATCCCCATCAAGGTTGCAGTGATCAACAACTCCTCGCTGGGTATGGTGCGCCAGTGGCAAACCTTGTTCTACGAGGGCCGCTATTCCAACACCGACCTGAACACGGGCCATGAGACCGTCCGGATTCCGGACTTCGTTAAGCTGGGGGAGGCGTACGGCTGTGCCTCGTTCCGCTGCGAGCGTGACGAAGACATCGACGCGACCATCCAGAAGGCCCTCGAGATCAACGACCGCCCCGTGGTCATCGACTTCGTGGTGAGCCCCGACTCCATGGTGTGGCCGATGGTGCCCGCCGGAGTAAGCAACGACCAGATCCAGGTTGCCCGCAACATGACCCCGGAATGGGAAGAGGAGGACTGATCATGAGCCGCCACACACTGTCCGTTCTGGTCGAAGACAAGCCCGGTGTACTGACCCGCGTCGCGAGCCTGTTCGCACGCAGGGCCTTTAACATCAATTCCCTGGCCGTCGGCCCGACGGAAGTCCCGGGCATGTCCCGGATGACCGTCGTCGTCGATGCCGACGGTGACCTCATTGAGCAGGTCACCAAGCAGCTCAACAAACTGGTCAACGTGATCAAGATCGTTGAGCTGACCTCCGAATCTTCCGTACAGCGAGACCACATCCTGGTCAAGGTACGTGCGGATGCCGCGACTCGCCTGCAGGTGACCCAGGCTGCAGACCTGTTCCGTGCTTCAGTGGTTGACGTCTCCACAGACTCCGTGGTCATTGAAGCAACCGGCCACCCCGAAAAGCTCACCGCACTGCTTTCAGTGCTTGAGCCCTTCGGCATCCGCGAAATTGTGCAGTCCGGCACCTTGGCCGTTGGACGGGGATCCCGCTCCATGAGTGACAGGGCCTTGCGCAGCGCTTGAAACTGGCGGGGTCCGTCCCGCTATGCAGCGCAATGCCCGTGCAGTACCGCAACACCACAGACTGTCTACCCAGAGAAACCACTCAAGAGGAGTTACCCAAGTGACTGAAATGTTCTACGACGACGACGCCGACCTGTCGATCATCCAGGGTCGCAAAGTTGCGATTGTCGGCTATGGTTCCCAGGGCCACGCCCACGCGCTGAACCTGCGCGACTCCGGCGTCGAAGTTACCATCGCCCTGAAGGAAGGCTCTTCCTCCATCGCCAAGGCTCAGGACGCCGGCTTCACGGTCAAGAACGTGGCCGACGCCGCCGAGTGGGCAGACGTCATCATGATCCTGGCACCGGACCAGCACCAGCGCTCGATCTTCAATGACTCCATCAAGGACAAGCTGACCCCGGGCAAGGCACTGGCCTTCGCACACGGCTTCAACATCCGCTTCGGCTACATCGAGGCCCCGGAGGGCGTTGACGTCATCCTGATCGCCCCGAAGGCTCCCGGCCACACCGTGCGCCGCGAGTTCGAAGCCGGCCGCGGTATCCCCGACATCATCGCCGTTGAGCAGGACGCATCAGGCGCTGCATGGGACCTGGCCAAGTCCTACGCCAAGGCAATCGGCGGCACCCGCGCCGGCGTCATCAAGACGACCTTCACCGAAGAAACCGAAACCGACCTCTTCGGTGAGCAGTCCGTCCTGTGCGGCGGCGTCTCCCAGCTGGTCCAGTACGGCTTCGAAACGCTCACTGAAGCCGGCTACCAGCCGCAGATCGCCTACTTCGAGGTGCTGCACGAGCTCAAGCTCATCGTTGACCTCATGTGGGAAGGCGGCATCGCCAAGCAGCGCTGGAGCGTTTCCGACACCGCAGAGTACGGCGACTACGTTTCCGGCCCGCGCGTCATCACCCCCGAGGTGAAGGAAAACATGAAGGCCGTCCTCGCGGACATCCAGAACGGCGCCTTCGCCAAGCGGTTCATCGAGGACCAGGACAACGGCGGTGTGGAGTTCAAGGCCCTGCGCGCCAAGGCAGAGCAGCACCCGATCGAAGCTGTCGGCCGTGAACTGCGCGGTCTGTTCTCCTGGCAGCAGCAGGACGAGGACTACGTAGAGGGCTCAGCAGCCCGCTAAGGTTGCGCCCCCACGCGCCCTTCACGGCGCGCCAGTGAGGCCGGGTTCACACTTAACAATGTGAGCCCGGCCTTTCCGTCAGCCTAGACTTGACTTATCCCCAGGACTGCAACGCAGAGGATCAACCGTGTCAAAACCCGTAGTACTGCTCGCCGAAGAACTTTCGCCCGCCACGATCGAGGCCCTGGGCCCGGACTTCGAGATCCGCCAGACGGACGGCGCCGACCGGTCCCAGCTGCTCTCCGCCATCGCCGATGTGGATGCCATCCTGGTCCGCTCTGCCACGCAGGTGGACGCCGAAGCCATCGCCGCAGCGAAGAACCTCAAGGTCATCGCACGTGCCGGCGTCGGCCTGGACAACGTGGATATCAAGGCTGCAACGCAGGCAGGTGTGATGGTGGTCAACGCCCCCACCTCGAACATCGTCTCCGCCGCGGAACTGACGGTAGGCCACATCCTGAGCCTGGCACGGCACATCCCGCAGGCCAGCTCCGCCCTTAAGGGCGGTGAATGGAAGCGCTCGAAGTACACGGGCATCGAACTCTTCGAGAAGAAGATCGGCATCATCGGCCTCGGCCGCATCGGCGCCCTGGTCGCCGCCCGCCTGCAGGGCTTCGACACCGAAATCCTCGCCTACGACCCCTACATCACCTCGGCCCGCGCGGCGCAGCTCGGCGTCAGGCTGGTCAGCCTCGACGAGCTCCTGAGCCAGTCCGACTTCGTCACCATCCACATGCCCAAGACCCCTGAAACCGTTGGCATGCTCGGCGCGGACGCCTTCACCAAGATGAAGTCCACCGCCTACGTCGTCAACGTCGCCCGTGGCGGCCTGGTGGATGAGGAAGCCCTCTACGCCGCGCTCCAGGACAAGCAGATCGCCGGCGCAGCCGTGGATGTCTTCGTCAAGGAACCCAGCACCGATCTGCCGTTCTTCACCCTGGATAACGTCATCGTGACTCCGCACCTGGGTGCCTCCACCGATGAGGCCCAGGAGAAGGCTGGCGTTTCGGTCGCCAAGTCCGTGCGCCTGGCGTTGGCCGGAGAATTGGTTCCGGACGCCGTCAACGTCGCCGGCGGGGTCATTGCCCCCGACGTCCGCCCGGGCATCCCGCTGATCGAGAAGCTGGGCCGGATCTTCACCGCGCTGACCCACGCCTCGCTAACCCAAATCGACGTCGAGGTTGCCGGCGAAATTGCTGCGCTGGACGTCAAGGTCCTCGAACTCGCAGCCCTGAAGGGCATCTTCGCCGACGTCGTGACCGAGCAGGTCTCCTACGTCAACGCCCCGGTCATTGCCGAACAGCGCGGCATCAACACCCGCCTGATCACCACGCCGGAAGCAGAGGACTACCGCAACGTCCTGACCATCAGGGGCGCGCTGAGCGACGGCTCACAGATCTCCGTTGCGGGTACCCTCACCGGGCCCAAGCAGGTTGAGAAGCTCGTGGGCCTCAACGGCTACGACGTAGAGATTCCCATCAGCGAGCACCTCGTGGTGGTGGCCTACTCCGACCGTCCCGGCGTGATCGGCACCATCGGTCATATCCTGGGCATGAACAACATCAACATCGCCGGAATGCAGGTTGCGCGCCAGGCGGAGGGTGGCCAGGTGCTGGCCCTTCTGACGATCGACAGCTCCGTGCCGCAGCAGGTGCTGGACGCCATCAAGGCAGGCATCGGCGCCGAAATGGTCCGCGAAGTGGACCTCGAGGACTAGCATCCCCAGCATGTGAACTACGCGTGACCTCGACTTAACGTCGGCCACGTATGATTGGCCGGTCTGCTTACAATGGCTAGGTCCTGATTCAGGACCGGGCCGGCAGGCCGGCCAATACTTTACGCACACCAGGCAGGAAACCAATCCTCACGTCCGTCAACCGCGGATGATGGTGTGCGCACGCAATCCAGGTTTCAGGGAGCCCAATGAACGCCGTCCAGAGGTTCATCAGAAGCAAAGTGCTGCTGCTGACCGCGGCCATCTTGATCGCAGCCATGTGCTTGTCGGTCCTCGTCCAAGGCCAGTCGCAGGCCGCACTTAACAGGACCGTGGATGAGAACTCACGCGGACTTTACGATGTTCTGGTCCAGGCCAAAGCGGGATCCGGCGCGCTGATGCAGCCGGAAATCGCCAGCGGCAGCGGGGGCATCAGCTTCGAACAGCTGGAGTCCATCCGCGACCTGACGGGCACGTCGGTGGCAGCGCCGATCAGCCTGGTCTCGCGAGTGACCCAGAACCTTGAAGCACCGCGGTTGGACGCCATGGACTACCTCGGCTACAACGCCGGGCTCGCCGGTACCGCCACAGCGGACCAGGCCGCGGGTGCGACCTCACCGGACAAGTGGCCGGCCGCAGAATCGGTCCTGAGCGACACCGCCAAGAAGTACCGCCTCACGGCCAGCGCCGTCAGCTCCGACGGCGTTTCCGAGCAGACCCTCTTCAAATCCACGGCGGAAGGCAGCCTCGGCAAGGCCAAGCTCGTGGAGGAACAGGCCGCCGGAGGAAGCAGCATCCGCATTGCCGCCCCCAAGGACGAAACCGGGATCAAGTTCCCTGACCCGGCCGGCGGCTCCGAGCACAACCTCTTTAATCTTTCCGTGTCGCTGCCCTTGTCGCCCGAGGTAACGGAGTCCGTCGTCGCCGTCGATCCTGTGGCCGAACGTGCGCTGCTGGGTTCGGCTGGTGACTTCCTGGCTCCGTTGGAGAAGGCGCCGCCCGCCGATGCCCGCAACGCCGGGGCCATTGGCCGTCACTTCGAAAGCCTCTTCACCAACGGCATCAGCACGGAAGAGCTGGCGGAGGGCCCTGACTTCCTGGGCGTTAAGCTCAAGTACTGGGCACCCCTGATGACCCAGTACCAGCAGGCAAAGCGTAACGGTCAGCTCACGGCGGACTCACAGGCCATCCCCCTGATTGTCCGTTCGGGCACATCCCTTGACCTGAAGTACAACGTCAAGATCGAAGAGATCGACGACTCCGGCAAGGTGGTCAAGGAGGTCGGGACTGCCTCCCGTTCCCTGGACAAGGACTACCTTCCGTTCGTGTCCAAGGATCCCTTCGCGTTGTCCTGGCCCGGTTCAACCGATCACTCGTCCGTCCTTGGCAACCAGGGCAACTTCAACCAGGGCCTTTACACACCGGCCACCTGGAGCACCGACTTTGCCGCCGCGCCGAAGTACACCGATGGCGAAACCGCGGCCAACGGCGCCGTCGAAAAGTCGGCCGTTCCCGGCGAGTGGGTGACCGTTAACAGGCTGCCTGAGAAGACACCGTCCGGCGGTCCGGTTGATCAGACCCAGCGTGAGCCCGTGGATGAGCGCTCGTACCGCGAAAACCTGGAGACGGGGGAGAAGCTGGCAGCGCCCCTCGCGATGGTCTACGGAACCTTTGACCCGTCAGCTGTGGCAAAGGCAGCCGGCGACGTCAACCGGCTCCCACTGGGCGGCTACGACCCCACGCCGTTCACCCTGACCAAGGACGCGGACGGCAAGGACGTCACGGCTACCGAACTCGAGCCCTCCCTCAGCGCCACCGGCCTGGCGAGCCAGTCGGCTGGTGCAATCACCGACTACTACGGCCTCGCCGCTGCCCGCGGTTATAAGGACAACGCCGCCGTCATCGACGCTGTGCGGGTCCGGGCCAAGGCCCCCGGAAGCTGGAAGCAGGCACAGCCCGACGTCGAAAAGCTGGCCAGTGAGATCCGCGAGATGGGCCTGGAAGCCACTGTTGTTGCCGGCTCCGCCCGCGAGGATGCCAGCATCTTCGTTCCCGGCTACTCAAAGGACGGCGCCGGCAAGGAATCGGCCCTGGGTACCGTCCAGCAGTCCTGGGTACGGCAGAACGCCGCCGACGCCGTTTCCGGTTCGCTGACCGGAACCAACGTCACCCTGTTGTTCCTGACGCTTTGTGGAGCTGCCCTGCTGACAGGTGCCTCCACCGTCAGCTACATCCGCAAACGCAAGAGTGAAGCCGGAACCCTGCGCGCCATGGGTTGGACCCAACGGCGGATCCGCAGCTGGGTGCTGGAGGAATTCGGCGTTGGTGCCGCGCTCCTCGCCGTGGCGGGAATCGTCCTGAGCGTTGTGAGCTGGAGCCTGACAACGGTCATCGTGTCCGCATCAGTCCTCGTGCTGTATGCGGCAGCAGCCTTCTTCGCGGCGCAGCAGCTGCGGCACCGTGACGTTGTGGACCAGGAACCGCAGCACGACGAGCGCCTGATCCCGGTGGATTCTCCCTTGACGTTCGCCAACAGGCAGCTCAGCACCAACAAGTTCAACACGCTCTCGCTGGCCGTGGCCGTGGGTGTCTTCGGGGCCGCTGTTGGCGGCTTGATCGCATTGCTCATCGACATCCCACGGGCCGCCGGCGCAAGCGCACTGAGCGGACTCGCCGCCGCCAGCGTCGCTTTCCCCAGCATCCTTTTGGCCCTTTCGGGCGTGATTGTGGGACTCGTGCTCACTTTGGTGACCGGACGGTTTGAGCTCAACGCGAAACGCCAGTACCTTGGCATCCTTGAAGCCATGGGCTGGAATCCGGACATGCTCCGTCAGGTCCGCCTGTTCGAAAACGCGCTGGTGGGCACGGTGGCGCTGCCGCTGGGCGTGCTGGGCGCGCTGGGCATTGGGCTCCTCCTTGCCCCCTATGCCGCCCTGTGGGCCGGAGTCGCCGGCCTCGTGGCTGTACTTTGCTGGATACCGATTGCAACGAAAGTGGTCCAATGACAAACGAGACGAATGTTCACCGGAGCCGGAGGTCCGGCTCGGTTGAGGCGCCCCTGCAGACCCGTGCCAACACCATCGTCAAGGCCTCGGACCACGGGACCCCGCTGGAACTGAGCGACATCACCATTCGGTATGGCGGGGGCAAGGGCGGTGCGGAAGCTGTCAGCGTTGTCGAAGGCTTTGACCTGACGCTTCACGCCGGCGAGATGCACTGTGTCGCCGGCCGAAGCGGATCCGGCAAGACCAGCATCCTGACCGTGGGCGCGGGCCTGACGCTGCCGACGTCGGGCCGGGTCTTCTGGGAAGGCGATTCGCTCGAAAGCATGGGCGACGACGAAATCGCCGACCGCCGTCGGGCCCTCATCGGCTACGTGGACCAAGGCGGGGCACTGATCGACGGCATGAGCGCGCTGGAAAACGTGCTGCTGCCGGCCGTGCCCGACGGCGAGGTGGAGCAGCGCCGCGACATGGCCAAGGACCTGTTGGACCTCGTTGGGCTGGGCCGCCGGATGAGGCACCGCCCCGCACAGCTCTCGGGCGGCGAACGCCAACGTGTGGCCATAGCCCGTGCGCTGATCCTGGGCACCCGTGTCCTGGTGGTGGACGAGCCGACCGCAAGCCTGGACAGGGCATCCGCCAACCGCATCATCAGCATCCTCAAAGACACCACTAACGACGGAATCGCAGTGCTGGTCGCTTCACACGACCACGAACTGGTCCGCCTGAGCGATACGCTGACTGAACTTATCTAGCCCGTCCCTTCGCACCAAAGGTACCGTCCGCACGTGACTGCTCCAGAGAAAACCCCCTTCTACATCACCACTGCCATCACGTACCCCAACGGGGTGCCCCATATCGGCCACGCGTATGAGTACATCGCCACCGATGCCATGGCGCGGTTCAAGCGGTTGGACGGTTATGACGTGATGTTCCTCACCGGCACGGACGAGCACGGAATGAAGATCGCCCAGACGGCCGAAAAGGAAGGCATCACTCCCAAGGAGCTGGTGGACCGCAACGCCGAGGTTTACAAGGCTGCGCACTCCGCCCTGGGTATCACCTATGACCGGTTCATCCGCACCACGGACGAGGACCACTACGCCGCCTCGCAGGCCATCTGGAAGAAGATGGAAGCCAACGGCGATATTTACCTGTCCAAATATGAGGGCTGGTACTCCGTCCGCGACGAAGCTTTCTACGTTGAGGACGACACCGTGGTCAAGGACGACGGCGTGCGCTACTCGAAAGAGACCGACACTGAGGTGACCTGGACTGCGGAGGAGAGTTACTTCTTCCGGCTGTCCGCCTACCAGGACCGCCTTCTGGCGCTGTATGAGGCACAGCCCGAATTTGGCGCGCCGCAGTCCCGATTCAACGAGGTCATCAGCTTCGTTAGGCGCGGCCTCGAAGACCTGTCCATCAGCCGAACCACTTTCGACTGGGGCGTTCCCGTCCCCGGCAACGACAAGCATGTGATGTACGTCTGGGTGGACGCCCTCACCAACTACCTCACCGGTGTGGGCTACCCCGATGTCGACTCGGAATCGTTCAGGAAGTTCTGGCCCGCCGACGTCCACGTCATCGGCAAGGACATCTCGCGCTTCCACGCCATCTACTGGCCAGCCTTCCTGATGAGCGCCGGGCTGGAACTGCCCAAGCGCGTCATGATCCACGGCTTCCTGCACAACAACGGCGTCAAGATGTCCAAGTCACTCGGCAACGTCGTGGCGCCCGCAGATTTCGTGGCGCAGTACGGCCTGGACCAGGTACGGTTTTTCTTCCTCCGCGAGGTCCCGTTCGGCGCCGACGGCAGCTACAACCACGAAGCCATCGTGGGGCGCATGAACTCCGACCTCGCCAACAACTTCGGAAACCTGGCTCAACGGTCACTGTCCATGGTGGCCAAGAACTGCGAAGGCCAGGTACCGGTACCCGGTCCATTCACCGCTGCGGATACGGCGATCCTGGAGCAGGCCAACGGGTTGCTCGAGGCGGCACGGGCCGCCTTCGAAAAGCAGGAGTTCAGCCGCGCCCTTGAGGCCATTTGGGCCGTCCTGGGAGACACCAACGCCTACTTTGCGGACCAGGCGCCCTGGGTCCTGCGCAAGACCGACGTCGAACGCATGAACACAGTGCTGTACGTGACGCTGGAAGTGCTGCGGATTGTGGCTATCCTCGCGCAGCCGGTCATGCCCACCGCCACAGCTGCGCTACTGGATACACTCGGCCAGCCCGACGGCGCGTCCCGGCAGTTCGCCGCGCTCACCACACCGATCGCGGCAGGAACGCCGCTGCCCGCTCCGGCCCCGGTTTTCCCCAAGTACGAGGAGCCCACCGAGGCCTAGCATCACGGACGCTCTCTCACTTCCTCTTCCGAGGTGAGAGAGCGTTTGCCGTTAACGTGCAGGAAGTGAGAGAGGGCCGCCCCGAAACGTGCAGGAACCGGGAGAGCGTCCGGGGTTTCGAATAATGAGACGGTTTGACCATAATGTGGATGACTTGGCTACCCTGAAATCATGAGCGCATCCACCATCAATCTCGCTGTCATTCCCGGTGACGGCATTGGCCCCGAGGTCATTGCCGAGGCACTGAAGGTCCTCGAAAAGGCCGTCGCCGCCGAAGGTGTTGACCTCGAGCAGCACCACTACAAGCTCGGCGCCGAACACTGGCTGGCCACGGGGGAGACCCTTCCGGATGAGGTCCTGGAGGACCTGCGGACGCGCGACGCGATTCTCTTCGGCGCGGTTGGTGCAGCACCCGGCGACACCCGGATCCCGTCCGGCATCATCGAGCGGGAGATGCTGCTCAAGCTCCGCTTCAGCCTGGACCACTACGTCAACCTGCGGCCATCCCGGCTCTTTGGCACGGTGGGGAGCCCACTGGCCAACCCTGGAACCATCGATTTCATTGTCGTCCGTGAAGGAACCGAGGGCCCCTACGTCGGCAACGGCGGCACGCTGCGCGGCGGCACTCCGCACGAAGTAGCCACCGAGGTCTCACTGAACACCGCTCACGGCGTGGAGCGTGTAGTCCGCGATGCCTTCCGCCGTGCCAGCGCACGCGAACGCAAGCATGTCACCCTTGTCCACAAGCACAACGTCCTGGTCTTCGCCGGCCACCTGTGGAAGCGGACCGTTGAGGCTGTGGCCAAGGAATTCCCCGAGGTCACCCACGACTACCTGCACGTAGACGCGGCCACGATCTTCATGGTCACCGATCCGTCGCGCTTTGACGTTATTGTCACAGACAACCTCTTCGGTGACATCCTGACGGACCTCGCCGCGGCCATCACCGGCGGCATCGGGCTGGCCGCCTCGGGCAACATCAACATGGACCGCACCGCGCCCTCCATGTTCGAACCCGTCCACGGTTCCGCACCGGACATCGCCGGGCAGCAGAAGGCGGACCCCACCGCCGCCATCCTGTCAGCGGCACTTCTGCTGGACCACCTCGGCTACACCGAGGCGGCCCGGAAGATCGAAGCGGCGGTCATCACCGACGTCGAAAACCGCGACGGCGGCTCCCGCACCACCAGTGCCATCGGAGATGCCATCGCCGCAGCGCTCTAGGCCGTGCCCTAGAGACTCGGTTAACCGGCGTAAGCTAGTTTCGAATCACCAAATGCTGCCCTGGGGTTCAAGGATGAACCACATCCACACGCAGCCGATCGTGGAGGAACCATGACTCAGACCGCCCATGGCGTCGAATTCAACCAGCAGCCCTCGGCAACCCCGAAGTCCGCTGAAGAGCGTGCAGCCATCCTGGCCAACCCAGGGTTCGGCAACTACTTCACCGACCACACCGCCATAGTCGACTACAGCGTCGACGAGCACGGCGAGGGCGGCTGGTACGACCCCCGGGTCGAGGCCTACGGACCGATTTCGCTGGACCCGTCCGCGGCAGTTTTGCACTATGGCCAGGAGATCTTCGAAGGTCTCAAGGCCTACCGCCACGCCGACGGATCCATCTGGACGTTCCGCCCTGAAGCCAACGCCGCCCGCCTGAACAAGTCCGCCCGCCGGTTGGCCTTGCCGGAGCTTCCCGTGGAGTACTTCCTGGGCGCCATCCGTGAGCTGGTTGCCGCAGACAAGGAATGGGTTCCGGCCGGCGATGGCGAGGCCCTGTACCTGCGTCCGTTCATGATCGCCACCGAAGCTTTCCTGGGTGTTCGTGCGGCGCGTGAAGTGTCATTCCGCGTCATTGCTTCCCCGGCCGGCAACTACTTCGGCGGCGAACTGAAGCCCGTTTCCATCTGGATTTCCCGTGAGTATGCACGCGCAGGCCGCGGCGGCACGGGAGCGGCAAAGTGCGGTGGCAACTACGCGGCCTCGCTTATCGCCCAGCAGGAGGCAGAGGCCAACGGCTGCAAGCAGGTGCTGTTCCTGGACCAGTTCAATGACAACGCCGTTGAAGAGCTTGGCGGCATGAACGTCTTCTTCGTGATGAAGGACGGCTCCCTGGTCACTCCCGCCCTCACCGGCACCATCCTCGAGGGCGTCACCCGGATGTCAGTCATCCATGTGGCCAAGGACATGGGACGCAACGTCACCGAACGCAAGATCACCCTGGACGAGTGGCGTGACGGCGTGGCCTCCGGCGAGATCACCGAGGTGTTCGCCTGCGGAACCGCTGCTGTTATCACTCCCATTGGCGTGCTGAAGGACGCCACGGAGTTCATTGGCTCCGAAGACGCCAAAGCGGGGGAGACCACCATGGCCATCCGCGAGCAGCTTTTGGGCATCCAGACCGGCGCCCTGCCAGACACGCACGGCTGGCTGACCCGCTTGGCCTAGCCGGGATACAGCGCAAGAGAAAGGTACGACGGCGGCTGGCCGGCACTGCGGTACGTCAAGCGCAGTGCCGGGCAACCGCCGTCGTTCTTCCATTTCTGCAGGCAAAGCCGGCCCCGGGCATCAGCGCCGCGCGGCCTTCCGGGCAGCGTTCTTGAGCGCCTTGCGGGACACCGGCTTCAGGGCCTTGCGGGCAGCTTCGTCCTTGAGGGCCTGGTTGCGGCGGGCGTCTATCATGTCGTTCCACAGCGTCGTTGCGAAGGTGCCGCCATCCTGCGCGTACACATCATAGGGATAGCCCGCAAAAATGGACGGCGTGGTGCTGCCTGTGGGCAGTTCCCTGCCCGTTGCCGTCGCGACGGCGTCCGCGACGGCCCAGGTCCGCGTCAGATGGTGGACCAGGTTTTCCTGGACAAAAACGTTCGCATCGCTGGAGGCAGCAGCGCGTCTGAGGAGTGCAGCCAGGTCATCAGCCAGGAAGGTAGCCGCCTGTTCTTCGACGGGTGTTGGACGTGACCGGAAATCCTCCGCGACGCCTTCCACCGCCTCGCTCCAGTCGGACGTCTCGCGGAACGTCCGCCATGTGGGAAACCACACGATCGCTCCAGTCGCGTGGTTATGGATGTGCTGCAGACCGCTGTTTTTCTCGGTGGCAGCGTGGTCATGGCCAGCTGAGTCAGCTTCGGCGATGAGGTCTGCAATGGTGCGGGGTGTGTCGCTCATGTGTCCGGTTCCGGCTTTCCTGATGGAGATCTTGTGCTCTTCATGGTGGTCAACCCGGTTTGTTAGCTGTTCTATTCCGGCGGCGGGACCGGTGCCGGAGCCGCGGCTGGTGCAAAGATGGGTTTGTGACTTCAGCTTCCAGCCTTGGCCTGCAGCGCAGCTCTGCCTTGACGCAGTTCGTCCTTGCCCCCAATCCTGGACCCATGAGCCTGGAGGGCACCAACTCCTACGTATTACGGGGTGGCGGTAGCCCGTCCGCTGTTGTAGTGGACCCCGGACCGCTGGACGAACAGCATCTTCAGGCGCTGGCGGCTGCTGGACCCGTCGAACTCATCCTGGTCACGCACCGGCACGCGGACCACACGGCCGGTTCAGCCGCGCTGCATCAGCTGACGGGCGCGCCGGTCCGAGCCGCCGAACCCGCCCACTGCCATGGCGGCGGGTCGCCCCTCCTGGACGGCGAGATCGTCGTGTTGGCGGGCCTGGAAATCCGGGTCCTGGCCACACCCGGCCACACCTCTGATTCCGTCTGCTTCCACCTTCCCGACGACGGCGGCCGCGGTTCCGTGCTGACCGGCGACACCATCCTGGGCCGCGGCACCACCATGCTGGACTACCCGGACGGGACGCTCGGGGACTACCTTGCCTCGCTGGACAGGCTGGAAGCGCTGGGGGCCGCAACGGTCCTGCCTGCCCACGGGCCCGTGCTGCCGTCCCTGGAGGCGATCGTCCGCGACTACCGAGGCCACCGGCACGAACGCCTCGACCAGATCCGGGCCGCACTGGACCGGCTGGGCCGCAACGCCGCCGTCAGTGACGTCGCCGACGCCGTGTATTCCGACGTCGGACCATCTGTGCGGCGTGCGGCCGAAATGTCTGTCGCAGCGCAGCTGGACTACCTGCGCGGAGGCGCCGGGCACCGTTGAATGCGCCGGGCCGCACGGCCGAAGACTGTAGGCTGGGAACCATGCGTATTGCCAGGTTTGTAGTCGATTCTGATCCCCTTTACGGCATTGTGGAGGGCCAGCCAGGCAGTGAGGAAATCACTGTCATCCACGGTGACCCGTTCTTTAACGGCGTGGAGCGTACGGCGGTCCACCACAAGCTCGAAGACGTCCGCCTGCTCGCGCCGATCATTCCCCGCAGCAAGGTGATTGGCGTTGGCCGCAACTTCGTGGAGCATGCCCATGAACTCGGCAACGAGGTGCCTGCCCATCCGCTGCTCTTCCTGAAGCCCAACACGTCCGTAGTGGGCCCGAACGACCCCGTTGTGCTGCCTGAATTTTCCGAGGAAGTCTCCTTCGAGGCCGAGCTGTGCGTGGTCATTGGCCGGATCTGCAAGGACGTCCCGGAGGAACGCGTCGACGACGTCATCTTCGGGTACACGTGCGGTAACGACCTCACCGCCCGGGATGTCCAGAAAACGGACCTGCAGTGGGCGCGTGCCAAGGGCTTTGACACATCGGCGCCGCTGGGGCCGTGGATCGAGACCGAACTGGACACCGAGGACCTCCAGATCCAGGGCCGGCTCAACGGCGAGCTGCGGCAGGACGGCAGTACCAGCCAAATGATCCGCAGCGTCCGGGAACTGGTGTCCATCGTCTCGCAGGCCTTCACCCTGCTGCCGGGGGATGTCATCATGACTGGAACTCCTGCCGGGGTGGGCCTGGTGCAGGCCGGCGACCGCTATGAAGTGGAGATCGAAGGGATCGGGCGGCTGTCCAACCCCATCGTGCGCCGCTGACGGTCCGCCCAACCCGACGGTCCCGGGACGGAGCAGCAGGGCAGGCAGCAGGCGGTAAAGTTGGAGCCACTATGACTACTGCTTCTGCGTCGAACCCTGCCTCCGTCCCCACCGTTACCGCCGACACCCCCGTGCGTGTCCGGTTCTGCCCCTCACCCACCGGGACGCCGCACGTGGGCCTGATCCGCACGGCCCTGTTCAATTGGGCCCACGCCAAGCACACCAAGGGCACGTTTGTGTTCCGCATTGAGGACACGGACGCGGCACGCGACTCGGAAGAGAGCTACCAGCAGTTGCTGGAAGCCTTGAAATGGCTGGGGATCACTTGGGAAGAGGGCGTGGAGGTCGGCGGTCCGCACGAGCCGTACCGTCAGTCTCAGCGGCTGGACCTCTACAAGGACGTCGTCGCCAAGCTCCTTGAAGCGGGTTACGCCTACGAGTGCTACTCCTCGCCGGAGGAAGTCGAGGCACGCCACCGTGCCGCCGGACGCGACCCCAAGCTCGGTTACGACAACTTTGACCGGGAACTCAGTGAAGATCAGCTCGCGGCGTTCAGGGCCGAGGGCCGCCAGCCGGTCCTGCGCGTCCGGATGCCTGACGAGGACGTCGTTTTCACTGACCTGGTCCGCGGCGACATCACGTTCAAAGCCGGAAGTATTCCGGACTACGTCATCGTTCGTGCTGACGGATCCCCGCTGTATACGCTGGTGAACCCCGTAGACGACGCCCTGATGGGGATCACGCACGTACTGCGCGGCGAGGACCTCCTGTCCTCCACCCCCCGCCAGGTGGTGCTGATCCGCTACCTGATGGACATCGGCGTCGCCAGCTACCTGCCGCTCTTTGGCCACCTCCCGTACGTGATGGGTGAGGGCAACAAGAAGCTGTCCAAGCGTGACCCGCAGTCCAACCTGTTCCTGCTGCGCGACCGTGGATTCATTCCCGAAGGCCTGCTGAACTACCTCTCACTGCTCGGCTGGAGCCTTTCGGCCGATGAGGACATCTTCACCGTGGACCAGTTGATTGAATACTTTGACGTCAAGGACGTCCTGGCCAACCCGGCGCGGTTCGACATCAAAAAGGCCGAGGCCATCAACGGCACCCACATCCGCATGCTCGACCCGGAAGACTTCCGTGACCGGCTTGTGCCGTACCTGCGCACTGCAGGCTTCGTGGGGGAGCAGCCCACAGCGCGCCAGGAGGAAATCCTTACCGAAGCCGCGCCGCTGATCCAGGAACGCATCACGTTGCTGGGCGAGGCGCCGGAGATGCTGGGATTCCTGTTCAAATCAGACGATGCCATCGACGTCGCCGACGACGCCCGCAAGGGCATGCCGGAGAATCTCAGCGAGGTCCTCGAGGCCGCCATCGCGGCGCTGGAGCCCATTGCGGAGTGGAACCCTGAGAACATCCAGGCCGCCCTGAAGCAGGCCCTCGTGGAGGACTTGGGCATCAAGCCACGGCTGGCGTTCGGTCCGGTCCGGACAGCCATCTCCGGGCGTCGGATCTCGCCGCCCTTGTTCGAGTCCATGGTGATCCTCGGCAAGGACTCCTCCCTTGCCCGGCTCCGCACCTTCCGCGGCTGATGGCTTCTCCCGGCCAGCGAGCTGACGGTTTCCTTGAGACGCCGTTCGGCACCATCAGGGGGGTTCTCTTCGACATAGATGACACCCTGGTGGACCTTGAATACGCCATGACCACCGCCCTGCGCGAGGTCAGCGAACACCTCCTTCCTGGCCTGGACCAGGCCGGCTGGGAGCGGTTCGGCAGGATCTTCACGCACGAAACCACCCACTACTACGACCGCTACCTGGCCGGGGAACTGACCTTCAACGACCAACGGCTGCTTCGTGGCCGCGCGGCCCTGGGCCATTTCGGCGTGGACCTTGCCGACGGCGAGGAGGCCCATCAGTGGCTTTCCGCTTACGGGCGCGTCCAGCCGGGGTATGTGAGGGCCTTCGAGGATGTCGTCCCGCTTCTTGAAGCCCTTGATGCAGCCGGTGTTCCCTACGGCGCGGTGAGCAACAACGTCCATGACTACCAGCGGGCCAAGCTGGACGGCGCCGGCCTGGACAGGATAAAGCGCCTGGTCGGAACGGACACCGTGGGCGTGGCCAAGCCGGAGCCTGCGATCTACCTTGAAGGCGTCCGCCTCCTTGGCACGCTCCCCGCGGACACCCTCTATGTGGGAGATAACCGGATGCTGGATGCGGAAGGTTCGACGGCGGCGGGCCTGTTGGGCGTTTGGCTCAACAGGGTGGGGGAGCCGCGGCAGGGCTATGCTGGCCACGAGGTCACGTCCCTGGCAGGGTTGCTGGGCTGACCCTGGCCTTGCCGGCTGCCGCCGGACACGTGTGATCCACGTAACGGCGGCTCGATTTGTGCGGTGGAAAAGTCTCGGGTAAAGTAATTACTCGTGCTGAGGCGCCGGGAGCGCTGGTTTAGACCAACGGATCCGGCCCGAAAGTTCCATTGGGATATGGTGTAATTGGCAACACTACGGTTTCTGGTACCGTCATTCTAGGTTCGAGTCCTGGTATCCCAGCTCTGATAAATCCACGGATTTCCGCGGAAAATCAGGGGTTTCAAAGCGGTTCCGCCGATTTGAAACACGGGCTGAGTGTATGAAATACTCACTTAGCCTGAACGGCAGAGATGCTGTTTTGGAAGTACGCGGCCCCATCGTATAGCGGCCTAGTACGCTGCCCTCTCACGGCGGTAACGCGGGTTCGAATCCCGCTGGGGTCACCTCTGAACGGTCCCGGGCACTAGCCCGGGGCCGTTTCTCGTTTCCCCAGGGTTGCCGAACTATGGCTTCGCCGCGCTTCGCTGCACTACTGTGAACCCCATCACTTATTGGGGGAGCGGGCATGCTTGGACACCGGTTTGACGAGGGCAAAAACTCATTAAATGCGCTCAGGCTGATACTCGCTGCCCTAGTGATCGTGTCCCATTCCTGGTGGCTCGGCGGCTACGGCGCTGAACCGCAACCGGGTGGCATGAAACTGGGCACGTGGGCCGTCATCGGATTCTTCGGGATTTCGGGATACCTGATCACCCGGAGCCGAGTACATTCGAGGTCGGCGGTGAGCTACTGCCGCGCAAGGTTTCTGCGGATATTTCCCGGTTTGGCCGTTTGCGTTGCGGCGGTGGCCTTTGTGAGATCGTCTGCTATGTGTTCATCGGACTCGCGTTTGGAATCTTCCGCCTGGAACTGGCGCGAGTGGCAGTACTTTTCCTGTTTGTCCTCGGTTCCGCAGCTGTTTTCGCCGTCGACGCCGGATGGCTCGCCTCACCGACTCCCTACGACTGGCCGTTGATCCCGGTTGTCACCTTTCTGGCGGGTTCCCTGGTGTACCTCTTTCGGGAGCGAATTCCCGCCACGCCCATCACGCTTGGGGTTTGCGCCGTCACGATGCTGGTCATTGCCGGGACAGGGTTTGTCTCGTCGCTGATCCACCTCCCACTGTGCGTCCTTGTGCTGGCTGGTTCCCTCTACGTGCCTTTGGCGGCCGTGGGATCCCGCTATGACATTTCCTATGGCGTCTACATTTACGGTTGGCCCGTCCAGCAGTTCCTGGCTGCCCAGGGCGTCCACACCGCCGTTCCGCCATTAGTGTTCGCTGGCGCCTCCCTGCTGGCCGTTGCCCCGCTGGCGTGGCTTTCCTGCCGCTACGTGGAAGGGCCGGCGCAGCGTTGGCGCCGCTCGTGGGACACCCAGCGAAGGATTGCAGAACTGGCATGATGATGCTGTGACCACCGACAACCAGCCCGACCGGCCAGATCGTCCTCCAGCAACGCCAGCGGCCGCTGGCGTGGATCTCCTTGAGGCCGTACGGCTGGAACTGTCCAAGGTCACCTTTCCCCTCCTGACACCGGGTGCTGAACAGGCCAGGTTGGAGCTCAGGAATGCCATCGCACAGCTTGATGACTACATCCTTCCCCGGTACCGGAGCCTTGAGGCGCCCCTCCTTGCCGTCGTTGGAGGTTCCACCGGCGCCGGAAAGTCAACACTCGTCAACGCCCTGGTCGGGCATCCCGTCACGCGTTCAGGGGCTATCAGGCCCACCACAAGGCAGCCCATCCTGCTGCACCATCCGGCCGATGCCGGCTGGTTCCAAGGGAAACGGGTCCTGCCCAGCCTCAACCGGATCCGTGGCACCGTATCTTCGCAGCCAGTACCGGCCAGCAGGGCCGGTGCGGTTCCGGACCCGTTGGCAGTCACGTCGCTCGTTCTGCTCGCGGACAGCGCCGTTCCGCAGGGCATTGCCCTGCTTGATGCGCCGGATGTCGATTCCATTTCCGAGGACAACCGCAGGCTGGCCGGACAACTGCTCGCTGCCGCGGACCTGTGGGTGTTCGTCACCACGGCGAACCGCTACGCCGACGCCGTTCCGTGGAAACTGCTGCTGGACGCGGCCTCCCGCGACATCCTGGTGGCCGTGGTGTTGGACCGTGTACCGGCCGAGGCAGAGGCAGAAGTTTCTGCGGACCTGCGGAGCCTGCTGGGCAGGGAAGGCCTGGGTTCGGCGGGACTGTTCATCATTGCCGAGACTGACCTTGACGCGCTCGGCATGCTCCCCCCTGCCGCAGTGGAGCCTCTCCGTACCTGGCTGCACAGCCTGGCCGCTGACGCCGTAGGCAGGGGACAGATTGCCCGGCGGACCCTCAACGGAACCGTGAAGGCATTGGCGGGCCGGATTGGCAGCGTGGCGCGGGCGCAGGACGAGCAGGAGCAGGCTGCGGCGGGGCTCAGGGCTGAAACCCTCACGGCCTATCGTGATGCGGAAACGCGGATCCTTGATGCGACGAAGGATGGCGCCCTGTTGCGGGGAGAGGTCCTTGCCCGCTGGCAGGACTTCGTGGGAACGGGGGAGTTCTTCCGCAGCCTTGAACAGGGCATCGGGCGCTTGCGCGACCGGGCGGGCGCGTTCTTCCGCGGCGAACCTGCCCCGGCCGTCAAGGTCGAGGCCGCCATCGAATCCGGGCTGCAGGCAGTCATCCTTGATGAGGCCGCCAACGCTGCCGAGCAGGCAGACAAGCGGTGGCGCGCAGACCCGGCAGGCCGTCAGTTGCTCGGAACCGAGGACCTCTCAGGGGCAGCTATGGATTTCCCCGGAACCGTGGCGGCGGAGATCCGGGCCTGGCAGGCGGACCTGATGGAACTGATCCGGACTGAAGGGCAGGAAAAACGTACCCAGGCCAGATGGTTGTCCTTCGGGATCAACGGCCTCGGGGCAGCGCTGATGGTCGTGGTGTTTTCCATGACCGCCGGGCTGACTGGCCTGGAGGTGGGCGTGGCCGGCGGCACCGCCATCGTGGGCCAAAAGCTGCTGGAAGCGGTCTTCGGTGAAGACGCGGTCCGCCGGCTTGCCCGGAAAGCACGGGAGGATCTCCACCAGCGCACCCGGAAGCTGCTGGCGGAGGAGCAGCGAAAGTTCCTTGACCGGCTCCCCGAGGTGCCCGCTGACCGGGCTCTGCTGGCCCGCCATGTTGAAGCCCTGACGCGGCTTGCGGACACCGCATGAGCCGCCACACCGCTGCCCGTGTCTCGTCGCAGCTGGACGCCCGCCTTGAAGCCCTCAATAGTGCCCGTGAACTCGCCGAGGGCGTGCTGCCCGACGATGTCTTGCAAGACGTGTTGAGGCTGCTGGAGCGCGCCACGTCCCGGCGGTCCCTCTCCGCCGACCACACGGTTGTTGGCTTTTTCGGCGCCACCGGAAGCGGCAAGTCATCGCTCTTCAACGCCGTCAGCGGCGCCGAAATCGCGACGGCGGCCGTTCGGCGGCCAACCACCACCGAACCTTTGGCAGGAGTCTGGGGAGCGGAAGGCAGCGAACCGCTGCTGGACTGGCTGGATGTTCGCAGCCGGCACCATGCCGCGCCCGTGCCCGGGTTCGCGGATGAGGAAACCGGGCTGATTCTCCTCGACTTGCCGGACTTCGATTCCACGAGGGCAGCCAACCGTGAGATCGTGCAGCGGATGGTGGGCATGGTGGATGTCCTGGTTTGGGTGCTCGATCCGCAAAAATACGCCGACGCCGCGGTTCATAACGGCTTCCTTGCACCGCTGGCAGCGCACGGTTCCATCACCCTCGTGGTGCTCAACCAAACCGACCGGCTGCCGGAGAGGGACGTCCAGCCCGTGCTGGAATCATTGAAGGGAATCCTCGCCGTGGACGGCCTGGGGCAGGTCGAGGTGATCGGTGCTTCTGCCGTCACCGGCGCAGGGGTGCACCGTGTCAGGGCCGCTATTCGGCACGTGGTGGTGCGGCGGCAGGCGTCTTCACAGCGACTCACAGCTGACGTGTCCCGCGCCGTCGCACGGCTGCGGGACGCCTCCGGAGCCGGCGAGGCCGCCGGTGTCCGGCCCGGGTCTAAAACGCGACTTGCGGATGCGTTGGCCTCGGCTGCCAACGTGCCCCTGGTGGTGGGAGCCGTGGACCGCTCCTACCGCCTGGAAGCGGCCCGCCGCACCGGGTGGCCGGTGACCCGCTGGCTGCTGAAATTCCGGCCTGACCCCCTGCGGCGGCTTAACCTGCGTAGCAGTGCCCCATCCGAACTCAGCCGCACGTCGCTGCCACCCGCCGGGGCGCCCGAACGCGCGCGGACGGATGCCGCCGTCCGCCAGTTCGGCGACGACGCCAGCGCGGGCGCGCCCGGCCCGTGGCGCGCTGCGATCCGGGATGCTGCCCGTGAAGGCAGGGAGCGGCTCCCGGACGCCCTCGACCAGGCCATTGCGGGCACGGACCTGCTGGCCGCGCGGAAGTCCTGGTGGTGGCCGGTCTTCAACCTGTTCCAGTGGCTTGCCCTGCTGACCGTTCTCGGCGGCCTCGGATGGCTGGGAGTGCTGGCTGGGCTGGGCTACCTCCAGTTGCCTGTCCCCGACGTGCCGCGGGTTGAAGGCTGGCCGATCCCAACCCTGATGATTGCCGGGGGAGCCGCCCTGGGAATTTTCCTGGCGCTTACGGGGAAGTTCATCGGGGCCGTAGCCGCCCGGGCCCGGGCCACCACGGCCAGGAAGCGCCTCCGTGCCGCCGTCGGAGAGGTTGCCCAGGCCTTGGTGGTGGAACCTGTTGACCTTGAGGTCAGCCGACACAGGTCATTCAATACCGCTCTGGACAAAGCGAGGGCGGCGTAGCGCCACTGCCCGCCTGGGTCCGCCGCGTCCGCAGGTGCCTGCCTATGAAAGAGCTGCGGCTGCCTCCCGCACCTTGATCAGGGTCCGCAGGTTCCGGGTGGTGGTAGTTGCCTTGTATTTTGCCTTCGATGAGACCTTGCTGAAGGGGCTGTCCAACGTGCCGCCCGCAGGTGCCAGCCAGGCCAGGGCTTCCGGTCCGAGCCTTTTCTGTTCTGTACCTTCCAGGGCCGCCCCGGCCGCATCCAGTTCATCCAGCATGGCGGTGTCTGAAGCCAGCGTGACATAGGTGTGGGTGGATTTGTCGTCATCCGGGTACGGGCACGCGTCCACCAGTTCGGACACTCTCTGTGCGGTGAGGACAACCACCCAGGCGTCATAGCCGAATGATGTCCGCAGGCAAGCCTCGAAGTCCTTCTTAACGGCGGCGGGTCCCAGTTCGCTGGCCAGGACCACGTTGCCGCTGGCAAGAAGGGTCTTGACGCCGTCAAAGCCCGTGGCTTCCAGGGCTGCCTTGAGATCCGCCATCTTGATATTGATCCCGCCCACGTTGATGCCGCGGAGGAACACTGCGTAGCTGTTCATGCTGAAAGCCTAGCCGCGGCGGCGCGTCACTTGCGGGTACGCCCTAGTCGTTGTTCTTGCGCAGGGCTTCGGTGAGGATCCGGCCTGCGTTGCACACCACTTCGGCGTGCAACCGGCCCGGCTGGCGGGTGAGGCGTTCGATGGGGCCCGAGATCGACACTGCGGCAATGACACGGCCGGACGGTCCGCGCACCGGTGCGGAAACTGAGGCAACCCCCGGCTCACGTTCGCCGAGGCTCTGCCCCCAGCCCCGCCGTCGTACTCCTGCCAGCACCGTGGGCGTAAAGCGCGCGGATTGGAGGCCTTCGAGGAGCCGGTCATGGTCTTCCCACGCGAGCAGGACCTGGGCGGCCGAGCCGGCCTTCATGGAGAGCTGCGTGCCTACCGGAATGGTGTCCCGCAGGCCGATCGGACGCTCCGCGGACGCAACGCACACACGCCAGTCGCCCTGGCGCCGGAAGATCTGGGCACTTTCGCCTGTGGCGTCGCGCAGTTGCATCAGTACAGGTCCGGCGGAAGCGATCAGGCGGTCTTCTCCCGCGGCGGAAGCCAGCTCAACGAGCCTGCTCCCGAGCACGAACCGGCCTTGGATGTCACGGCTGACCAGCCGGTGATGGACCAGGGCAAGGGCAAGCCGGTGGACGGTGGGCCGGGCGAGGCCGGTGGCTGCTACGAGCTGGGCCAGGGTGGTAGGCCCGGCCTCAAGTGCGTCCAGCACATGGGCCGCTTTATCAATGACACCGACTCCACTAGAATTGTCCATGTAATGATATTGCCGTCTCAATATCTGAGATGCAAATGTTTCGGCTGGCGATTTGCACGGCCGCCCTGATTCAGTGGACCTTAACAGCCAACAGCAGTGAAGGGAGATGGCCGTGGCAAAGACACTGGCCGAGAAAGTCTGGGACGCGCACGTGGTGCGCAAAGGCGACGGCGAAGGAGCCAACGCCCAGCCCGACCTCCTCTTCATCGACCTCCACCTCGTTCACGAGGTGACCTCCCCGCAGGCTTTTGAAGGCCTGCGCCTGGCCGGCCGCAAGCTGCGCCGCCCGGACCTCACGATTGCCACGGAGGACCACAACACGCCCACACTGGACATCGACAAGCCCATTGCCGACCTGACCAGCCGCACCCAGATCCAGACGCTGCGCAACAACTGCGCAGAGTTCGGCGTCCGGCTGCACTCCCTTGGTGATGCCGAACAGGGCATCGTCCACGTGGTGGGTCCCCAGCTTGGCCTGACCCAGCCCGGCATGACAGTGGTCTGCGGGGACTCGCACACCTCCACGCACGGCGCGTTCGGCGCGCTTGCGATGGGCATCGGCACCTCCGAGGTGGAGCACGTCATGGCCACGCAGACGCTGTCCCTGAAGCCGTTCAAGACCATGGCCATCAACGTCGAGGGCACCCTCCGCCCGGGCGTCACGGCAAAGGACATCATCCTCGCCGTCATCGCCAAGATCGGCACCGGCGGTGGCCAGGGCTACGTCCTGGAATACCGTGGCTCCGCCATCCGGGCGCTGTCCATGGATGCCCGCATGACCATCTGCAACATGTCCATCGAAGCCGGGGCCCGCGCCGGGCTCGTCGCGCCGGACCAGACTACCTACGACTACATGTACGGTCGCCCGCACGCCCCGCAGGGTGCCGAGTGGGACGCCGCCGTCGAATACTGGAACACGCTGCGTACCGACGACGACGCCACGTTTGACGTCGAGGTGGACCTCGACGCCGACACGCTTGAGCCGTTCGTCACCTGGGGTACCAACCCTGGCCAGGGCGTGTCGCTTTCCGGGTCGGTGCCGTCCCCGGATGACTTCGGCGACGAGAACGCCAAAGCCGCCGCTGAGCGTGCCCTGCAGTACATGGGCCTGGCCGCAGGTACGCCCATGAAGGACATCCGCGTGGACACTGTCTTCCTCGGCTCCTGCACGAATTCGCGGATGGAGGATCTGCGCGCTGCGGCAGACATCATCCGCGGCCGCCAGAAAGACCCCAACATCCGCATGCTGGTGGTACCAGGCTCGGCACGCGTCAGGCTGGAAGCCGAAGCTGAGGGCCTGGACAAGGTTTTCAAGGACTTCGGCGCCGAGTGGCGCTTCGCCGGCTGCTCGATGTGCCTGGGCATGAACCCGGACCAGCTGGAGGTGGGGGAGCGTTGCGCCTCAACGTCCAACCGCAACTTCGAAGGCCGGCAGGGCAAGGGCGGACGCACGCACCTCGTCTCCCCGGTGGTGGCAGCAGCCACGGCCATCCGCGGCACGCTGAGTTCGCCGTCGGACCTTGATCCGGCCCCCGAGTCCGCCGCCATCCGCACCGACGCAGCCTAGGAGACCGATATGGAAAAGTTCACCACCCACACGGGCATCGGCGTCCCGCTGCGCCAAAGCAACGTTGACACGGACCAGATCATCCCTGCCGTCTACCTCAAGCGGATCACCCGCACCGGCTTCGAGGACGCGCTCTTCTCCGCCTGGCGCAAGGACCCTGCCTTCATCCTGAACCAGGCACCGTTCAACGCCGGTTCCGTACTGGTGGCCGGACCTGATTTCGGCACGGGCTCCTCCCGTGAACACGCCGTCTGGGCGCTGAAGGACTACGGCTTTAAGACCGTCCTGTCGTCACGGTTCGCGGACATCTTCCGGGGCAACTCCGGCAAGCAGGGGCTGTTGGCCGCTGAAGTGGCCCAGGACGACATCGAGCTCATTTGGAAAGAGCTCGAGAACGCACCGGGAACCGAAGTGACGGTTGACCTGGTTTCCAAGACTGTGATCTGCGGCAACATTGTGGCGCCGTTCGAGATCGACGACTACACACGGTGGCGTCTGCTCGAAGGCCTCGATGACATCGGCCTGACGCTGCAGCACGAAGAGGACATCACCGCCTACGAGGCCACCCGCCCCGCATTCATGCCGAAGACGCTCCCGGCCCGTCTGTCCTGAACAGCCGGACCGGCCAGCCGATAAGCCAGGCCAAGGAGGACGCCACACCCTGCCGGAGGCGTCCGCGCATTTCGGTTCGGTAACGCGACCTCCTATGCTTAGCTGGAGCCTTTGCAAGGACTTGGGGGCGAGTAATCGTAAGGAAACCGGTATATGAGTAGTGTTCTGACAATCCGCGGCGGAGTCCCGCTTACAGGCCGCGTCAGCGTCCGTGGGGCCAAGAATCTTGTTCCCAAGGCCATGGTGGCGGCGTTGCTGGGCAACGAACCCTCGGTGTTGCGGAACGTTCCGGAGATCAAGGACGTGGAGGTAGTCACCTCCCTCCTGCAGCTGCATGGCGTGACCGTGGTCAAGGACCCCGTCAACGGGGACCTGACGCTCGATCCCAAGGCGGCCAAGACCGCTCCCAGCACGGCCATTGATGCCCACGCCGGCGATTCTCGGATTCCCATCCTGCTGTGCGGACCGCTGATCCATGCGATCGGTGAGGCCTTCATTCCTGACCTGGGCGGTTGCAAAATCGGCGACAGGCCCATCGACTACCACCTCAATGTCCTGCGCCAGTTTGGCGCGGTCGTGGAAAAGCGCCCGGGCGGCATCCACATTTCGGCGCCCAAGGGCCTGCACGGTGCCAAGATCTCGCTGCCGTATCCGTCCGTTGGAGCCACCGAGCAGGTGCTGCTCAGCGCTACCCGCGCCGAGGGCATCACGGAGCTCTCAGGTGCGGCGACGGAACCCGAAATCATCGACCTCATCGCGGTGCTGCAGAAGATGGGCGCCATCATCAGCGTCCAGACTGACCGCACCATCCGCATCGAAGGCGTCCGAGACCTCGGAGGCTACAACCACCGTGCCCTCTCGGACCGCAACGAATCGGCGTCGTGGGCATCAGCCGCGCTCGTGACGCGGGGCGACATCTTTGTCGAAGGTGCTTCGCAGCGCGACATGATGACCTTCCTCAACACTTACCGGAAGGTGGGCGGCGGGATGGACATCGGCGAGGACGGCATCCGTTTCTACCACCGGGGAGGCAAGCTCAACCCGCTGGTCCTGGAAACGGACGTACATCCCGGCTTCATGACCGACTGGCAGCAGCCGCTGGTGGTGGCGCTCACCCAGGCCGAGGGCGTGTCGATTGTCCATGAGACGGTCTACGAGAACCGCTTCGGCTTCACGGACGCCCTCATCCGGATGGGTGCCAGCATCCAGGTGCACCGCGAATGCCTGGGCAGCGTGCCGTGCCGGTTCGGCCAGCGCAACTTCCTGCACTCAGCCGTTATCTCCGGACCCACCCAGCTCAAGGGAACCGACATTGACGTCCCTGACCTGCGCGGCGGCTTCAGCCACCTCATCGCAGCCTTGGCCGCTACCGGCACCTCCCGCGTGACCGGAATCGACATCATCAACCGCGGCTATGAGCGGTTCACGGAAAAGCTGGCAGGCCTCGGCGCAGATTTCGACATCACCACAGCAAAGTAGCGGGGGGCACGTGAAGGAAACGGCCAAGAGCCAGGCCACCTTTGTGGTCGTTGCCGGCATTGTCAGGCCGGTGATGAACCTGCTGATGAACAAGAAGTGGGAGGGCATTGAGAAGCTGCCCGCCGGCGGCTTCATCGCAGCACCCAACCACTGCACCGAAATCGATCCCCTCATCGTGGGCCACCTCCTCTATAACAACAAGAGGGCGCCCCACTTCCTCGCCAAGGCCGGACTGTTCAAGGTGCCGGTGCTGGGCTGGGTCCTGCGGGCCACGAAGCAGGTCCCGGTGGAACGCTCGACGGCGGGAGCCAACCGCTCCTTGCAGGTCGCCCAGGAGATCGTCGCCGAGGGCGGCGCGATCATCATCTACCCTGAGGGAACCTTAACCAGGGACCCTGACCTGTGGCCGATGAAAGGGCACACCGGCGCGGCCAGGCTGGCGCTCGAGGGCGGCATTCCAGTGGTGCCGATCGCCCACTGGGGCGCCCACGAGGTCTTCCCCCGCTATGCCAAGCGGTTCCACATGTTCCCCCGCAGGACCTCCACGGTTGTTGTGGGCGATCCGGTGGACCTCAGCCCCTACACGGGCCGTCCGCTGGACAAGGCCACCCTGACGGCGGCCACCGAGGCAATCATGGACGCCGTGACAGCTTTGCTGGCTGGCATCCGCAACGAAGAGCCGCCCGTCGAGCGGTGGGATCCCGCCAAGCACAAGCAAGCGAAACACGGGCGGTTTGTGGAGCGGGGACCACGGGCCGCAGGTGCCGGCCCTGCCGCTGGAACCGCAGATGCGGCCGGAACGTCGGCTGGCGACGAGGCGGACGCCCTGTGACCGGTGACGGGCGCCGCCCCGGCTCAGCCCGCTCGGTTGCGGTCCTCGGGGCCGGTTCCTGGGGAACCACCTTTGCCAAGATCCTGGCCGACGCCGCCACGGCCGCGGGCGACGAACGGCAGATCCGGGTCTGGGGCAGGCGCGGGGAAGTCGTGGAGCAAATCAACGGCATACACCGAAACATCCAGTACCTGAAAGACATCGCCCTGCCGGAGACCATCACCGCCTCCACGGATGTGGGCGAGGTCCTGGCAGGAGCGGACCTGGTGGTCCTGGCCGTACCTGCGCAGTCCCTGCGGCTTCAACTGCGCGAATGGAAGCCACTGATCGACCATCAGGCCATTGTGGTTTCCCTGATGAAGGGGCTCGAGCTCGACACCGACGCCCGGATGAGCGAAGTCATCAGCCAGGAACTCGGCATCCCGGCGGACCGCATCGCTGTGGTGTCGGGTCCGAACCTGGCCATGGAAATCGCCCGCGAGGAGCCAACGGCGTCAGTTGTCGCGTGCAGTGATTCCGCTGCTGCCGGGTGGATCGCTCGCAGCTGCACGGCGCCCTACTTCCGCCCGTACACCACCGCCGACGTCGTGGGCGTGGAAATCGGTGGCATCGTCAAGAACGTCATCGCGCTGGCTGTCGGTATCTGCGAGGGTAAGCAGATGGGGGACAACACCAAGGCTTCCGTGATCACCCGGGGTCTGGCTGAAACCTCACGGCTGGCCCTCGCCCTCGGCGGCGAGGCCCAGACCATGGCCGGCCTCGCAGGGCTGGGCGACCTGGTGGCCACGTGCTCCTCGCCGTTGTCCCGGAACCACACAGCGGGCCGCCTGCTGGGGGAGGGCCTGACGCTGGACGAGGTTGCCCAGAAAATGACCCAGACTGCCGAAGGGATCAAGTCCGGCCAGGCCGTGCACGAATTGGCAGGAAAGCTCGGCGTCGACATGCCCATTACCGCAGCCGTTGTAGCTGTCCTGGCCGGCAAACTGTCCGTTGACCAACTGGGGCCGCTTCTGCTGGCCCGGGAACTGAAACCTGAAGGCGATTACTGACCATGTCCGAAGACAACCTGAAAGCGGCCCCTTCCGCCAAACCGCGGGTGGCCGTGCTGTTTGGCGGCCGGTCCAGCGAACATGCAGTGAGCTGTGTGACCGCTGCCGGAGTGCTTGCCGCCATCAACAAAGACAAATACGAGGTCATCCCCATCGGCATCGCCAAATCGGGGCAGTGGGTCCTTGCCTCGGGGGACACCGCCCAGTGGTCACTGTCGGCGTCGTCGCTGCCGGAAGTTCCGCCGTCGACCGAAACGGTGACGCTCGCCGAGATCGGCGGCGAGCACCAGCTGATCGTCGCCGCACCCAACGAAGTTCCGCAGGAACTGGGGACGGTCGACGTCGTATTTCCACTGCTGCACGGTCCGTTCGGTGAGGACGGCACCATCCAGGGACTCCTGGAACTGTCCGACACCCGCTACGTCGGCGCCGGGGTCCTCGCCTCAGCCGTGGGCATGGACAAGCACTACATGAAGGTGGTCTTTGAGGCGGCCGGCCTCCACGTCGGACCCTACATCGCTGTTACCGACCGGCAATGGCTCAAGGACGCCGAGTCAGTCCGCAAGCAGGTGGACCGCCTCGGGTTCCCGGTCTTCGTCAAGCCCGCGCGGGCCGGATCCTCCATGGGAATTTCCAAGGTGGACTCATTGGAGGGGCTGGACGCCGCCGTCGAGGAAGCCCGCCGCCATGACCTCAAGCTGGTCATCGAAGCCGGCATAGTAGGCCGCGAAATCGAATGCGCCGTCCTGGAAGGGCGCGGGACAGCAGCGCCGCGGACTTCCATGCCTGGTGAGATCTCCGTGGCCGGCGGCACCCACGAGTTCTACGACTTCAACGCCAAGTATGTCGAGGATGACGCCGCTGCACTCAGCTGCCCGGCGGACATCCCGGAGGAAGCAATCGCCCGCGTTCGAGAGCTGGCAGCTGCGGCGTTTGATGCCGTGGGAGCCGAAGGACTGAGTCGGGTTGATTTCTTCTACACCCCTGAGGGTGAGCTGATCATCAACGAAATCAACACCATGCCCGGCTTTACACCGAAGAGCATGTACCCCCAGATGTGGGCGGCTTCGGGCCTGGACTATGCAGAGCTCATTGACGAACTCATTTACTTGGCACTGAACCGGAAGACCGGCCTGCGCTAGTCCCCACCGGCACCCTAACCTCGCTCCGCTTCGGCCAGGGAACCCTGCCGGCGTGGGCCCACCACCGGGACGCTAACCTCGCATGCACACTACTGGGTGGACGGCAGGTTCTTCAGCTCTTCCTGCCCGACGCAGTTCCGTGTGGCGGGGATCTTTGCCGCCGCGGCCGACAAGTCAGCAAGGACTGTCGCGGAACTAACGGCCTCCTGATCCTTGGTCAGGAGGATTTCGGTGGCTGGTTCGCGGCCGAAGGTAGTCAGGGTCCACGCGGTGTCGCCCTCCTTGATGACCCAATCCACGCCGTTGACGCTGACGCAGCGGTCCGTCGTCGGTCCCGGAACGTTGACGCCACAACGCAGGATCACTTGCGAGGGGTCGCCCCACGCAGCGGTTGCCTGGCTGTTGGTTTTCCGCAGGCCCGCGTCCCCGATGGCATCAGGCAGTGCCACCATCATGGGCGCGCAGGCGGGGTTGGCTGCGTCCTGCGCCGCGGTAACATCCACTACCGGGGAACAAGCCACCAGGCAGAGTCCCACAGCGAGAACGGCCACTACTGCACCGGAAGCCCTGCTGTACGCCGTCGGGATGGGCATGGCTGGTGCGGGTAAAGGGGCGGGGCGCATCAACCCATCATCTCCATTTACCGTTTGCTGCGCCAATCCTTGGATTCGCCTAATCAAAGGCTTGGATCAGTTTTTGCGCAGGTATCCCCGCGATGCCCGCGGTTCCCCTAGGATGACTGCATCACTTCTGGTCTCACCCCTAAGCGAGCACTCTTGAATATTCTGCGTCGGACGGCCCTGGCCGTGTCCGTTATCGTGCTGTCGTCAGCCCTTCCCCAGTTCGCCTTTGCGGCGCCGGCTGATCTATCCGTGCCGGCGGGCGTTTCCGCCGTGGCGGATCCGGGTCCTGTGCCGGTGGACGACTTCGTCCGCCCCGACGTTCCTCCACGGCACATCGAATCGGAATACACGTATGTTGACCAGCCGCTGGCGGGGACCATCAAGACCACCCTCGTGACGGTGAAGCTTGCCGACAAAACGGTAGAGGAGACCAACGCTGCCGTTCCCATGGCGGCCGCCCAGGCTTCCCTGAGTGCGGCAAGCGCGTACTGGTCAACGCAGACTGTGGGCAGGGTGAACATGTCGCTGATCAAGGCCGAGACGGCCCGGCCGTCGGCGGCGCGATCCACCCAGTCGCCCAACGAAATCGTTGACATCGTCTCGCGCGAGCTGGGATGGACGCAGACGTCCTACACCGCGCTGGTGATGTACATTCCGGGCGCCTATCTGACCAATGGCGCCGCCGGCATGGCTTTCAGCAACGGCTCCGTGGGCGGCCGGATCATCATGCCCCAGAACGGCAGGCTCAGCACGCCGGTCCTGACACATGAATTCGGACACGCTCTGGGGCTTGACCACGCGAACAGCCTCCAGTGCGGCAGCGGGATCTCCGACGTCGCCCCGGGACCGTACGGGGGATTCGCGGATTCGTCATGCAGCATCAAAACCTATGGCGACAACCTGGATGTCATGGGCATCTCGCACTACGACTTCATGCCGGCCATAGGTGCCCCGTTCTGGGAGATGGGACGCTTCGGCAACGGCAACGAGATTGCCGACGCCGGCACTGTCACCGCAACAAAGTCACTGACGCTTAAGCCGTGGGCCGGCACGGGTGCAGCCCGCGCCGCAAAGTTCACAGACCCGAAATCGGGCGAGGTCTACTACCTGGAACTGAGGGCACCCGTCGGATACGACGTGGGCAAGGCCATTGGCGGGAACCGGGGCGTGAAGATCTCGCAGCAGGGTTCGGGAAACTCGTCCATATTGCTGCCTCCTTCGACTTTTCCCATCAGCGGCAACTACAGCTCCACCCAGGCGTGGCAGGCCGGCGCAACCTTCAAGACCCATGCGGGGACGAAGGTGACCATAGATTCGGTGAGTGACACCTCCGCGACCGTGACGCTTCGTCCTCCGGGCGCGCCGGGTATCGGCGCTATCGATGCCGTAGAACTGCAGCGTGACAGCTCGGCGGTGAAACTGGTGGTGCGGGGCTGGGCATACGATGGCGCCAAACCAGCGGAATCAAGCGACGTGCACGTCTACCTGAAGACACCTGACGGAGTGGAGCGCAGCTACGCAGTGCCGGCGAACCAGCCGCGGCCGGACGTTAACAGCGTGATGCAGGTGACCGGTCAGCACGGTTACTCCAAGACTTTTGACGTCACCGCAGCCGGGCCGTACCGGGTGTGCGTGTACGCAATGGGAAGCGTCGAAAACACATACCTTGGCTGCAGGACGGTGACAGCGGAAGCGTCGCCGCCGCCGCTGGGTGTGCTTGACTCATTCAGCTACGCCGTGGAATCCGGAAAGGGTGTTCTCAAGGCTCGGGGCTGGGCTTTCGATGCCGGCGCTTCCTCTGCCAGCATCCCCGTGCATATTTATCTCAGCGGCCCCAGCGGCCAGAGTGCCCACGCCCTGACTGCGAACGGCTCCCGCCCGGACGTCAACTCCGTGTTTTCGATTTCCGGAGCCCATGGATTCAGCCTGAGCACGCCGGTGACACAGGGCGGCCGTTATACCGCGTGTGCCTATGGCCTCTTTGTCGCCCCGCTCTCGCAAGGCAACAGCTTCCTTGGTTGCAAGGAAATCCTGTTGCCGGCGACTCCAGCGCCTGCCGGATTTGTGGATAGCGTCTCCCTGCGCAAAGTTGACACGAAAGCCTACCTGTCGGTCTCCGGGTGGACGGCAGACCTTGGCTCCCCACTGGCCTCCATCCCAGTGCATGTCTACGTCACGTCACCCGATGGAAGCGTCAAAGGCCAGGCATTCACCGCCGACCGGCCGCGCGCTGATATAAACAGTGCGCTCGGCATCACTGGCAACCACGGTTTCGAGCCATCGGTGGAGATCCAGGGAGCCGGCACCTACAGGGTCTGTGCCTACGGGATACCGGTCAGCCCACTGGCGGAGGGCAACAGCCTCCTGGGGTGCCGGAGCATTAACGTGCCGGCCACGCCTGCGCCCGTGGGGTCCTTCGATTCGCTCGTCGTTGAGTCCGGGGCTGCCGGGTCGGTGCTGGTGTCCAAGGGCTGGGCCTATGACCCGGCCTTCACCTCGGCCAGTATCCCCGTGCATGCATACCTCACGGCGCCAGACGGGGCGGTGAGTGCTGTCGCCTTCACCGCGGATGTGCCCCGCCCCGACGTTAACAAAGTGATGGGCATACCGGGAAACCACGGATACACCGTTTCGGTCCCCCTTGCACAACGTGGCAAATACACCCTCTGCACCTGGGGACTGGCCGTGTCATCCCTCTCTGCTGGAGTAACACAGCTGGGCTGCAGGGCGATAAACTACTGACCAAATGACTAAAATTATCGACGTCGGTTCTCCTCGAAGAATGGTGCCCCAGGAGACGAGGACGGCTCACCCGGCGGTCAAAATTGGCATCAGGGTGTTGGTAAATGCAGTGGCCGTGGCGGTCCTCGGGCTGTTGACTTGGGGAAGGCTTCCGCCCCTGGCCCGCCAGACCGTCTGGGCTGAGGACGGCGGAGTATTCCTCCGCGACGTACTCAGCAATGGACACTTGAGGAGCATCCCGCTTCCGTACGACGGGTACCTCCATGTCATCCCGCGCACGCTGGCAAGCCTGGCCCACGCCGTCGTGCCGCTCCAGGGCTATGCGTTGGCCATGTCGCTCCTGAGCTGCCTGGCTGTTGCGGCCATTTCCGTAGCGGTTTTCCACCTGTCACGTTCGGTTGCAGAGTCCGTTCCCGTGCGGGTCATGATCGCAGCGATCCCTGTACTGCTGCCGATCGGGCCGCAGGAAGTACTGGGGAATGCAGCGAACCTCCACTGGTACCTCCTCTGGCTGATGCCTTGGCTGCTGCTTTACAGGCCCAAGTCGCGTCCGGCAGGGGTAGCGATGTTTGTTGGCGCCTTCCTTACGGCGGCCAGCGAGATCATCACCGGTATGTTCTTGCCGCTGGCCGTCTGGGCTGCGTTCCGGCGTCGCAATTTTGCAGCCCCCGCAGGTCTGGTGCTGGGGGCCGGATTGCAAGTCCTGGCCACCTTGACCAAGCCGCGTTTCAGTGGTGCAGCCCCTTCCGATGCCGTGGATGTCATTTCAGTATTTCTAGGGTTCGGGCTGTTGCCGATCGGTTCCATCTGGCACGCGGACAGCCGGACCCTGGCGTCGAACATTGTCTCGTACGGGGGGTGGGCGCTCTTCATTCCCTGCCTGCTGGTTGTTGCCCTTCTCACGTACACTCTCTTTGCCGGCGGCCGCGGGCTGAAACTCACAGCACTCGGCGCCCTGGGAGCTTCGGTGCTGTGCTGGGTGGCGTCCGTCGTGCTGAGCGGTAACACCATGTTTAACTACGCCACGTACACCGAGGCTGACTGGGCCACAGGGTTCGGCTATATCCGCTATGCGGCGGCGCCGGCGATGTTCCTCCTCCTGCTGGTGCCATTGGCTGTCGCAGCTGCCCTTGCGAAGGGACATGTCAACCGGAGGGCTGCCTTCGCGGTCACCGGGATGTTCCTTGCTTTCCTCTTGGTCAGCTACCTGCCAGCGTCCACCGTGCGTCAGGCCGGCCCCTCCTGGTCAGCGGGCGTCAGCGACGCCCGGGTGGCCTGCGAGGCTGATCCCAGCCTTGCCACTGGGACTGTGCTGATAGCGCCCGTGACGTGGAAGTTTGCCCAGGTCCAGATTCCCTGCAGCGAGCTCCGTTCTCCGTGAGGAGTGCGGAGCGCAAGCTGGCACCGGCAACGAATGTCGGTGCTGCGCTGTAGCGTAGTGGCGTGCCTGTAAATGCTGTGCCTGGGAATGCCCCCACCGAAAAAGCCCTGCCTGAAAAGGCACTGCCCGAAGAAGCTGCGCCTCAGAAAGCCGCCCCTGGAAAGGCCGTGACTGTCGCGGAACTGTCCGAGTCCGATCTTCTGACCCGGATATTCCCCCGGCTGGCGATGGACAGCCGCCATGCCGCTGCCACGCTGCTGGGTCCGGGGGACGACGCCGCGATCGTTGCCGCCCCGGACGGCCGGACGGTCATCAGTATCGACACACAGGTGCAGGACCAGGACTTCCGGCTTCAGTGGCCCAACGGGTACCGCACCACCGGCTTTGACGTGGGCTGGAAGGCTGCTGCCCAGAACCTCAGCGATATCAATGCCATGGGCGCCACCGCAACGTCCATGGTGGTCAGCCTCACCCTTCCGCGGGACACCCCGGTCAGTTGGGTGGAGGATCTTGCCGATGGCCTGGCAGCCGGAATCCGGAAGCTGGGCGCTGACTCCTGTTCTGTTGCCGGCGGTGACCTCGGGCGTGGCCGGGAGATTTCGGTCAGCGTCGCTGTGCTGGGCACCCTGAGCGGCGGATCGCCGGTGCTGAGATCTGGAGCCTGCCCCGGCGATGTGCTGGCACTTGCCGGTACGGTGGGGCGGGCGGCGGCTGGGCTAGCCCTCCTGGAGTCGGACGCAGGCATAGAGTCACTGACTCCGGAACAGCGCAAACTGGTGGCACTTCAGTGCCGGCCGGGGCCTCCTCTTGCCGCAGGTCCGCTGGCACGGTCAGGCGGCGCAACGGCGATGCTGGATATCTCCGATGGGCTCCTCCGGGACGGGGCCCGCCTCGCCCGCTCCAGCGGCGTCGTCCTGGACCTGGATCCGCAGGCGCTTCGGCAACTGTCCGAAGGGCTGGAACCGGCGTCGGACCTTCTCAATGCCGACCCCATGGAGTGGGTGCTGGCCGGAGGAGAAGACCACGGACTCCTGGCCACATTCCCTCCCGGCGTTCAGGTGCCTCCCGGATTCACTGCGATAGGCTCAGTACAAGCCTTGGGAGAAAGCGAAAGCCCGGGCATCAAAATTGCAGGCCACGCCGCGGACACCGGGGGATGGGATCACTTTGCACACTAAGGTTGCCGCCAACGCGCAAGCGATGAAGCGGTGGTTGGGCAAGGCTGAAACGGCTCTTGGCAACCACAGCGACCGCCTTAACGCCATCAATATCTTCCCCGTGGCGGACGGTGATACCGGCACCAACCTCTATCTCACAGTCCGGGCGGCCTCCCGCGCGCTCCAAGGCGTCGGGCCGGGCAACGGCAGCACCAGCCTGGATTCCCGGCAGCCCGACGCCGGACAGGCGGACGTCGGAGCTGTCCTGGCAATGGCCGGACAGGCGGCCTTGGAGCAGGCAAGGGGCAATTCGGGCACACTCTTTTCCGTCTTTCTCTGCGCAGCCGCGGAGCCGCTGGCCGGCCACACCAGGCTGACGTCCACCCTGCTTGCCGCCGCCCTCAACCGGGCACAGATCAGGGCCTGGTCAGCATTAAGCGACCCCGTCCCCGGGACCATGCTCTCAGTTATGGAAGCTGCCGCCCGTGCTGCTGCCGCGGTGGATGCCGGTCAAAACGGCGATGACAGCAACCACGCTCTTGGCTTGTCGCTGGACGCCGCGGTTGAGGGCGCCCTGGCGGCAGTTATCCGCACGGAGGACCAGCTGGACGCCCTGCAGGCGGCGCACGTCGTGGACGCCGGCGGTGTGGGAATGCTCCTCATCCTGGATTGCCTCCGATCCGCCGTCCTGGGGGAGGAACTGCAAAGCGAGCTCCTCGACGGGCTGCACGGCTACGACGTCCAGGACCCTCATATTCACACCAGCATGCCTGACGACGACGGCGTGGAAGTCATGTGCACCATCAGCCTCTCGCCGCTCAACGCGGCCACCCTGCGGCAGCGGCTCGATGAGATCGGCGAGTCCGTAATCATGAGCCAGGTGGGTTCTTCGGCTGAGGCTGACGGCAATTACCGCTGGCGCGTCCACGTCCACGTACCGGATGCAGAACTGGCCGTCCGGCTCATCCGTTCCTTGGGGGATCCCACGCAGATCACGGTCAGCGAGCTCGCCCTGCCGAGAGACCCCGACACCGACCCGGTGAACTCCAGTGGGCATGAACGCTGAATTCGACTTTGACCTAGGACGCCTCGTCGGCAGACGCTCCGCCGGCGTCATTGAGAAACACCTTGGCCTGACTACCGTCGGTGCCTTGCTGAACTACTTTCCCCGGCGGTACCTGGACCGGGGCGAGCTGACCCCTATCAGCGAGGTTCCCCTGGATGAGGACGTCACTCTGATAGCCCGGGTGGTGTCCAACAGCACCCGTTCCATGAAGGCACGCCGCGGCACCATTACCGACGTCGTGATTTCCGATGACGACGGAACGCCGGGGCTCCGGCTGGTCGGGGGCAGCGATTACCGCGGCAAAGTCCCCGGCACGCTCAAAGTCAGCTTCTTCAACGGTTACCGCGCCAAGGCTGAACTGCTGCTGGGGCGGCGGGCACTGTTCTCCGGCAAAGTCACTCGCTATGGTGGCTTGTTGGGGCTCACGAATCCCGATTTCCTTTTGCTGGACGAGGACCCCTTCACGCAGGGGAAGGACCCGGAGTCGCTGGCCCTGATGCCCATTCCGGTCTATCCGGCTACGGGCAAACTCACCAGCTGGGCCATCCAGAAAGTTGTGCGGGCATTGCTCGAAACGGCCGACCTCGACGCGCTGCCGGACCCAATTCCGCCTGCTGTTGCGGCACGGGAAAAGTTCCTGCCGGTCGCTGAGGCATACCGGCTGATCCACGCACCGGAATCCACGGCGGACTGGCAGCGTGCCCGGGATCGGTTCCGCTACCAGGAAGCGCTGGTCCTGCAGTCGGCATTGGCCAGGCGCCGGGCCCAGTTGGCCGCCGAAGAGGCCACCGCCCGGCGTCCTGTCCCGGACGGCCTGCTCGCTGCCTTCGACCGGCAACTCCCGTTTACCCTGACTGCCGGCCAGGCCTCCATCGGCAAGACACTCTCCACTGAACTTGCCCAGGACGGCCCCATGAACAGGCTCCTGCAGGGCGAGGTGGGTTCGGGCAAGACCGTCGTTGCACTCCGGGCCATGCTGCAGGTGGTCGACGCCGGAGGCCAGGCAGCACTCCTCGCCCCCACCGAAGTCCTCGCCGCCCAGCACTTCGAATCGATCAGGCGCACCTTGGGCTCGCTGTCCCGGGACGGGCTTCTTGGCGGATTGGGCAACGACGCCGTCCAGGTAACGCTCCTGACTGGATCCATGCCCACTGCGGCCCGCAAGCAGGCCATGCTGGACGCCGCTTCCGGTACGGCCGGGATCGTCATAGGCACCCACGCCCTGCTCAGCGGAAACGTGTCCTTCTATGATCTCGGCCTGATCGTGGTGGACGAGCAGCACCGGTTCGGCGTCGAGCAACGGGATGCCTTGCGGGCGAAGGCAAGCAAACCGCCCCACCTGCTGGTCATGACAGCCACCCCCATTCCCCGAACCGTGGCCATGACAGTTTTTGGGGACCTTGAAACGTCTGTGCTTGATGAGCTGCCCGCGGGCCGGGCCCCCATCTCCACCCACGTGGTGGGCCTGGCCGAGAACCCGGGCTGGGTAGGCCGCATTTGGTCCCGGTCGCGGGAGGAGATCGACGCCGGGCACCAGGTTTATGTTGTCTGCCCCAAAATCGGGACTGACGACGACGGCGACTTCAGTCCCGGAGAAGCGGAACCAACGGCGGCGGACCTGGAAGAGGGCGGCGCGGCGCGCGAGCTCGCGTCGGTGACGTCCGTCGTCGAGCAGCTCCAGCAGGAGCCGGCCTTGGCTGGCGTGCCCTTGGCTCCGCTTCACGGGCGCCAGGACCCTGGGGTGAAGTCGGCGGCCATGGCTGATTTCACGGCCAACCGGACCAAGCTTTTGGTCTCCACCACAGTCATCGAGGTGGGCGTCGATGTCCACAATGCGACCCTCATGGTGATCCTCGACGCCGACCGTTTCGGTATTTCCCAACTCCACCAGCTCCGTGGGCGTGTGGGCCGCGGCGGGCATCCCGGCACGTGCCTCCTGGTGACGGCCCTGGAGCCCGGCCATCCAAGCCGTCGCCGGCTGGACGCAGTGGCCGCCACCACTGATGGTTTTGAACTCTCCCAGGAAGACTTGAAGCTGAGGCGTGAAGGGGACATCCTTGGCGCCTCACAGTCAGGTGTCCGGTCCACGCTGAAACTCCTCAGAGTGCTGGAGCATGAGGACGTCATAGCAAAGGCACGGGAGGACGCCCAGAAGATCGTGGGTTCGGATCCGTCCCTTCAGCAGCATCCGCAGCTGGCGCACGCCATCGATGGATACCTCAATCCCGAAAAGGAGGCGTTCCTTGAACGCGGATAACGCGGATAACGCGGCGACAGCCGGCACGGCGGCGCGGAACAGGAAGTGCCCGGCATGAGCAGGATCATCGCGGGAGCTGCCGGTGGCACGCCCTTGGTCAGTGTTCCCGGGTCACTGACCAGGCCCACGACGGACCGGGTCAAGGAAGCCCTGTTTTCACGGCTGGATGCCTTCGATGTCATCTCCGGCGCGCGGGTCCTTGACCTGTACGCCGGCTCAGGGTCGCTCGGTGTGGAGAGCGGCAGCAGGGGCGCCGGAACCGTTGACCTTGTCGAATTCGATGCCAAGGCAAGCGGCGTGTGCCAGCGCAACGCGGACCTGGTCAACGGCGTCGTGGGGCGCAAAGTCGTCACCGTGCACCGCTCCAGGGTGGAGTCGTTCCTGGAGCGCGCCACACTTGACGACAACTGGGACCTGGTCTTCCTGGATCCGCCCTACCCGCTGGACGAGCCGGCCCTGTCCGCCGTGCTGGCCAAGCTTAATCCGCACCTTGCGCCGGCCGCCGTTGTGGTGGTCGAACGCTCGTCGCGGTCGCCGGAACCAGGTTGGCCGGTGGGAATGGAACGTTTTGCCGAGAAGAAGTACGGGGAGACGCGCCTCTGGTTCGCGGAGCCCTCGGTTCCGGACGCGATTCAGGTCGAGGAAGAACTTGACGAGCACGCAGACGCTGGCGGCAATTGAACGCCGGTGGTCAAAGTCCGGTCACTGAAACTCAGCCTGCGAGGCCGTCCAGTTCAACGCCCGCCAGCACTTTGGCCGGGTGAGGTCCCCGCGCCGTCAGTTCCACGGACCAGTTCCGGGGCCATGGGAATTGTGTGCCGGCGAGGATGATGTTGCCCGGGTAGCGGCCAGCGAACATCCCGGCCTCGGCGAAGGCCGCGACATCCTCCATTGCCCGGCGAAGGGCAGCGGCCTGGCTGCGCACCAGGGTGAGTCCGGGTTCGTCCCCCACGTTGACGATCAGCAGGCCGTTTGCTGTGAGCCGTGCGCGGGCCTCCTCGTAGAACCCGGTACAGGCGATGTGCTCCGGGGCGTCCGGTCCGGAGAAAATATCCAGGATAATGACGTCGAACCGCAGCTCCGGCGCCAGTCCGGCCAGGGCGTCACGGGCGTCGCCGATCACAGGATGCAGGTCCGTCCCGTCCGGCAGCGGCAGCTGTTGAAGGACGAAATCCAGCAGCTCGCGCTCCAATTCAACGGCATACTGGACGGATCCTGGCCTTGTGGCCTGGATGTAGCGGGCCAGGGTCAGGGCGCCGGCCCCAAGATGGAGCGCCCTGATCGGCTGCCCCTCCGGAGCTGCCAGATCCACCAGGTGGCCGATCCGGCGTAAGTACTCGTAGAAGATTTCCTCGGGATGGTCCACATTGACATGGGACTGCTCGGCACCGCCAATGCTCAGGATGTATGCGCCATCGATGAGGTGGTCGGCTTCGATGGAGGCATGTTGACCCGTGGTTCGCAGGAACCTGGTGGCCGCATGCCGGCCGTGCGCCGGCATCAGAGCATTCCGCTGAGGCCGGCCAGCCGTGCCGCGGCCTCTTCCAGGACTTCCACTTTCTTGCAGAAGGCGAATCGGAGCAGGCTGCGTGTCCGTTCAGCGCCGTCGGGGTGGCAGAAGACTGGCACCGGGATTGCCGCCACTCCTACGAGTGCGGGAAGCCGGCGCGCAAGGTCCACCGAGTCTTTGATGCCCAGCGGGGCGGTGTCCACGTTCACGAAGTACGTGCCCTGCGGGGTGAAGACTTCGAAACCGGCCGCACGGAGCCCCTCACTGAGGATGTCGCGCTTGTGACGCAGCGTGGCAGAAACTCCGGCGTAGAAATCATCCGGAAGGGCCAGTGCCGTTGCGATCGCCGCCTGGAACGGCGTCCCCGAGCTGTACGTCAGGAACTGTTTCACAGTACGGACGGCGGACACCAGACGCTCCGGTCCGGTCAGCCAGCCGATTTTCCACCCAGTAAACGAGAAAGTCTTGCCTGCGGAGGAGATGGTCAACGTCCGCTCCGCAGCCCCGGGCAGTGTGGCCACCGGAATGTGGCTCACGCCAAACGTCAGGTGCTCGTACACCTCATCGGTGATGATCAGGCAGTCATGCTTCGTGGCAAGATCGACGACCCGCTGAAGCACCTCCAGCGGGAATACGGCACCCGTGGGATTGTGCGGATTGTTGAGCAGCACCACACGCGTGCGGTGGCTGAAGGCCGCTTCGAGGGCGGCCATATCCGGGAGGAAGTCAGGGGCGAGCAACGGAGCAGTCACGTGGGTGGCCCCGGACAGCCCGATCACGGCGCCGTACGAGTCATAGAAGGGCTCGAACGTCAGCACCTCGTCGCCCGGACCGGTCAGGGCCAGCAACGAAGCGGCAATGCCCTCGGTGGCTCCTGTCGTGACGATGACCTCCGTCTGAGGGTCCGGGGCCAAGCCGTAAAACCGTTCCTGGTGGGACGCGACGGCCTCACGAAGTTCAACGGTGCCCTTCCCCGGAGCATACTGGTTTGCGCCGGCGCCGATGGCTGCCTGGGCGGCAGCCCGGATCTCCGCCGGCCCGTCCTCGTCCGGGAACCCCTGGCCCAGGTTTATCGCGCCGGTCTGCAGGGCGAGCGTGGTCATCTCTTCAAAGATGGTGACCCCCAGCTTGCCGTCCTGTCCGAGCAAGTTGGCCCCGAGGGCTGCGCGCTGCCACGGGGCAGGTGCAGTGGGTATAAAAAGGTCCCGTGGTGGATGCATTCAGTCATGGTATCCCGGCGTCCGAATGCGGTAGGTTCGGTGCATGAGACGCGCTGTCTGCCCAGGATCCTTTGACCCCATCCACAACGGCCATCTCGAGGTAATCGCCCGGGCGGCCGGCCTCTTTGACGAGGTCATCGTGGCTGTGTCCACCAACTATGCGAAGAAGTACCGGTTCAGTCTTGGGGACCGGATCGACATGGCTCGGGAGACCCTTGCATCCTTGAAGGGGATTGTGGTTGAGCCCGTTGGTGAAGGGTTGTTGGCTGAGTATTGCCGCCAGCGCGGAGTGTCTGCGATTGTGAAGGGACTTCGGTCCTCGTCGGATTTTGACTACGAATTGCCCATGGCCACCATGAACCGCCAGCTCAGCGGAGTCGAAACAGTGTTCCTGCCCGCGGAAGCCCATTACCTGCACCTGTCCTCCACGCTCATCAAGGAAGTTGCGTCCCTGGGCGGCAGCGTTTCGGACTATGTGCCGCGCTCGGTGCAAAAAAGGCTGTTGGCTGGCGAGTCTTCGTCCGATCAGCCGCCGAGAGGGTAGGCTAGTCCGGTACTCGGCGGCCTTCGGTGGCCTGGTTTGAGTCCATACGGGTCTTCAGGCTAAGATGGTACGTCGGTCATATGTTCAACAGGAGTTCTCATTAAGCGAGATGCTAGTTCGCCCTTGGCGTTCGACGTCAAGGACCTCGGGCGCAGCCCGGGAAGCATGCGGACACTGAAGGAACATGTACCCGCACCAAGTGATCTTGGTGTGGCGCTCATTGGCGTTCAGGAAGGCTCGGATGTTGAGCTGGATCTGAGGCTTGAGGCCGTACACGAAGGAATTCTGGTATCAGGAACCGCAGTCGCTGCAGTAACGGGCGAATGCGGCCGATGCCTGGATCCCCTTGCGTATGACCTTGAGGTCAATGTGCAAGAACTTTTCTTCTACGAAGGCGTCCTGCTTTCGGACGAAGAAGACGATGAAGAGCAACGTCGAGTCGAGCACGATCTAATCGATCTTGAACCGGTGTTGCGGGACGCAGTTGTAACCATGCTGCCGTTCCAGCCGGTGTGCCGGGAAGACTGCCAGGGCCTTTGTTCCGAATGCGGAGCTCGCCTGGAAGACGAGCCGGGGCACCACCACGAGGTCTTGGATCCTCGCTGGGCTGCCCTAGCTGATATGGCTAAGCCTGACCGGCAAAATTGATTTGTACGTGTTTGTCTAGAGAGAAATGAGTTAGCCGTGGCTGTTCCCAAGCGGAAAATGTCTCGCTCGAATACCCGCGCCCGCCGCTCCCAGTGGAAGGCAACTGCCCCCCACCTGGTGAAGACCGTAGAGAACGGCCAGGTCACCTACAGCCTGCCGCACCAGGCAAAGGTCGTCACCGACTCGGCTGGCACTGCGCTGTTCCTTGAGTACAAGGGCCGCAAGGTCGCAGACGTCTAATTGGCCATTCAGGCTGAGATGATGTCTTCAACTGAAGAGCTTCTGAAGCGTCTCGGTGTCTCCATTGACGCCGGGACGCTTCGTCTTGCTCTCACGCACCGTTCCTACGCCTACGAAAACGGCGGAATCCCTACCAACGAGCGGCTGGAATTCCTGGGTGACTCCATCCTGGGCTTCTCCGTCACGGATGCCCTGTACCGGGACAACCCGTCGCTGCCGGAAGGGGACCTGGCGAAACGACGCTCCGCCGTCGTCAGCACACGGGCCCTGGCCGGCATTGGCCGCAGCCTCGGCATTGGTGACTACATCTACCTGGGCCAGGGCGAGAAGCTCACGGAGGGCAAGAACAAGGCCTCCATCCTGGCGGACACCATGGAAGCACTGATCGGTGCCACTTACGTCTCCAACGACATCGAGACCGCGCGCCAACTGGTCATGCGCCTGATTGGTCCACTCCTTAAGGACGCGGCCGCCCTCGGTGCCGGAACGGACTGGAAGACCAGTATCCAGGAACTCGCAGCCAGCAGGCAGCTCGGCAGCATCCACTACGCGGTGGAAGGGGCCGGGCCGGATCACGCCCGAACTTTCACGGCCGTCCTGGAGATCGGCGGCAACGCCTATGGCAAGGGTTCCGGCCATTCCAAGAAGGAAGCCGAGCAGGAGGCCGCCGCCGATGCCTGGCGCGTGCTCTCCGGAGCTTCCCGCCCGGAGGCTGCGGACGGCTCCGCGGGCTCCGCTGCCTCCGTCTAGGCTGACCTGTGCCGGAACTCCCGGAAGTGGAAGTAGTCCGCCGCGGACTGGTGAGTTGGGTGCGCGGCCGCAGCATCACCTCAGTTGACGTGCTGGACCCCCGATCCATCCGCCGCCATGCGCTGGGCACGGAGGACTTCGTCGGCAACCTGGAAGGCGCCACCGTGGCGGATGTAGTCCGCCGCGGCAAGTTCCTCTGGATGCCGTTGCTGGACGCAACGATGACTGGCTCTGCGCAGGCCACACCTGCCATCGCCTTGATGGCCCATCTGGGCATGAGCGGCCAGCTCCTGATGCAGGACACTTCTACACCCGATGAAAAGCACCTCAAGGTCAGGCTCCGGCTCAGTCCGCGCGACGGCATGCCGGAACAGCTCCGCTTTGTGGATCAGCGGATTTTTGGCGGGCTGTTCGTCACCGGCATGCTTCCTACGGACGACGGCGGCCCCGGGGGCCTCGCTGAATCCCCGGTTCCGCTCATCGCCGAAGAGGCATCCCACATTGCCCGCGACCCCCTTGACCCGGCGTTTTCTTTTGAGCTTTTCTTCACCCGGCTCCGCAAACGCAGGACCGGCCTGAAACGCGCTCTGCTGGACCAGGGACTGGTTTCGGGGATCGGCAACATCTACGCGGATGAGGCCCTGTGGCGGGCCAAGCTGCACTACGCCCGTCCCACCGACAAGCTGCGGCGTGCCGACGCGGCCAGGCTCGTGGACTGCGCCCGTGAGGTCATGCTGGACGCGCTGGCGGCCGGCGGGACAAGCTTTGATTCGCTGTACGTGAATGTCAACGGCGCCTCAGGCTACTTTGACCGCTCCCTGAATGCCTATGGGAGGGAAGGCCAGCCCTGTGGGCGGTGTGCCGCCGTCGGACTTAATTCGCCGATCCGACGCGAGCAGTTCATGAACCGGTCGTCCTACACTTGCCCGGTGTGCCAGCCGCGACCGCGGAACGGGCGCTGGTAGCTCGGGGCCCGCAACCAGACGTCTCAGCCGGCCGCATCACGGCAGGACAACTGCCGCAAATCCGAGGAAACCCGCAGTGACGCAGTAGATTTGGGGACAGCAAAGCAGCCGCTTCAGCCACTCAGGAGACCAGAAACACCTTGCACCTCAAAAGCCTTACTGTCCGGGGGTTCAAGTCGTTCGCGTCCGCCACGACCTTCGATTTTGAACCCGGTGTCACGGCAGTGGTGGGACCGAACGGTTCCGGAAAGTCCAATGTTGTGGACGCCCTCTCCTGGGTCATGGGGGAACAGGGGGCCAAAACGCTGCGCGGCGGCAAAATGGAAGACGTCATCTTCGCGGGAACCTCAGGGCGGCCTCCGCTGGGCCGGGCCCATGTCTCCCTGACCATTGACAACGCTGACGGGGCGTTGCCGATTGAGTACAGCGAGGTCACCATCTCGCGGACGCTCTTCCGTACCGGGGGATCTGAGTACGCCATCAACGGTGCCAGCTGCCGCCTGCTCGATATCCAGGAACTGCTTTCCGACTCCGGTCTCGGCCGGGAAATGCACGTCATCGTGGGCCAGGGGCAGCTGGACAAGGTCCTCCACGCCACCCCTGAGGACCGCCGCGGCTTCATTGAGGAGGCCGCCGGAATCCTGAAACACCGCCGCCGCAAGGAAAAGACCGTCCGCAAGCTCGAGGCCATGCAAGCCAACCTCCAGCGCCTGACCGACCTCACCGGTGAAATCCGGCGGCAACTCACGCCGCTGGGCAAGCAGGCCGACGTCGCGCGCCGGGCCCAGCGCGTCCAGTTCGACGTCCGCGACGCGCGTGCTCGGCTCCTGGCAGATGACCTCGTCCGCCAGCAGGCAACCCTCGATCAGGACGTGGCGGATGAGGAAGCCCTGAAAGCACGCCGTGCCGTGGTGGAACAGGAGCTGGAGTCCGGGCGAAGGAAACAGGCCGCCATGGAACAGCTCGCCGCGGAAGCAACACCGCTGCTCAATGCTGCGCGCGATACCTGGTATCGGCTGTCCGCAGCGAGGGAGCGCCTCCGCTCTCTCGGTTCGTTGGCCCAGGAACGCGGTCGGTTGCTTGGCGCGGTGGACGCTGAACCGTACTCGGGAAGGGATCCCGAACAACTCGAACGGCAGGCTGCCCGAGTCCGGGACGAGCTGGCGGAACTCGATCGACACCTCCTGGACAGGCGCAGTGCCCTGGAAGCAGCGACGGCCGCCAAATCCGACGCGGAAACCGCCGCGGCCGCCGAGGAGAAACGGCTGACGGCCGTCCTACGCGCCGCCGCGGACCGGCGGGAGGGCCTGGCGCGGCTTGCCGGCCAGGTAGGCGCCGCACGGTCAAGGGTGGAGTCCGCCCAGGCTGAACTTGGCCGGCTGCGCGAGTCACTCGCCGCCGGGCAGGAGCGGCGTCGCAAGGCACAGACCGAGTTCACGGCTTTGGAGACTCAGGTGGCGGGGGTGGAGGAAGGCGAGGAAAGCCTCGACGCCGACTACGAGGACGCCGCTGCCGAACTGGACGCGGTGAACGAAGAGATTGCCGGCCTGGCCGCGGCCGAGGGGGAGGCTGTACGCGAACGCGACGCACTCGTGGCGCGGCGGGATGCCCTCCAGCTCGGACTCAACCGCAAGGACGGCACGGCGCGCGCACTGGACTCAGGGTTGGACGGCCTCGTGGGCACCCTGGCTGCGGATCTCACCATCAGCCCCGGCTACGAGACGGCGCTAGCGGCGGCACTCGGCGACGCCTCCGAAGCGGTTGTGGTCCGGGACCCCGCCGTGGCTGCCGCCGTCGTGCAATTCCTCAGGGATGACGACGGCGGGCGCGCCTCCCTGCTGCTCGCGTCAGTTCCTGCCCTGCCGGACGCAGGGGTTCCCGCCACCGGGACACTGCCGGAGGGTGCGCGCCGGGCCGTTGACCTCGTATCCGCCGCGGAAGGCAGCCGCCCTGCCGTGATGGCGCTCCTCGCCCGTGTGGCGGTGGTTGAAGACCTCAATGGTGCTGGCCAACTGGTTGCTGAGCGGCCTGAGCTGACGGCGGTGACCCGGGCCGGGGACGTCTTCACTGCGCTGACTGTGACTGGCGGCTCGGCGAAGGCGCCGTCCCTGCTTGAGGTCCAGGCCGCCGTCGACGACGCCGAGACCAGGCTTAGTGCGGTCACTGCCGACCTGGAGCGGAACCGGTTCGCACTGGCGGGCGCCCAAGCCCGGCGCGCCGAAGCCCAGGTCCGGGCCGAGGCCGCCCTGGACCGGCTGCACGAATCAGACGCCCGGCTTGCGGCTGTCGCTGAGCGGCTGGGCCACTTGAACTCCGTCCTGCGCAGCGCCGTGGGGGAGAGCGACAGGCTGGCAGCGTCGCTCGCGAAAGCCGAGGCCAACGTGGCCATTGAGGAACAAGCGCTCGCAGCCATCACTGAACGCCTGGCCGCCGCGCAGCAGGCACCGGCCGAAGAGGAACCCTCCACCGAACAACGCGATGCCTTGGCCGTGGCAGCGTCTCAGGCACGGTCCGCGGAAATGGAAGCCAGGCTGTCGCTCCGCAGCGCGGAAGAGCAACTGATGGCCACCCGCAACCGGGCCGCGTCGCTCGAGCGGGCCGCGGCCACTGAACGCAGGGCGCGGGAGGAAGCCGCCGAACGGGCACGCCGCCGCCGCATCCAGGCCCGGCGTGCGGCCGCGGTGCAGTCGGGCGTGGAGCTTGCCCTGCGCTATATCGACGTGTCGGTGGAGCAGGCCCGGCAGGAACGCGACCTCGCCGAGGAGAACCGCGAGCAACGGGACCGTGCCCTGCTGGAGATCAGGACAGCCAACGACGCCTTCACCAGCGAACTGGCGGAGCTGACGGACTCGGTCCACCGCGACGAGCTGGCCCGGGCCCAGCAGCGGGCGCGGATCGAGGCCCTCGAAACCCGTTCCATCGAGGAACTCGGCATCACCCCGGACCTGCTGGTGGCGGACTTCGGCCCGGACGTTCCGGTGCCCGTCCCGGCGGACGAAAGCCAGGACAAATGGGCCGCCCTCAGGGCGCCGGTGGATGATAACGGCGCCCCCGTCCCCGAAGGCAAGCCCTACGTCCGGGAAGAGCAGGAGAAGCGGCTCCGGAAGGCCGAACGGGACCTGTCCGCCCTTGGCAAGGTCAACCCACTGGCTCTGGAGGAATTCGCGGCGCTGGAAGAACGGCACCAGTTCCTCAGCACCCAGCTGGAGGACCTCAAATCCAGCCGCAAGGACCTGCTGGATATCATCAAGGAAGTGGACGACCGCGTCCAACGTGTCTTCGCTGAGGCCTTCGAAGACACCCAGGCGCAGTTCATCCGCGTCTTTGCCAGGCTCTTTCCCGGCGGTGAGGGCCGTCTTGTCCTGACGGATCCCTCGGACATGCTCACCACCGGCATCGAGGTGGAGGCACGCCCGGCCGGCAAGAAGATTAAGCGGCTATCCCTGCTTTCGGGCGGAGAACGGTCCCTGACGGCTGTGGCCCTGCTGGTGGCGATCTTCAAGGCCCGGCCCTCGCCCTTCTACGTGATGGACGAGGTGGAGGCCGCCCTCGACGACACCAACCTGGGCCGGCTCATCACCATCTTCGAGGAACTCCGCGAGTCCAGCCAGCTGATCGTGATCACGCACCAAAAGCGGACCATGGAAGTGGCTGATGCCCTGTACGGCGTCACGATGCGGGGCGACGGCGTCTCCACCGTCATCAGCCAGCGCCTGGGCGCCGAGGTGTAACTGCCCCGATGTCCGGCCACACGTGTGTGACATCGGGGTCAAACGCGTGTGAGAAGCTAGGGGAGTGAATGACATCCTTCCCATTATTCTGTCCATTGTTGCTGCCCTGGCGGTTGTTGGCGGGCTGATCCCGGTCCTGTTGAAGACGCGGAAGAACATCACCCAGTACCCGGGGACGCGCGACGCCAACGATCCCGAGACGCTGAAAGGAACCGGCGGAACACTCGTTGAGGACGCACCTGCGGTCCCTGCTGACCGAAAGGCCCCCGCCGGCGTCGACCTTGACGGGCTGGAAACCACTGAGGTCCCCGACACCGTGGCGGGCCTTGAAACCATCCAGGTCGAGACCCCCCTTCCCGTCGCTGGCCGCCTGACCCGCCTGCGCGAACGCCTTGTCCGGTCGAACAACATCCTGGGGAAGGGCCTGCTGGCACTGCTCTCCAGCGATAAGATTGACGAGGATGTCTGGGACGAAGTTGAGGAAACCCTCCTTCTGGCAGACCTGGGAACCGAACCCACCATGCAGCTCGTGGATGCCCTGCGGGAACGCGTCAAGGTCCTCGGCACCCGGACCCCTGATCAGGTCAAGGCGCTGCTCCGCGAAGAACTCATCAAACTGGTCGATCCCACTATGGACCGCAGCCTGAACACCACCAGGCACGCCGACAAGCCCGCCGTCGTGATGGTGGTTGGCGTCAACGGCGTGGGCAAAACCACCACCGTAGGCAAACTCGCGCGCGTGCTCGTCGCGGAAGACAAAGACGTGCTCTTGGGTGCAGCAGACACCTTCCGTGCTGCGGCCGCGGAGCAGCTGGCCACCTGGGGCCAGCGCGTGGGAGTTCCCACGGTGAAGTCCGACGTCGACGGTGCGGATCCGGCGTCTGTCGCCTATGAGGCGGTCAAGGCTGGCATCGACCAGGAAGTCGACGTCGTCATGATCGACACCGCCGGCCGCCTGCAGAACAAGGTCGGCTTGATGGACGAACTCGGCAAGGTCAAGCGCGTCATTGAAAAGCTCGCCGAGGTTGACGAGGTGCTGCTCGTCCTGGATGCCACCACCGGCCAGAACGGGCTCAACCAGGCCCGGGTCTTTTCCGAGGTGGTCAACATCACCGGTATCGTCCTGACCAAGCTGGACGGCACCGCCAAGGGCGGGATTGTCGTCGCCATCCAGAAATCGCTCGGTGTTCCCGTCAAGCTCATCGGTCTTGGCGAGGGGGCGGACGACCTCGCCCCCTTCGAGGCCGAGGGATTTGTCGACGCCCTGCTGAACTGACTCCTACTTCACTTGAGGGGTGAGATCCTGCCGCATAGCCCGGGCTATTGCGGCGGGATCTCACCCCTCAACGCGTTTAAGCGGTTCGCGCGTTACGGACCAGCTTGCCGCGGCCACGACGAGGACAGCACCCGTGACGCCGAAAGCCCAGCCGTAGCCCAGCCGGTCGGCGAGCACTCCGGCCAGGATTGGACCCGCAATGGCGCCGATATCCGCCGTCATCTGGTAGATGGCCAGGACCTTTCCCCCGGAGCGGCCGTTTCCGATGACGTCGGCCACCGCGGCCTGTTGCGCGGGTCCCAGCAGCCCGGAACCAATGCCAGCCAGCGTGGAGGCCACCAGGAACCAGCCCAGTTCATGCGTCAAGCCAATGGCTGCGGTGGCCAGGCCGGTGACGAGCAGGCCTGTCACCATCATGGGTTTGCGCCCCAGGGAATCGGCCAGGCGGCCGGAGAAGGTAAGGGCCGCTGCGTTGCCCGCGGCAAATACCGCCAGCGCAAGCCCTGCAGCCTCTGGGCCTGCACCGAGGGCCGCGACGGCAAACAGCGGAACCGTTGCCATCCTGACGCCGAACGTCGCCCACCCGTTCGCAAAACTGGACACCAGCGAGGACCGGTAGGCGCCGTCGCGGAGGGCATCTGCCAGGCGCATGTCAGGATTCCGCGACTGCCCCTGGCCGGCCTCCCTGCGCTCATGGCTGAGCTGTGTTTGGACGACGGCGGCCGCGATGACCAGGGCCGCGGCGTACGCGAGGAAGGGCACCCGCAGCCCGAAGCCTGCGAGCAGGCCTCCGACGATAGGGCCGCAGACGTTCCCCACCAGGAACGCCGAGGCGTAGGCGCCGGACACCCGGCCGCGGCTTTCCGGAGGTGCCAGGCGGATCACCAGTGCCATGGATGCCACGGTAAACATGACTGAGCCGATGCCGCCAAGCCCGCGGAACAGCAGCAGTTGCCAGTAGCCCTGCGCAAAAGCGCACGCCGCAGTGGACCCTGCCACGATCAGCAGTCCCGCCACGTAGACCGGCCGTTCACCCCATCGGCCAATCAGGGCGCCTCCGGCCGGAGCGAAGACCAGGCGCATCAGGGCGAAGATTGCCACGATCACCGCAGCCTCGGTGTTTCCGACGCCGAAGGTTGTGGCGAATTGTGGCAACACAGGCGCAACAAGCCCGAATCCGAGGGCAATCAGGAACGCCGCGGCCAGCATCACCTTGATGTCGCGCGGCAGCTTGTCCTGCCCCGACCGTCGCAGGCCGGGAATCCGCGACGTGGCGCCGCTCACAGGGGGTCTGGACGTCATGGGGCCGGGGTCCTTGCGCTTTCGTATGAGGGTTGCTTGCAAGAGTGATGAAACATAACCGTAACAAGCCAGATATGCACCATTTACTTCCTAGAGGTTGTTGTAACAAACGCGCAATCTAAATCCTCCGTGGGCGAAACACAGCGGGACCAGACTCTTCATAGGACGCAAAAGGCGTTGGCAGGCGGAGAGATCCGCAGTATCGATCTGAGAGAGGACGTGCACCATGGAACTTACCGCAGGTCACGTATGGCTCATGGTGGCGGCAGCGCTCGTGCTGTTTATGACACCGGGCCTGGCATTTTTCTACGGCGGCATGACGCGCGCCAAGGCCGCACTGAACATGATGATGATGAGCTTCATCTCCATCGGCATCGTCAGTGTTGTCTGGGTACTCTGGGGTTACTCCATGACTGGCGGTGAGGGCTTCATGCAGATTGTCGGAAACCCCTTCGCCAGCTTCGGCCTTGAAGGCGTCAACACGGCGGAAGCGCCCGAAGGCCTCATCCTGGTCGGCTACGGAGCAACCTTCGCCATCATTACCGTGGCCCTGATCAGCGGAGCCATCGCGGACCGCGCCAAGTTCGGCGCCTGGTCAGTCTTCGTCCCCGTTTGGGTCACCCTCGTCTACTGCCCGCTGGCCTATATGGTCTGGGGCGGCGGCCTCTTCGGTGAGGAAGGCGCAATCGGCCAGGCACTCGGCCCGGCCATCGACTTTGCCGGCGGCACCGTGGTTCACATCAACGCCGGTGTGGCCGCGCTGATCCTCGTCCTGATCATCGGCAACCGCAGGGGATTCGGCAAGGACCCGAACCACCGCCCGCACAACATTCCGTTCGTGATGCTCGGGGCTGCCATTCTGTGGTTCGGCTGGTTCGGCTTCAACGGAGGCCTGGCCTCCAGCGCTGAGCAGGGCGGTCTGATCTGGGTCAACACCCTCGCAGCACCTGCCGCGGCCATGATCGGCTGGCTCATCACTGAACGCATCCGCGACGGCCACCCGACGTCCCTCGGTGCCGCTTCGGGCGTCGTGGCCGGCCTGGTTGCGATCACCCCTGCCTGCGCCAACGTCAGCCCTGTCGGTGCCCTCGGCCTCGGCGTCGTGGCCGGCGTCGCCTCCGCCCTTGCAGTTGGACTCAAGTTCCGCTGGGGCTTCGATGACTCCCTGGATGTTGTGGGTGTCCACCTCGTTTCGGGCATCATCGGCACCGTCGCACTGGGCTTCATCGCCCTCCCCACCGATGGCGTGGGCGGCGGCCTCTTCTACGGCGGCGGCATGACCCAGATGTGGGCGCAGTTGGCAGCAGCCGGCATCGCCATCGCCTACTCCGCAATCCTTACCGCGATCATCGCGTTTGCCATCCACAAGACGATGGGCTTCAGGGTCTCGGATGAGCAGGAAGTCGTTGGTGTTGACCTCAGCCTGCATGCTGAGACCGCTTACGAGTTCGGTGTGGGCGGCCACGGTGGCAGCTTCCAGCCCCTTCATGAACTGATCACCGGCAAGGGTGCACCGGAACAGGGCGCAAGCGCCGATTCCAAGAAGACTGAATCAGCAACAGGCAAGGAAAGCGTGGGGGCATGAAACTGATCACAGCAATCGTCAGGCCGGAGAAGCTCGAGGCCATCCGGGAAGGCCTGGAAGCCTATGGCGTCCAGGGACTGACGGTCAGCGCGGCAAGCGGCTACGGCCGGCAACGCGGCTACACGGAGGTGTACCGGGGAGCTGAATACAACGTGGACCTCCTGCCGAAGATCAGGGTCGAGGTGCTGGCCACGGACGAGCAGGCCGACGACATCCTGGACGTCATCATCGCAAGTTCCAATACGGGACGCGCGGGGGACGGCAAGGTCTGGACCATGGATGTATTCGAAGCGGTCCGGGTCCGCACCGGCGAACGCGGCGTCGCCGCCATCTAGCCCCGTCGGGCAGTCAGCAGCACCATTCAGAAGCGCAGAGCGGGCAGGAACCTGGAAAGGTTACCTGCCCGCTCTGGCGTTTGCCCTCTTACTTCCCCTGCACCGGCCCGGACCAGCCTGCGGGACCCGAGGACCCGGCGTCGTACTCCTCCACTGGCGCCGTGCCGCGCGACCAGGCTTTGAGGACCGGCTCAACAATCCGCCAGCAGTCCTCGGCGGTGTCGCCGCGGACGGACAGCAGAGGGTCCCCGTTGAGCACTCCCTCCAACACTTCGCCGTAGGGAAGCAGCTCGGAGGCGTTCAGCCCGGCATGGAGGGTGGCACGGTCCAGGCTGAAAATGTCTCCGGGGCCGTTCACATCAACGTCCAGGTCCAGGGTGTCCGGTCCAAATCCGATCCGCAGCTGGTTGGGCGCGTCCACCCCCGTGAAGCCGGCGGGCAAATGGGGTACAGGGCGGAACGTGACCACAGCTTCCTTGCGCTTCACGCCTAGCGCCTTGCCCGAGCGCAGGATGAAGGGGACGCCCTGCCAGCGCCAGTTGTCGATCTCCACCGTGACTTCCGCCAGCGTCTCTGTTTGCCGGCCAGGGTCAACCCCTGTTTCCTTGGCATAGTCCGGGACCTGCTTCCCGGAAAGCAGCCCGGCGGAATATCTCGCCCGCCTAGTGGACTGTGCGTACGGTGCCTTGATGCTGCTGGCACGTAGCACCGTGGAGATGGCGTCACGAAGGTCTCGTTCGCCGATCGTGGCCGGGGGTTCGAGGGCCATCACCGCCATGATGTGCAGGAGATGGCTCTGGATCATGTCGCGCAGGGCGCCGGCAGTGTCGTAATAGCGCGCCCGCCCTTCCAGTGCGAGATCCTCGTCAAAGATAATCTCCACCTTCTCAACGTGATCGCGGTTCCAGACGGGTTCCAGGAAGGTGTTGGCAAAGCGCAGACCCAGAATGTTAAGCACCGTCGCCTTGCCCAGGAAATGGTCCACGCGGTGGATGTGGTCTTCCGGAACCAGTGCTGTGAGCGTCCGGTTCAGGGAACGGGCTGATTCCTCGCTGGATCCGAACGGCTTCTCCATGACCAGCCGCGTGCCGGCGGGTACCTGGCCCGGCCTGAGGGTTTCGCAGGCCCGCTGGCTGACCTGCGGCGGCAGGGCGAAATATACGGCCGCCGGTGCGTCCAGCGAGGCCAGCAAGGACGCGAGCGGCCCGTCCGCTGTGACATCCAGCTGATGGTAAGCCGTTCCGGCCTCCATGGCCGACAAAGCCTCGCGCCCTGCGGCGTCAGCGGACTCGGAGGCGGCGGCAAAGGCATCATGGACCCGCGCCTGCCACTGCTCCGCGGTCCAGGCATCGGAGCCGGCCCCGACGAGTTTGAGCCCTTTGGCGCGGCCCTTCGCCACGAGCCGGGCGAGTCCGGGCAGCAGCAGGCGGCCTGTGAGATCGCCGGAAGCGCCAAGAATGAGCAGGGTTTTTACAGTCGTTTGGCTCGTCACCTTGCCAGCATGCCATCTTGAAGGTCTGTCTTGGTACCCTAGATAGTCGAGTCCCGTCGCCGAAGCAGTTGGAAACAACAGCCGAGGCGCTGGTGTGCCGAAGGGCCGCCATCCGTCCATCCACTGAAAGAAGTGCACGGCGCGTGTTCAATTCACTCTCTGACCGGTTGACAGCAACCTTCAAGAATCTTCGTGGCAAGGGCCGCCTCACCGAGGCTGATGTCGACGCCACCGTCCGGGAGATCCGCCGTGCCCTGCTGGATGCAGACGTTGCCGTTCCGGTGGTCCGCGAATTCACCGCCCGCGTCCGCGAGCGGGCCCTTGGCGAAGAGGTCTCCGGCGCGCTGAATCCCAGCCAGCAGATCGTCAAGATCGTCAACGAGGAACTGGTTGAGATCCTGGGCGGCGAGACCCGCCGGATCCGCCTGGCCAAGACCGGCCCCACGATCATCATGCTCGCCGGCCTCCAGGGCGCGGGTAAGACCACCCTCGCTGGCAAGCTGTCCAAATGGCTCAAGGCACAGGGCCATAGCCCCATCCTGGTGGCCTGCGACCTCCAGCGGCCCAATGCCGTCACCCAGCTCCAGGTGGTGGGCAAGCGCGCCGGCGTTCCGGTTTACGCACCCCACCCCGGGGCCACCCATGAGCTGGAGCACCCCGCGGGCGATCCCGTAGCAGTGGCCCGCGCCGGCGTCGAAGAAGCTCGCCAGAAGCTCCACGACGTAGTGATCGTGGACACCGCCGGCCGCCTCGGCGTCGACGCCGACATGATGGAGCAGGCACGGCAGATCCGCCGGGCCATCGTTCCCAACGAAGTGCTGTTCGTGATCGACTCCATGATCGGCCAGGACGCCGTGAACACGGCGATGGCCTTTGACGAGGGCGTTAATTTCACCGGTATCGTGCTGTCAAAGCTCGACGGCGACGCCCGCGGTGGTGCTGCGCTCTCTGTTGCGTCGGTAACCGGCAAGCCCGTCATGTTCGCCTCCACCGGCGAAGGCCTGGACGACTTCGAGCTCTTCCACCCGGACCGGATGGCCTCCCGCATCCTGGATATGGGCGATGTCCTGACCCTCATCGAGCAGGCGGAAAAGAACTGGGACAAGGACGAAGCAGCCCGGATGGCGAAGAAGTTCGCCGACCAGGAAGACTTCACCCTGGACGACTTCCTGGCCCAGATGCAGCAGATCCGCAACATGGGCTCCATGAAGAAAATGCTCATGATGATGCCGGGTGCGCAGAACATCCGCCAGCAGCTCGAGCAGTTCGACGAGCGGGAAATCGACCGCGTCGAGGCAATCGTCCGGTCCATGACCCCGCACGAGCGCGTTGCCCCCAAAATCATCAATGGCTCCCGCCGGGCCCGCATTGCCCGCGGTTCGGGCGTCCACGTCTCCGAAGTCAATGGGCTGCTCGAACGTTTTGCCCAGGCCCAGAAGATGATGAAGAAGATGGCCCAGGGCGGCGGCATGCCGGGAATGCCAGGCATGCCGGGAATGGGCGGCCCAGGCGGCGGCGCACGCAAGGGGGCCAAGAATGCCCCGAAGAAGAAGGCCCGCTCCGGTAACCCGGCCAAGGCAGCCCAGGAGCTCAAGGACGCCGAGGCGCGGCGCGCCGGAGCGGCCAAGGCGCTCCCCACGGGTGCGGCGTTCGGCCAGCAGTCCGGCGACTTCGATCCTTCGCAGCTGAACCTGCCCAAGGGCTTCGACAAGTTCCTCGGCAAGTAATCGCATCGCCCAACTGGGTAGCAGCAGATGTCGTTATGAGCGCTCAAAACGACACCTGCTGCTACCCAGTTGGGATGTCGGAGCCGTGGAATAGGGTTGGGTCATGTTCAAGCAGCGGGTAGTGTTCGTGCACGGCGCCGGAAGCTTCGGCTCGGCGGCCTGGCCCCGGCAGCACGGCATGGCACTGACTTACGACGCCCTGTTTCTCCGGCGCCACGGCTTTGACTCTGTTGCTGAACCGGTCGAGTCCTCCTTTGCGGAGGACACCGCCATCGTTTTGAGATCCCTCGCCGACGACGGCAGGGGCGCCGCCGGTGGCCACGTTGTGGCGCATTCCCAAGGGGCGATCTCCGCCATGATGGCCGCCGTCGAGCGCCCCGACCTGGTGTATTCGCTGACGCTCGTGGAGCCGGCCTGCCTGTCGTTGACCGCGGAACTGCCTGCGACGGCGGCGCACCGGGAGCTCATGCAGCCGCTGTTTGATGTCCGCCACCAGCTGGGTGACGAGGATTTCCAACGGGAGTTCGTCCGCCGCGTCTATGCTGCAGATCTCCAAGAGCCCGCCACCCAGGAGGAACGACGCTCCGCCCGGCGGCTGCGGCTGCAGGCCCCGGCCTGGGAGGCGCCGCTGCATATCGTCCCTGGCGTGCCAACGCTGGTGCTGACCGGCGGCTGGGAGCCGCTGTATGAAGAGATCGCCGGATACCTCCGCGAAACCGGTGCCCTGCACCTCATTGCTGCGGGCGGGCACCGGCCCCAGGATTCGGCGGAAGGCGATCACGCCATCCGGGCGTTCGTGGGCGACGTCAGCCGCGGCCGGTCAGCCCGGGCCTCCTGACGCGTTAGCGCGAAGGCACCTCCAGGTCAGGCAGGTAAACCTTCCCGCCTGCCGCGAGGAACTCCTCGCTCTTTTCTCGCATCCCGGCCGCCATCTCCGCCAGCGCTGCCTGGGATTCAGCCGAGCCATACTCATCCCGGATGTCCTGGCTGATCCTCATGGAGCAGAACTTGGGGCCGCACATGGAACAGAAGTGGGCGGTTTTGGCCGGCTCGGCGGGCAGCGTTTCGTCATGGAAGGCTTCCGCAGTGACCGGGTCCAGGGACAGTGCGAATTGGTCCCGCCAGCGGAACTCGAACCGCGCCTTTGACAGGGCGTCGTCCCGCTCGTGGGCGCCGGGGTGGCCCTTGGCCAGGTCGGCGGCGTGGGCCGCGATCTTGTAGGTGATCACACCCGTCTTCACATCGTCCTTGTTGGGCAGGCCGAGGTGCTCCTTAGGCGTGACGTAGCAGAGCATGGCGGTGCCGTAGCGGGCGATCTCGGTGGCCCCGATGGCGGAGGTGATGTGGTCGTAGCCGGGTGCTATGTCCGTGACCAGCGGTCCGAGGGTGTAGAACGGGGCCCCCTTGCAGAGCTCCTGCTGGCGTTCCACATTCTCCCGGACGAGGTGGAACGGTACGTGGCCGGGTCCTTCCACCATCACCTGCACGTCGAATTCCCAGGCGCGCTGCGTCAGTTCAGCCAGCGTATCCAGCTCGGCGAACTGGGCGGCATCGTTGGCGTCCGCCGTCGCTCCCGGGCGCAGCCCGTCGCCGAGGGAGAAAGCGACGTCGTACTTGGCGAAAATTTCGCACAGCTCGTCGAAGTGGGTGTACAGGAAGTTCTCCTGGTGATGCGCGAGGCACCAGCCGGCCATGATGGAACCGCCACGGGAAACGATGCCGGTGACACGGTTGGCCGTCAGCGGCACGTAGCGCAGCAGCACTCCGGCGTGGATGGTCATGTAGTCCACGCCCTGCTCGCACTGCTCAATCACGGTGTCGCGGAAGATCTCCCACGTCAGTTTGTTGGCCTCGCCATTGACCTTCTCCAGCGCCTGGTAGATGGGCACCGTGCCGATGGGGACGGGGGAGTTGCGGATGATCCACTCACGCGTGGTGTGGATGTCATCGCCGGTGGACAGGTCCATCACGGTGTCGGCTCCCCACTGGGTTGCCCACTGCAGTTTGTCCACTTCCTCGGCGATGGAACTTGTCACAGCCGAGTTGCCGATATTGGCGTTGATCTTGACCAGGAAGGCCTTGCCGATGATCATCGGCTCGGATTCCGGGTGGTTGATGTTGTTGGGGATGATGGCGCGGCCTGCCGCCACTTCGCTGCGGACCAGTTCCACGTCACAGTTTTCGCGGAGGGCAACGAACTGCATCTCCGGGGTGATGACACCCTGCTTTGCGTAGTGCATCTGGGTGACTGTCCGGCCGTCGACGGCGCGGCGGGGCACCGGCTGTGCTCCCTTCCACTCTGCGGAGGCTGCGCCGCGGCGTACTGCCGACTTGCCGTCGTCGAGCAGGTTCCGTTCCCGGCCGCTGTAGGGCTCGGTGTCACCACGGGCCGCGATCCATTCCGAGCGGAACGGCTCCAGGCCCACCACCGGATCACTCCCAGGGCCGGCGGTGCGGTAGGTCCGGAAAGGGCCGTTCGCCTCGCCGTTGGGCGATGGTTCCAGCGCAATTTCCGTTACCGGAACCCGGATTCCGGTGGCCTCGTCACTGATGAACGCCAACGAATGGGATTTCAGCGACTGGGTCTCAGTGCCGGCTTTCCCCTTGGCAGTCTCATTTTGGGCAGCGATCAGCCGTGTTTCTGGTGTACTCAATGAATACTCACTTCCTTCGCCGGCATTACCCGGACAGGTTCAACGGTCGCAGGCTGCGTCAGCCTGATCTCAGCCCCTGCAAGGGCTCCCGTGTGGTCTAGATGAAGCTACCACAGGTCCAAGTGGGGAGGATGTGACTTGACAGGCTGACCATCTTCCGCGGATTAGGCTGTTGCCATGGCCGGAATCATCGAATTCAGCGGAACAGTGCTCACCGGACCGAATGAGGAACGGCGGGGCCTCTGGTCCGTGGACGGGCGGCTGACGTTCCGGCGTCCCGGGGCCGCTCCGAACGCGGTACTTGACGGCTGGGTGCTGCCCGGATTCGTTGATGCCCACTGCCACGTAGGCCTGGGTCCCGGCGGCGCTGTCCCGGATGCGATGGCTGAAGAACAGGCCCGCACCGACCGCGACGCAGGCACGCTCCTGGTCCGTGATGCCGGGGCGGCAAGCGACACGCGTTGGCTGCAGCAGCGTCACGACATGCCCAGGCTTGTTCGCGCCGGGCGGCATATTGCCCGGTCCCGGCGCTACCTGCGGGATTTCGCCGTCGAGGTGGAGCCGGACGGCCTGGTGGAGGCCGTGCGGAAGCAGGCGAGGGCCGGTGATGGCTGGGTCAAGCTCGTGGGGGACTGGATTGACCGCGACGCCGGAGACCTCGCACCGTCGTTTCCCGACGCCGTCGTCCGCGATGCCGTGCAGGCGGCGCATGACGAGGGCGCCCGGGTGACCGCGCACTGCTTCGCCGAAGACACCCTTGACCAGATGCTCGACGCCGGCATCGACTGCATCGAGCACGCCACCGGATTGCTGCCCCGGCACGTTCCCCGGCTCGCCGCCCAGGGTGTCCCCATCGTTCCGACGCTGATCAACATCGACACCTTCCCGGACATCGCCCGCCAGGCCGAAGCGAAATTCCCGCGGTACGCCGAGCACATGCACGCGCTGTGGGAACGCAGGTACGAGCGCGTGTACGAAGCCTTCGCAGCGGGTGTGCGAATCTATGCCGGGACAGATGCGGGCAGCGTCATCCGGCACGGACGGATCGCCGACGAAATCCTGGCACTGCACCGGGCAGGCCTCCCTCCTGCGGCGGCCCTGGATGCAGCTTGCTGGGGTGCGCGGACGTGGCTCGGCGCTGAGGGGATCTCCGAGGGTGCCAGCGCCGATGTGGTGTTGTGCGGGGAAGACCCCCGGCGCGTCCCCTCCACTGTCGCCACGCTCCGGCACGTCGTGTTGCGGGGCGAGGTGATCCGCTGACCGCCGAAGATCGCGCATCGTACAGCTGGGAATAAATTGAAGCTTCAAGTAATTTAGAAGAGTAGAGGCCTCCGAGATCCGGCGGCCGTTGGACCGGGAGTTTTCGATGACTGCAGAATCCACCAGCCAGGACCTTCTACCAGCCGAGCTCACCATGGGCACGGTGATGCTGAAGGTCGGCGACATGAAGCTCATGACTGACTACTACCAGCGCGCACTGGGCCTGGACGTGGTGGCCGAACAGGACGGTGGCCTCTACATGGGCCGGCTCGGAAAGCCGCTGGTGCATCTGGCCGCCGCCCCCGGGCTGACTCTTCCTGGCAGGGGCGAGGCCGGGCTGTTCCACACGGCGCTGCTTTTTGAGGACCAGGCGGCACTGGCGGCCACAGTCGCTACGGCGGCCCAATATGAGCCCCGCTCGTTCACGGGCAGTGCGGACCACTTGGTCAGTGAAGCCTTCTATTTCAACGACCCGGAGGGCAACGGCATCGAACTCTACTGGGACCGGCCGCGCAAAAACTGGTCCTGGAACGGAACGGACGTGGTCATGGACAGCCTGGCACTGCCTCCGCAGCGCTACCTGCAGGAGCATCTGACCCAGGAATCCGTTGAGGGCCAGCAGCGGACGGCGGCCGGGGTGGGCCACGTCCACCTCCAGGTGGGCGACGTCCACACCGCCCACGATTTCTATGTCGGCACATTGGGGTTCGAGAAGACGGCGGGCTGGCATGGCCAGGCGCTTTTTGTGTCAGCCGGGCGCTACCACCACCACATGGCCATGAACGTCTGGAACAGCCGCGGCGCCGGTCCCCGGAAAGATACCCTCGGCCTGGGGGAGGTGCTCATTGAGGTGCCGTCCGGAGATGACGTCGGCGCACTGGCCGATCGGCTGAAGGTCGCCGGGGTTGCCAGCCACCATACGGGGGCCGAGTTGCGCTTCGAGGACCCTTGGCGAAACAGCATCCGGGTCGCTGTGCGCTAAGCCGGGTGCGGCGGCCCAGGGAGCGCGGAGCCGTGTACTAGGCTGATTCCGAACGGCCGGGGCGGCTCTGCAGCTGCCTGCCAGAGCCGCACCGTCGACGGAATGAGGGCGATTCCCATGGGCTTCACCGAAATCTTTGTTTCAACCCACGACGCCGCGCTGAAGCGTGCCGGGATACTGGACGACGGCGGTTCCCCCGCCACGCCCGGCCTTCGGATTCCCGGGATCAGTGACTTCGAAATTGAACAGCTCGGGGACCTCGCCGGCGCGGCCGTCCATGCCGGTGGTGCGGACTATGAACTGGCCATGGTGGATGTGGCCAGCGATTCACTGCTGGGTGTTCCGCCCGCCATGGTCCGGGCGCTCGCTGAGCTGCTCAGCTATGAGACCGAGGGGGAGGGCAACGTACTCGACGACGTCGCCGAAAAATGGGCGGCCCAGGACGACATGCCATTCGGTGCGGCCGAGGCCAGGAAATACGTGCAGCAGCTGGCAGAGCTGGCCAGTGGAATCGAGGATGCCGACCGCACCGGGCTGTACGTCTGGTCATCCTGAGCAACGTGGGAGCATCGCCGGTGTCCGGCGGATCGGTCCCAAGTCGAAATCCGGGCGCTGATCTGGCACAATAAACAGGTACTCGATCTGCGTGGCCCCTCTCTCCGCGTCTGGATCCTGTCCTTCGAACCCTCAAGTATGGCCCGCCCCACGGGTGCAGAACGCCGGGTTCACCCCTTTTCTGAAACAGGAGTGACCACAAAAGTGGCCGTAAAGATTCGCCTTAAGCGCTTTGGCAAGATGCGCGCACCGTACTACCGCATCGTTGTTGCGGACTCACGCACCAAGCGTGATGGCCGTGCAATCGAAGAAATCGGCAAGTACCACCCCACCGAAGAGCCCTCATACATCGAGGTTGACTCCGAGCGTGCCCAGTACTGGCTGTCCGTCGGCGCCCAGCCGTCCGAGCAGGTTGCCGCGATCCTCAAGATCACCGGTGACTGGCAGAAGTTCAAGGGCCTCCCGGGCCAGGAAGGCACCCTGAAGACCAAAGCTCCGAAGGCTGCCTTCGTTGCTCCGGAGAAGGGTTCCGTGATCATCCCGGAAGCGATCACCAAGAAGTCCAAGCAGTCCGACGCCCCGGCCGAAGCCGAAGCCGAGACCACCGAGGCTGAGTAGATTGCTGGCTGAAGCGCTCGAACACCTGGTCCGCGGAATCGTTGATTCCCCGGAAGACGTCAAGGTCACCTCGAAGAACAACCGCCGCGGGGACACCCTCGAAGTGCGCGTTCACCAGGACGATCTCGGACGGGTGATCGGCCGCCAGGGCCGCACGGCACGCGCACTGCGCACCGTTGTGGCGGCACTGGCTGACGGCGAGCCGGTAAGGGTCGACGTCGTCGACACCGACCGCCGCCGCTAAAAGCGCTCGGCAACATCAGTTTTGCTCCGGCCCTTCCACCAACGGTGGAGGGGCCGGAGTGCTTTCACCACAACGCCTAACCCCAGCACAACCACGAACAGAGGACCAGATGCAGCTTCAGGTGGCACGAATCGGCAAACCGCATGGAATCCGCGGGGAAGTGACGGTCCAGGTGCTGACTGACGCCCCGGCGGACAGGTTCGTTCCCGGCACCGAGTTTGTGGTGGAACCTGCCTCGGCCGGCCCGCTCACTGTTGAAAGTGCGCGCTGGAACAAGGACATCCTCCTGCTTGCCTTCGAGGGAATCGAAACCCGCAACCAGGCCGAGACCCTCCGCGGCGCCAAACTGTTCATCGAAACCGAAGAGCTGGACGAGGACGACGACGAAGGCTGGTACGAGCACGAACTGGTAGGACTCGAGGCCCGGGTCGGCTCGCAGGTGGTGGGCAAGATCGCGGCCCTGCACACCATGCCCGTCCAGGACCTGCTGGTGGTCGAAGCCCCGGACGGTAAGGAAATCCTGATCCCGTTCGTGGAACAGATCGTGCCCGAGGTCAACGTCGCCGAGGGGTTTGTCCTGCTGACGCCGCCTGATGGCCTCTTTGACATCAACACCGACGACGCCGGTGCGGCCGGGCCGGAGGACAACGCGTAGATGAGAATCGACGTCGTCAGCATCTTCCCGGAATACCTGGCGCCCCTGGAGCTGTCCCTCATCGGCAAGGCCCGCCAGGACGGCCTGCTGGACCTTCGCGTCCACGACCTGCGCGACTTCACCACGGACAAGCACCGCTCGGTGGATGACACACCCTACGGCGGCGGTGCCGGCATGGTGATGAAGGCAGAACCCTGGGCGCAGGCCCTGGCCTCCGTGGCCGCAACGGGTGGAGACAAAACAGCCAAGCCTGTGCTGATCGTCCCCTCGCCGGCGGGGGAGCGCTTCAGCCAGGCACTGGCGCATGAACTGGCCGAAGAGGACCAGCTTGTTTTCGCCTGCGGACGCTACGAGGGCATTGACGAGCGCGTCATCGAATGGGCGGAGGAACACTTTACCGTGCGGCCCATGAGCCTGGGCGATTACGTCCTCAACGGCGGCGAAGTGGCCGTGCTGGCCATGGTGGAGGCCATTGGCCGCCTGCTGCCCGGCGTTGTCGGGAACCCCGAGTCCCTGGTGGAGGAGTCCCACTCGGACGGGCTGCTCGAGTACCCCGTTTACACCAAACCCTCCGTCTGGCGGGACCGGGAAGTGCCGGAAGTGCTGCTGAGCGGCAACCACGGCAAGATCGCCCAGTGGCGCCGCCATGAGCAGTTTCGGCGGACGGCCGAACGCCGCCCTGACCTCTTGGAAACTTTCGACGCCGGGAAGTTGCCCCGCGCGGACCGGACTGCTCTCGCCGACCTGGGGTACGACGTCGTCGACGGCCGTCTTCGGCCGCGGCCTGACGCGCCCAACTGACGGCGCCGCCCCGCCGGCGACGATTGGCTGTAAGCCGCCGGATGTGGCAAAATTAGTCCTTGTGTCTGCTGGGTCCGCACCTGCCACAGGGGGAGCGCAACCAACAGCGGGACACCCCGGTGCCGCCAATCAGTGACGGAACCGGACCACAAAACTTTCGACGGCAATTTCCGGCTCGCGCAAGCGCCTCCGGGCTTGGCCGCCGTGACCCAAAGTGAATGACCTGTGGCGTTCACCAGGAGTGGAATTATGCATATTCTCGATTCCGTAGATGCAGCCTCGCTGCGCACCGACGTTCCTGCGTTCCGCGCAGGTGACACCCTCAAGGTGCACGTGAACATCATCGAAGGCAAGAACTCCCGTGTCCAGGTATTCCAGGGCTTCGTCCTGGGCCGCCAGGGCGACGGCATCCGCGAAACCTTCACGGTCCGCAAGGTCTCCTTCGGCGTTGGTGTGGAGCGTACCTTCCCGGTACACTCCCCGATCATCGACAAGATCGAGCTCGTCAGCAAGGGCGACGTCCGTCGCGCCAAGCTGTACTACATGCGCGCCCTGCGCGGCAAGGCCGCAAAGATCAAGGAAAAGCGCGACTTCACCACCGCCAAGTAAGTCCCCCCGGACCTACAAGGCAGGGCCACAGCCGTACCAGGCCAGCGCCGGAGCCAACCGCCACAGCGCCCCAGGATACGGATTCATGGACCAGACAAAACGCCAGCCCAGAAGAATGGGCTGGCGTTTTGCGTTCCTGGCACTCCTGCTCGCCGTTGCCATCAGCGGACTCATCCGGTCGCTGTGGCTGGATGTCTATTACATTCCGTCCGAATCCATGGAGCCGCTTTTGCAGGGCGGAGACCGCATCCTGGTCTCGAGGACGGACTTCCAGATGGAACCCGTCCGCCGTGGTGACGTCGTGGTCTTTGACGGACGGGGCTCGTTCGCCCCGTTGAACAGCGGGAAGGGGCCCCTGGCGGATGCGGCGGCGGCCGCCGCCCAATGGATTGGGCTCGTCGGAAGCGACACTACCTACGTCAAGAGGGTGATCGGCGTTCCCGGAGATACTGTGGTGTGCTGTGACACCGACGGAAAGATCACCGTGAACGGTGCGCCGTTGGACGAACCGTATCTCTTCCCGGGGGATGTGGCCAGCCGGCAGGCCTTCACCGCCGAAGTGCCGGAAGGGCGGCTGTGGCTGCTCGGGGACCACCGGTCCCTGTCCGCCGACTCCCGCAGCCTGCTTGGTGCCCCGGGCGGCGGAATGGTGCCGCTGGACAGGGTGATCGGCCGGCCCGTCCAGATAGTCTGGCCGCTTGATAGATTTGCTGCAGTAGCACGGCCGCAGCAGGCAGGACCAACAACAGAGGACGGACAGTAGATGCCCGAGAACCACGCCCGGATCCCCGATCCTGGCCATGACGGCGGCCCTGAAGCCCCCGCCGCCCGTGCTGCTGCCGAATCCGACGCCGCTGCAGCCGTTCCGGAATCCGCGCCGGCTAAAGCCGAGGGAGGCGCCCCCGCCAGCCCGGCCGCCGGGAAGCACTCTTCTGCTCCCCGGGCGGAGCCTTCGGCGCCGGGCCCCCTCTTTGTCTGGCTGAAGGAAATCGCCACGGTGGTGGTGATCGCTGTGGTGCTCTCATTCCTGATCAAGACTTTCCTGTTCCGCGCGTTCTACATTCCGTCCGAATCCATGGTCAGCACCCTGGATGTCAACGACCGTATTTTCGTCAACTTGCTCGTTCCCGAACCTTTCGCCCTCTCGCATGGCGATGTGGTGGTCTTCCGGGACACCCAGGGCTGGCTGGCTGCCGCCCCGGAGAAGACTGAGGGGCCGTTCACCTGGGTTCAGGACGGCCTGACATTTGTGGGCCTGCTGCCGGACGACTCGGAGCAGCATCTCGTCAAGCGCGTCATCGGACTGCCCGGAGACCACGTGATCTGCTGCGACGCCGGCGGTAAACTGACCATCAACGGAGCCCCGGTCGACGAGAGCTACGTCAACGCCGCCGAAATCCCGGAGATCCGCAACTTCGATGTCGTTGTACCGGAAGGAAAGGTCTGGGTCATGGGCGACAACCGGAACCACTCGGCCGATTCACGCGCCCACATGGAAGCCAACGGCGGCTTCGTCAACCTCGCTGACATCGAAGGCAAGGCGGCCGTCATCGCGTGGCCGTTGAATCGCATCAGCGTCCTCGACAACTACCCGGACGTCTTCAAGAACGTGCCCGCCGGAGGCTGAGGATGTCCACAGCAATACCCCTCGCTCCAGCCAAGGCTGCTGCGCGGCCTGCCACCGGGCCACGCTCCAAGGCCCCCACCCTGCGCCACGAACGCACCTTCAAAGCCCTCGGCGCCAAGTACCTGGCCGGCGTGGACGAAGTGGGGCGCGGCGCCCTGGCCGGGCCCGTGAGCGTGGGAATCGCCGTCGTCGACCTCCTAGCCCAAAAGCCGCTCGCGGGGGTGCGGGACAGCAAGCTGCTCAGCCCCGCAGAACGGGAACGCCTGGAACCGTTGGTACGCAAGTGGAGCGTGGCTTCGGCGGTAGGGCATGCCTCGGCGGCGGAGATCGACGCGCTGGGCATCATCGCCGCGCTCCGGTTGGCAGGTACCCGCGCCTGGATGGACGTCCTGGCCACAGGAATCACCCCCGACATCGTGCTCCTGGACGGCAGCCACAATTGGCTCTCACCGGCTGAGCAACCCTCACTGTTTGATGAGGCCCCGAGCGACGCCGGCTGCGCCGCGCCCGTCCATACCCGCGTGAAGGCAGACATGCAGTGCCTGAGCGTGGCGGCCGCCAGCGTGATTGCCAAGGTCGAACGTGATCAGCAAATGCGCCAACTGCACGCCGAATTTCCGGATTTCGGCTGGGACATCAACAAAGGCTACGCCACGTCCCTGCACCGCGATGTCCTCCGTGCCGCAGGCCCCACGCCTTATCACCGCGTGAGCTGGCGGCTGCTTGGCGGAGAACTCTGACGCCTGCCCTTCGCCGTGACGCCAGCGCCGCGCTCAATGGTGCAAGATGGAAGCATGAGTGCCGAGGATCTTGAAAACTATGAAACCGACATGGAGCTTCAGCTCTACCGTGAATACCGCGATGTCGTCGGGCTGTTCAGCTACGTTGTCGAGACCGAACGGCGTTTCTACCTGGCTAACCACGTGGATCTCCAGGCCCGCAGCGCCGACGGCGAAGTCTACTTTGACCTGACACTGCAGGACGCCTGGGTATGGGACGTCTATCGCTCAGCCCGGTTCGTCAAAAGCGTCCGGGTGCTGACTTTCAAGGACGTCAACGTCGAGGAGCTTCCCCGCAACGAGGAACTGGCGTTGCCCAAGGACGTTGACCTTGGCAACTGACGCCCCCGCTTCACGGCCTGCCAGAAGCCCTGCCTGATCGCCACTTGTCCTCAACACCCCCGCCGGCCGGCCGGGTTGCCCACATAGGCCAATAGGTCCCTGTCCTCCGCGGTCCTGCTCCTGCAGGCTGGTTTGCGGAGGTAGCAATGAAATCCAAAGACCTGTTAGGCAGGCGTGGCGAGGAACTCGCCGCCGTTTATCTTGAATCGCTGGGCATGCTGGTGGTCGATCGGAACTGGCGGTGCACCGAGGGCGAAATCGACATTGTCGCCCTGGACCGGGACGCCCTGGTGATCGCCGAAGTGAAGACACGCCGCTCGCTCGACTACGGCCATCCCTTTGAGGCTGTGGGGGAAGCGAAGCTGGCGCGGCTCCACCGCCTGGGCGCCGCCTGGTGCCGCGAGAGCGACGTTCGGATGCCGCTGCGGAGAGTCGATGTCATCGCCGTGCTGGACGACGGCGTTGGCGAACCCGTCGTGGAGCACCTCAGGGGAGTGGTGTAAATGACTTTGGGCCGCACCTACTCGGTTGCCCTCGTAGGGTTGAACGGGTACATCGTCGAGGTCGAGGCCGACATCGGACAGAGCCTCCCTGCATTTATCCTTCTTGGCCTGCCCGATGCTGCCCTCAACGAGGCGAAGGAGCGCATACGCTCGGCTACCAAGAATTCCGGGATTCCGCTGAGCCGGAGAAAAATTACCGCTAACCTGATCCCGGCCTCGCTTCCCAAGCGTGGTTCAGGCTTCGACCTGGCAGTCACCATGGCAGTCCTGCGTGCCGCGAACGACATCAAGCCAACCGAGCGCACTGTCTTCATAGCCGAACTAGGGCTGGACGGCCGGTTACGGCCGGTGCGGGGCATCCTTCCGGCAGTGATGGCGGCGGTGCAGGCAGGATACCCCGACATCGTCGTGGCACAGGCAAACCTGGCCGAAGCCGCGCTGGTACCCGGTGCCAACGTCAGAGGCTATCGGACCCTCGCCAGGCTGGCACTGGACTGCGGCGCCGACCCGCAGGAACTGGTGCTGGACTTCGAACCCGACGACGCTCCGGATCCCAACGGGACGGAAGCAGGTTACGAAGCCGTTCCCGACATGGCCGACGTCTCAGGGCAGGGGGACGCCAGAAGGGCCCTTGAAGTGGCCGCCGCCGGTGCGCACCATCTGCTGCTCACCGGACCGCCGGGCGCCGGAAAGACCATGCTGGCGGAGCGGCTGCCAGGGCTGCTCCCGGACCTCGCCGACAACGAGGCCATGGAAGTCACCGCCATTCATTCACTCTGCGGGTTGCCTTCCTCTGCCGTACAGCTCCTCCGCAGGCCACCGTTTGAGAACCCGCATCATTCCGCCACTGCGGCCGCAATCATCGGAGGCGGATCAGGACTGCCGCGGCCAGGAGCCGCATCACGGGCCCACCGTGGTGTCTTGTTCCTTGACGAGGCCCCTGAGTACGAACGCCGGGTCCTTGATGCCCTTCGGCAGCCGCTGGAGAGCGGGGAGCTCGTGATCCATCGCTCCGCCGGGACAGCCGCGTATCCTGCCAGGTTCCAATTGGTCCTGGCCGCCAATCCATGTCCCTGCGGAAAGGCCTCGGGTAAGGGCCTGGACTGTACGTGCACGCCCATGATGCGGCGCCGCTACCTTGCCAGGATGTCTGGACCCCTGCTGGACCGGGTGGACATCCAGTTGCAGGTGGAGCGTGTCTCCTTGGCGGACTTCGGCCAGGGCGGCATGGAAGAGGACACCGCTGCGGTGGCGCAGCGCGTGCGTGCCGCCCGCCGCAGGCAGTCCGAACGGCTGCACCCCCTTGGCCTGGAAACCAATTCGCAGGTTCCTGGCCGGATCCTGCGAGGCGAGCTCCGACTCCCGGCGTCATCGACCCGCATCCTGGACAACTCCCTGGAGCGCGGCGTCCTGACGGCGAGAGGCTATGACAGGGTGCTGCGGCTCGCATGGACCCTGGCCGATCTTGCCCATCGTGACAGGCCGGACCTCAATGACATTGGACAGGCCCTGGGCCTGCGGCAGGCTGCCTCGGCAGTGGCATAAGGAACTGGACATGGACAACGAACGGATAACCCGCGCCTCATTGTCGCGGCTGATGGAGCCGCAGGATGCGGCAGGACTCGCGCTGGTCAAAGCAGCTGGAGCCACCGACGCGCTGCGGATAGCCACTGGCCAACTGGCCGCCGGACCGGCACTGGAACAGGAAATCACGGCGTTGCTGGCGGACAACGGAGCAGGAACCAGCTGGGCGGGGATGGGGGCGGCCCTGAAACGCTGGGCCCCCAGGATTCCGGACCTTGCACCCGAGCGGGATTTGGCCACTATGGCCCGCCTCGGAGGCCGGCTGATTGTCCCCTCCGATGACGTGTGGCCCGCGCAGTTGGCGGAGCTCGGACTCCAGGAGCCCATCTGCCTGTGGTGGCGCGGCCTGGAACAGCCGCTCCCGGATGTTTCCCGGTGCGTGGCGCTCGTGGGCTCACGGGACAGCACCAGTTACGGCGCGTCCGTCACGGGCGACCTCGCATACTCGTTGGCCCAGCGTGGCTTTACGGTTGTGTCCGGCGGGGCCTACGGCATCGATGCCCACGCCCATCGTGCCGCCCTTGCCGGGGGAACCGGCGCAGTACCCACCATCGCCGTGATGGCTGGCGGTGTGGACCGGTTTTATCCTTCCGGGAATGAGGACCTGCTCCGGGCGGTCTGTAACCAAGGAGCCGTCCTGGCCGAGGTTCCCCCGGGATCGGCCCCAACCCGGTACAGGTTCCTTCAGCGCAACCGGCTTATCGCGGCACTTTCCGCTGTAACGGTGGTGGTCGAAGCGCGCTGGCGGTCCGGGGCCCTGAATACAGCCCATCACGCAGAAACCCTGTGCCGGGCTGTCGGTGCGGTTCCGGGATCCGTTCATAGTGCCAATTCGGCGGGGTGCCACCGACTGCTCCGGGACGGCGGGGCCGTCTGCGTCACAGATGCCGGTGAAATAGCTGAGCTAGCCTCACCGAGCGGCGAAGCCGTTCCGGAAGCCCGGACGGGACGCGCAGCAGAGCACGACGGCCTGACCCTTGAAGATCTGATCCTTCTTGACGCCTTGCCGCTCCGGTCCGCAACTTCTGTGGACAAACTATGTTCTGTTGCAGGGCTCAGCCAGGAATCAGTGCGGGCCGGCCTGGGAAGACTGGGGCTCCTCGGACTGGCCCATTCTGAACGGGGCGGGTGGAAGCGTGCCAAAGGGTCAGCCTAGATTGCTGTGTCCGGCCTTTATCTGCGAACAAATGCTGGGAGAGTAAGCATGTGGAGATTCAGGAATTGCCGCCAGCCCTTGCGCTGGCAGCCGAAGCTTTCGGCAAATATTTGGCAGGGGAACGGGCCAGGTCCGAGCACACCGTCCGTGCCTACCTCGCTGACGTCCGGAGCATGCTGGCATACAGCGCGTCCGAAGGCGTTACTGACCTGCCCGGCCTTGAACTTGGCACCCTGCGGCGGTGGCTTGGTGTCCAGAGCGAGGCGGGGGCCGCCCGCTCCACACTCGCCCGGAGATCGGCTACGGCGCGGTCTTTCACTGCCTGGGCACTCCGGGAAGAACTCATCAGCGAGGATCCCTCGCTTCGGCTGAAGGCCCCGAAAAAGGAAAAGTCCCTACCCGGTGTCCTGCAGGCCCAGCAGATAATGAGGCTGCTGGCCAAGCTTGAGGAGGCTGCCCTGGAAGGAGCGCCGCTCGCCGTGCGCAACCGGGCCATGGTGGAACTCCTTTACGCTACCGGCATTCGTGTGGGTGAACTGGCCGGCATGGACGTCGACGACCTCAACCCGGACCGCCGAACGCTCCGTGTCATCGGCAAGGGAAACAAGGAAAGAACCGTTCCCTATGGAGTTCCCGCCGCGGTCGCCATGGATGACTGGCTCCGCAGGGGTCGGCCGCGGCTGGCCCAGGACCAGAGCGGAGCCGCGTTGTTCCTGGGATCAAGGGGCAACCGGGTGGATCAGCGGCAGGTAAGGGCAGTGGTTAAGGATCTCTTCGAAGCTTTGGGCGACACCTCGGCCACGGGTCCCCATGCCCTGCGACATTCAGCGGCTACTCATCTCCTGGACGGCGGTGCGGATCTGCGGGCCGTTCAGGAGATCCTGGGGCACAGCAGCCTCGCCACGACGCAGGTCTACACCCACGTCTCCGTCGACAGGCTCCGCAAGAGTTACCAGCAGGCACATCCCCGGGCCTGAGTATGCCGTCGGCCAGTGGCGCCCTTGGTTTCGGCTGGAAATGACGCAGAGGAAGGCCCCAAGGAATTGCAGTGGCGTAATTAGGCGGCGTGCGGCACAATAAGAGTCAAGTCCGGCAACTTTCAAGTCTCGCTTGAAGCTCAGTGCTTCGTGCGTAATGGCAAGTCCGGACACAGTTACATATTCAGGCAGGGATAACCGCAGCCGGCAGGAACACGGCACAGCGCATTTCATCCAGGCAGAGGTCGTTGGGGAAGACGTACCTACAGCTATGGAGGATGGAATGTCTGTTGCAATGACCCGCGGTGTGTTGTTCGTACACTCGGCCCCTACCGCTCTGTGCCCGCACGTGGAGTGGGCCATTGGATCCGTCGTGGACAAGCGAACGGATCTTGAGTGGACCCCTCAGCCTGCTGCGCCCGGAATGTTTCGGGCCGAGCTCTCCTGGACCGGCGCTCCCGGGACCGGATCGAAGCTGGCCTCCTCACTGCGCGGCTGGGCCCATCTCCGCTATGAGGTCACCGAGGAGCCAAGCCAAGGTGTCGACGGTGGCCGCTGGTCACATACGCCCGAACTGGGGATCTTCCACGCCACGACCGATGTTCACGGCAACATCATGGTCTCAGAGGACCGGATCCGGTACGCCTACGAGTCAGGCGCAGGTGATCCCTCCGCGGTTTACCACGAGCTGTCCTTGGCCCTTGGCGAGGCATGGGACGAAGAGCTGGAGCCCTTCAGGCACGCCGCCGAAGGCGCCCCCGTGCGCTGGCTCCACCAAGTGGGCTGACGCCCCCGAAAGGTGTTACCGCCGTCGGGCATCAAAACCGTTTCCATAGCAAAAGCAAGGGCCCCGCCAACCGGCGGGGCCCTTGCTTTTCACTAGGGAGATGCTAGACGCTGCGTACTGCGATCACGGCATTGTGGCCGCCGAAGCCAAAGGAGTTGCTCAATGCCACAATGTTCCCGGCCGGGAGGTCACGCGCGGACGTGACGACGTCGAGCGGGATTTCCGGGTCCTGGTTTTCGAGGTTGATGGTCACCGGTGCCTTGCGTTCGTAAACGGCGAGCACGGTCAGGACAGCCTCCACGGCGCCGGAGGCTCCCAGGAGGTGCCCCATCTGCGACTTGGTCGCTGAGACTGCCACATTGTCGATGTGGTTGCCCAGGGCGGCACGGAGAGCCGTGTACTCCGGCTTGTCGCCCACGGGCGTCGACGTCGCGTGGGCGTTGACGTGCACAACGTCCTCGGCCTGGATGCGGCCGTCGAACATGGCTGCCTTCAGCGCGCGGGTAGCGCCCAGGCCCTCGGGGTCCGGAGCCGTGATGTGGTAAGCGTCGGCGGTTACCGACGTGCCTGCGAGCTCGCCGTAGATGCGTGCGCCACGTGCCAAAGCGTGCTCTTCGGCTTCGAGGACCAGCGCGCCGGCGCCTTCGCCCATCACAAAGCCGTCGCGGCCGAGGTCATACGGACGGGAGGCGCCCTCGGGGTCCTCATTCCGGCGGGACAGTGCCTGCATGGAGGCAAACGCCGCCAGCGGCATGGGGTGGATGGCAGCCTCGGCGCCGCCACACATCACCACATCAGCCTTGCCGGAGCGGATCAGGTCGAGGCCAAGGTGGAGGGCTTCTGTGCCGGAAGCGCAAGCAGAAACAGGGGTGTGGGCGCCAGCACGGGCACCAAGGTCAAGGCTGACGGCTGCAGCGACACCGTTGGGCATCAGCATGGGAACGGTCATCGGAAGGACCCGTCGCGGGCCTTTTTCCTTCAGGGTGTCCCAGGCGTCGAGCAGGGTCCAGACGCCGCCGATCCCTGTAGCGAAGGCAACGGCGAGGCGGTCGTGGTCGATTTCGGTGATACCGGAGTCGGCCCAGGCTTCCCGGGAGGCGATGACGCCGAACTGCGTGGAAGGGTCCATGCGCTTTGCTTCGACGCGGCTGAGGACGTCGAGGGCAGGGGTACTGCAGCGGGCAGCGAAGTGGACGGGAAGTTCATACTTGGCAACCCAGTCGTCCTCCAGGGTGCGGGCACCAGAGACCCCCTTAAGCGCGTTGTTCCACATTGTGGGTACGTCGCCGCCGATGGGCGTGGTGGCACCCAGACCGGTAATGACTACTTTGCGTGTCATGGGATCACTCTCTGTCGGTGGGCAGCCCGGGTCCGGTTTCTCCGGCGGGGTCCCGCGTGTGGGATGTAGGGCAGGTGGCTGCCGGTTTGATGCGGCTGGACTGCCGGTCCGGAGTTCCCGGTCCGGCAGTCCAGCCAAGCCGCAAGCGACTGGCGTTGTGGCTAGGCCTGCGCGCCGGCGATGAAGCTGACGGCGTCGCCGACGGTCTTGAGGTTCTTGACCTCTTCGTCCGGGATGCGCACGCCGAACTTCTCTTCGGCGTTGACCACGATGGTCATCATGGAGATGGAGTCGATGTCCAGGTCCTCGGTGAAGGACTTGTCCAGCTCCACAGCCTCGGGCGCGAGGCCGGTCTCTTCGTTGACGATTTCAGCCAAGCCGGCCAGGATCTCTTCGTTGCTAGCCATTGATGGCTCCTTTTCTTGTTATTGCCGGCAGGGGCTGCCGGAAACGGTTCAGACAGCGGATGCTGCCTGGGTGGGGCGTTCCTACGGAAGGACGATTACCTGGGCGCCGAAGACGAGCCCGGCTCCGAAGCCAATCTGCAGCGCAAGACCGCCGCTGAGTCCTGGGTTTTCCTGGAGCAACCGGTGCGTGGCCAAGGGGATGGACGCAGCCGAGGTGTTGCCGGCGTCGGCAATGTCCCGGGCCACGGTGACGGTTTCGGGAAGCTTGAGCTTTTTGACCATTTCGTCGATGATCCGCATGTTTGCCTGGTGCGGGATGAACGCCACGAGGTCCTCGGCCTGCACACCGGCAGCCTCCAGGGCCTGCTGCGCCACCTTCGCCATTTCCCACACAGCCCAGCGGAATACGGTCTGCCCATCCTGACGCAGCGTCGGCCACAGGTCCTGGGCTTCTTCCAGCAGCGCGAAGTCACCGGACTCGTCCGACTGGCGCGCTGCCTGGCTCAGGGCCCGGACATCGAGCATGGACCGCGTCATGCCAATGGCGTCCCACTTGCTGCCATCTGAACCCCAGACGGACGGACCAATCCCGGGTGTGTCGGACGGACCGATCACTACCGCGCCGGCACCGTCGCCAAGCAGGAAAGAAATGGTGCGCTCGTGGTTGTCGATGACGTCGGAGAGCTTTTCCGCACCCACGACCAGGACGTATTTGGCGGCGCCGGACCGCACCAGGGCATCGCCTTGGGCAATGCCGTAGCAGTAGCCGGCGCAGGCTGCTGAGATATCAAAGGCCGGAGCCGGCGTTGCGCCCAGCCGGTCAGCCAGGCTGGCAGCCGCCGACGGAGTGGCGTAGGGGTGGGTCACGGTGGAGACGATGACGGCGCCGAGCTGGGAGGCTTCGATACCGGCCTGCTTGAGGGCCTCCTGCGCCGCCCCTTCAGCCATGTCGATGACGCTGACATCGGCCGGAGCGCGGTGGCGCGTGACGATGCCGGTGCGCTGCCGGATCCATTCGTCCGAGGAATCAATCCACTGGCAGACGTCGTCGTTGGTGACAATGATGTCCGGTCGGTAAGCGCCGATTCCCAGGATGCGCGTGTTCTCCTGGACGGGCGCCTGCTTAAGCGTGGGAACGCTCATGCGTTGCCCTCCAATTCTGCGAAGAGTGCCAGTGCGGCTGAGAGGTCATCCGGCGTCTTGACGGCAACCGTCTTGACTCCGGGCATACCGCGTTTGGCGAGGCCCGCAAGCGTGCCTGCAGGAGCCAGTTCAATGACTCCGGTGACGCCCCGCTGCACCATCGTATCCATGCAAAGGTCCCAGCGGACCGGACGGGAGACTTGGGCAATCAGGCTGTCGACACCGGCCACGCCGCCGGTTACGTCCTTGCCGTCGAAGTTGGAGAGCAACGGAACCCGGGGATCCTGCGGCTTCAGGGTTGGTTTGAGCGCCTCAAGGGCGCTTACCGCCGGGGCCATGTGCGAGGTGTGGAACGCCCCGGCCACCTTGAGGGGAATAATGCGGGTCTTGGCGGGTGGGTTCTCTGCCAGCGCCTTGAGCTGGTCGAAGGTCCCGGCGGCCACAGTCTGGCCCGCGCCGTTGACGTTGGCCGGAGTGGCGCCGGACGCTTCAATCGCGGCCCGGACCTCTGCAGGGTCCCCGCCTATCACAGCGCTCATGCCGGTGGGAGTGACTGCCGCGGCGGCGGCCATGCTGTTGGCGCGCTCCCGGACGAAAGTCATGGCTTCCTGTTCGGTGAGGATTCCGGCCAGGGCGGATGCGGTGATTTCGCCGACCGAGTGGCCGGCGAGGATCACCGGGAGGGAGCTGAGTTCGACATCGAAGAGGGACTTCGCCGCCACCAGGCCGGCCGCAACAATAAGCGGCTGCGCTACGGCGGTGTCCTTGATGGTTTCCTCATCCGAGGTAGTCCCGTGGGCTGTCAGGTCGATGCCTGCGATTTCGCTCAGGGAGGCCAGCTGGCCTGCTACCGAAGGCAGTTCCAGCCAGGGGGCCAGAAAACCCGGGGTCTGTGAGCCCTGTCCAGGGCAGACTATTGCAAGCACGTATCCAGCTTTCCAAATTACTGTGTGATTCAGCGGTGTTTCTCTGCACCAAGCTCACGGGGTCAGGTTGTAGGAAGTCTACAACGCCTCAGGTCTGATTCCGCGCCGGATGACGCTCGGTCGGTGCTTTCGGGGGCGCCGCGAGGCGGCCCACAACCAACGCAGCCTGAAGCACAAACGCCTCGCGGGGAAGGAGTGGATCCCAGCCTGTGACGTCACAGACGCGCTTCAGCCGGTACCTGACCGTGTTCGCATGGACAAACAATTCCCGGGCGGTCGCCTCAAGCGAGTGGCCCAGCTCCAGGTACGTACCCAGCGTCTCCACGAGGCCATTGGAGGCCGCCACGAGGGGGCGGTAGATATTCTTGACCAGTGACCGGCGCGCCGCGTCGTCGCCGGAGATAACGCGTTCAGGCAGCAGATCGTCGGCGGCTACGGGCCGCGGAGCCGAAGGCCACGCCCTGGCTGCCGTGAGGCCGGCAAAGGCGGATTGCGCGGACCCGCTGGCTTCCAGGAGCGAACTCGCCTCCGGCCCGTAGACCACGGGTCCCGGGGCAAACATCTCGCTGAGCTTGAGGTAGGCCGTTTCGCGGTCCTGTACGCCGCCAAGAATCAAAATCAGGCGGTCGCCCTGGATTCCCACCAAGGCGTCCTCGGCGTAGCGGCCAGCCAGCCGTCGCAGTTCGCTGACATAGCTGGCACTCGGTTCTGACGGGGAATTGCCCACCATCACCGTAAACCGTTCCTGGGCCTTCCAGCCCAGGGCAGCGATGCGTGAGCGCAGTGCGTCGGTGTTTTCGCCGCGCAGGATGGCGTCCACGATCAGCGCCTCAAGCCGGGTGTCCCACGATCCGCGGGATTCAGCCGCCCGCGCGTAGACATCAGCGGCGGCGAAGGCAACTTCGCGCGAATACCGGAGCACTGCCTCGCGGAGCGATGGCTGGTCGGCCTCGGGAGCGATCACGGGGACCTGGTCCTCAACTACTTCAACCACGATCCGGATGAGTTGGAGCGCCTTCTGGAGGCTGATGGAGCGCGTGAGTTCGGTCGGGGCGGTACCAAAGACGTCGGAGAGGATCCAGGACGGCGAACTGGGTCGCTCGTACCAGGTGACAAAGGCAGCGATGCCGTTTTGGGCCACCATGCCCAGCGCGGACCGTTCGTCAGAGCTGAGCCGGCTGTACCACGGCAGTGACTTTTCGAGCTGCCGCAGGGTGGTGGTGGACAGTTGGCCCACGCTCGCCCGGAGCTTTTTCAGGGTTTCGGATTTCTCCGGAGTCATGCTGCGCGAGGTCGGCTTGCGCTTCACGGGCGGGGGAGTTGGCTCTGGCATCCTTTGAGCATACGGTGCCTGCCCCGCAAGCTCCATTTGTGCAAAGGCTACAACCGACGTGGTGGTGCGTCACAGGTTTGTCCGTCGGGTAAACGGCTGGCACGGGAACGACGACGGCGACCCTCGCCTTGCGGTGAGGGTCGCCGTCGTCGTTCATTGCAGCTGGCTGTGGGTCAGCTGCGGGCGGATCAGGAGTCGCCCCCCGCGTTGCCTGTGGAACCGGCGTTGACGTTGTGCAGGCGGTACTTTTCGATTGCCTTCGCCGGTGCCTGTGCGTCCACTTCGCCACGGCGCGCCAGCATCTCCAGCGAACGGACCACGATGGAGTGGATGTCGTTCTTGAAGAAGCGGCGGGCTGCTGCGCGGGTGTCGGAGAAGCCGAAGCCGTCCGCGCCGAGCGAGGCAAACTCGTTTGGCAGGAACTGGCGGATCTGGTCCGGGACGGCCTTCATGTAGTCCGAAACGGCCACGATCGGTCCGGTGGCACCAGCGAGCTGCTGGGTGACAAACGGGACGCGAGCGGGCTGGCCCGGGTTCAGGAACGCTTCTTCCTCGGCGGCCATGCCGTCGCGGCGCAGTTCGTTCCAGGACGTGACGGACCAGACGTCGGCGGAAACACCCCAGTCCTCGGCCAGGAGCCGCTGGGCTTCCAGCGCCCACGGCACCGAGACACCGGAGGCCAGGATCTGGGTCCGGGGACCGTCGATCTTTGCCGGAGCCAGCAGGTAGATGCCTTTGAGGACACCTTCGACGTCGAGCTCCTCGGGTTCGGCCGGCTGGGTGATCGGTTCGTTGTACACCGTCAGGTAGTACATCAGGTTCCGGTCAGTGGAGTCCGGTCCGTACATCCTTTCGATGCCGTCGCGGATGATGTGGCCCATTTCGTAGCCGTAGGCGGGGTCGTAGGTGACCACCGCGGGGTTGGTGGCGGCGAGGATGGGGGAGTGGCCGTCGGCGTGCTGGAGTCCTTCGCCGGTGAGGGTGGTCCGTCCTGCGGTGGCGCCGATGATGAAGCCGCGGGTCATTTGGTCCGCTGCTGCCCAGAAGGCGTCGCCGGTGCGCTGGAAGCCGAACATGGAGTAGAACACGTAGACCGGGATCAGGGGCACGCCGTGCGTGGCGTAGGCGGTCCCGGCGGCGGTGAAGGCTGCGACGGCCCCGGCTTCGTTGATGCCGGGGTGGATCAGCTGGCCCTGCGCGGATTCCTTGTAGGCCAGGACGAGGTCCCGGTCCACGGACAGGTAGTTCTGGCCCTTGGGGTTGTAGATCTTCGCCGTCGGGAAGAAGGCGTCCATGCCGAAGGTCCGTGCCTCATCGGGAATGATCGGGGCGATGTGCTTGCCGAAGTTCTTGTCCCGCATGAGGTCCTTGAGCAGCCGAACAAATGCCATGGTGGTGGCCGCCTGCTGCTTGCCCGAACCGCGCTTTGCCACTTCGTAGGACTTGGCGTCCGGAAGGGCGATGTCAGCGTGCTTGGAGCGGCGCTCCGGAACAGATCCGCCCAGTGCGGCGCGGCGTTCCATCATGTACTGGATTTCCGGCGCGTCCGTGCCCGGGTGGAAATACGGCGGCTGGTACGGGTCCTTTTCGAGCTGTTCGTCCGTGACCGGAATCCGCAGATGATCCCTGAACTTCTTCAAGTCGTCGAGGGTGAGTTTTTTCATCTGGTGGGTGGCGTTGCGGCCTTCGAAGTGGGGTCCGAGTCCGTAGCCCTTGACGGT